>CAVXZR010000097.1:0-85112 GCA_963765965.1 uncultured Pseudomonadota bacterium
GAATCCGTGTTCCTTTCGGTTTAAGGGATGCCCGCCGCATTTTCAGCGCGTTTTTTAAAGAAACCTACCGCCCACCGAAACTTAAACGTCGTACATCAAGCCCTCAGTCGCAAAAATCAACCTCTTCTGTCGCGTTGCCGCCATTGTTGTCCGAAAAACCAGCCACAAAGACAAGCAAACCTCTTCTCTGCCCAGAGAATCAACCTATACCCAGCCTTTCAAGCTTTCGCCCAGTTTATCCCGATGCAAAGCCCGGTTGCGCCACCAATCGCTCTTGCAAATAAGCGAATACTTTTGCCACTGGCGAGGCATGCCCCAAGTCCAGCCACCATTGCCGAGCTTTGTGGATCACCTGCGCCGCGCGGTACATGACTTCTTGTAGCACGGTTCGTAACCGCCGACGTTTTGCCGGGTGACGTATCGGCGCCAAGTCGCCTGTCAGGCCCAGTTGACCAATCAGCCGTAAGCAATTGTAGGCAAACATGCCCATTCTCAATAGACAGTCGTTGGTCTCAAACTTACCGGAAGGTAAACGCTCCAGATCCAGATCCGTTTTGAATTCCGAATGAAATTGTTCATGGGTGCCGTGGTCGCGGTAGCGTTCAATGACGGTTTCTTCGGGTTCATCCAGACTCGTCCACCAACCTTCCAGTTCGACATCTGGCAGCAATAGCATCTGGCCGTGCTTGTTGATCGTGCGTTCAATGATCCGTATCACCAGCCTGAAAGGGCGAGTCTGTTTTTTCCAGGCGCGATCCACCATCAGTGTCATTAACGCTTCCCGTTTACCTGGACGCTTTTCAACAAAGGCACCGGCTGCTTCCGCCTTTTCTACCCAGGCTGTTTTATCTTGCCGCCTGGGATTCCACTTAACCAAATAGTCAAAACTTCGATCGATTGCCGCCCAGCGCACTTTCTCATCAGCGACGGCAAATAACAGTTTGGCGCTATCAAACCCGGAGTCTTTGCGTAATAACACCGCCAAGTTCGGCGCAACCAAACGCTCGACACGGGGAAATAGCCGCTCTAGAAAATAATCAATCTCCAGCGATGAATGCCAGCGACCAGGACGCAACTCCAGGCCGATGCACCAGCCTTCATTCCCCAGATAGGCCGCTACAGGCGTATACCCATCCACACCCTGATAGGTTCGGCTTACCTCTTCCTTCTTGGTCCCGCTCTGATCCATAACAAAAGTATCCATGTCCAAGCAGACATAGCCTTTATGCAGTGTGATCGGGGCTTGTGTCCGTTCAATGAGCCGAACCGAACATTCGTCCAACGGCTCCAGCAGGCGGCCGCTGACACGATCAAGACGCTGCCGCAGCCAGACACTGCCGGGAACTTTACGAACAGCCAATGCCGTTTTGAAAAAACGGTCTTCACGAAACGGCTTAACCGCTTCGAAGTCGCTTTTGCCTATACACAACAATCCGACCATTGTTTTCAATAAATCCGAGGTCTTGATCCCGAGCGAAACCGGAATTTGTCCGTCCACTACCGCTTCGACATTGACCGCTTCCAGGCATTGGCCGATCAACGACAGCCCGGCATAGGAAGTCAGTTCCTTCTTGGATTCTTTCAGCTTAAATTGTGCCATAATCAAAATGGGTGAACACAGAAAATCTACATTATACCTTATTTATCATTGGCTTACATGATATTGTCCAAATTTGAACACGGATTCAGGTCGTTGTTATCAGCAAGTCGCTTAATGGTTCTTGATTAGCAAGATATCTCAGCCGAGCCACAGCAAAGCGCGTAGACTGAGCACAGTCCATCAAAGAGGTGCACCATGTCAATCAATCGTATTCAGTTTCAACCCGGCATGTCTATGCCTGAGTTTCTAAAACACTACGGCACCGAAGCCCAATGTGAAGCGGCTCTGCAGAAATCACGCTGGCCTGACGGCTTTGTATGCCCTTGCTGCGAAGACACGAATTGTTGTGAATTCCTGATAGGATCGCTCAAAATGTTCCAGTGTACGAGTTGCCGACATCAAACCTCTCTCATCGCCGGTACGCTGTTCCAGAGTACCAAGCTTCCGCTAACGATCTGGTTTCTGGCGATCTATCTTATCAGTCAAGCGAAGACAGGCTTGTCAGCGCTCGCGCTAAAGCGATATCTGGGGGTCAGCTACCACACCGCATGGCTTGTTCAACATAAGTTGATGGAGGCCATGTCCGAACGTGAAACAAGATATCCGCTCAGCGGCCAAATCCAGATTGACGATGCCTATCTCGGCGGCGAGCTTAGCGGTGGCAAGGCCGGACGGGGTTCTGAAAACAAGGTGCCCTTTGTGGCGGCACTATCACTGGATGAAAATGGACATCCCAGGTATCTCAAATTAATGCCAGTGAATGGATTTACACTCAAAGCGATTGCTCAGTGGGCCAGAGAGAATCTGGTTTCAGATTGCACTGTACTTTCTGATGGCCTCGCCTGTTTTGCCGGGGTGACAGAAGCCGGTTGTCAGCATGATGTCATCGTTGCGGGTGGACGTAAACCCAAAGATCTACCTGAATTTCAGTGGATTAACACCATCCTGGGCAATCTCAAAACCAGTCTGGGCGGTGCTTATCATTCATTCAACTTCGCCAAATATGCTTATCGCTACTTGGCGGCTTTTGAGTTTCGTTTTAATCGACGATTACAGCTCGATACCCTGCCAATTCGACTTCTCGTGGCGGCGGCAACCGTTGGACCCCGTCCTGCTGCTTGGCTTCGTTCGGCTGAGGTATCTTGCTAATCAAGTAATGGTTTGACTAACAACGCTAGTTTTTAATAATTCATCAAGTCGTTCTTTAGCTTTGATATAAATATTATCACTTATTTTCTGGAGGCTAAATGTAATGGCTGGTTTTTGATCTGGTTTTGCAGCGTTTGTTAGTGCTATGATTTGCTCTTCTGTGAGTAACAAGCCATCCAGCTTGGTATCATTAATATTTTCATCAATGAATGTTTCGAATTTTCGTTTATCGTAATTTAGGTAATATCTATCATTCGTATCAATAGACTGAAGACTTGTTTTCATGTGTCTTGCACTATCACTGGCAAACCTTGAAATATTTGTATCTAACCGAGAAATTTCCTGGACTTCTTTAACGTGCGCATCGTTGTCAATTTGTTGATCATTTTTCAATGTTTCAAGTTTTTCACGTTCAGAAATCTTCTCTTGATCGACCAGCAAAATACTTTTAACCACACTATCCCAAGAAATATTATTTTCAATAAAATCGTGATTAAATGTGTAAATATTCAGAAGTGAACCGGCAATATTGGTTTGTGTTATTGGCACGCCTACATCATTATTTATAGTAAATTCTGCAGACGGAAAATCGAGTGAAAGGGAACGATTTTCAATACATCTAAACAGATTGGAAAGTGTTGACTTGCCACTTCCATTCCAACCGTAGAACAAATTATATTTCCCAAAATCCTCTGTATTAGTGTTTAAATAGTTTTGAAAAATTCCGTAATTACGGAGTTTTTGGATATTTTTTATCAGCATATAATCCTAGTTTGTATTTATTTAAACAGCTAAATGTTCTATCAAACAGCTAAAACGTGATAATTTCTTCTATCAGCTAACACCCTACCACCACAACACTACTCCTAACGTGAACACCAAGTGCGTTTAAGATCGGAGAAGGAGCATCCAACCTTGATGCTGAATCGTGATTTCCACCGATTAAAATGATATTAAGTGTTGGCAAAGCTGTTCTGGCTTTAACCAGAAAGTCATAAAGCTGTGATTGGGAAGCCGCTGATGGGTTGGCAGAATCGAATATATCGCCGGCAACAATCAACACATCTACTTCGTTAACATCTTCTCTTCCCTTGCTTTCATATTGATATATATCGGGATTTATTAAACCGCCATCATGTGTCGTGAAAACTGTGCCAACGCCTTTCTTTGATTGGTTAATATAAGGGGTGCTATTGGTAATCATGTAAAAACGACCGATACCAAAATTTTCCTTACAAACTAATTCTAATGCTTCAATATCAACAAAAGCATCAATTCTTCCGTGGTCTTGAGCGCCTTGTTTGTCAGTTTTGAATTTAAGCTCGATCGCACAGCTTGCATTTTTATTAACAAATTCACAAGTGATATCAATATATTTATTTTTATCTTTAATATCAGGAACTTTATATTCCAAATCAACTAAAAACATATCAGTTCGTTCTGAACAGTAAGATTCACCTATTGTTGATATAATATTGGCAAAATAGTGCTGGAATGGCGCTTCTTTTGATATTATATGGCGTCCGTCTATGAAACGAGATTTTAAGATGCGCCACGAAATATCAAGGACTTCTTCAAGTCGTTCAATATAGCTCAATGGCAATCTATCTTCTTGCTTCATCTGTATTTATAGAGTTCTTTAAATTTGGAATCCAAAGATCATCTGGATTTTTTGCAAATACTTTCGCAAGGCACACCGTCACCATCTCGATCCAACCGATTTAAACCACATTGCGTAAGATAAAATTCAGCTTCCTCGCATGAAGCCATTTCCTTGCAATAGCGCTTGTCGCCACAAGTAAAGCTTAACTTCGAGTCAGTAACCTCGACTTTTGGTGGCTGAGAAACTTTGACTACTTTAGCATTCTTTCCGCCATGCCTATATTCCCAAGGTGGCATCGGATTTGAATCAGCCCATAAACCCACTTTGGATTCACGAGCATTGTCTTCATCGTCCAACAGACTTTGGTCGTGCAGGTATTGCCGGTAAACCCAGGCCATACCGCGTTTAACCTGTTCTCTATTGGCGTCTAGTCCATCCACGGAGATCGTGCCGACCGTCCGGCCATATTTGTCGATGGTTTCTTTTTCTACCTGAATGGTTTTGTTGAAAACCATATCAGACAACGATTGCTTGGATTTTTGACCGAAAGCTTGGGCGAGCTCCGGTGCATCTATTTGGGCTAGCCGGATTTTAACCTGCTGATTGCCGGAAATTAGCAAAGTGACGGTATCACCGTCATGGATGCCAACAACTTTCCCTTCGAGGATTTCAACTGCATCTACGAATCCATAAAAAGTCAAAAAGATTGTAAATATCGCAATTCTGAATCTGTTAAGCATATCTAAAATTCCTCAATTATTGAACGTTCCAATGCGATTTTTCGTAGGGCGGACATTCTTTGCAGAATGGGTAGTTCTGACTGGCGGCTTCTTTTTGAATAATCGCCAATGTCTCTTGAGACAATATATTGTCTCGCCTGACATAATCACCGGAAAATTGTTCTTCGCCATAGCGATTTAGTATCCAGCCATCCTTATATTCGCGAATAGGTATGTAATCGCGGCGGAACCGTGGATCATTATCTAAGGGTAGTATCCAAGAATGATAAGCCCGAGTTGCTATAAAAGTCGGTTTCCTTACATCAAAAACGTAATTATGAAGACTTTGAATATCGGATTTTGGGTTGCTTTCTCCAATCGACTTGGCCATTAACCGATCCGTCAGCTTTCCACTGTCCACCAGCTCAAGTCTATTTCGCCATAAGATGCCGCCGACATCCGCAGTCATTATGGATGCATGCTCAATTCCAAGCGTAGATGCCCACGATTCAAATTGGCGACTGCGATCCTCGACTTCTTTCATGGAAATAACAGGCTGATCGATAAACCCCCCAATGCGGTATAGTGAGTGCCAACCTGAAAATACCAGAAAAGAGCAGGTTAACGCCACCTTAAAAGCAGCGTGGAGAGGTGAGGTTAAAATAGAAGTTGAAATAATAAGGTATGCCGCAGGGTAAATCAGAGTCGCGAAACGCTGCTCACCCATCCAATCGCCAGGAAGCAAGACAAAAACAATGGTTGCCAGACATATCATCAATAATGGCGGAATCAAAAGTGATTTATAGCCACGTCCCCATGACAAAGTAACCAACTTAATTGTGGCAACACTTGCCCAAAATGCCCCGGCCCAGCCGAAAAGTGAGTTGGCTAGATCGCTTATCGGTGATGCGCTGCAGCAGTTGGTGATAGCCTGTTTGGCTGGTCAGTGTCAAAAACGTTCTCCTTAATTTTTCTTCAATCGATAGCAAGGTCTAATGCCTGAGACTTTGGTTTATTTATTATCTCCAATTATCAGACGGTAACGTAGATGCTTTATTGGTTTGAAATCATGAGTTTTTCTTTGCTATGGCCGGCGGCAATCAATTCCTGCATCCATTTTGGCGTTACGCCCCGGCCTGTCCATGTCTCGCTAGGATTGGCCGGGTTCCCGTATTTTGCGGCAACTTTTCCCTTTCTGCCGCCTCTTCTGGATTTGCCTTGTTCATCGAAATGAATTTCAACGGTTGCACCGATTGAAGCCGCCAATTCCTTGATTTGCGCGATTTTTTCTTTTCGGAAGCTTTTTTCCTTTTCCTGCAACTGGGCTTGTGCGTCCGCAATGATTTTTTCCAATTCTTCGGGGGATTTGTCTTCAAGATCGAACATATCGTTTCCTATTTTTTAATTTATCGTTCAGTTTGAATAAGATCGCTATGATCTTGAGATTTTAATTTCCGAGGGACGATTCGAAAAAGTTCAGCCATAAAATCGCTGCCAGATCAGTTCCATAATTCCTTTGTTACCCCAAAAATTTGATAGTGCTTCTGGGCATTTTCAGCCGACATCCGGCTGGGAGTACATCACAATGAAGTATTGCCATAGTTTAGCCGGAAAAAATGCAATCGCATCAAACCATCGCAGTACGGTTAAGCTCTGTGACATAACACCCGGACACCGAAAACCCATGCTCCCAACTCTCATGCAAATAGCATTCAAACAGGTTTTCATGGGCTTTATGAATCAGCCGGTCCAAAAGCAGGTAAACCACGTTCCCGGCCTCGTCCTTTTTGAATTCAAGCGCTTTGGCTTCGATGGCCGACGAACTGCCGCGAAACTGGATAACCAGATCACGGCTGTTTTCGTTCAAGCTGATTTGTTTAATCACGCGATGGTTTAGGCTCATTTTTAATAGTAGTGTCGTTTGAAATTGTTGTCACTCACACCAGATCGATTGGCTTGGAAATCTGTTGCTGTTTCGCTAAGCAGCAATTTTTTTCATGGCATCCAGTTTTTCTTTCAGTTCCGGAATCGAATTGATAAACCGATAAATATAGGCGTCAAAGTGGACAAACTCCTGATCGTCCGACTGCTCGCCATAATCCAGCCCGCTTTCCGAGGCCAGCGTTTTCCATTGGATTAACTGTCCCATGTAATCGTCGATACTGCCTTGCAAATGCAGAAAATGGCAGGCAACCTGGCTTTTTTGTTGTGGCCGGATCAGCCGGTAAATCGCTTGGAATTCCTCACGGCTTTTGTACGAGCGGTTATAAAAAATCACGCTATTCAGCATCGGAAGGTTTAGACCGTCCTGCGTCACGCCCAGGCTCGCCAGCATGGCCTGATCGTTTCCATGTCGGATTCTATCGTTGAGTTTTGCCGTACGTTGCTTGATGGTTTCTTCGCCGGTGAACACCAAATGGCTGATGTTTCGCTTGTTAAGCTCAGCCGCCAGTCGGCGCAGAACCACCGGGTTTTTGGCAAACACAATAGGCCGCAAACCCTTTTCAATCTCAGTTACAATCAGTTCCAGACAAGCCCTTTCCTTTGTGGTCAGGCATTGAAACCCTTTGCCGTAGCCGGATACGGCGCTAGGCACGTTCGCCGCCTTGAAACAGGCTTCCAATCGGGCCAGGATCATCGTCAGGTTCAACGTTTTTCCTTCTTCTTTCCTATCCTCGGCGTAATTGCGATACCAATCGGCGAATTCTTCCGCCGTTTTTACATATAGCAGCAAATGATCCATGTCCCAGTCAACATGAATGGGCTCGCGTAATTCCGGTACCGGGAAATGAACGTAACGGCTCACTGCCGGCTCTTGCTGTACCCGGCGCTTGACCATCGGTGCCATCCAATGCCGGTAATCCGCCAGGAATGCGGATTTGATTTTCGGTACTTCCCGTTTGGCGCCTACGCCGCTATCCAGAAACTCATTGGTCGCCCATTCTATCGTCACATAACGGCGGTTGAATTCGTCTCTGCCGGTCGGCTGGAATTCGGCGCTATTGAATAGCCGCGGTTCGATGTAGCCACCGGACATGGAATAAGGCTGATAGGCTCTTTCTTCACCCATGCACCAGGCCGCCAGACTCAACATTTCGCGGGGATAGTTCGGGCAGGGCGTGCCGTCCAGGATGTATTTGCGCTCTGCGCCGATCTGCCAAACCGTCTGGGTTTGCAGCGATTGCCTGTTGGCCAGCAAACCGCCTTCATCACACAACACATTCTTAATTTTCTTCCGCAGAAATTTTGCCAAGGTCAACTTGGGATAGCGCGGATCGATGGGCCGTTTCAAGCGTTCATAGCTGATCAGGTTGATTTTTCCCAAATGAGAAAGATCGTTTTGGCTTTTGATCACCCGATAATCGCTAAAGCCGAGATTTACAAACTCGTTGACCATTTCCGGAATCAATCTCGATTTCAGCACAATCAAGGATTTCCCGTTCAAAAGCAGCGCTAAAGCAATCGCCAACCGGGACTTACCCAAGGCCATCTGCCAGCCGCAGATGCCGCCTTTGGGCCTAAAGGCCAGTTCGCACAGGTCTTCCATCTGGTAATCCCAGGTCAGCCAGCGATGGATGCCCAATGTTTTGGCTTTGGTTTTCAGGCGCTCAATTTCTGCCGGAAAGGCTTCGGCAATCGGCGGATAAATTTCTTCCCAGTATCCGGCGTCTAACGCTTCGTTTTCCGGGGTGAACAACGAGAAGAAGGTATCATGTTCGCAATCAAAGATGCCTTTTCCGGTTTCCACCTGGAATCCCGTGTATCCACCTGAATCAACCCGAGTCGCTTTGATAGTCTCCCCGGCTTTAACCGCTGCCCCTCTTTGCTGCCGATTGATCAAGCCCATTTTTTTAGCGGTTGCCTGAAAGCTTGGCGTGCCTTTCCGGTAAACAGTGCGACCATAAGGAATAGCCATTTTTCGATTTTCGGCAATGACCGCTTTTAAACCGTTGGTCAGCTGCGCCGTGACAATGGGGCAGCCGTCCACTTCCCGAATGATGCTGCACACCTCGGACAAGGCCTTGAATGGGTCAGCTTGCATGGCGATGACATCCAGATTCAGCTTGAATTGTCCGCTGTATCGGGTAAACCTTGGGTATTTATGGGTGTGATCCGAAAACAGCCGAGTTTGATACAGCAGGTTCATTACCCGCGCTTCGGTGGCGCCATCGGCAAACTTCAATTTAATCCAGCGTCCGGCCCTATCCAGGATCACTGTTTTATTGCCCGTCACCGGTGTCGTGATCACCGGTTTGCTCGTCTCGATGCCGATGTTACGTATCGGATGCCGGCTTAAACCGAGTCCCCCAACAGAACGGCAGGAAAGTTGAAAAAGTTGTGGCGGCAGCGAATCTGTATCGATATTATCGCGTTTGATGCGGATAAATTCGGGCGCCTTGGCGGCTGGCCCGTTCAATTTCGGCCCAAAAATCAGCAAATCGGTTTTTACGGACTGCACGTTTTCAGCCTTGAAAGTATCGCTTGGGAGTGCAAACACGCCCCTTAATCTGCCGTAAAAGTCGGGATTTTGTTCGATCACCTGCTGGGTGGTTTGCGGCAGCACGGCGGCGACGATGTCGCAATGCGCCAAAGCCTGCGCCAAGGCGTATTCATGCGAAACAGCCGATGTATCCGGGCCATGCTTGCCATAATGGGTAATTCCTGGGAAAGCTTTGAGAAACGGACTGGATAATGGGATGCTGAACGGCGGATTGATTAGCGCGGCGCTGAATTTCTCCAATTTCGACCTGTTCCATGCTGGCCTGCACCACATCAAACCGATAGGGGCTTTTGTCCAACACGTTAACCAGGGCCGACACCAGATCGCCATCGGCATCCAGCCCGTACAAATGGAACCTGGCCGGATCGGCAAACCTGAACATACTGGCCGCGCCGATACTGTTATCGAACAAGCTGAAGTGAAAAGTGTCATCCTGAAAAGCCGGCGATAGGGCTTGCCAGATAAACTTCACCAGCCAGGCCGGGGTAAAGAATTGAGACAGCGTTTCCTTGCGCTTTTCATGCAGACCGGCCAAAGATCCGGCTTTTTGAGCCGTGCTGCCCCTTGATTGAATCAAATCGAGTTCGGCCGGTAAGAACTGCTGCAACATTACGCGGCCTCCGCAATGTTCAGTTTGCTCATGAGTTTTTCAGCGGTTTCCGACTCGCCGTTGAGCATTAAAAACGCCAAAATGGCGTCCATGCCTGCTTGGCTAAAACGGTATTCATGCTTGTCTTTGTAGCAATGAATCTCTAAATGACCGCCTTTGCCGAAAATGCTGCGATAGGGGATTTTTTCGCATTGATAGCCCAGATTTTTGGCTGCGGTGATGTAGTCGTCCAATGCGGCTCCGAAGGAAAGAACGGCATCCTGTTCGATACGCTGCAAGGCATTGTTGACAGTCAACAGTTCAGGCAATTTCTTATAAACATCGTGATAATTGAATGACCAGGCTTGGCAAATCACCCGGCCGGATTTGCGATAGGGCGAGTAATAGCCATCAAAACTCGATAGATTAAAGGTATCGATCATTTTTCTGGCGAATAGATGCAGCCCGGTATCCACCAGTTCGGACAATTGCCGGTTGATGGCCTCGCTAATGTCGGAAAAGGCAACCGCATCCAGATAGGTTTTGGTTAATGCCTGATCGGATTCCAGATTACCGTCATGATGTTGAAAAAAAAGCTCGCATAACGCTTTATTTCTTTGATCGCGGTGAGTGAATAACTGATAAAAAGCCGGGTCTACAGCAATTTTAGCCGGTGTACCGTCCGCGTTTTCCTGACTCAATTTTCCGCACAAAACATCCAAATAATTTGAAAAAACATTTTCCAGACAATGATGCAGATTCAAATTGTTGCGTACTGAAATACCTAGGCTCGTTAAAAAATCTCCATGTTTTAAATACTCATGCCGGGATTCGACCATTTCAGCAATACGGCTTTCGACGGTTTTACGAATGGATTCAGCGGTAATCATGTTTCAAACTCCTGTTTACTGTGTTTTTGTGATTACCTTAAAACAGGACTTGAAAAATGCAACGGGGCTTTTTTCAGCAAAAATTCTGCGAGTCGCCCTTTTTCACTGCGACCAAACAATTAATTTTGATCCTGAATAAGCAACGATGCTAAACAACTTTTCCGATTTCTATCCCATCGAAAGACGCCGTAAAAAAGCCTATTTTGATTTTGCTAAAACGCTGGGTCTAAGGCAGGGACAAGGAATAAAAGGAATAAAGGAAGGATATAAAGGAGGGTTGACAAAAAATTATGCTAAACAGAGTGTTACTTGGCTAGTTGCACCTCAAAACTACCGGAAGTTGCACCCAGAAACTACTTTCAATTTTTAGTTGCACCCAAAAACTACCGCTTTTGACTCGTGCTGCACCCAGAAACTACCGCTTTTAAATTCTGTTGCACCTGGAAACTACCGCATTTTGATTCTGTTGCCCCCAGAAACTACCGTCTGATGGCCGATTTTTGGACAAAATTTGGCTGAAAATTCCTGTTGCACCCAGAAGCTACCGCTGTTGCACCCAAAAACTACCGTCGTTGCACCCAGAAACTACTGGGTTGCAATAATGGGGGCGGCGATTTTGAGTTTGTCGTCGGCTTGCCGCCGATTCGCCGCTTTGACCGATTTGATAAATTCCGGGTGTGGAGAAACCAAATATTCCACGTCAACGATTTTGTTTTTAGGTCCGCGAATGTCTTTGATTTTTTCGTAATTCTTGAACACGTTTTCATTGATCAGCGCCTGAAAAATTTCCTCCAGTTCTATTACGGCATTGCCTGTTCTAACCCTTGTTAGCATGCCGCTTTCCCTTTGAATGTCCAGCAGCGTCATCCTGAGGGGCGACAGCGGACCGGCATTGGTATAGTAATGTGCCAGACGCTTATACAGCCAACGAGCCAACTGTGATTTGAGCGCCATCATCAGTTGGAAATTGAATTGCCGATAGTCAACATTGGCCATCGCTTTGTAGACCAGGGGGTGGAAGTAGGCAACCCACATCGAGTCAGGGTTATCCAGGCGGGCCTCTCTGGAAAATCCGGCCAGCGACAAGTATTTATCGAAAGAAACGGCCTTTCTGTTTTTCATGCGTATTTCGATGTCCGCTCCTGCCAAAATAGTCAACGATTTAAGCACCTGTTGGTAGGATCGGGCATGGCCTTGATTTTTTAACTCCAGACGTAATTGATGCAGGGTGAATTTGACCCCGCAATGACTATGTCCCTGATCAAAAAAGCATTGATCTTGCACTGTGGCAATCTTCCGCAGGCAATCCTCGATCAATTCCTCGCTGTTGGCGGGGTAGTAGGCGCGACCTTTTTCATCGGACAGTAAAGCGGGCTTTATATAGACTGCATACTCATTGCCGAAAAAGCTGACTTCCCGTTCCAACAAGGGTAACAAGCCTTCCTTAGTGCGCATTTTGTCCTGTTGAGCCGGAGAGACGGAGTATTTGGGCAAGACATCCCAGAGCTCAATGGTATTGGAGAGCGGTTTTTTTTGATAGTCGCTATTGACTAAAAAATTCTGAAACAAATCGATTTGCTTGGCCTGAAAAGATTGTCGACCGGGGATGACCAGTAAATTATCGGAGCCTTCTGCTTTTTTGATGATCTTTCTGCCGGACATGGTTTTAACGTAAAAATCCAAAAGTCCGGATAGATTATTGTTCGAGCATATCCCCGTCCGATCAAAAAACGCCGAAAAAAAGCCTCTTTCTGATTGATAGCGCCTTAGATCAGTTGATATTTGCGCATTTTCTAACTGTTAAGCCCGAAAGGCGCTGAAAACTGCGCTCCTTTTATCAGCCCATTGAAAGACATGCTTTTTACCACCTCTTTCAAACTTAACATCCAAGTTGCAATCAGCATAATGACCTTGTCGCGTTTCCCGAATACTGATCAAAAGTATTCTGGAAACCCGGAATTTTTTGCAGTTCTCTATGAGAACTCAAAATCAGGTGCCAGTTCAGCACTTTAAACAAGGAACCCGTTAAGCGCTTCGGCGTGATGATTGTTGAAGCGGCATTGCCGTGAATTTATTTAACCCAACCGGGAAAACGTCTGTTTTCCCGGTTGGGAATCATGCGTTTTCTCAGGTCTTCTCATGAGGAAACCACGATGAAAACTGCTTTGCTTATTTTTCTTTTTTTGTATGGCGTAGCGACTGCTACGTCTGCCATTTATGGCTTGAATTCAGCGATGGATTCAATTGCCGGCCACAAGACGCGCATCGACAACTTAATTTCAAATTAACCCCTCCGGGAGATCATTTTCCCTTTGGGGCAATGCTCTCCTTTTTTACTACTGTCTACTTAGGAGACTGCATTATGTACAACAAATCAACCCTGATCGGCCGTTTAGGCGCTGACCCGGAAATTCGTTACACCCAGGATCAAAAAGCTATTGCCAATTTGAGAGTGGCGACGACTGAAACCTGGAAAGACCGCACAAGTGGCGAGCGTAAAGAAAAAACCGAATGGCATCGTGTGGTTTTGTTTGGAAATCTAGCTGAAATCGCCCGCGATTACCTCAAAAAAGGCGCTTTAGCCTTATTTGAAGGCCCAATTCGTACCCGTAAATGGCAGGACAACAACGGTCAAGATCAATATACCACTGAAATCCATGCCGAAACCCTGAAAATGCTCGGTCAAAAATCGGCTGAATCTGTATCAAATCAAGCCTCCAATCACACGGCGTCTCCATCTGCTTACAGCAATATGGAGAATTACGATGATTGGGACGATGACCGTCCGTTCTAGAAAACGCTGATGATTTCTTAATCATCGGAATTAATCACCCTCATTTTTCCCACGGGACGCCATTTGTCCCATTGGGCTCATGGTGTTCCCTTTATTAACATATTTGGAGTTACATCATGGCTGTTAAACCAAATCAAACGTTGGTGGCTAAATTCGCCGACAAATTCAATTTTGCTGACGAAAATAAACTGCTTGTTACCTTGAAAGCTACGGCATTCAAAGTGAAAGAAGGTGAAGTCACCGATGAACAGATGATGGCATTGTTGATCGTCGCCGATCAATATGGCCTGAATCCGTTTATCCGGGAAATTTTTGCTTATCCCGACAAGCAAAATGGCATCGTCCCTGTGGTGAGTGTTGATGGATGGTCCAGGATCATCAATCAGCATCCCGACATGGACGGTCTTGAGTTTATCGAGGATAAAATTTGGATCAATGACTGGGCCGGCGCCAAACCATGCCCTGCCTACATTGAATGCGTCATTTACCGTAAAGGCCGAACTCACCCCGTCCGCATTAAGGAATTTCTGGATGAAGTGTATTCGACCGCCTTTTCAGGGCATCAAAAACAATCAGCCTTATACGCTGAACGGCCCCTGGCAATCGCACACCAAACGGATGTTGCGGCATAAAGCCTTGATCCAGTGTTCACGTCTGGCGTTCGGTTTCACCGGTATTTATGACCAGGATGAGGCGGAACGCATTATTGAAGGCCAGGCGGTTGTTATCGATGACCCGACAGCCGTACAGGAAGCCAGCGACGCAGCCAAACAAATGTTGCCGAAGCTTGTTAACCGTGCGCGTAAAGAAAAATCTTGGGTAGCGGCGCTGGACTATGTGGAAGAAAAGTTCGCAGGATTCGATCTGATATTTTTGAAAAATGAGATCAATAAAGCTAAGGCTGAAGCCGAGGCTGCATTGCCTCTGCCTCCAAATCCGTTAGCAGAAAATCCGCCGCTCAATGCCGCTCAGCAACCTCTGACCAATGCTAATCCTAATCAGAAACCTGCAGCTGCGGCAAATTCCGGAAGTTCAACGCAAGCAAAGAGTCATGGTAATGGCACGGGAAACCGTTCCAACGCCAACCCTGCTGCCGGCGCCAAACCTCATCCGCAACAAACCGCTCAAGGAAAAGAAGCCTTGAACTGAACCATTTCCTTTAACCCCTACGGGCATCCATCTATGCCCATCCGGGAATTCATGATGCCTTTATATTTGGAGACACATCATGATCAGAAATGCCTTCTTGTATTTATTGGCGCAGCTTTCAATCGCCACACTGTTTCTGGCTGCCCTGTTGGGCAAGCAGACCTGTATGGATTTGTTAAGCTCAGCCTTCCAGTAATCAACCCTACCGGGCGTCATAGATGCCCGCCGGGGATTTCATGACGCCCTTACTTCTTGGGAGAATGTCATGAAAATAATTACCATAAGTTTTTTATTGTTTAGACGCAATAATCGTGAATTTGCTGAGCCAGTCGTTTTTCGCTGCTTAGCTGATCTGTTCCGTGAAAAGCGTAGGCTAATACCACGAGCGTGAGCCATGAAAATCGTCGATCTTGCACAAAGAACGCCGGATTGGCATGCGTGGCGGAATGCCGGTATTTCAGCATCGGAAGCCGATGTCGTGTTAGGGCGCAGTCCTTACAAGACGAAGTATCGTCTCTGGGCTGAAAAGAAAGGGCTGATTCTGCCGATCAATCTGGATAGGAATCCGCATGTTCGCCGCGGCATCCGTTTGGAACCTGTCGCACGTAGCGCCTTTGAAGATCGGCATAATACCCTTCTGTTGTCATTATGCGCCGAATCCGATGCCTACCCATTTATACGGGCATCGTTTGACGGTATCGATGATCAGGGCGTGCCGGTGGAAATTAAGGCGCCAACGGAAAAAAATTTTCGTGACAGCCAAATGGCCGATGACAGCGAGGAGACTTTTTTTACTGAAGAAGATTTTCGCGATGCTCATCAGAACAGGACTCAATCCAAGTTGTACCAGCGCTATTATCCGCAGGTGCAGCAGCAGATTTTGGTGGCGGGTTCCAGCATGGGTTGGCTATCGCTCTACCTGGATGCCAACGAGTACCTGGATATACCTGTTCCACGAGACGATGCTTTGATAGCTGAGCTGGTTTTCGATGCGCGTAAATTCTGGGAATGCTTGAAAAACAACACGCCCCCTGAAAGAGACCCCGCCCGAGACATCTTCATACCGTCCGGTCTGGAACTCGATCGCTGGAATCAATGGGCTTTGCAATACCATCAGGCCGAAGCGTTGATCTTGGATTACAAGTCCAAAATTGCCGCGCTGACTCAGGAACAAACCGTTCTTGAAGAACAGTTTATAAACCTGATGGGGGATTTTGCTCATGCCGAAAGCGCTGGTCTCAGGGTTAGCCGCTATCTGCAGCAAGGCAGCATCGATTACAAGGCAGTGTTGAAATCGCTACATCCTGATCTTGATCCGGCGTTTTTGGAGCCCTTCAGGAAAAGTTCGACCGAGCGGTCACGTTTTACGCTCAAAGATGAAGATAGCGCTTCCGTCCCTTATTCCATGGACGAAATCGTGTCTTCAAACAACGACGATTATTGGTTTTAGCCAAAAATCATTATCCACATACCACCCAACGGGGAACACCAATACCCCGTGGGTACTTGTGTTTCCCGGTTTTAAACAGGAGGCGCAAGATGAATGGGCGCGGTATCAATCGAATCCGCATACGCATCAAACGATCCAAATTCCCAAAGAATCACGATTGGATTTATGAAGACGCCCTATTTCTTCCATCACCTGCGGTTATTACCGAACCTATTGATGAAGAAATCGAATGGACAGATCAAGAAATCCTGGTTTGCGCCGATGGTGTATTACAGGATTCTCTGAAGAATTTGGCGGATGGCAGATGTAGTCAGGCTACGTTAAAAGAAACCTTGGACTGGATCAATTCCAACGACAAACAATTGCCGTTTAGTTTTATCAACTGCTGTCTGTTGCTGGAATACGATTACGAAGAAATACGTGATCGCGTCATGCAAATCTATCAAAGAAAACTGCATTAACCAACCCTATCGGGGAAACACTTTCCCGGATATCCAGGCGGTGTTTCCCATCATTTTTATATTTTGGAGCAACACCATGTCGGAATTAAAAAACTATGCAGTCAGCTATAGCATCGATTACAGCCATCGCGTGATAGTCGGTGTAAAGGCGGAAAATGAACAAGCGGCGATAATTTGTGCCAGCGATGCGTTCGATGCCGGTGACATTTGGGAAAACACACCCGAAATGCCGCTTTTGTTCGATGACTATGAAGAAACCGAAGGCGAAACGCTCGTGTTTACGGCGGAAGAAGTTGCCGAGTTTCCCAAACCTGACGCTTCAGTCATTGCCATCCAAGAACAAGCTTTTGCAAGGCTTGCTTGCCAAGCGGTGCTGGCCGGCGATTTTGAATCGGCGCGTGACTTAGCGGCTAAAGCTGTCCCGTGGGTTGCAAAACAGTTTCAAACTGAAACCCAATCCACTGTGACCGCGTAACTATTCTTTTTTAACCCACCGAGGGAGAATTTCTTTCCCTCTGGACAGAAGTTCTCCCGCATTTTCTTTGGAGAATTTTATGTCAACTTTTCAACCGTTGGTTAAAACCTTTGATCCCTACCGGATCGTTAAACACCCCAGTATGTTTACGAACCGGCCCGGACAAAACGATATCGTCATCCATATCAAAACAGGTGCCAATTGGGGCGCACTCTACGATGGATGCCGCTATACCATCGCCAAAATCCTTGACGCTGAAACGTTTGAGCCTATCCGTGACTATTCGCCGGTTCCAAACGAAGTATTGGACAATCTAAAAACATGGGGATTTTGACCATGTCGGCCAGAACGAATGACGGAACGATGGTCCGATGGTTAAACTAAAAAAAGCATCGCCGTCGCATCGCTGACCGCTGGCAACCTGAATACTAAACTATCCTATCGAAAGACGCGCTATTTCAGGTGTCTTTCAAACTTAATCTTTCGACGGTTTTTTTGCATAATCGCAATAACCGTCTTTCCAGAGCGCGTTAAGAGAGTGCTGCGGAAAGACGGATTTTTGCAGTTCTCTCAGAGAACTCAAAATCAAGTGCCAGTTCAGTACTTTAAATAAGGAACCTGTTAAGCGCTACGGCGTGATTATTTTTAAACGGCTTAGCCGTAATATTCAACCCAACCGGGGAAATATCCTCCCTGGCATGGGCATGGTGTTTCCCTCTTTTAGTTTAACTTAAGGAACAACACCATGACATCAAACCCTAAAAAATTTCCAATTGGCGCTACTTTTGGCATTCAAGCACCTGCTGGCATGATGGTCGAAGGTTTTGAGGACGCTACCCATCCTGCAATACCCACCCAAAAGGACTATGTATTCAAAAATGAACATCTACGTGATGTATTGGCTTATTTGTCCAATCCGCACGGCGATGCTTTGTATTTGACCGGGCCTAAGCTACTCGACAAACGCATCGATCTGTCTACAGTCGATTCCGAAATCGCAGACTTTTACTTCTGAAGCATCTTTTAACTTTTCCCATTGGGGCAGCATCGTGCCCCTGGGGTGACGATCTGCCTCCTGATTTTTAATTTTTGGAGGTTTTTATGTCACACAACGCTGAAATGATCCTGGATCAAATCGATGTCGTTAAACTCGATATCAATCTTTGGACCAGTTCGAAAAAATTGAAGCCCGAAGATTTAGTTCTGGCTGATGGTTCCAAACTGCCACCGGAAGAGTTGGCGTATCTCGGCACCAAGAAAACGGTTGATCCTGAAAAACTCAAGGAATTTAACCGAATCAAAAAGGAAGCCGAACGGATTTGTCTGCAATCCGGCACCCGATTTATCGGCGGGTTTGCCAATCCAAGAGGCCAGATTCCGCGGATTACTCATGAGCTCGATGAACTGTCCAAGCTGTTTTATCAGGCAAAGGCGCAGTTTTTGGCTAGCTATCACCAGGATACTGAAGATTGGATTGCGCGTCATAAAGAATTTGGCGACGCCATTCGTCGTGCGATTGAGCCTGTCGATTCCGTTGCCGAAAAGTTACGCTTCGATTATGTAGTTTTTCGGGTAACAGCGCCTCAAGCTGATGAAACAGAAACAGCACCAATAGCAACTCAGGCGGTTGATTCTTTGATTCGCAGGACAACTTCCATGAGCGAGCAGTTGTTTCATGAAATTGCTCAGGAAGCCAATCAGCTAATTGATAGATCTTTTGTGGGTAAGGATACCGTCACCGGCCGCACGTTAAATGCGTTTCGCAGAATGCGGGACAAATTAGATAGCTTAGGCTTTCTTGATCACCGCTGCATGCCGGTCGTCGATAAAATCGATACGGTGCTGGTCGCTCTACCCAAAAGCGGGCCTTATAACGGGGTTGCTTTTAACAGTCTGTTTAGCCTGGGTTTGTTATTGTCCGATCCGGACAAGATCAAACGTCATGGAAGCGGTCTATTGCAGATGGAAAACATTTCAATAGCCAATGACGATGAAAACGGCGTATTTGATCCTGATGATGCTGACACCACTACGGTTAAAGCAAACAGCGATCAAAACGATTTGGATATATCCCAGTTGGAAGTTGTTGAACCTGTTGCTGATTCAGAGCAGGCTTTTAATGACCCTGCCGACGATGATGACCTTCCAGGCTTTGATGACTTTCTTGCCAGCCGGCAAGCCCCAAATGTTCCAGCCGCCTCAGCCGCTGTTACCGCTCTGGTAGAAACCGTCATCGAATCAGTAAAGTCTCAGGCACCTGCTGCTGTTCAGGTTGAAAATACCACCGATTCGAATGCTCAGGATTCATCAGAGATAATTGAGTCAAATTCTACTGAAGAAGCTATAGCCGATTTCTGGTTCTAGATTCTTTTTACTTTCACCCGGCGGGTTGCCATTCATCCCGCAGGGGATGTTTTGCTCTCGCCGCCATTTTTTTTAAATTGGAAGGCCTTTATGCAAACAAACGCTAAACAATCCACTGTTACCGCTATCACTTCTGAATTGATTAACGCGCTTGATATAGTCGTTAATTTTGCAGAGGGCAACTGTTTAGACCCAACCGATTCCGATATGGAAGACGATCCGGATTTGGCTGAGCTAGCCGATCAACAACGGGGCGCTATCGATACCGTGAATCAGTTTTTAGAAATGATCTCGCCCAATTTTTGGTTAGTCAGCTCTCTTGATCAGAATTGTTCAATGAATCGCTACGATCTGGAAAATACCGTCAATATTATTGATGGCTATTTTTTCCCCAGACCGCACGAAGACGGTAACCGCGGCGAGATTGAGTCTTTCAATCGTGCAAAAGCCGAAGCGCTGGTGAACCTGCAACGCCGAATAGCATTACTTGAGTCTATGTCTGTTGAGAAGTTTTACGAGGCAAAAAGGCGAAAATTACCTGTCTAAATCACAAAGTAACTTTTACCCACAAGGGGCAAACCATGCTTCTGAGGGGATCATGATTTGTCCCAATTTTTCAGGAGAAAATCATGAGTTCAGTTTTATTAAGCCCGGAAAAAGCGGTTGCATATTGTGCAATTGTTCTTTCTGATATTGCATTAAATCCATTCCGAAATAATACTCGGATTGAATATTGTTCTTTTCATCTAGATTTAGCGGGTATTTCAATGCCGCATGTAGATGTAGAGGGTGCTTTGAATGAAGATCAATTATCGGCTATTAGAGAAATGATTGATAAAAATTTAAGCTCATCGAAATACAGATTTGCGAAAATTCTCCATCATTACCGGCGAAAAATATCAAAGCGTCTTAATTCAAGAAAAATAGAATCCATTCAACGTGTTTGGTTACATAATTCTGCCAATATTGATGTTGATGTAAAGTTAAGTCCCAAAGTAATCGTTGAAGAACGCTTGCATAAATGGACTAAACGAGCATCTGACAAGTCGGCGCCTGGAGTTGTAGGCAAATTTTATACCGAATATCTAGAAAGTGTTTTCGCACGTCTAGTTTAATTTTTAACCCCTGGTGTAAGCCATATACCCATAAAGTGCGTGGTTTAGCCAATTTTTTAAGGAAATACCATGGAAGAAATGACGCAATTTGTTTGTAACTACCTGCAGTCTAATGGTTGGATTCTTTTTGAAAGACCATGCGCGGCTTTAGCTTATAAAAGATACAAATCCGCGGTCGGCCCAAAGGAAGCTCAAGTATATTTTTCTGGCAAAGATGACGGTTATAACCGTCTGTTATCCGGTCAATACTATAGTCAAGGACGGAATATATTAGAGCCTGGAGGACAGCTTATTCCTAACAATTGCAATGCTCATGAGCTTTATGAGTTGGTTATGAAATTTACTGAAAATCTCGAATTAACTATCGCTGATAGCTATGCAGTCAGATTACTTCGACATTCGTAATATATCAGTTTACTACGTTAATTTTTAATCTTTTAACCCTTGAGGTAAGTCATTTGCCTCTCGGGCTCATGGTTTACCTCATTTTTGGAGATAAATCATGAAAAATCAAACTTTGAATAACGCATTTCCAATTGTTGCGGCCGCTTTGGGCAATAAGTTTGGCGTTAAAGTATCGGTAGGTGGTCAAGATGCCTATACTGACGGTGAGCGAATTAATCTGCCTGCTTTGGATGTCGATGAGGATTCTGAACTGCGTGACGTTGCCTGGGGCTATTTCCGGCGTTAATCCGGCGATTACCCGTTTTCCACATGGTGACAGTGACGATGTCACACCGTTGTTAAGGCATGGGCAAAAGGTTAGGCCTAATGCTTCGGCCTTTTCATCGATAACGGATGGAGGTACACCGCTGCATACAGCTATTTGGTATGCGGCATCCAGCGTGCTTGCTACCCGTGAAGAACGGAAAGTGATCATGGTATTGACCGATGGGCAGCCGGATGACTACCACAATGGCTGTTTATTGACCAAAGCTATCATTCAGCGTTGTATCAATACCGGCATCGAACTGGTGGGTGTCGGCATTTGTATCGATGTCAGTCACTTATTTCCACAATCGATTTGCATCAACGATGTGTCCGAACTGCGTTCAGAATTATTTGGAATCAGTCGGGATTTATTGTTGGCGGCATAAACCTTATTGGCGAATCAGTTTCTTGATTTGCCATTTTTAACCCAGACAGGGAGCCTATTCCTTCTGGGGTTGCGGCTCTGTCTGTTTATTTTTTAGTGAACGACTATGAGCAAATATCAACCCTTAATCACGGCTTTTGCCGCCGCAACACCCGGAAACTGGTGTGTTTTAGGAAAATTTCATTCAACGGCTTTTGGGCTTTCCGAAGCGGATGATGCGATTGGAGAAATTTTCGGTGTTGGAGCACAAGCGGAGGCGAACGCCAATTTTCTGTGCAAAATGCAAAACCTGATGCCTGATATTTTGGCTGATCTTCAGCGATTGCAACAGCTCGAAGCTGAATTGCATCACAATACGAGATCGGGCAAATAGGCTTGAAACAAACCTTGGAAAATCATTGATCGTAATGCAAGAAATGCGAGAGCAAATCGAGCAAATGCGCGGCCTGTTTGATGATGAGGATGGCGCAATTCAGGCCTGTTGTCATGAGCATGACTGCTTAAATGAATTATTTCGTCAGGTTTTGAATACTTAAATCAGCAAGGCATGCGTTTGCTACGACTTTTGTCCGTCGGCAGTTGCGGGGACAGGTCGCTTTTCTAATCACTGACAAACCCTTCAGTTTGTCAGCCTTAATGTTTAACCCAGTCGGGGACTTCTTCCCCTGGGTTGATTTCTCCGATTATTTTTTCAAGGAGAAATCCATGTCTGTATCGAAAATTGAATTCGATATGCAATCTGCATCGTTTCTCAGAGAATATCAGATTGTTGGCCAATCGGATATTTTTGATGACGAATGTTCACCCTGGTTAATCGAGTGCAGCACAAAAGCCTCGAATCTACCGGGTGGTTACATCAAAAAAATCGTTTGGGATGCTGAAGGCGGGTTCCCTGCGTTTTCATACGGCACCATTCAGTATTCGCCAAGGCCTTATGTCCAAGGTTACGGCTGCGACGGTACGACTGATGAAAACATTCATCTGATCGCTTCGCTGTTGTGCGCCAAATTGGATATTGATTATATTACGGCTTATGTTCAGGCCTACGATCCGGCTGCAGAGGAACTGGAGTGGCTAAGAAGTTTATCTTCCAACCAGTCGCTTTTCGATGAAACTGTGATTCCGGAATGCGCCGGCCCTAATGAACTTGCATTTATGCTCAGCGATCTGTACGCCATTAATCATCGCAACCTAGTTTGCGTTCTTGAAGATATTTTTCAAGTTCGAGAAATACCGGTTGCCGATTGACTTTCACTTTAATCTTGGCCTGGAAAATCACATTTCCTGCCAGAATCTTGATTTTTTTAAATCCACCCACTTGGGAAACGTAAATCGTTTCCCAAGTGGGCAATCCTTGGATTCCCCGTAATTTTTACGATAAAGCGTAAAAAACTGACGATAAAAAAACATACGTATAGCCGTTAACCTTAACTGATCGAAAGGCCAGCTATTTTGTGTGTCTTTCAAAATTAACATTTTGCCGGAAATAGACATAATGACAGAGAGTCTTTCCAGAATTCTCGGGTTGAGTATTGTGCAAAGACGAAATTTTTGCAGTTCTCTAAGAGAACCCAAAATCAGTGCCAGTTCAGCACTTAAAACAAGGAATCTGTAAAACGCTCCGGCGTGATGATTTGCTAAGCGGCTTTGCCGTGATTTATTTCTAAACCCTCCAGGGAAAATTCATTTTTCCTGGTCTGGATAGGTGCGTTTTTTCTGGCTCTCCCAGAGGAAACCGCCATGTCCAAGCACGATAGAAAATCGTTTTACCGCTACGCCGATAGCGCTTCCGAGCGCGAATTGGAATTAAAACTGATCCAGTTGCAAACTCTGCTCATCAAACTGAAAGAACCGGAAACGATTGCCGATGCCGAATGGATGATACGGGAAATTGGTCTGGAACTCGATGCCAGAAGGAGCGCGCATTAAATTGCCGTTATGGCTTCAGTCCGACGGTTTTTAGCATCGAACGGCGTAAAGGATAGCAGCGAGATCTTGAGAAGGTTGTCAAAAATGCATCGTTCCTTTGCCGCTGCTAGGAATGCAAGGTCAATGGGATCCTGGTTGGCTTCCTGCGAGGCGACTGCACCGGCGAACAACACATCGGCCTCTGTCGCTTTCTCCAGAGGGATCACGCCAGTAATGACCAATTGATTCATGGTTATCGTACCTGTCTTGTCTACGCACAGCACGTTCATCGTCGCAGCATCTTCCGCAGCACTGAGGCGTGTTACCAGCACACCACGCTTTGCCAGTTCCTTAGACCCGACGGCCATGCTGACCGTGAACATGACAGGGAGAGCGACCGGCACAGCGCTCATCAATAGAACGAGCATGAGCGGAGCCATTTCCATGAGCGGCGCACCACGAATCAGCGACAAAACGACCACTATGCCCAGCAGCACGCCGACGATGACAAACAGCCAGCGAACAACCTTGGCTATCACCGCTTCGATATGAAGTTTCGGCCTAGCTTGTTGAACCAACTCAGTAGTCCGACCAAAGTAGGTTTTCTCGCCGGTCAGCAAAACCACGCCGTTGCCCTCGCCCCGGCGGACGACAGACCCCGACGAGAGCATGTCGCCGGGTGCCTTATCGGCATCCTTCGATTCGCCGGTAAGCGCAGATTGGTCAACTGTCAACGTTCCCATAAGGAGTTTCACATCCGCCGGTATGATGTCGCCGGGCCGTACACGAATGATGTCACCAGGAACTAGCTCTCGGGCGGGAATGACCTGCCAGATAGAATCACGGATGACGCGCGCGTTGACCTGTAAGCGTCGGCGTAGCGCCTCTACGACACCCACAGTTCGTTGCTCCTGCATAAAACTCAACACGGCGTTGATAATCAGAAGCGCACAGACGATGACAAGATCGGAATATTTTCCGAGTGCGGCTGACAGAATCATAATCACTTCGAGCATCCACGCCGACAGACCCCAAAACTTGCCGAGAAACCGAAGAACTGGGTGTCTCTTTGTTTCGGTCACCTCGTTGAACCCATGCCCCTTTCTGAGGGCCTCAACCTCCGCGTGAGTTAATCCTTTGTCTGGGTTTACATTGAGTGCCGCGAGCGTATCGTGAACCGACGCTGTGGCGATGCCAGGCGGCTTAAGAGTTGCTGGATCCACTTTAGATTTTTTTGGGATCATGCGCATTGTTGTCCTCTATCTGTCGTCTGGACCGACAGCCTTAGTCAATTTTCAATTCCAAAAAAGATTTCCGGGTTTTTACCGTATTTTGCCTGTGTTCGTTCAGCTTCCTTGAACTGTTACCTTAGGTAACAATCTACTCAGTAACACCCAAATCATTACCTAGATAGATGTGAGCCATCGTGAACCTTCTGGGTTTGTGCGACTTCTTGTTGCAGAATTTACTTTTTCCAATAAGCTGCAACCAAGGCGACATCAATTTACTGGAGAAGTTCAGGGAATGGTTCCCGTTCACATTTTTTCAGTCACAGATAATCACTTGCACTAAATGGCCCAGTGGAAGCGAAGCTACGATTTGACGACAAATTAGCAAGCGCTAATAGCGAAAACAACTTATCCAGATCAAGTTAATCAGAAAATTACGGTAAACAGTTTAGAGATAATGTTTTTGAGAACAATTTAAGTGGAGAAAGCCACCAAATATTTTCGATAGAGTCTGCGCGCAGGCTTCGCCAAACAAGGCCTGCGGCTCAAATGTCGTCACATTGTAGATTCGCTCTCACAGGGTCTATAAGTACTTATACGACTATCTTTTTCGGTTCTGCAATTTGTTATACCTGAATCCGTGTTCAAATTTGGACAATATCATGTAAGCCAATGATAAATAAGGTATAATGTAGATTTTCTGTGTTCACCCATTTTGATTATGGCACAATTTAAGCTGAAAGAATCCAAGAAGGAACTGACTTCCTATGCCGGGCTGTCGTTGATCGGCCAATGCCTGGAAGCGGTCAATGTCGAAGCGGTAGTGGACGGACAAATTCCGGTTTCGCTCGGGATCAAGACCTCGGATTTATTGAAAACAATGGTCGGATTGTTGTGTATAGGCAAAAGCGACTTCGAAGCGGTTGAGCCGTTTCGTGAAGACCGTTTTTTCAAAACGGCATTGGCTGTTCGTAAAGTTCCCGGCAGTGTCTGGCTGCGGCAGCGTCTTGATCGTGTCAGCGGCCGCCTGCTGGAGCCGTTGGACGAATGTTCGGTTCGGCTCATTGAACGGACACAAGCCCCGATCACACTGCATAAAGGCTATGTCTGCTTGGACATGGATACTTTTGTTATGGATCAGAGCGGGACCAAGAAGGAAGAGGTAAGCCGAACCTATCAGGGTGTGGATGGGTATACGCCTGTAGCGGCCTATCTGGGGAATGAAGGCTGGTGCATCGGCCTGGAGTTGCGTCCTGGTCGCTGGCATTCATCGCTGGAGATTGATTATTTTCTAGAGCGGCTATTTCCCCGTGTCGAGCGTTTGGTTGCGCCGAACTTGGCGGTGTTATTACGCAAAGACTCCGGGTTTGATAGCGCCAAACTGTTATTTGCCGTCGCTGATGAGAAAGTGCGCTGGGCGGCAATGGATCGAAGTTTTGACTATTTGGTTAAGTGGAATCCCAGGCGGCAAGATAAAACAGCCTGGGTAGAAAAGGCGGAAGCAGCCGGTGCCTTTGTTGAAAAGCGTCCAGGTAAACGGGAAGCGTTAATGACACTGATGGTGGATCGCGCCTGGAAAAAACAGACTCGCCCTTTCAGGCTGGTGATACGGATCATTGAACGCACGATCAACAAGCACGGCCAGATGCTATTGCTGCCAGATGTCGAACTGGAAGGTTGGTGGACGAGTCTGGATGAACCCGAAGAAACCGTCATTGAACGCTACCGCGACCACGGCACCCATGAACAATTTCATTCGGAATTCAAAACGGATCTGGATCTGGAGCGTTTACCTTCCGGTAAGTTTGAGACCAACGACTGTCTATTGAGAATGGGCATGTTTGCCTACAATTGCTTACGGCTGATTGGTCAACTGGGCCTGACAGGCGACTTGGCGCCGATACGTCACCCGGCAAAACGTCGGCGGTTACGAACCGTGCTACAAGAAGTCATGTACCGCGCGGCGCAGGTGATCCACAAAGCTCGGCAATGGTGGCTGGACTTGGGGCATGCCTCGCCAGTGGCAAAAGTATTCGCTTATTTGCAAGAGCGATTGGTGGCGCAACCGGGCTTTGCATCGGGATAAACTGGGCGAAAGCTTGAAAGGCTGGGTATAGGTTGATTCTCTGGGCAGAGAAGAGGTTTGCTTGTCTTTGTGGCTGGTTTTTCGGACAACAATGGCGGCAACGCGACAGAAGAGGTTGATTTTTGCGACTGAGGGCTTGATGTACGACGTTTAAGTTTCGGTGGGCGGTAGGTTTCTTTAAAAAACGCGCTGAAAATGCGGCGGGCATCCCTTAAACCGAAAGGAACACGGATTCAGGTTATATTGTTGCTTTAAAATTGCTATCAGCAACTCAATCTTTACCGCGTTCTAGTGTTTTAGTTCAAAACCAACAAAAACCGTAGCAATAGAGAGAAGTAAACAAACCTGAAACAGTGAAATAAAGCTAACAATAAAGATCGCATATTTGTAAATAAGTTTTCTAAACATTCTTAACTGTATATAAGGGGATTAAAATGAAAGCGAACTTAATAATGGCTATTCTAAGTGTTGTATTGATCTCTTCAGCCATGAGCTCACCGGTTTTGGCTGAAGCGCTAAAACCAGAAAACATGAAGTGCGATGAATTTGTAGGGCTAGACGATATAGTAAAGCCAAAAGTTGTTTACTGGAGTGAAGGCTTGGCTTCCAACTTAAGCCGGGACGGATTTTAAAAACAACGGGTTACGAGCAACCCGCTCTCTGCCTTTTCTGGGCAGCGGAAGATCGCCCATTTCTGCCATCAACCATGAAAATAGATCTGGAAACGATTGTCCAAATAAACGCATTGCCGCCGTTGTTCCATCAACCCGCTTGAGCCCGTAATTATGAATCACCGTCAGAGCCCGCAAGCGTTTTTCGGTTAAGCCACGGCCATTGTGATACATCTGCGACAGATAGCCATTGCGACCCTCGACGGCGGAAGAACTGCGATGAAAGTTTCGCGCCATCCACTCTGCCCATTCCAACCAGCGTTGCTGTTCGCTTACCGGCAAAGTTGCCGTGAAAGTATCGGCCTGTAAATTCCGCGCGGCTTGCTGCCAAGCCTGACGGTATTTTTCTCTCTGTTTGGGGTTTTGTGTTTTGTGTAGTTGCTGATGCCAGTACACCGTTGGTAAAAGACTATCAATCAACCAGTTTTTCGTTGCTTCATCCACCGAAAGACCCGTTAAAATTTCCATGACCCATAGCCACCAAGTTTCCACATTGGTCGCCAAGTCATCAAATTGATTGCGAAACTTATTCATGGTTTGTTTTAAGTCTGCAATCGCTTGAGATTGTGCGATCTTTTCAAACACCTGAGCGCGTCTTTCCAGACTGGAAATCACCTGCTCCGCTCGGTTTATATTCTTGGTTTCAAATGAAAACGGATGAACATCTTCGGCAATGCCTGCCAGATTTTCGTGATAATCGGCGCGTGTTTCCTTTATCTGTTTATAAGCCCGCTCCGCATCAACGACCTGCACCAATTCCGCCAGGTTGTTGTCCGTTTTCTTTTGCAACAGCGCCTCAGCCGTTTCCATCTGTGTTTTCGCTTGTTCGTGCCGCCTGCCCAGCGTTGCGCCTAACCATTTGCTGACATCCTGCTGCGCATGAAACACATCAGCGCCTGATGGACAGTCAAATCCTCTAATCGCTAACTTAATCAAGGCTTTGGCTCGATCACTGACGGCATGGTTAACCTCAATGCCAAGCGCTTTTAAGCGGGGAATAGCCTTTTCATACCAAGTATCGAAACGGCGGTCGTCGCTGATCTCTTCCAAAAATAGGTATCCTGACGATAAGTCCATCAGGACCAGAATGAGAAAATCACCAAAAAAAGTTTCATCCATTGCCGCCACGATTGTGCGCGGTTGCACCGAAGCCGAATTTTCGCACTGTTGTTGAAATAAGGGCAATAAATTTTCCATGTGGCGTAATTGCTGGCGCAATGCCGAGGGCGAAACGCCCACATGCGTGTCGATACGGATCAGTTTAAAAAATTGTGATAATTTATCAGCGCCTACATGACAATCCAAGCCAAAGATATATAGGGTTGCGAGCATCATCCGCCTGAGCCACGCATCGCCGGCTTCGGTTTCCCAAAACGTCGATTCCGGATGCTCATTCCGGATTTTTTGCCTTCGTAAATGTCGGTGAACAGCGCTTTTTGATCGATGAACGGCCGATGCAATTTTCCGGATACTTTGATTGCCCTTTGTTGCCAGTTGACCTACAATCAAAAGACTCGTTGCTCGTATGCTTTGTGTTAAGGTTTTTTTTAGTCATTAAACAATGATACAACAACTTGCAACGAGTTATTCCTGTCTCACATTACGATAACGCCTTATCGTAATGAAAATTTTACAAAATTTGTCCCGCTTTATGCTGGTAGCCGAAGGCTTTAACAAAAAAGGAAAATTGGCCGACTCTGTCGTTGATATCGAACGAACAGATAATTTAGTCCGAATACTTGTTACAGCATGTAAAGAAACGCCAAAACTTTCTTTATCAAAAACAGTAAATAAACATTTAGAATCAAGTAAAAAACAAGCAATCCAACAAAATCAACCACCACTCTAAAACCTGCACACTTGAAATGCGACGAGTTTGTGGAACTTGACGATATTGTAAAACCAAAAGTAGTTTACTGGGCTGAGGGTTTTAACAAAAAAGGCAAACCGACTGGCTATGTCGTTGATTTCGATGACACGGATAAATTAGTCCCCGTGGTTGTAACAGAATGTAAAGAAACCCCAAAGCTTTCTTTTTGGGAGAAAATTAAGAAACACTTTTGATTTAAGGAACGACACAGATTACGATTAACGATAAAGATTCAAACTTTACAGAAAGTCAGATATTGATAGGTGCTAATCAACAAAAGGATCTAAAGTTCCATACAATTTGCTGAATGCCTTATCCAGCAAGACTTTCAGCTTGTTTTCGCCTTCTCAAAATTAGCACGATCTGTTCGTGAATTTTTAGGAGGTTTAAACAATTAGACTTTTCTCGTAATCGTTTAGCCCCCCTACCTAAAATCGGCAATACTCAAGACCACGACAATGGATAATCAATCACTTACAAATTTTGGCTACCAAAACTTGAGGGGGGGGCTAAACGATTACCTTTTCTCTCTCAAGAATAAAGGATTTGTGTTAAAAACAGACCAAAATAGAGGCTCATAGAGCAACGCAAATCCTGTATTTAGGGCAAATGTTATCATTAGTTTGTCCGCGCATCCCCTCATTTGCGATTACTTATAAAGCCTGTGGAACTTTAGATCTTTTTGTTGATTAGCACCCATTGTTTGAGTCGAAATAAATGACATACAATTTTAGAGGTATTAGTCACATTCTCTATTGGAATTGCTCGGGGTGGCGTTGCTGGATAATATGGCTTGCATGTCTTGCCCTAGTTTTTTTGCTGGGCTCATTCCGTATTGTATCAGAGATGGAATTTTCCGTTTCTTCACTTAGTTTACTGCCAATCTTATTAGCAACCTGGACGAGCGGAACTAGGGGTGGAATAGTTATTGCTTTCATTGCATCTTTGCTTTGGCTTTATACCTCTTTAGATTCAGAACTTGAATTTAATCAATCATGGATTCATTGGGCAAATTTTGCGGCTCGGCTCGCGACATTTAACCTGATTGTATTTCTGATTGGAGAAATCCATATTTTATTGGAAAAAGAAAGACTTTCTAGTTTGTGTGATCCACTAACAGGGCTTCCTAATCGTCGAGCTTTTATTGCAGACGGAATAAATGAAGTTGAGCGATCCAAACGTAGAAAACACCCGATCACAGTCATATACTTGGACCTAGATAGTTTTAAGCGGTTAAATGATACAAAGGGTCATGAAGCCGGAGATAGCGCACTAATATCGACTGGAAAAGCTTTAAAAGCTGCTTTGCGTTCTACCGATTACGTTTCTCGATTAGGAGGGGATGAGTTTGCAGTAATACTTCCAGAAGTATCCTATGAAGGCGCAGTTGATGCAGCTCACAAAATTTCAGATATAGTTAATCGTGCTCTAGTTGAATTCTCACCTGTGACTGTTAGCATAGGGGTTGTGTGGTATCAAAGCGGAAATCAATCCTTCACAACAATGCTCAAAGCAGCTGATGAATTGATGTACGAAGTCAAAAACACTGGGAAAGGAGCTCTGAAATTACGTAGATGTGATAGTGAATAAGTACGTATCGCATAAATTTGTTCAAATTTTTAACTGTTAAACCAACGCCTCAGCCTTCCCAACCTGTAGCCGCCGTGATTGAGATCAAATCTCCATTATTGCGGCCGAGCAATAGCGTCAACAGAGCCAAAATACCTCCCTCGCCTTCGTTATCCGCTCGCAGCATAAAAATCAGATATTTGATAGAGATAATAATGACCAGAGCCCAAAACACTCCAAGCACCTTGCTCTCGGTGAGAAGCGCCTGGTTTCCTCCGTGAATGGATTGGCGAAAGGCATAAAGCGGGCTAGGACTGATGTCACTGATTGTAATTTTGGCATTTGTAAGTTCAACATTTTCAGTATTCATCCCTTAGATTTCCTTACATTGAATAATCATTCTTATCCATTGTTATGTTGGTCTTTTGCTCTTTCGTCAAATCAATTCGATACCTAAGAACGATGCAATTAATTCATTGATCTGCCGAGCATGAGTGATCAAGGAAGTGTGACCAGCGCCGGGTATTATTTCGATTTTGCCGTTTGCCAGCATTTGCGCCAATTCATCTGAATGTGCCAAGTGAATGATGTCGTTTTCACCTGTAATTATCAGAGATGGCGCTATTATGGCTTGTAAATCGGAGTGTTTAAGTTGAGGGCCAATCTGCCATAATTTATTTAGCTCATTTTCAAGAGCAGTTAGTCTTTGATCTGATCTGGACGACCACCATCTGTGTAACCAATGGGTGATCCTATTTTGCATATGATTACGAACTTCAGCTTGTATTCCCGATGTTTCGGAAATTAAGCCGGAAGGATGGAAATTTGCGCTGATGGCAACAATTCGGCCTACCCGTTCCGGCGTTTTGAGTCCCAATAACAAGGCGATAATACCCCCATCGCTCCAGCCAATAATGTCAGTGCGCTTGATACCCAGCCGATCCAGTACTTGTAGTGTGTCCTCTGCAAAAATTCGGTAGTTTAGTTGGGAATTTCCATGTGTAGATTCTCCATGACCACGGGTGTCGATTAACACGACTCGCCGTCCGGAAGCAACCAGCCACGGTACCTGAGAAAACCAAGCCAGTTTATTACTGAGCCCTCCATGTAATAGCAATACCGGAGGGCCGAGACCATATGAAACATAATGGATATAAGCACCACGGTTTTTAATCCTGCCTGTTTCGAAATGTATAGTTGTTGAGTATTTCCAAATCATGTAGTTGAGGAAATTAACCGGCATCGGCCTTAGCCAGAACAAAAGGGCAATAATGATTACCAACAAAAATGCCCAGTACATATAAAGCTAAACCTTCAGCTTGGTTCAGTTAGCTATGCGTGTTTCTTCATATAGCACCGATTCAATTCAATTAGCTGGATTGCATCCTTAACCTGGCGGCAAAAATTGGGAACGCCATGACTGAAATCATGCCGGCGCTGACCAAAACCGTAGCATGATTCTGGGTCATGAGCCCTGAAGAGACGCCAAACTCGGAAATAACAACCATTAATGGCAAGCCTGTAGCGGAATAAAGTGCGAAAGGCAGTTTTTCTGACGATGATAAAACCTGATTGTAAAGTAGAACTGGAGCCCCCCGAATCAAGATCAGGAGGCCCAAAAGGCAGATGATCTGGACTGGAACCAATGGATCTGACCAAAGAGCGCTGAGGTCAAATTTCATTCCAGCAACTATGAAGAAGAAGGGAATCAAGAAGCCATAACCGATGGCGTCCAATTTTTCGCGCAGAAGCAACCCCCCCTCGTTTTTGCCGGCAAGGCTAACCAGCATTCCAGCCGCAAAGGCACCTATGACCACATTCAGACCGAATTCTCCGGCCAATACCACCAGCAAGGCCTGAAGCAGAATGCAAAGCCGAACCGGCAATTGCCCGGAATGTTGCATGGTTTTGGTAAACACTTCGGTTAGATATGAAGTTCTAGCACGAACAAGCATATTCGCTATCACAAACGTAATACCAATAAATGCCACAACGAACATAGTATGCAAAAAAGCATTATGATTCGGAATGAGCAGCAAGGATATGACCATCAGCGGGCCGAGTTCTCCCATCGCAGCCGCTGAAAGCAGCAGTCTACCGAAGTCGGTATCGAGAATGCCTTCATCTTTCAGAATGGGCGCCACTATGCCGAGTGCGGTGGTAGACAAGGCCACGGCCGCTAATAGCGGTGGACCTTGGATGAGACCGATTGCATGAACGAAATACATGCAAACCATGGCGACAAGCAAGGAAAGACACCATCCTCCTATAGCTAATTTTAATGGCTTGCTTTGAAAATCACCGAGGTTTATTTCCATTCCAACCATGAACAAAAGAAATGTCAAGCCTAGTTCGCCCAACATACCAACCAAACCATCCGGCGATACAAGGTTTAAAATATGCGGGCCGATAAAAATCCCCAGCAAAATTTCGACTACTACCACCGGCATACGATACTCAGTCGGCAATCTGGCAAGAAGTGGCGCCAAAGCCGCCGCAAGTGCGATGAAAAAAATGTCTGCACGAAATGCGTCCATGGTTGTTCCCTTATAAAAAAAGTTGTGCCGAAATAGGAGGTGTCATGGTTTGAGTTAGCTTAATTAAAATCTCATTCGGCTAATGGGAGCCATTAAGAATATGTAGAATTTTCGTGTATTTTCCGGTCTTATGCTCCAAATGACGATACACCAATAATTTCAAACCATCTTCAATGAAGACCCAGAATAAGCAATAAGCCCAGATCAATCCTATGTACTCGGAGGAAATAGGGGTGACAAACCAGCCAAACCCGGCAATCAATGCCGCAAAGATTTGCGTACTGATAATTGCAACCAACAATAAAGGATTTGGAAACGGCCGAAATAGAAAACAGAGTCGAGTGCGGGCCACAAACAATGTCAGATGACCGGCGACCGCCAGTTTCAGGAAAATAATGGTTTGCAGTTCTGCAAGACTGACATGAAATTCATTTTTAGCAATGATCAACATCAAAAATGTTTCCAGGACACCTACGATACCTAGCACCGTAGCGACAGTTAGCACCTTATGCATATCCCAACGCACGGGAGTTGGCGACAGCCAAGTATTGTCCTTAGCGATGGTCAATATCGGCAGATCGTTCAATAAGGCCAGCAGAATGATCATCACGGCGGTAATCGGATAAAAGTTGTAGATCAAAATCGCCGAGACCATGAAGAACATAATACGGATGGTTTCCGTGATCCGATAAATGGCATAGGCGTTCATACGCTCGAATATCCGTCGAGATTCTTCAATGGCATGAATGATCACGCCCAGACCTGTATCGGTTAACACCAAGTCTGCCGCCGCCCGCGCGGCGTCCGTTGCGCCGGATACTGCAATCCCCACATCGGCTTGTTTTAAAGCCGGCGCATCATTGACGCCGTCGCCGGTCATGCCGACCAAATGATTATTGGCTTGCAGGTCTTTGACCAACCAGTATTTATGTTCGGGAAACACTTGTGCGAAACCGTCTGCGCGCTCAGCGCACGACGCAACATTATGAACTATGTCTTCATTATCTTTTGCCTTGATGATTTGATTGGACAACAAAATGTTTTGCCCTAACCCTAATTCGCCGGCAATCTGTTTGGCAATGGCGATATTGTCGCCGGTGACCATTTTGATATCGACACCGTGCTGTTTCGCTTCTTTAATGGTCTTGGCTGCGTCTTCACGCGGCGGGTCGAATAAGGGCAAAACGCCCAGAAACACCCAGCGTCCGTCCACGCCGGTTTTTGCAACCCCTAACGCACGATAACCTTTAAGGGCAAATTCATTCACTGTTTGTTCGGCGCGTTTCCGCATGGCACCGTCCGGTTGACATAAGTCTAATACGACCTGGGGAGCCCCTTTACTAACTTTGAACAGATCGCCAGACACGCTTTTAATGTCTGCTTCACTACGCTTTTGTACCGGATCAAAAGGCATGAAATGCTGTAATTGAAATGCTTGCAATTCTTTTTTATCCTTGAATTGCTGCAAAATTGCATTATCAATCGCATCCGGGTTATCAGGGTCGGAAGCCAGTGCCGCTGCCTGAGTAAGTCCGTGTTTGTCCGCACCGTTAAACGCGACCGGCTCACCAATAGTCAATATATTTTGGGTCAAAGTGCCGGTTTTATCGGAACACAGAATGTCCATGCCGGCGAGTTCTTCGATGGACTCCAGCCTGGATACAATGGCTTTTAATTCCGCCAGTTTGATAGCCCCAACCGCCATGGTAACCGACAACACGGCCGGCAAAGCGACCGGTATCGAAGCCACCGTCAAAATCAACGCGAATTGCACCAGTTCCATGACCGGCAAATGCCGCTCCAAGCCAACCAGAACCAAGATCACCACAAGCACCAAACTGATGAATATCAAAAAATCGCCGATGTTGATCACGGCTTTTTTAAAATGCGACACGGTTACTGCGGAACTGACCAGCTTTGCGGTTTTTCCAAAATAAGTATGTGCGCCGGTACTAGTCACCACACCCGTCATTTCTCCTTGCTTGACGACAGAACTGGAATAGATCGAATCCCCGGCGCGTTTGTCTATGGGTAAGGATTCCCCTGTCAGGGCCGATTGATCGATGCTGAGGTAATCGCCAGCCAACAAGGCAATATCGGCGGGTACTACATCACCTAGGTGGACTTTAACCATATCGCCGGGTACCAATTGATCGGCATCAATACTTATCCATTGACCATTCCTGATAACCCGCGCTTTTAAGGCCAGATTCTTTTTTAATTGTTCGATGGCGTTCCCGGCCTGATACTCTTGCCAGAATCCGACGATGGCGTTAAAAAACAGCAAAATCAAAATGATAACCATATCCTCGGTATTTCGTACCGCGGCAGAAAGTATGGCGGCTATTTCTATCATCCAGGCAATAGGCCCCCAGAAATAAGACAGAAACTTAAGGAGTGGACTTTTGCGCTTTTCTTGAATGGCGTTCAGGCCGTAAAAATCGAGTCTCGCTTGTGCGTCGTCTGTGGAAAGGCCGTTTGCATCACATTCCAGGTAATTCAAGAGGGCGTCAGTCTCCAGTTTTCTGACTTTTTCGGCGTCCAATGGGGGCGGAAGTTTCCGGAGATTATTTTCCATAATTAAGTTGCCTATATTGATGAGCTTAATTAAAAAACGATGTCATTGTTAGCAAGAAATTTTCATTGGAATATTTTCTACACACCGGAATCCGATAACTTTTGAGTAATGATGTATTGGCTCAAAATAAATATTGTAAAACTTGCACTCTATTGACCGAATCGGGCTTTGTCTGTTCGGCATCGCACATAAAGATGCAAAGTTCGAACGTTGCTAGTTAGTTTTTTTTGGGGGGGGTCTTAATGTATGTGCGCTATCGAACTGACAACTTTATGTTCTGTATGTAATCTTTAAAATCAATACGCGAAACAACATTGTTTATTCATTGGGCTGGTAAGCGCCACACAGCAGCCAGAGTTCCATTCTAACAAAACTGAAGGTTACACCATGAGCAAACAAGCTCGAGTTAGCCACCCGATCTTCAACCTTTTGCCCGTGGAAATCGAGGGTTTCGATTCCCTGGCCGAACTGGCGCTGGATATGTGCTGGTCGTGGAATCATGCCACCGACGGATTATGGCGGCAACTTGATTCCGAATTGTGGGAAATTACCCAAAACCCTTGGGTCGTTCTGCAAACGGTATCGCGTGATCGGATCGAGCGCCTATTGGCCGATCCTGTTTTTCGACAAAATGTTGATACCCTGGTGCAGTCCAGGCGGCAAACGCTGGAAGCGCCTGCATGGTTTCAGCAACAGCATTCAGAAAGCTCTTTGACCTGCGTTGCCTATTTCAGCATGGAATACATGTTGAGCGAAGCTCTGCCTATCTATTCCGGCGGGCTTGGCAATGTTGCCGGCGACCAGCTTAAAGCCGCCAGCGATCTGGGTGTGCCGGTAATCGGGGTGGGATTGCTGTACCAGCAAGGATATTTTCGCCAGTTGATTGATAAAGACGGCGCGCAACAGACTCTATTCCCCTATAACGATCCCGGACAGTTGCCTATCACGCCTCTGCGCCAAGAAAACGGAGAGTGGTTGCGTTTGGAGATCGCCCTACTCGGTTACACGGTATGGCTACGCGCCTGGCAGGTACAGGTCGGCAGAGTGAAACTTTATCTGCTGGACAGTAATGATGCGGCGAATTATCCGGAGCATCGTGGGATTACCAGCGAGTTGTATGGCGGCGGATCGGAGTTGCGTCTTAAACAAGAACTGCTGCTCGGGATCGGCGGCTGGCGGCTGCTTACTGCACTTGGCATTAAGCCGGAAGTCTGTCATCTGAATGAAGGACATGCGTCATTCGCCGTATTGGAGCGCGCTTGCAGTTACATGCAAGAGAGTGCACAGTCTTTCGAAGTCGCACTGGCAGTCACTCGCGCAGGGAATCTTTTCACTACTCACACGGCAGTGGCGGCCGGGTTTGACCGATTCCCTCCGTTCCTTATAGAGCATTACCTCGGTGCTTATGCCAAGCAGAAACTCGGTATCACAGTCCATGATTTACTGGCACTGGGCCGACAGAATCCGAACGATACATCGGAGCTTTTCAACATGGCTTATCTGGCAATCCGGGGAAGCGGAGCGGTGAACGGCGTGAGCCGCTTGCATGGCGAAGTCAGCCGGCGCCTGTTTGAACCGCTGTTTCCGGGTTGGCCGCAGGACGAAATTCCGGTCGGACATGTCACAAACGGCGTTCACATGCCAACCTGGGACTCGGCGGCGGCTGATGATCTCTGGACAGAAGCCTGTGGAAAAGACCGCTGGTTGGGGTTGACGAAAAACCTGGAACAGGAATTTCGCCAAGTCCCCGATGAAAGGCTCTGGCAATTTCGTAGCGCAGCAAGCCAATCTCTGGTCGAATTCGTTCGCAAACGTTTACCCCGGCAACTGACGGCGTGCGGATCAACGGCAGAGGCGATTTCCGAAGCCAAACAGTTATTTAATCCCAAGACATTGACACTGGGTTTTGCGCGGCGCTTTGCGACTTACAAGAGACCCAATCTGCTTCTGCATGACCCGGATCGGCTGCTACGCCTGTTAACCAATACCCAGCACCCAGTGCAACTGGTTCTGGCCGGCAAGGCCCACCCGGCAGACCAAGCCGGACAGGCTCTGATTCAGGAATGGGTGCATTTTATCAGAAGGCCTGAGGTTAGCGGCCATGTGATCTTTCTGAGCGATTACGACATGCATTTGACCGAGGAATTGGTGCAAGGTGTCGATGTATGGCTGAACACGCCACTAAGACCATGGGAAGCATGCGGTACCAGCGGCATGAAAGTGCTTGTCAATGGCGGCATCAATCTCTCTGTATTAGACGGCTGGTGGGCGGAAGCCTATACGCCGGAAGTAGGCTGGGCCTTGGGGGACGGCCTTGAACACGGCGACGATCCTGCTTTGGATACAGCCAAAGCCGATGCGCTTTACGGTCTATTGGAGCGGGAAGTGATTCCGGAGTTTTATGCTCGGGATGAAAACGGTATTCCCACTCAGTGGTTAAAGAGAATGCGGGAAAGCATGGCACAGTTGACCCCGCGCTTCTCCGCGAACCGTGCGGTTTGCGAATACACAGAACAACATTACCTGCCGGCGGCTGCCGCCTACCAATTGCGCAGTGCCGATAAAGGCGCAATCGGCAAACAAATAGCTGAATGGCAGCTGCGTCTGGAACAGAAATGGACCACGCTGCACTTCGGCGAGATGAAAATTGAGACCCGCGGCGAGCAACACCTATTTGAAATTCAAGTCTATCTCAATGACATTGATCCCGGAGTGGTGCGGGTGGAGCTATATGCCGAAGGCATTGCCGACTGCACTCCTGTAAGACTGGAAATGAAGCGAGTTCGTCAACCGGCTGACGCACCGTCGGGCTACCACCTATACAGCGGGGCTGTCTCCGCGGCTCGCTCGCCGACCGACTATACGGCGCGCCTCATCCAACACCGCGATGGCGTGGCAGTTCCACAGGAGGCAAGGCTAATCCTCTGGCAGCGGTGATGAGTTTTAAAAGATTTAGGAAGAAAGCACCAGATCCAATGTAACCGTTGAATGATTAAGAAACAGGCTGAAATCAAAAGTTCTAATGTTCTCTGGTCATCTGATCCGGTTGCTGGAAAAACGCATGTACTGCGAGGTATAGAGATAGACCAATACAACGTGCAGGTTCGCTGCATATTTTGAACTGTAATAGGAGAATGAAATGAAAGTAAACATTACAATGGCTGTTTTGACGGGTGCATTATTAACTACAACCCTGATTTCCCCGGTTTCGGCTGCACCGTTGAAACCGGCAAAAATGACCTGCGAAGACTTTGTCGTGCTTGACGATGTGATTAAACCCAAAGTGATGTACTGGACTGAAGGCTTCAACAAAAATGGGCAATTGGTTGACGATGTGTTTGATGTCGATGAAACAGATAAATTGATTCCTGTTCTGGTTACCGAATGCCAGAAAAACCCCAAAGCGCCTTTGAGAGAAAAGGTAAAGGAAATTAAAAGTGGTAAGACCGGTAAGTAGTGAAACAGGGGGTCAAACGCCTTATTGAATAATCGAATTCCTTTGGCAATTCCTGAATCTACAAAATCGCAGCCGTGGACTGCGAGGTTTAGTGATAGACCAATATAGCGTGTAGGTTCCCTGCATATTTTGAACTGTGATAGGAGAATGAAATGAAATTAAATTTAACAATGGCTGTTTTGACAGGTGCATTGCTAACTACAACCATGATTTCCCCGGTTTTGGCGGCAAAGCATAAACCAACAACCATGACCTGTGAAGAATTTGTGGCGCTCGACGATGTGATTCGACCCAAAGTGGTGTATTGGAATGACGGCTTCATGAACAACGAGGGTAAGTGGGTTGATCCTGTAGTTGATATCGAAGAAACCGATAAGTTGATTCCGATGCTGATTACAGAATGCCAGAAAACACCCAAAACTGCTCTGAAAGAAAAGCTAAAGGAAGTTAAAAGCGGTAAGGGTAAATAGATATAGTTTCAGAAATAGATTAGAAAATAAATCGACTATAGGTAAGTCCTGGACCAGCCTCTTTAGGAGGCTATCAAAAATGCCCCCGACTTTGCCGGGGGTGATTTTACTGGTAAGTCTAGCTTCTGAAAAACGGCATTCAAATGAATAATCATTGCAGTATCGGTTCGGTGGCGCTCGGACATAGCTTACCGCCTGCGGTATTTCTCTTAAGTACAAGGAACCTTTGGCATGAATCCAATCACATCCTTTCTGGTCGCAGTCTGTATTATCTCGGGCTTAGTCCTAGGCAATTGGGTGAGCCCCTATCCAGGGGCTACATTATTTGTAGCCGCCGTTATCATTGGGCTGTCCCTGAAGATGGCCAACGTCTGGCAGAAGTTCGTCATCCTGCGGATGGGCAAACTGCAAAGCGTCAAAGGGCCGGGCATGTTCGTCATTATCCCTATATTCGACGAAGTGATCGCCATCATTGATGAACGGATTCAGACCACGGCCTTTAACGCCGAGCAGGCGTTGACCAAGGACACGGTTCCGGTCAACGTGGATGCAATCATTTTCTGGCATGTGCATGATGCCGAAAAAGCGGCTTTAGCCATCACCAATTACCGCGAAGCCATTGATCGGGTTGCGCAAACCTCGCTTCGGGAAATGATAGGCTCCTCGATGCTGGCCTCTTTGTTGTCTGACCGTCAGGAGGCCGACGATCATTTAAAGGAAGAAATTGGCAAGAAAACCGCCCCATGGGGTATATCGGTCAGCTCGGTGGAGATTCGTGATGTCGCCATTCCTGTGGCGCTACAGGATGCCATGTCTCGTCAGGCTCAAGCGGAGCGCGAGAAACAGGCGCGGGTAATACTCGGCTCTGCCGAAGCGGCAATTGCTGGACAATTTGTCGAGGCCGCTAATATTTACGCCGGCCATCCCACAGCACTTCAACTTCGAGCCATGAATATTATTTACGAGACTACAAAGGAGCGAGGAGCCACAATTTTGATTCCTAGTTCTATGGTCGATAGCCTGAACCCTTCCGCAACGACTTTGGCCATTGCGTTAGCGACTAAAGAAGTTCCAGAACCGGAAATTCTCCACCAGTCTCAGGCTGCAGGCTGATCTCCTTTTAAAGAAGGCGCTATGAAAAACTTAAAGGCATTACCCAGGTTGATTGCTGTAATACTTGTAACTGCTATTGTTTTATATATTGCCTTCTATTTCATATTTCTCGATCTATTGGTTGATTTATGGTGGTACCGATCATTAAAACTTGAAGCTTATTTCTGGTTAAGGCATCTCTACAAGTTCTTTCTTTCCGGTGGAGTCACCCTGGCGTTTTTTGCCATATTCTTTTTTCACTTCTGGGTTGCTTCGCGTTATTTGGGATTAAACCCACCAGATGACATTCTCATGGATTCTGATAAAAACCGACGATTCCAGGGTTTTGTTGACACTTTTTTAAATGGATCGGTGAAGGTATATACCCCGATATCCTTGCTACTGGCCATTTTAATTGCCATCCCCTTCTATGAACAGTGGGAAACGACTCTGCTGTACTTTTTTGGTCGGGATTCGGGCGTAACCGAATCAGTTTACGGCAATGATGTCAGCTTTTACATGTTGTCCTACCCGACTTATATGCTGATTCAGCAAATACTGCTGACAACGACCATGCTCATTTTCTGCATGGTCGGTCTTTTATATTGGCTGGAACATGTTTTTATTCCTGATAAAAGCTCGGAATTCCCTTTAGGTGCCAAAATACATCTGTCGATTTTAATGAGCGTTGTGATTGCCATTGTGGTCTGGGGATTCCTGTTGGATCGTTTTACCCTGCTTTACACCGACACGCACGAACCGGTTTTTTATGGTCCAGGCTTTATTGAAATTCGTTATCAATTGCCGCTCATCTGGCTGAAAATTGTGACCTTCCTGGTTACAGCAATAACGGCATGCCTGTTTATTTTTTCAGCAAAACACCGTGTAAAAACCCCTTTCCTAATTTCACTGACCCTATTCCTATGTGTTGCAGCTTTGCCGAAAATTCAATGGATTCCTGATTTAATCGAAAAATATATAGTCAAACCAAATCCGGTCAAAACTAACCTGTCTTTTATGCAAGACAACATTGACGCAACCTTGGCTGCTTACGATTTAAATAACGTTAAAACAGTTAATATGACTATTAATTTGGATGCGGCAAAGGACATTGATACTTGGAGCACGCAAAAGCATTTTGAAAATATTCCAGTATGGGATAGAGAGTATATTATTGATAGTTATAAGCAATTACAGGAGATTAGACCTTATTACAAAATTCTGTCTGTTGATGAAGACCGTTATTTTATTCACGACCATACCCGGCAGGTTGATCTGTCCGCCAGGGAAATCAACGTGTCGATGCTACCATCAGAAGCGCAAAACTGGGAAAATATCCATTTGCGCTATACCCATGGTTACGGTGCCGTCGTTACCCCCGCCGCGCAGGATGCCGAAAAACCCCTGGTCTGGTATTTGCGTGATTTAAACTTGCACTCCGATGTCGGTTTCAGCATCAAACACCCGGATATCTATTATGGACAGGAAAAATTCGAATATGCCATAGTCCCCAATAATCTCAAGCTCGAAGGCATTTCCGGTTCTGATCCTGGCCTGGCGGACGCATACCAAGGTGAAGGCGGCATACCCATTTCATCCCTATTCAGAAAAGGTTTATTTGCCACTTATCTCAAAGATGAAAAAGTTTTCTTTTCACCCAATATATCTACGCAAAGTAAAGTCAAAATATATAGAAATATTGCTGAGCGCATTAATAGATTAACCCCATTTCTACATTTGGATAAAGACGCTTATCTGGTTATAACCGAGGATCGTTTTTACTGGATACAGGATGCCTATACTTTATCTGACAAATATCCGGATTCGCAGCCTGCGAATGAAAACTTTCTGAAAAATAAGTCGCATTTCAACTACATTCGCAACTCGGTTAAGATCGTTATTGATGCCTATGATGGCGATGTCGATTTTTATATTTCAGATCCATCGGATCCAATTGTTCAGGCATATCACCGAGCTTACCCTGGATTATTTAAAGATCTAGCGGAAATGCCAAATGAATTAAAGAAACACTTGCGTTATCCGCGTGATCTTTTTTATCTACAGATGAAAGTATATGCAAAATATCATCAACAAAGCCCCGGATTATTCTATGAACAGGCTGAAACCTGGGAATTCGCCGATATTCGGGGACAACCGGTATTGCCCTACTATCAGACCATGGACTTTGGCAGTTGTAATGATACAGAGGAGTTTGTCTTGATTAACCCGATGACACCGGTTAACAGAGGCAATCTCAGCATGATAGGTATTGCTGGAACACTGGATAAAACCGCGTGTAGTTCGGATTACAAACCCGGCATTACCGTTTTCAAGTTTGGCAGGGAAGTTCAGGTGAACGGTCCGGCTCAAATTGAAGCGTTGACTCAGCAAGATCCTGAAATATCGGCGCAATTTACATTATGGAATCAGAGCGGTTCAATTGTTGAAATGGGACGCATAATTATTCTGCCGATGGGCAATACTATTCTGTATGTACAACCTATTTATATAGCCTCAACCAAAGATAAAATGCCTGAATTAACCCGGATAATTGTTTCTATTGGCAATGAACTCGTTATGGATACAAGCTTATGGTCCGCATTTAACCGGTTAAAACAAATTTTCATCAAAAATGCAGCTGAAGGTCACGGAACAGGTGTTTTTAACGGCATTATAGAGCCGAAAAAATAACCAAGGTTAATCACTTGCGCCCAGAAAAATACGTTCGGTGGACTATTTACGCCGGTTAGCGAAACGTTCCTTAGAACCTTAAGTCAATCATCTGTGCGATATCGAACAGATTGATTTATGAGAAAAGGTGTTAATTACAATATAGATAAATACCAGTATTTTCTCTTGAGGGCAACCGGTTTAACAACCGGGCCGCCTTTGCTTTCCCCACATCACCATGGACTATCATTATGACAATAAAACAAAGCTCGGTCGTTGGACTTTTCAATAGCCATCAGGATGCCGAAAGTGCAGTCAAGGAACTACAAAAATCCGGTTACGATATGAAGAAACTTTCCGTAGTAGGTAAGGATTATCACAGCGAAGAAAACGTCATCGGTTACTACAACACCGGTGATCGCATGGCGGCTTGGGGGAAATTTGGTCTGTTTTGGGGTTGGATTTGGGGACTACTTTTCGGTTCCGCCTTCTTCCTGATTCCAGGGATAGGTCCGGTCATGGTCGGCGGCCATCTGGTAAGCTATATCGTTGGCGCCCTTGAAATGGCGGTCGTCACCGGAGGTCTCACCGCCATCGGCGGAGCACTTGTCAGCATTGGCATTCCAAAAGACAGTGTCATTCGCTACGAAACCGCGCTGAAGGCTGATAAATTCATGCTCATCGTTCACGGAACCTTACAGGAAGTTGAAAAGGCCAAAAGCATATTGATAGAAAACAAAGCCGAAGAAGCAAACGTGCACGAAGTCACAAACGACCAATAAGCTGTTCTGATTTGATCAAGACTATCCGCATGCCGGCTCTTAACTATACGCTGGGCTGGTTTCAGATAAACATTTTGAACTAATACGGCTATTTAATTTTAATGCAGGAGAATAATATGAAAAATCAACTTATTGCCGCAATAATTGTTGTTTTAGTCATCGTTCTTGGCATACAGGCTTATATACTGTTTCGGATGAATGACCGGCTTAATCAACTTACAACGCCGAATATAGCAGCTGAAAAGCCGCAGCCCCACCTGTTACCGAATGTATCCAAACCCACTCCGCCGGATATGAATGACGATTTCTTAAAGGATCAACCATGGAATCCTTATGAAGAAATGCAGCATATGCAAAAAGAAATGGAGCAATTGTTTAGCGAATCATTTTCCCGTTTTCATGTGAATTCGTTGCTAGGCAGTTTAAGCAAAATACCGGAGGTTGATCTTCAGGAAAAACCCGATCAGTATCTGGTCACCGTAAATGCGCCTGGGGCGGATGAATCTTCCATTTCGGTAAAACTGGAAGGCCAACAGTTGCAAATTACGATTAAAACCGAACAAGCGAAAGAAACAAACGATAATCAAAATAAGGATTTTCGATACCGTGAACGTTTTGTCGGCGAATTCCAACGAATATTGACTTTACCAGGACCGGCTGACGCGGCTAAGATGAAAACCGAATATCGTAATGGTGTTTTGACTATAACTATTCCCAAAAAATAGTACAGCTTTGCATTATAGGGAGGGGGGCTTTGCCCAATTCAGGGAAATAATTATTGACCAAATGCTAGTGAGAAAAATATGGCGGCACTATTACAAGTTTGTCGATTATCATCCGGAGTAGCCATTATATGGCTGGCAATTTTATTTGGGACTGCAAGCGAACAGACACTTGCCGCCACAGATGACTTAAAAACTGAAGCGGAGTTGCTTACCCCCGCTTCAGCCCCGCCGACCAAAATCATTTCCTGGGCCAGCAAGCCGGTGTATCGTTTTTTTTCACCATCAGACATAACGGGCGGAGGTTTTTACCTAACCGATGACCGCCATGACAACTTGGCTAAATCCATGGCGTTCAGAGGTATTGCATTTAATGTTTTAACCGCTAACTTACCAAGTTCCACTCCATTATATACCTGCCAAGTTCACGATGCGGATTATGTTGTCAGTACAGATGAATGTGATCCCAAAAAATTTATCTCGATTAAACACATAGGCTATATATTTATCGAGCAAACATCAAATACTGTGCCTCTGTCGTTTTGCTGGAATATAGAAGCAAGCTGGCACAATGCAACTATCGACCCTGATAAGGATTGTCCTTCACCAGCCGTTGTTGAGTTTATTTTGGGATATGTGCCGAAATAGATTGAAGAGTTTTTTAATTTAACTATTTAGATGCTTATAGAGTAAGCGATGAACTTATATAATTATCAACTCACGAATAATTCTGTGGGATGGGGATTACTGCCGGTCATGCTGGTTTTTCAGGCTGGGTATGTTCTGGCGGAGGTTCCCGATTTGTTGTCTGACGTTGTCCCGCGTGTGCGCATCGTCAATCCGATTAATGATGCAGATCGAGTGACGATTAGCGGTGACCGTCCTTCCCAACTGAACTCCTGTGTAGATAATGGACCAGTTAACGGCAATCTGGTACTAAAGAACCTGATGCTGGTTTTAAAATCGTCGCCGGAGCAACAGGCGGCGCTGGACGCTTTTTCCACAGCTCAGCAAACGCCCGGCGCTCCCGAATATCATCGCTGGCTGACGCCGGAGGAGTTTGGCAGCCATTTCGGTATTGCCGGCCAGGATATGGACGACATTAAAAATTATCTGATCGGCAAAGGCTTTAGCATAGACCAGATTGCTACCGGGGAGCGCAGCATCATGTTTAGCGGTAAGGCCATCCAAGTCAAAAATGCCTTCCACACGCAAATTCATCGCTACGTTTGCCGAGGGGAAAAACATATCGCTAATGAAAGTGATCCGCAAATCCCTGCGGCCTTGGCGGATGTGGTTGGCGGTATAACTAATCTGAACGATTTCCATAGCCATGCCATGTCTGGAAACCTTATATATCAATTCTGAAGGAGAAAATACAATGTCCGATGATAACCCTCTTATTTCAAAAATTAATAAGCATAGGGTTTCATTTTTTAAACAATTTGAGACTGAAGAAATTATATTTTTTACGATAATTCTGCTTTCCATTATTGGCGTAGCCATTACCGATTACACGCCAACGGCAAGCTGGGCGTATTGGATTTTTATGGTCGCCGCATTATGTAGCTGTGCAGTTGTCATAGAAAGGACTTTGTTACACCGGAAAGATGTTACCTTTACAAAGTTATTGGTCACTCAATTGATTCATTGGGGCGTAACGCTGATTGCGATAATACTCAGTTTCGCTTTCGTAAAAACAGGCCGTATGACCTACGATGGTTCTGGACTCGTTATTCTCCTTATATTGTCATTGTCGACCTTTCTTGATGGATACCATGTCGGCTGGCGTTTTTATCTTGCCGGTGTTTTCCTGGCGATCACGACCGTTCTGGCGGCTTACGTCGAAGAGTTCATGTGGATATTACTTATCATCGCTGTCGCCAGTATAGTTTTCGCAGTGTATTTTGAAAAATATCTGACTGCAAAACGCAATGAAAACCAAGAACCTTGATCTAATTCGATAATGTAGCGGAATAGCGGCCACTTGGCGTCAGCATTCCAAGCGGCGAATATGACTTGGTCAAACTATTTCCAAAATGAGTAAGCCGGCCAATACTTTTGTCATCGGCGCGTTTATGGTTGGCGCCCTAATATTGCTGACAGCGGCTGTGATGATCTTTGGCGGCGGCGACTTTTTTAAGCATAAAAAGCGCTACGTAATATTTTTTGAATCGGGATTAAACGGTTTGAATGTCGGCACCCCAGTAAAGCTGCAGGGCGTGCAGATCGGCGAAGTTGTTGACATATCTCTGGAAATGGATGCCAGGACAGGACGTATTTTCAAGCCGGTCGTGATTGAAATAGAACCGGAATTGCTGCGCGAATTGTCAGCAAAAACATCGCATACCCATAGCGAAATAAAACGGAATCATGACTCGCAACGGCTTATCGATTTAGGATTAGAGGCACGACTGGAATTACAAAGCCTACTGACCGGATTACTGTATGTCGATCTGAATTTTTATCCTGACAATCCGGTTTATCTGACCGATCTCGACTACAAAAAATTACCGGAACTGCCTAGACAGTGTCGTCACAAGATTATGAGATAATTGCCGTATCTCAATAATTTTCAAGGAAAAAGATGGTGAACGCAGGGTATCGCCGACACGATATATCGGATCGAGTCTGGCAATTATTGGAACCCCGATTGCCTGGACGTAAAGGAGCCTGGGGTGGCAAAGCACATGACAACCGCTTGTTTATCAATGCTGTTTTCTGGATTTTACGCACCGGGGCGCCGTGGCGAGACTTACCCCCTGACTATGGCGATTGGAAAAACACTCATCGGCGCTTCTGCCGTTGGCGGGACAAAGGGGTTTGGGAGTCATTGTTGGAACAACTCGTGATCGAACCCGATTATGAGTGGCTGATGATTGATTCCAGTCACATCAAAGTCCACCCGCACGCGGCGGGTGCGAAAGGCGGTAATCAGGATATGGGGGTCACAAAAGGGGGCTCAACAGTAAGATACATCTGGCCGTGGATGCGCATGGTATGCCGGTCAGAATGCTTATTACAGCAGGTACCACAGCGGATTGTTCACAGGCTTCAGCCTTGATCGACGGTCTGGATGCTCAACACCTGTTGGCGGATAAAGGCTACGACAGCGATGCTATCGTAGCTCAAGCCGAAGCTAATAATATCATTGCGGTGATACCGCCGCGTCGAAATCGCAAGCAACCTCGAGAATACGACCGAGACCTTTACAGGCTGCGGCACTTGGTGGAAAACGCTTTCTTACACCCCAAGCGGTGGCGAGGTATCGCGACCCGCTATGCCAAAAATACGGCTTCATTCCTGGCCGCCGTGCAAATCCGCTGTATCGCTCTTTGGGCGACTATCTTGTGACGACACTATCTAGCGTTCCCACCACAGTCGATGAAATCAGAAATACTGTGGACGAAGTATTCAAGAAGGTCCGTCAATTGCCGCTGGAAGAAATGATAAAGGATGTATCGGCAACCCTGAAGGAAACCCGAGATTTGCTGAAATCGGACGACACAAAAAAGTCGCTGGCGGCACTATCGAAATCGCTACAGGAAACTCAGAAGTTATTGTCTACATTAAACCGTCAAGTTGGGCCATTGCTGATCAACGTTAACGGTACGGTGATGGAAACCCGATTAACATTGCAAACTTTTAACAAACAAATGCTGCCGGTGCTAAATGCGACCGAGCAAAGTCTGACGGCCGCTACTCTCACACTAAACGACTCGCAACAGACTTTAAACGCTGTCGAAACGCTGGCGTCGCCCGATTCGCCATTGGGACAAGCTCTGCTGGGAATACGCGATGCCTCGTTGTCTGTAAAGGATTTGAGCGACTCGTTGGACAGGCAACCGGATGCAATAATTTGGGGGTATAGTCGATGAAATTACGCCATAAAATCTAACGCGCAAACGTAGTCGACAGTTTATTTCTGAGCCGCAGGAATTTCTTCTATGGCACCATTTTCAAACAATCGGAATTTAATCTGTTGACCTTTAACTTCAGCCAGTACATCAAAATAATGGATTTCGACCGATTCTAATTCATTGACTTTAATTTCAGGATAACGTTTTTCTATTTCTTGCATTTGCTCGAAAGACAAAGCGAAATAAGGAACTTCCTTAGTCAATTTCATAATTTTTCCGTTGTTTGCAATCACGATAACACGAAAAACAAGATCCTTCTTGTTTTTCGTGTTATCGGTTTCTATCTTGTATTTAACATTTTCATTATCATTGATTTTTGTTATTTTGCTTATTTGCTTTCTTTCAATAGAGTCAAGCGCTGTTTTTTTTACCGCATCGGGGAGGGCTTCAAATTTAATTTCGACGGCTTCCTCGGCTAAAACAGTTTTGCCGGAATATAATATAAAAAAAAGTAAAATAAACTGGGCTATTTTATGGTGCATTATTTTCTCCATAATTACTTGTCTTGTTTGATCTGCTTCTCTTCGGCATCATGATATCTATTGCGAATTTTTTCGATATCCACATGCGTAGGGGGCAACTTCAAGCCCATTTCATCCAAAGAATCCGCGATAATTTCAGAAATGGCCAAGTTGCGAAACCACTTGTGATTGGCCGGGATAACGTACCACGGTGCATGCTGGGTACTTGTTCGCTCGATAGCCTCTTGGTAAGCCTCAATATAGTCGGGCCATAATTCCCGCTCGGTATAGTCGGCTTCGGAGATTTTCCATTTTCTGGATGGATCGTCGATCCGCTGTTTGAAGCGGGCCAACTGCTCTTCTGCGCTAATATGCAGGAAAAACTTCAGAACCCGTGTGCCATTGCTTGAGAGCATTTTCTCGAAATCGTTGATCAAATCATAGCGTTTTGACCAGATCGATTTATCCGCCAGCTTGTGTACCCGCACGACAAGCACATCTTCGTAGTGCGAACGATTGAAGATGACTATCTCACCCTTGCCAGGTGCACACCGATGGGCTCGCCATAGGAAATCGTGTGCAGCTTCGTCCTTGCTCGGCTGCTTGAAGCCGAATACGGAGGTCCCTTGGGGGTTCATGCCGCTGAATAAATGTCTCACCACCCCATCTTTGCCAGCGGCGTCAAGAGCCTGCAACACAACCAGCAGCGACTGATCGCCATTTGCGTAAAGCAGATACTGTAGCTTGTCCATTCGAGCTACATGCTCCTGTATTTTCGGGAGCGCCGTTTCGTGCGACTCATGCTTGCTGGAAAACGAAGGATTAATTTTGTTAAGATTAACTTTCTCACCGGGTGCGACAATGAATTTTTTGCTATAGCTCATGTTTTCCTAGCCTCTTTAAGCTCAAAATCGAGTAATTAAAATGCCTTCCTATGATTCAATGGTGATAGTGGTGATACCCTTCCTTTTCAAACAGTTTGTTTTCGATGATTTCGGTCATCGTGATTCGTGGCATAGATTCTGTATTGACAAATTCCCAGCGTAGGGGGATTACAGCAGGCCAAATTAATCGAATATAAGCGGGGATGCATTACGGTGCCGGATCGTCAGGGATTGGAAGCCAGGGTCTGCGAATGCTATCAGGTGGTTAAAATTGAAACCGACCGCTTGCTAACCACCCATTACAATCTCCAAAAGCTGGTCTAAAGTGTTGATATGCGATTGCCGGGCAGGCAGCAACTTCGTTTCAATCAAGCTGCGAATATCTGCCGGTAACTCATGATCGGCCAACACGTTCTCATAATCCTCGACCCCGGTTCTTTCACCTAAATGCAAAACCATAATGGTCGCTTTTTTTCCCAGGAAATTTGCGCCTTCCTGAACCACTTCCGCTAATGCGCCCCAGCCCCCTGAGTCATCTACGGGAATCCCCCCCATTTTAAGGATTTGTGCCTGTAAACTGGAAACCGCTTCTTTATGGTCTTCATAAATTGACGATAAGGATTTTCCCAGCTCGCCATCTTCTTGCAGTTTATTTAAAGTTTCTTGATAAGTTTCCGTGGCGGATAACTCATCCTTCAGCAATTTGTTTATGGTTTCAATATCAAACATTATAAAACTCCAATGTATCAATGCAGCGCCACGTAACCGGCTTTAGTGACAATGCCTTGCCCTTCGGGCGAGAGAACGAAATCGATAAGCGCTTGTAACGCCGGCGAAAGCGGACGGTTTTCCGGCTGGTTAACGGTCATTGCCAAAGTACGGCTGACAGGGTAGCGGCCTGTACGAATTGCGTCCGGAGAGGGCGCTACCGCGGGAGCAGCTTTATTGGGGGCGATGGCAAGCATATGAATGCCGGCCAAGGGCATTGTGCCGGTCGGCTCATAAGTTTTGGCATCCGAAAAATTGATGCATAAATCGTTATGAACAAAACCCGGAGCCGATGATTTGTTGCAGAAACTTTTGGGCGGATTGCCACTGCTAAAAAACCCTATGCCGGCAGAATCTGTAATAATCGAGCTTTCGACTGCTCCCGGACCTGCCAACGCCTGAAATTCTTTACTAAAATCGCCCCCACACAAAGCGGTTTCCCTAAAAAGACTGTTGGCCCCCGTATCGACAGTTAAGCCGTATACAGTGATCCGCTGCTGTGCCAGATTACCTTTTACGCCTAAGGCATCCCAAGTGCGAATTGGTTGCGGTTCCCCGCAAAGGTAAGTACTGGAAAACACAGCATCAAGTTCTGGTATAGTAATGCTTGTTAGTGGATTGGCATCATTGACATAAACGGCTACGGCATCCATAGCGACCGGAATCACATGCGGCGAGTAACCGAAACGAGCTGCAAATGCCTGGCTTTGTTCACGGTCTAATGGGGTGCTTGTCAGTGCAAGATCAGCCGTATCGTTGATCAATGCATCGATACCGGCAGTTCCGCCGGGGTCGGCAACGGTGACAGTGATCAATGGATTTCGGGCTGAAAATGCCTGTGTCCAATAAGTCATGAGATTGCTTAATGCGACTGAACCGGTAACGCTCAAGCGGCCTGCTGCAGGCTCGGCCGGTTTGCTGGTTTCATCGGCATTGACCGTAATTGCAAAGCCCAGCAATAAACAGCACGTTATCAGGCGCTTCGCCAACTTAAAGTTAATTTTGCCATGAAGTGTTTTCATTATGTTGCCCATTAGCTTATAAACAAAGGGGGGCTTCTAAAAATTTTCACGGGTAAACCTCTTTACTGTCTGTGTCAGTCCATTCATACAGTCCGAAAGGCGACCCCTGCGGATCGTGAACTACCGCGACCATCCCTCCATGACGATCCTCCTTCGGTTCGACCAATACACGACCGCCAAGCGCCACGAGCTTTGCAGTCATCTTTACAGTATCTTCGACACGTATGTAATTGAGCCAGTGCGGTTGCGCATTTGGCCTATTCGCAGGCAACGAATTTGCGCTGGCGCGCGCGTATTTGCCGGACGCCAGCATGAGATGCTGGCCGCCATCGTCAGAGGGCAACTCGGAGATTTCGTAGTCGAATAGTCTCTGGTAGAAAGTTACATCGCTATTAGGATCGATGGTGAGTAGCGCGCTCCAAATCCATTCACCCGGCAAAGCCAGCGCGTCGGGTGGATCGCCGCTACTGGAGGCAAGAACAGCAAAAACAGCGCCCCGTGGATCAGCTAAAATAGCTTCCCGGCCACGATCTGGAATATTCTGCGGCTCGGACAGCAGCTTTGCACCCTGCTGTAAGGCAAAGGCTTTTGCCGCATCGGCATCGCGCACGGCAAAAAAGCTCAGCCACGCAGGTTGCCGAGGCGAGCCTGCCGGTATTTCATTTTGTATTAGTCCCGCCACTTGGCGACCATTGAGAAACGCTTCGGCGTAGGGAGAGCCGCTGGTCTGAATATCGCGAAAAGTCCAGCCGAACATCCCGCCGTAAAACTGCTTGGCAGCAATGATGTCCGGCGTCACCAGTTCGGCAAAGATCATTTTACCAACATGATGTTCCGTACTGGCGGGCTCAACCAACGCCGGCACCGGTGAAGCGAGCGCTGGCGCAATATTTGCTGTGCAGGCAATCGCTACGAGCAAGCCTAACCTCAAAAATTGCCGGTCTTGTATGCGGAGAACATATATGCTCACCCAGCTGAAAGCAAAATGTTTGTCATGAAATGTAGTTTTCAAGGCATGTACCTTATTATGTTGCGTTATTTCAAAGCGTGTTCAATAAATTTCGTACAAAGCGAATTAGAGAAAAATCCACAGAAAATGAAGAAACTTTTCGCAATATGCTTAAAATTTTAATCTATATAAATAATAAATCTATCGCCGTCTGTACGGCATCGCACATAAGAAACTCTGTTCGATAACGCACGGACAAATTCTTGGCAAGATTTGCGTTTGAGGAACAATGGAACGGAAAAAATCAGTTAGCACCTTAATTTATGATGCGCATTTGCAGCTAAATCAGGTGTATCGTAATTAGCCATGTGCGTAAACTATATGCTCAATAATGCGAAAAGCCATACAATTTCACCACTCACAATTTGACCAACTAAATTGAGCCGGAACCGGGATTATTAAGGATTTCAGCCCCTTGTAACAAAAATCGGCAGCGTTTACCTTAAGCCTATATAAGCTCTGCTTTAGAAGCTTGAAAATTTGAAGAGAAGCAGAATAAGGTGCAATCAGGGCCTCTATGAAAATGGTTTTTCTGCGTCAATCTGTCATTTAGCTGTTGCTTGCCTTGAATCTTAAAGGAATTTATTTACAATGCTTAACCAAATCAAGCTTTTTTTTGAACAGCACCTCGCTCTGCCTGCCTCAGAAAAATCCATGGAAGAACAGTTGCGACTTGCAAGCGTTGCTTTGTTTATGGAAATGATCGTTATGGATGAAAAAGGTGAGAAAAAAGAACGGGCGTTGATTTTATCAATGATTCAAAAGAGTTTTTCATTAACCGCCGAACAAGCTGAGGCTTTGATCGTCTCAGCCGAGCAACAAAGAAAACAGGCTACTGATTATTTTCAATTTACCTCACTGATTAATAAAAAATGCAGTTTTGATCAAAAAATTCAGTTAATTGAATCGTTGTGGAGAATTGCTTTTGTTGACGGAAAATTAGATGCGCAAGAAGAATATCTAGTTCGGAAAATAGCAAATCTTCTCAATATACCCCATATCGATTTCATTATGGCAAAAAATCGCATTGATCCCACCTAAATATTATGTATTTGATAGGTGTCAAAGCTGTTTTATACACGGATGTTCAATATTTCCGTGTCACTTTAAGACCAACAATTCATTACCTTGTTTCCGCGCCTTTCCGTGGAGCATGGCCCATACATAGAATTTGTCGTTCTTTTCGCGGGCGCGCAGGCTACCATTGATTGTATCGAAGCTCAACGCATTGTAATGATCGGATGCGTCCTCAGTAACCGACCAATAGGAAAAACCGTCTTGAACATTACTGAATAGCTTGTAATCGTTGTCGTGACTGTTTGCAAGTGATGAGCCGGCTATCTCCCCCAAGTTGGTAGTTAATAACGTTTCCAGTTCAATATTTGACGGCAACTCCCAGTGACTATAACCGTCATATTTGATGAAATTTAAATAGGCTACAAAGGCTTCAGCTCCATACCAATCAACCATACCATTGTTACCAAAGTCATTACTTGATAGCGTGTGACCGGCTATAAAACCAATGTCGCTTATGATGGCCGAAACCAAATTTGAGTCGGCGCTTTCCAATGTGCCTAACAGATTGCCATCCGATGTCCAGGTAATGTTGGATTCATTGTCGAAGATCACATAATTGTCGACAGGGGTTAAATTGTCGGCTCGGGTAGTGAATGGACTGAGACCAAGCAGGCCAAAGGCCAATATAATTTCTTTGTATTTCATGGGTAAAGTTCCTTGATTGAAAGCATGTTTTAATGATTGGCATTACCAATGGTGTATAAATTAGCATATCAATTTCATTACAAGAGGACTGCGGTTGCATTTAAACAAACGAGAGAAGCGTTTCATAGTATTTTTTTACAACGCTCCATCAGGCTATGTTCGATAACGAACAGACAGACTCTTGACGGTATCTTATATTGCAAACTGGTATATATCGCCCCATTGCTAGCTATGGGCCGTTCTGGGAAATTGCCTGCTATTAAGTATCCAAGATTTAATAAAATCATTACTACTGTTGTTTGTTTAAATCCCTCCTAAATAAGGAAACAATCATGAAAATGCAAAAATTAAAAATCATCACAGTACTCGGCATAGCAATTCCACTGATTTCATCACTACCATTAACAGCGATTGCCAAAGATGCTGAAAAAAGCACACCGGCAACTGCGAGCCAGGACCAGACTACCAGTATCAAAGATTCGTCAACCGGAAAACAAATCGCCAAGGAAGCTGTCGATGCGACATTGGCCACGCAAACCGCCTTAAAAGCCCTTACAAATAACCAACCCAAAGAAGCCTTGGCGGCGTTGCAAGTCGCTTCCGGCAATTTGCATTTGCTGCTGGCTCGCGATCCGGCCTTAGATCTGGTGCCCATTGATATTAAAATTCAGGTCTTAGAGGGTCCTACCGATTTGAAGATCATCAAACGCTTGAAAAATGATCTGGAGGATTTTATTGGTGATGGAATGTTTCAAGATGCCCGTCCCGTTATCGATAGCTTAGTCGATGAGATTCGGACAACAGTGGTCTCGCTGCCTATGGGCACCTATCCGGCCGCCATCGATCGAGTGGCGCCTCTGATAGACGCTGGGAAACTCGCTGAAGCCAAGCAGGAATTGCTTAAAGTGCTTGACACCTTGGTTTACGAACAAGATATCACCCCACTAGCGATTATCCGGGCGGAAGATAAATTAAACGAGGCATTTCAAATTGAACATAAACAAGATTTATCCAAACAGGACACTAAAGATAAAATTTCCCATCTGGTAAATGACGCGAATCAAGATATCAATGTGGCGGAAGCTTTAGGTTACGGTACTAAAAAAGATTTTGAACTGCTCTACGACGAGATGGATGCTTTAAAAAAATCGATAGGCGCAGCGGGATTTGAAGGCGAATGGCAAAAAATTAAAAACGCCCTATCGTCTTTTAAAAATAAAATCATTCACCCTCGTGGATAAAGGTTTCAAAACGCTCATCAATAGAGCAGACTGAAATCAATTTAGGCCGGAAAACCATGCTTCGATGCGCCATCTAATGGACTTAAAATAATGTTTGTTTGTTACCAATGGGAATGCCTTGGGCAACATTTTGATCAATTAACAGCACCTCAATCCTTTGAGTCAAAAATTTGGTTTTTTAAAGATAAACGGGGTTTTGGGTTCGATCTGCATAAAGAAAAATTAAAGAATATGAATGGTCAATTTAATGTCAATAGCGAAATACAGAAAATACAAGATAGAATATTAATTCATCTTCAAGTGCATTGGAAAGTGTTTGAAGCAGAAGGAGTATTTTTCATAACTCTGGGTACAAATAGCCATTATTATTCCTAGCATTGTTACAGAAAGTATTACCCTGATACTGGGAGGGATCTTGCTTGCCGGTGGAATATTCGGCTTCAAATTTAAGCCGGGACAGTTTTCAAAAACAATGGGTTATGAGTAGCCCGTTCCCTGCCTTTTCTGGGTAGCGGAAAAACACCCATTTCAGCAACCAACCATGAGAACAAATCAGGAAACGTTTGTCCAAATAAGCGCATTGCCGCTGTTGTTCCGTCAGGTTGTAAATGTTGTCTTGCCCATTGAGCGATTTCAGTTAGCCTAAAGCCTTCAATCACATTCATATTCATCGCAATCGGATGGTCATTTTCATTAAGTGAAACAGCCGCAACGAATGGTACTTTGTTTTCTGAACCGCGTCCTCTTTTGCCGCCTCGGTATTCACCACCCCAATACACATCGTCCAATTGGATGGTTCCGGTTAAAGGCTTGCTGTCGTCACGCTCTTTCATGACCTGCATGATTTTCTGTTTCATGCTCCAAGCCGTGTTGTACGATACGCCGATCTGTCTTTTAAGCGTCAAGGCAGACAAACCTGTCTTGGCTTGAGTGATCAGATGAATCGCCAAGAACCAGATGTTCAGTGTAAGCTTGGTCTGCTCAAATATCGTACCGCTAATGAATGAGGTTTGATGGTGGCACTTCGAACATTGATAAAGCTTTCGGGTTTTTTCTGATACTATAATGATCTGATCTACAGTCAGGGCAACGGAAGGCATCATGCAAATCAATCTGTATTGGCATGGAGACAAAGTCAAAAATCAGCTGGATCTGCTCGATCCAGCCGTCAATATCGCGGTAGCCGCCAAATATCTAAAGCAAATCAACCAAAAAGATGTCGCCAAGTTGGTGGCCTCCTATCACGCACCGACTAACCCTGTTCGGGGACGGGCATACGTCAATCGAGTCAAACACTACGAAAAAATCATTCATGAAAAGCTTCAATAAATTATCTATCCCAGTACTGGCAAGCATGGTTTTCTTGGGATGTTCGACAGCGCCTACCCATCCAGTTGACAGTTCGGGTGAAAAATGCGAAAAAATTTCAGTCACGGCTTATTTGCCGCCTGTAACAGCTGATCTGGATTTTCAGTACATTCTCTTCACAAAAGACCAGGTCATCGTACAGGGCGGTTATCAGCATACACTTTCGGTCGCAGGACAAGCGCCCGACCATGAGCAGCAATCTTGGCAAACCCAAGCATTAGATTTGCCTTCTATTTCTGTCAACGCCATCCCTGAAACTGAAACGATTCTCTTTGGATTCGATAGCTCAACTATAGCAACTGAAGAACTGGCAAAGTTGGATCAACTCGTCCAAAAAATCGAAAAAACCGGCCTGATACAAATACGGATTGAAGGCCATACGGATTCTTCAGGCGGAGCCGGATATAACGAAAAGCTCTCTGTTAAACGGGCGAAATCCGTTCAGGATTACCTGTTAGAGCGTGGCATCGAAAAACCAAAAATTTCCCTGCAAGGTTTTGGCGAATCCCAACCACTGGAGCCGAATGACACCGAAGCACATCGGGCTAAAAATCGGCGGGTCACTTTAATTCCTGAAACGGAGAAATAACATGCGCGATATCCCCAATTATTTAGATGACCAGCAACAAATACTGTTCTGGGAATTCGATGAAGTCATCTTGCTCTCGATTATGTTTTCCATCGGCATAAGCCATTAGAAGGTGCAGCAGTACCTGAACATAAAAAAAATACCCGTGATCTTGATGTGCAATCCGGCATCGTCATCAAGCCTAACCAATGCCTTTGCCCCGCAAAGGGTGCAATCGCTGCAAACCGGCGTCACCCCAGGTTCTGTGCAACCGTACCAATACCCTTCAATGGAGATGATAGGTGGGCAATCCGTTGCAGGCGGTGTAAAAGGCGCCGCGACCGTAATTGCAGAATACTACTTGCAAATGGCTAGAAACATCTTCCCGATCATCGAGATCGATGCTGGCCGAAAAGTCGATTTTATCATGATACGCGGCCTGTCGCTGCAACCGAAATCAAAGTCAAATCAGGGTAACAACGCTGCATTCAATGGCAATAATGGACAAACCCTATCGGGTGCAAGGGGTATACCTTTTTGAAATCCGTGCATACCGTCACGGGTCACTATTCGGAGATTTTTTTCGTGACCAGTTACGGCCTGGGTATTGGCCGACTCATGGTGGATAAGTACACCCAATTGCTTTACTCAACCCACCCGGACGACATCAAGAAAATTACGGAACGAACCCGGCTGGGCATGACCACCGCCGAGGCTATCGAAGACATCCTTTTGACATCCGCTTAAATTAAATCCCTTAATCCCTTAACGAACTAAAGAGGCAAAACCATGGCAGAAATCAACCAAGGTCGATCATCCAGAGACAATACGGTCAGAAAGCATTTCATTAGCGAATGCCGGGATAGCCGGATTGTGGTGCAGGCAAAGTTCTCTCCCAATATGTTGAGAATCTATCGCCGGCACTTTGATGGCGTCTCTCGTGCTGCCTATTTGTTGAGATTTTATTGCCGGATTGGACCGGGAGAAAGCGTTGCGCGGGAATTGACCAGCGAAATCGCATCGTTAATTGATCAAGTAAATGCCAACGTACAGAAAAAAATTGAAGTGGCTGACAAGATGCTGAAAAAGGAAGGGATTAGAACCACCAGTCCGCAATTCGAAACGATTAATGCCACAATCATTGATCCTATTGCCAACCAATTTTTGAAAACCTTGATCGTTGCGCAATCTCTGGACGAAAAACTCAGTGCGTTGTGGTTGGCATGCGCGATTAATGACGAACAAAAAAGTAACGCCTTCTCAGAAATCGATAAGGATTTACGCAGCATCCAGATGAAGACCAGAGCGCTTTTCGTAGGAGTTCGAACACGGGTTCAAGAGCAAAACCTAGCCAGGCAACAATCCAGGCTTGAAGCCCAAAGGGAGTTGGATGGACTCAATGAGATTGATGATAGCGATCTCGCTGTCATCGATAACCAGGAACCAATTCCTGACAAATCAAGAAAATCAAAACAATCCACGGAACTGGATGTTCAGGATCTCGATACCCATGCTGCTGCACAGATAGACGGACAAGCGCATGAAACTTCCGAAAGTCCAACCGCAGAAAAACAAACTGCGTGAAGAAAAGCTTTTTTCCGTTGCTGGCGATGACCTGGTTTTTCGGCAATGGACTAACCCATGCTCAGGAAGCCACCAATAGTGATGCTTTATTTTTTGGTGTTTCAGATGGACGCGGCCAGTTGTCATCTGATCGTGAAAACTCACCTTACTACCAAGACAAAGAACGAGGGTGGTTTTGGTATGAAGATCCTGCGCAGCCTGAAGAGGAAAACCTTAGAGAAAGCCAACCTTCTCCTGCACCAAAATCGATACCATCTAAGTCGCAAGCACAAACGACAAATCCATCGTCAGCCAAACCATTATCGGCCGAGTGGTTTCGGAAAAATATGGAGCAGTATCGGGACAAGGCTATTGACGATCCTTCGCCGGAAAATGTAGGCGCTTATCTGTATTTACAACGCGTGATGCTGGATAAAGCCGAAAAGTATGCCCAGGCATCCCAACTGATGACCATGAAAGATCCGGTTCTGGACGAAAATGCCAGACGGCCTATCGCCACATTCGGCGCTTTTGCCAAAGACGAAATGGCAACCATTGGCACCCAAAAAGCCGCCAAGAAATTAGCAGAAAAAGCCGGACTGTGGTTTTTTTACCTGAGCAACTGCACGTTTTGCCTGAAGGAAGCCGGCGTACTCAAGGGACTGATGAATGCCTATGGTTTCAAGGTATTGCCGGTCGCTCTTGACGGACTTCCATTACCAAACGGCGCATTCCCGAATTTTACGATAGATCAAGGTCAGGCGAAAAAATTAGGCGTTGAAACCACGCCGGCATTATTTCTGGTTAAACCGGGTGGCGCCGCGATTCAACTGGGTCAGGGCTTGTTGTCTAGCGATGAAATTGTCAACCGGGCCATTACCCTTGCTCATGAACAAGAATGGCTGACAGCCGAGGAATACCAAGAAACCCGGAAAGTTAAGACGATCGAGGTCAACACCAAGACCATTCAAAGTATTGATGAAAAGATAGTCAACAATCCAAACGAATTAATAAACATCATTCGTAATAATCTTAAACAGAATTTGACGAAATAAACAAAATAATAACGACATTAATTCTAATTTTTTTCAAACCTTGTCACAAAATTATATTCATTGTAATTAAAGACGTTTAAATAAAACTCAATCAATTTCACTCAAGAATAATAATCAAATAATGTTAAACCTTAGTTTATCAACGACTAAGACCTGAATTGACGCACCTCAATCCCCTCTGTCGGCGTTATTTGTTAACAACAAACTAGGCAGATTAGATTCTGTTAAAAACATTTTAGTAAGGCAACCATATGTGTTGATAGCGAAACCGACAAATATGATTGCCAAAAACATCCAAGAAAATATCTCTCAAGCACCTACTGCGGAGCCGTTGGCCGTCAGGTTGCCCAGGAACATTTCCAAGCAAAGACAAGCCCTTGGTTTGACTCAGGCCCAACTTGCAGAGCGACTTGGCGTTGATACCGAAACACTGTCCAGATTTGAACGCGGCAAACATCTACCGTCTCTTTTAACACTTGAGCGTTTAGCTGGCGTGTTATTTATGACAGTCGGTGAACTGCTATCAGAAGAGCCAATAGTTGCAGATGATGACGCAATCGCCATCTCATCATGGCTATCCCGTCTTAGTCCCGAAGACAAGCTGTTTGCGCAAGGCATGCTGAAGCAGCTTTGTGGGTATTTGGGAGAACGAGGTTCTGGGTTGTTATTCAGTATTTCAAATGAATCTGATTGTCATGAAGAAAAAACTGAAGATAAAAACTGAGCGAGAAGTTTTTACACAGATTGACCGCTAGATATGTGCGTGCGTATATCCCGGCAGATGTACTCAAAAAGCCCATAACGCCCATTGGACCAGTTGCTGGCGATTGATCTCTTGTTAGGTTGCAATCAATGATTACAGGTCGAATTTGAACACAGTGAGGGGTAGCCTGTCGCAAACTTTTCCCGCTTAAAGGAAATATGAATAACCAAAAATAAGCTGAGGTACACGAATGATTTCAAACATTTAAATATTACTTTCAAATTTTTCCACATTCTCTCGAAAATTATTTCATGGAGATGATGATTTGCGAATTGTGGACCCACGTACCACCAGACCTGCGCGGATTTGTTTGATTTTAAGCAATCTTTCGAGCTATGACTTTTTTAAGATCAGCCTCAGAATTTCGAAAAATTTCGACATGGATAAAGTGGAATTTTATTAATCGTCTTATAAAGAAAATATATGAGTCTGGATACCATTAATCGATATGCCTTAGCAATGGATTTACTATCACTTGATGCTAGGATATCAATCGTAGTCAAGGAAACTGGATTGTCGGCAGGCATTCTTCGAAAAGCCTATGTCAACATGCACCATCGCTCGCCGGCCAGTGGTTCATTGAAAACTTCGCCACATTTCATATACAAAAGCCATTTACGAACGAAAGAGGCTACGGTATATGCCGTTTATTTTCGTATTCAGAACGTAGACGAGTTTTGTCAGCGAACAATTACTTCATATCGACGCTACTCTTCATATATTAAATCAGTTTCGAGCTCCGAACCAGTTCTGGATTTCTCGGAAGCATGGGTAATTTCAAAATGGTTAACATCAGGAACGCTTAAATTAGTGCGGTGTGGGCATTGTCGTAGTGCAAAATTATTAATTTACGAACAGCAGTATTATGCTTGCTGTGTTTGCAAAACCTGACTGAAATTTTGATGAATAAAAATCACAAAATTCTCATCCATCTCATGAGTCTGCAAAGAATAAATTTGGTAAGGGGGAAAAGTTGAAAGCGATTGATGTATTAAAACAAATCGCCTTGGCGCTACAACAGTTAACTATGCCAGATAGGTTATGGTCAATTGAAGACCTACAGACTTATTTTAACGTAGGATCGACAGTTGCCTACCGCATCAAGGATCAACCAAATTTCCCTAAACCGATAAGACTTCTCGACAATAGCCAGCCACGATGGAGGCCACAAGATATAAAAGATTGGGCGGAAAGTCGGCGCGAAAAAAATGCGGCCTAAACTTCAGTGTGCTTTTTTTGTTTCATTACCATATAAACTATTGATTTATATAAGATAATGGTGCCGAGGAGAGGACTTGAACCTCCACAGAGTTACCTCTACTAGCACCTGAAGCTAGCGCGTCTACCAATTTCACCACCTCGGCATCCTTGCTTGATCAAGCAAGGTGAATTCTTATTATAAGAATTCAATCCAGGCTTGTCAACAATTCCCTCTTGGCTAATTACTCCATTGCATCAATGATGGCCAGCCCCATTTCGCGGGTACCGGCTTTGCTATTGGCATTCAGGTCCGGCGTGACATAGATGCCTGCATTAACGACTTTTTCGATGGCGTTTTGCAGGCGGGTGGCTGCGCCGTGTTCGCCGATATGATTCAGCATCATCACGCCGGCCATCATGACCGCAGTCGGATTGGCGATGTTTTTACCGGCGATATCCGGCGCACTGCCGTGCACGGCTTCAAACAAGGCGGCATTTTCGCCGATATTGGCGCCGGGTATTAAACCAAGCCCGCCGACCAGTCCGGCTGTCAGATCGGACAAAATATCGCCGAACATGTTGGTCGTGACTACGACATCGAATTGCTCCGGCTTCATCACCATATGCATGCATGCGGCATCGACGATTTTCTCGTCAAATTCAATATCCGGGTATTTGGCGGCCACTTCCCGTGCAGTTCTTAGAAATAAGCCCTGGGTAAATTTCAGGATGTTGGCTTTGTGGCAGATGGTGACTTTTTTTCGGTTGTTGTCGATGGCGTATTTAAAGGCATAGTCGACAATCCGTTCCGATCCGGCCCGGGTGACGACCGCCAAACTCTCGGCTATGTCTTTTTGCGGGGTCAGATAGTGCTCAAGCCCGACATACAATCCTTCGGTATTTTCCCTGACGATAACAATGTCGACATTTTCATAACGGGTGGTGACGCCTTTCCAGCTTTTTGCCGGGCGAACATTGGCGTATAAATCGTATTGTTTACGCAATTCTACGTTGATGCTTCTAAAGCCTTCCCCAACCATAGTGGTAAGCGGACCTTTGAACGCCAGTCTGGTTTTATCGATAGACTCCATGGTGGAATCCGGCAACGGCGTGCCGGTTTTTTCATAAGCCGACATACCTGCGTCGGCTTCCTGCCAATCGATTTTTGCGCCCGATGCATCGATAACCGCCACTGCGGCATCCATGATTGAAGGGCCGATACCATCGCCTTTGATCAACGTGACCTTGTGCATTCACTCTCTCCTGAGGTTGAAATTAGAATTTTCATAAATAGACGCCGGACTGGCTGACAGCCGGCAGAACGTTATGTTAAGCGGTAAAGCATTAAAGCAAGATATATACCGATGATCTTATTGTACAAGAATAGCCGCTTGTAAACCTATATTGGATACAGGGCAAACACATTAAAATTTTGTGTGGAACAAGCTATTAGAACAACCTGCGAAGCGGAAAAAGGGCCGAAGGCCGGGGCTTCTTCCCCTCATGACGCTCCGGGCACCGTTGCTTTTCTTTCGCGATTACTGCGCTTCACTTGGTTCATCTCAACCTACAGGCTTGTCCTTACTGCACCAAAAAATAGCAATACTTTCTAAATCGGTGCAACAACCGGCAAACCCTGTCGAAAAATGCAGGGAAGTTTGAAATGCTCGACAGTTGCATTTAGGATTAAACTATCCATACTCCGTCAAACAGCCAACAGACCATGCCTAACCTTCCAATCGCCATTTGCCATGATTAGCGTCGATAACCTGATTTTCGAGTATCCCTGCCTACGAGCCCTGGACGACGTTTCCTTCCGGATTAGCCAGGGCAGAATCATGGCGCTGGTAGGCCCGAACGGAGCCGGGAAAACCACGCTGTTGCGCTGCATGGCGGCACTGGAACAGCCAATCGGCGGCAGTATTTCTATCGACGGCATCGATGTGCTTAATCAACCGCGCGCCTGTCACCGTATCATTGGTTATTTATCGGATTTTTTCGGGCTTTATCAGCGGCTGACTGTACGCCAATGCCTGCATTATGTGGCCCGCGCCCAAGGCATAGCCGAGGCCGATTGTACAGCCGCCATCGCCGCTGTCAGCCGGCGCCTGTTTATCGAAGACCGTCTGGAAATGCGGCCCGGCGAGCTGTCTCGCGGGCTGCGGCAGAGAGTAGCCATTGCTCAGGCAATTATCCATAAGCCGCGCGTGGTGTTGCTGGACGAACCGGCTTCCGGCCTCGACCCCGAAGCCCGCCATGAATTGGCTGAGCTTTTTCTGGATCTGCAAAGCCAGGGGATGACATTGTTGGTATCTTCGCACATTCTGGCCGAATTGGAGGCTTATTCCACCGATATGCTGGTACTGCGGCAAGGGCGGATAGTCGAGCAAGTGGCGATTAAAAGCCGAACCCGGCATAAACCTTATCAGCTTTCACTTGCCTGGCCCATCGAAAATCTTGCCGCCATTCTGGCGGCTGTGGAACAGGTTGCAGTGATCAAAACCGAAGATAACCGCCTGGCATTTCTACAAATCCCCGACCAGCCGCAACAGCAGCATGCCATTTTAAAAACCTTGTTGGCTTTGGAATTACCGGTTTGCGAATTCGCTCCAGCCGCCAGCAATTTACAAGACGCCTATTTGCAAACCATCAGACCTAAACCATGAATCTAAATCCTGAATTTAAACGCCAGCTTATTCTGGAATGTTCACAGTCGCGGCTGATCGGCATACCGCTGATTTTATGGGTGATATTTACGTTTACATTTTATCTGGACGATCACCGCCTAGGCGAAAAAACCGCCCAAACAGCGTTACTGCTCTATATGCTTATCGCCTTGCTTTGGGGGGCTCGGCAAAGCATGGATAGCCTCACCGAGGAATATCGCGAACGCACATGGGATACTCAACGCCTATCCGCCTTAGGCGCTTGGGAAATGATCTGTGGCAAACTGTTCGGCAGTACAGTCATGGCTTGGTATGCCGGGTTGATCTGCCTGGGCGTTTATAGCCTGTCAACGGAAAATACCGCCGGCCTGGCCCTGCTGTTGTTTTATAGCATAGGCATAGGGCTGCTGATACAGAGCGGCAGTTTATTATTAGGCCAACTCAACGTACAACGCGGTCAAATCAAAAACAGTTCGATGTTCGTTCCGGCTGTCATCGGCTTTATATTCATAGCGCCGTGGTTGACGAATCTGTCCGGCTTAGCGCCGGCCAACAGCCAATTCGACTTTGCCGTTACCGCCTGGTACGGCATGGACATCAGCACACAGTTTTTTCAACAATTTAGCCTGCTATTGGCAATATTTTGGACTATGATCGGCAATTACCGGCTGATGGCGCAAGAACTGGGGATACGCTGCCGGCCCTGGGCCTGGCTAGCCTTCAGTCTGTTTCTGATGGTTTATCTGGGCGGCTTTATGCCATCCTTATACGCTTTTTGTTTGACGGCCTTTACGGTTTGCGGCGCGCTTACTTATATCGGCGTCATGGTCGAGCGTAACGATGCGATGCGTATCAACCGGTTATTGACTTTTGTTAAGCAAACTAACTGGCAACGCTTCGGCGAGGATATGCCGATCTGGTGCCTAAGTTTTATTCTGGCTGTCCCTTTTGCATTGCTGCTCAGTGTGATCGAACTGCCTGCTGCTGCATCCATAATACCTGAGGACCGGCAGAGTTTTCTACTGACCATCCCTCTTCTACTGATGAAGTCTTCCGGGCACGCTGTTGACAGGCTGGATTCGGCTTTTCATTTTTACCCGGTACCGATATTGTTAATATTACTGCGCGATTGCGCCATATACTTATATTTTAGCTATGGCAAAAATCCGCAGCGTGCGCTGAGTTTGACCTTAATAACCGGTGTATTGCTGTACGGTATTTTCCCCGTCATATTCAGCTTTGCCGGTTTAACCTGGCTGTCGGCGCTGTCGTTTCCGTTATGGGCGGATTCGGCCATTGCCGCGCTAATTTGTGCGCTGTTGCAAAGCGCTTTTGTTTTTAATTTGCTTTATAAACGTTGGCTGAAAATAGTGTAAAACAAATTGCAGTTGCTAAACACAGCAATCATCGTTTTTTTAAAAATGTCACTTTATTAAACTTACCTATTCATCCGATAAATCGTAAACGAGATTCACATAATTAATACTATAGACAAATCCCCTCATACCGGAGAGAATTAGCTAGGTTGTTAAAAACATACAATAATAACAAACCGACAAAGTAGACCAGATCAGGCAGCCGGCAACTATGCCCAACCATGCAGGGGCAAAAAATATTTTGTCCTTAGGCCTTCCGGTACCGCAAGGCCGTTGCCATTGGATAGGATTTGGGCAAAAGATTTTTTGCACCTGCTTAGTCAGGGTGTACCGGGCGCCAATATATTAGGGGATACTCAAGCCGGAAGAAGACTATCTATCAAAATCAACACCCGACTGTACCATTAGCAATATTTTTGAGGAAAAGACAATATATTTGACTTACATATTCATCCGATACAACTCCAACGATAAAATAAATCAATAGGACGTGAAACGATTGCTTCCGCTAAGATTTCCAATTGATTACTGAAAATAGGTGGATTGTTGTCTTAATTACTCTATAGAATTGAAATGATCGCTGCGGTTGCACACTGACCCCAGTTTAAATTCAATAGCTTATAGGTTGTTGCCGATGTCGGGAGGCTCGTCGTTCGCGAAAGATGCGCTTCACTTTGTTCAGCACCTATACTGGCTTAACCTTATTAAACGCTAAATAGAAACAAATAACGTAGCAGGGGGGATCATGTTAAACACGATAGATATTCTGCTGGGAATAACCGTCATCATGCTGATCGCCAGCATGGCGGTCACTGTGCTAACCCAGTCAATCAATAGCCTGCTGAACCTGCGGGGCAGGCATTTATGGCGCGGCCTTGGCGATTTGATTCAACAAATCGATCCCAAGCTGGAACGAGCGATCGTCGATCAGATATCTAATGCGATTCTTACACACCCAATGATAAGCCATGTGTTGCAAAGACGCGGCGACACTATACACCGGGAGGAATTTACCAAATTTTTGATGGATCTGGCCGCCGGGGATAGCCCCGATTCGCATAAAAACCCGTTACCGGCTGCAATTGTCGAAGAACTTAAAAATTTATTGCAAAAAAACGGCATTGACGATCCGGCCGCTACGCTTGATAAAGTCAGAAATCGCGCCTTACAACTGGAAATGGAAAATCCGGAACTTGCCGCAAATGTACGAAGCGGTATGGCGTTGATGCAGGAAGCCAACAGCAGGCTGATTGCCAAAATCAATAGCTGGTTCGATCTTACCGTAGACCGGGTCTCTGACCGATTCACGGCGAGCACCCGATTAATTACGGTGGTTTGCTCAATAGCCGTGGTGTTGGCGATGCAACTCGATACGATAGATATCATCAACAGATTGTCGATGGACGATGGTTTGAGAAGCTCATTGGTGAGCGAAGCAAGTCATTTGCTGCCGAAACAACCGGATGCCGGAAATGAAGCCGGCAATCCGGAGGCCGGCACGAAGGACGACGGGTATAAAATAACTAAAGAGCAGATGACAACCGAACTGGACACATTAAAGCAACTGGGAGTGATTAACGTAATCGACGTTCAGAATTTAAATTTGCAGGAATGGTGCGCTCATTGGCACAAGAGCAACCCTTTCGGTATTATTCTTTCTGTTTTCCTGCTCAGCCTGGGTGCGCCTTTCTGGTACGGCACCCTGAAAAATCTACTGAAACTCAGAGGGGTTATGGCCGGCAATGACGACATGCAAAGACGGGAACGGCAGACCAGTCAATCCACAGATAATCAACCCACCAATTAATTTTACCCGCTTATACTAGGAATCGCCATTATGAAAATATCGAATCTAACTTTTGCACTCTTGCTAACCGCGCTATTACTTGTTTCGGGGAGCGGATTCGCCAGACAACACAACGGCAACTCATCGTCCGCCGGCAATAGCCAACCCGGCGTTTTCGATTACTATTTGCTGTCGTTGTCCTGGTCGCCGGAATTTTGCACGACACCTGCCGGTCAAAAACCCGAAAAGCAGCAGCAATGTAGTGCGCATTACGGGTTTGTGATTCACGGCCTCTGGCCTCAGAATAATAATAGCTATCCGGAAAACTGCGGAGCAGCTGCTCAAGTACCGCCTGATGTTGCAGCTATCGTTTTAAGCGGTGCACTGCAAATGCCGCCGGGGGACTCCGAATTTATCGACCACGAATGGAGTACGCACGGCACTTGCAGCGGCCTTGAAATGACCCAATATTTCCAAGCCATCAAAGCAACGGCAGCGGCTGTAAAAATACCGGATGTTCTAAATGCGCCAACCCAGCCTGTGAGTGAAGATTTCAATACCATTGCGCAGCAATTTAGCGATAACAACCAAGGATTAACCGCGGATATGATTGAAGTTAAAACGGATAACCAAGGCAACGTCGGCGAGATTCATTTGTGCTTCAACAAACAGTTAACGTCTTTCCAGACTTGTACGAATAATAATCTACAAAATGGCGGTACTTTCTTGCCGGTACAGTAAGGCATCGAATAGACAAAAACCCTGGATTTCAATCGGTAGGGTATGCAGTGCATACCTTTTTAGGCAATCAATTCCACCTGGATATCATCTTGTCACTACAGACTTTTGAAAACTTAAAGGCTTGAAAAGGTATGCAGTGCATACCCTACCGGGCTATTCAGCAACGTTCCGAAGTGCTTATAGGATGCTGCCGACGATAGGAGGCGCATCCTATAAGGTCCATAGGGCGTAATTGCGATAGCGTAATACGCCGAATGATCGAAGCCCAACAAGCGGCGCAATACGGCTATCGCCTATTGCGCCCTATAAGGTATTCACCCTACGGGGTTCACACTTATGGCTTAACTTAATGGCAGTGATGGGGAACGGGGAATGATGAATTTTCCCCAAAACCGGATTACATTACTCAATCCGATCTACCGGCAACAACCTGATCGCCGTTACCACATCAGCCAATTCGGCATCTTCCGGCACCCTCTCGCCCATTAAATATATCATCAATTCAGTATCTTCCAAGGCAAGCAACTGTTCAAAAGCCTGCTGCCGGCGCTGATCCGCGTTTTCATAGCAAGCTTCCAGATACTTGCTCAACATCAGATCCAGTTCCAGCGTACCGCGCCGGCAATGCCAACGCAGCTTGTTTAGTTCACTCATCAGCTTTCGCGGCGAACCAATAGTTTTTTGATTTCAGCAATGGCCTTGGCTGGATTCAGGCCCTTCGGGCAGGTATCCGTGCAATTCATAATGGTGTGGCAACGATAGAGTTTAAAGGAATCGTTAAGTTGGTCCAGACGCTCGTTATCGCTTTCATCGCGGCTATCGGCCAGCCAGCGATAAGCTTGCAGCAGGACTGCCGGCCCAAGATAAAGGTCGCTATTCCACCAATAACTGGGGCAACTGGTTGAACAGCAGGCGCACAGCACGCATTCGTATAGACCGTCGAGCTTGGCCCGGTCTGCGATGCTTTGCAGGCGCTCAGATCCCTCCAGCGCCTCACTCTCGGCATTGAGCCAGGGTTTGATGGAAGCGTATTGTTCGAAAAAATGGCTCAAGTCCGCCACCAGATCTTTTATGACCGACATATGCGGCAACGGAAAAATCTTGATAGTACCGGGATAGTCGCTGATAGCCTTGGTGCAGGCCAGCGTATTTTTGCCGTTGATGTTCATTGCGCAAGAGCCGCACACGCCTTCCCGGCAGGAACGGCGAAAGGTCAGGCTGCTATCGATTTCATTCTTGATTTTCAGGATGGCGTCCAGCACCATAGGCCCGCAATGATCCATATCGATTTCATAACTGTCTATGCGCGGATTTTCACCGGAATCCGGGTCCCAGCGATAGACTTCGACTAATCGAATATGTTTGGCTGCTTCGGCCTTGTAAGTTTTACCTTTTTTGACCTGAGAATTTTTGGGTAGCGTAAATTCAACCATTAATAAACCCTCTCTTTGGGCGCAACAACTTCGACTTCATCAGTCAGCGTATACATATGCACCGGACGATAGTCGATTTTTACCTTGTTATCCTGCCGCCAGGTCAAGGTATGTTTCATCCAGTTGGCGTCGTCGCGTTTGGGAAAATCCTCCCGCGCGTGACCGCCGCGGCTTTCCTGGCGATTACCGGCGGCGTTGATGGTAACTTGCGCCTGACCGAGCAGATTGTCCAACTCAAGGGTTTCCACCAGGTCGGTGTTCCAGATCAGGGATTTGTCGCCAACATTGACATCGCTGAATGATTCGGCGATTTCGGCGATGCGTTGTATGCCTTCCTGTAAGGTGGACGCCGTTCTAAACACGGCCGCCTTATCCTGCATGGTGGTCTGCATGTCCAAACGAATTTCGGCCGTCTTACGGCTTCCGCCGGCATGGCGGATTTTGTCGAAGCGGTCCAGGGCCTGATCGCAAGCAGCCTTTGCCAACGGTTTATGAGCCATGCCCGGTTTAATCAACTCGGTGCAGCGTATCGCCGCAGCCCGGCCAAAAACCACCAAATCGAGCAGCGAATTGGAACCCAGCCGGTTTGCGCCATGTACCGAAACACAGGCGGTTTCGCCTATCGCCATCAAACCCGGCACCACATAATCGGGATCGCCGTCTTTCAGCGTCACCACTTCCGCCTTGTAGTTGGTCGGTATGCCGCCCATGTTGTAATGAACGGTCGGCAGAACCGGAATCGGCTGCTTGGTGACATCGACCCCGGCAAAAATCCGTGCAGTTTCCGAGATGCCCGGCAGGCGTTCGTGGATAACGGCAGGATCGAGATGCTCCAGATGCAGATGCACAAAATCCTTTTTCGGACCTATGCCGCGGCCTGCGTTGAGTTCGACGGTAATCGCCCGGCTGACCACATCCCGCGAAGCCAAATCTTTGGCGTTCGGCGCGTAGCGCGGCATGAAGCGCTCGCCTTCCGAGTTGGTCAAATAACCGCCCTCGCCTCGCGCCCCTTCGGTCATCAGGCAACCGGAACCGTAGATGCCGGTCGGATGAAATTGTATAAACTCCATATCCTGCAAAGGCAATCCGGCCCGTAACACCATGCCGTTACCATCGCCGGTGACGGTGTGAGCCGACGTGCAGGAAAAATAGCAGCGGCCATAGCCGCCGGTAGCCAGCACGGTTTGATGTCCACGGAACAAGTGAATGGAGCCGTCGTCCAGACACCAGGCCACTACGCCCCGGCAAACGCCGTCTTCCATGAGCAAATCCAGGGCGATATACTCGACAAAAAACTCGGCTTTATGCTTCAAGGCCTGCTGGTATAGGGTATGCAAAATGGCGTGCCCGGTGACATCCGCCGCCGCGCAGGTTCTCTGCGCCTGGGCTTTGCCGTAATGGGTGGACATGCCGCCGAAAGCGCGCTGGTAGATTTTGCCTTCCGGGGTCCTGGAAAAAGGCACGCCGTAGCGTTCCAGTTCGATAACCGCCGGAATCGCTTCGCGGCACATGTATTCGATAGCGTCCTGATCGCCCAGCCAGTCGGAACCTTTCACCGTGTCGTACATGTGAAACCGCCAATCGTCTTCGCCCATATTGCCCAACGCGGCGCTGATGCCGCCTTGCGCGGCGACCGTGTGGCTGCGGGTGGGAAATACTTTGCTGATGCAGGCAGTCTTAAGGCCTTTTTCCACCATGCCGAAAGTTGCCCGCAAACCGGCGCCGCCGGCGCCCACCACAACCACATCGTGCAGGTGTTCTATAATTTGATATGCTGCGGCCATGAGTTACCTAATCAGAAGAATGATGATAATCGAGAGCAATACCGAACCAGCCAAAAGCATAAATATCAGGTTGGTGGCAAAAATTGCCCGATGTCTAAGGGAAATAGTGGAAACATAATCTTCGATGACGACTTGCACCCCTAGCGCGGCATGATAAATCACGCCGATAGCCCAGGCTAAAATCGCCAGGGTGTTAAAGGGTTCCGAAAGCCAGTCTACCGTTTTCGCATAGGGCGCAGTCAGCGCCATATTAAGCAAAACCAGCAACCAAACCGTCAACGGCACCAGCGCGACCGCTGTCAGGCGTTGATACCGCCAGTGACTGACCGGGCTATTGACTGTTAATAAGGCATTGGTTTTTTCAAACCATTCTTTGCAATTCATGAGCTTCACCTTAAAAAATAAAAAAAGTAAGCAAGGTGAGCAGTCCCGAAGCAATTAACTCGTAGCTTGCAAAACGATCCAGTGTGACGCGATTAAAGGTTTCACCGATATCCCAAATTAGATGCCGGATACCGTGGCAGAAATGAAAGAACAAGGCATAGATGAATCCCCAGTAAACTAGCCGGCACAACGGGAATGACATAAAGGCTTGCATGGAGGCGTAAGCCGCTTCCCCGGAGGCCAGGGCACATAGCACATAAATGAACAGAATCAGCCCAAAAGATAACAATACCCCTGTGATGCGATGGGCAATGGAGAGCACCCCGGTGATGGGTAGACGATAGACTTGCAGATGCGGTGAAAGCGGTCGATTATTGGTAGTCATGACTTAATCTTTACTTGATTCCAGGAAACTTATTAAAAATCGGTAACTGTTTGGCAGCGTTCAACTTACAACCTCTGTAAATCCTACCCTTTAGTGTTACTTCCATGCTTATATTGCTTTACCGTTCACCGTACTCCATAGACTCCGTAGGTTGGGCTGAATGAAATGAAGCCCAACAAATCGAAGCTGACCAACTACAAAAGGCTGTTATGTTAGGCTGCGCTATCGCTTAACCCAACCTACCTTTGCCGAGGGCTTTACTTTATAGCAATCACGCCGGAAGGCGAAACCGTCGCTCCATCAAAAATCGACACAACGCCCCTTTCTTTCCCAATCGCCATAACGCGTAGGTTCCAGTCCCTTGGGACCGCCTATCTCTACGATAGGCAATGCAGTGTCTATAACCGGGTTTTGAGTACTAAGCAATACTTCGTCAGCCAATGCCGGTTTTGAGGTAAATAAAAGCGGATCGATTGTTTGCATTATAACTCTCAACGTTTACTAATAGGGATAATATCCCGCCTATCAGGCCCGACATACAACTGTCTCGGCCTGCCGATAGGAATTGCAGTTTCTTCCGTCATCTCCAGCCAATGCGACACCCAGCCGGTCGTTCTGGCAATGGCAAACATCACGGTAAACATATTAACCGGTATATTCAGCGCTTTATAAATAATGCCCGAATAAAAATCCACATTCGGATAAAGCTTTTTCTCAATGAAATACTCGTCTTTCAAAGCATGTTCTTCCAACACCAGAGCCAATTCGAACAAAGGATCGGTATGGTTGGATTTGCTCAGCACCTCGTAACAGGTCTTGCGAATAATAGTAGCGCGCGGATCGAAATTTTTATAGACGCGATGCCCGAAGCCGACCAGACGAAAAGGATCGTTATGATCCTTGGCTCTGGCGATATATTTCGGCACGTTATCGGCAGTACCGATCTGCGCCAGCATATTCAGCACCGCTTCGTTGGCGCCGCCGTGCGCAGGTCCCCACAAGGCGGCTATGCCGGCAGCGATACAGGCATAGGGGTTGGCCCCGGTACTGCCCGCAAGCCGAACTGTCGATGTACTGGCGTTCTGTTCGTGATCCGCATGCAGAATAAACAATAAATTCAGCGCTTTGACCAAATGCGGATCGATATAGTGCTCCTGGTCGATATAATTCTGTGAGGAACGCGAAAACATCATATTCAAAAAGTTTTCGCAGTAACTTAAATCCATGCGCGGATAAACAAACGGTCTACCCACGGAATGACGATAGGAAGCAGCGGCAATGGTCGGCATTTTGCCTATCATTCTGGTCGCGCAGATTCGCCTATGTTCAGGATCTTTTACGTTGAGTTCGCTGTGATAAAACGCCGATAGCGAACCGACCACCCCCACCAGCATAGCCATCGGATGTGCATCGTAATGGAAACCGTCGAAAAATTTTCTCAGCGCCTCATGGATAATCGCCCTATCGCTGATTTCCTCATTAAAATCACGTAACCGGGTCGAATTGGGGAGTTCGCCGTTCAGCAGCAAATAGGCAACCTCCATAAATTCGCAATTTTCGGCGAGTTGCTCGATAGGATAACCGCGATACAGCAATATCCCTTTATCGCCATCGATAAACGTAATTTTGCTCTTGCAACTGGCTGTAGCGTTAAACCCCGGATCATAGGTAAAACAACCCACATCCTTATACAGGGTTCGAACGTCGGCGGTGTCTGTGCCTAGAGTGCCTTTTAGCAACGGATATTCGGCTTCTTTACCGCTACCGGTATGCCTTATCAGCAATGTGTCGTTTGACATGATATTCTCGAATGTAAGCTATTGACCTGCTGGTTATGTGTCAATTTATCACACGCTAAACAGTTAGTCCAAATCGACAGCAGGATAATCCGGCAAAAAATCTTCAAAATCGTCTTTTTACACGCAAAAAAGAGTCCGATTTTGCCTAAATATGTAAAAAATTATCATTCGAGCATGAATTGATTGTCAACCAGGCCGAAAAAGACTGTTTCTTGGATAGGCCATACTCCTATTCGGAAAATGCTTTACTAAGTGCGGATGGCGTCCCCTGACTATTGTGTAAGCGACTTGCGTGGTAACTCTTCATTAATGCTCTTCATCATCCGGGGCGATGAAAGATAGCCTTATTAAACGGCATGTTAGCCTTAGATCATTCGGCGCATTACGCCATTGCGCTCTAAGGCACAGTTGCAGTCACCCCTCGTTCACTATCCTAAACAACCGGATTCGGATTACCGGTTGTTTAGGATACTAATCTAGCCAGAAGCGGATCGTTTTTCAGCAAAACACACCATTTTGCCACAGAGGATAACCGATTGGAAAAACTCGCTGAAATGGATTCCCACATCCTGTAAGTTTTTGAATGGAACTATCTTGATGTGTTGCAGATGCATGGCGAGGCGCTACTTTTCGGCTTTAGCCGGTTGCTGGATTTGTTTGAGTTCAGGTGGCGCATCATCACCCACCGCGAAAGGCGCGTTGTCCTGCCATATAACTGCGTAATGTCCCAAGCGTCTTTTACGATCCAGAGTTTTTGCCGCAGTTTGCCTAAGACACTCCAGTATGATTTGTGATTGCGAATTTTGATCGGAAATGGTCTGTTCATTCATATCCGTGATTCCTTATGTAAAAGTTCGAAAAATTCCGGATGCATTATGGTTCGTTCGCTACGGATTTGCTGGAAAACCAATTCCGGGGCATTGCCGATGTTCATATAGCAAATCGCTTGATCGGCCAACGGTGCAAACAGTTGCAACAAATTGTACAAGCTGCGCGGAAAGCGCCGAATAATGTCTTTGGCGAGAATGTTGTGACCGCCGTGAGTAACGCGCTCGGCAACCCGCAGCCGCGACATTTCAGAACTGGGCAACGCTAGATAAATCAACTCTACCCGCCAGCCGCTGGTTTTTAATCGTTGAATCATTGGCTACTCTCCAAACTGCCAGACCCGATTACACATCTATATGCCCTGTGCCAATAATGCCGTCGGCAATGGGCTTCTTGTCCACTATGAATGAAAAGTCGATAGATGACCGTCAACATATGAGTTACCCACGATCATAAGCAAATAAGCAAAATTGATATTATCCAATGGTAAAAACCACTTTTGTGAGGTTTTTTCGAGATTTTGATGTCGATTATATTTATCCATTGTAGGCTGTATTTTGCAGGTATGTCTCTGCATGATATCCAAGTAAAATACGGCGAGTAGTAAAAAAGCTAGGCCACTTATTTCGAAACCATTGAGCAGCTAATTTCGAGAAATAATCTCGATCATTTTGCTGCCGGGCTTTTTTTACTTGTTGTTCGTATTGGTATAGTACGGCTAAACGTTGCTTATTCAGTCGATCACAATTCAAATTGAGGAATAAAATTGTTTTCTCGACCAATTCGAATGTTGTTGTGAATTGGTTGCCATAAAAAGATTGTTGGTCGCAGCCTGTTTTAATCGGCTTAAGTTCGCCGGTGCGTTTGTCCAGATCAAACAAACATGAAAGTGGAGTAATATGCAATGGGCTTAAAATTAACCCCTCGCATGCTTCCATCAATTTTCTTTGCATAATCAAATGATTTTTATACGAATCGCAACTGAGGTTGTTGGGTAATGGGTGTTTTGATTGATCCACATCATTGCCGCCAAGGCAGACGCCAATTATATTATCCCAATCTAAACCCCAGTTTTTAGATTTATCGGACTTTGGGTGAAAATGTTCTATTCGCTGATTATGCAGCTCATCTCTTGATATAGCCGATTCACAATAGGCACATAAATACCCTTGGTCTAAAAATATTCTCTCTTTGATTTTTTGATACGATGATCCGGCATGATGATTACGAAAACCATTATCCCAATCACAAGTTGGATATTCTTGCGCATAGTCAGTTAGAGCATTGGGTGGTAAAGACTTATTGATCCTTTTCAATCTCTAACTCCCATTTGCGATTTTCGATATACAAATCCGCCTGAGTTAACGCCGGCTCTTCACCCTGATAACGCGCATCAAGTAATTTTCGCAGTTCAATTGCTCGTAAAGAAGTCCATTGATCGTTATAAATCAAATCAAGATATTCATTAAGTTCTTTGGTTGCTTTATTTTCTGGCGGTCGGATATCAACACGGAAAACTCTTTTCAATAATCTTGAAGATTCGGCGCCTTCTGTACCGAACGATGCGTTTAGGATTTTGCCTTCAGTGAGTATACGAATGCATTCATCAGGCACGGTAGAAAGTACCTGTGGGCTGTGCGTAGTGACAATGAATTGAGTATTAGGGAAAGTCCGCATCAAATCGCCAATGACTCGTTGCTGCCAGGATGGATGCAAATGAAGATCAATTTCGTCGATCAACATCATGGCAGGCGCCGCCAAGGCTAGTGAGGACCAATTATCCGGCAACTTTAAGTCTTTTATGGAACAGAAGCTTTCCCACCACGGTTGCTGCTCCAGATTTTCAATAGTGAGAAAATTGTTACCACAGGCTAAACGACGCGCAAAATCCATTCCAAGCGCCAGCATGCTTTGATAACCCTGACTTAATTGGGAAACTTGAAGGGGCATTCCGTTGTCTTGCAACACAACGAACTTGTGATCTCTATTAAAATAAGGATTGTAATATTTTCCACCGAAAATATTTTCGATTGCGTTTCTTACAGTTTCTAAGGAATTCGATAGCTCAAAGTCTTCCGGTTCTCTCTTGTCTTTGTTGGCCCGCAGTTCAGCAGTTTCCTCGGCATCGAACCATTTCAGCATCTCCTTAAAGTCGTAGCGTGAGTCTAAAGCATCGACCAGTGCCGATGTTGGCTGACTGTAATCTTGTTTAGTGGAACGTATGCGCTCGGGTAACTCTATTCTTCCCCGTTGCGCTCCGTAATACGCGAAAACCGGTAACGTCAGGGGATTATTGGTTTTAAAGCTATCCAGGATGCTTACCGCATAGGTTAACAGTTCACTTCTGCCAATTTTTGTAGCGGGCTGTTTACCCGCGACCGATGGCTTCCAGTTGTCCCATTCCAGACCCTCAACGGTTTTTACAATGACTTGAGCGTAATCGCTTGCATTCCACCGCTCCTTTCCATTTGCATCAACCCAATTTTCCAGACGGAAATCCGTGTCCTTAAACCCCGGGCCGGAAAGCCTCTGATTTGCCGAGGACAGGTAGCCCAAAAGCGGCGTTAATCCTGTCGCGATAGCATCCAGAACAGCCGTCTTACCACTGCCATTTTCACCGACCAAAACGGTAAGCCGGTCATGAAGATCGATTTCTAAATGTTCAAAACAGCGATAATTTTTAAGTGCGATTTTTTTTAGCCGCATGTCGGGACTTTAACCGAGTTCATATACACCTCAAAAGTTTTACAGCATTCTTTAAACATTATCCGACAGAACTACCCACTACCAAAATTTGTTTTAGGTTTAATTTCCACAACCGTATTAAGCATCGTTTAAGCATTGAAGTTCAGAATTTGCCGCAACTGAAACATCAACCGATTAGGAGGAAATATATTCAGGATCATAAAAATGATGGCTATCGGCAGCATGTTCTTTACCGGGACAGCCTATGCAGAGGGATGGGGACACCTCATTATGGATACGGATACACGCCTTACTTTGGTGGAGTTTATGCTTTGCCAGTGGTAGGATATTATCCGGCGCCCCAGCCCTATTATGCACCGCCGGCACCACCAGTAAATTATTACGGCTATGCGCAGCAACAGCAGATGCCAGTGTATGGACAATATAGAGGACGTTGGTAGTCATGAAAATCAAAATTCGCACAATTATTATCCTCATCAGTCTTTTGTTCATAAGCGGATGCATAGCTTATGGACCTGGCGGTTATGGCTATGGCGGAGGTTATGGATACGGCGGCTATGGAGGTTACGGCTATGGTGGATACGGTGGATATGGAGGAGGTAGGCACTATGGCGGCTATAGGCGTCATTAGAGATAGGGCATCGCTTCCAAAACATAAACAAAGCATTTACGTTTTGATGCACTGCCAATCGAAGCAACCGCCCCCATATATTCTAAGGTTGTTTGATTTTGACTTAATAACATGATCGGCCTTCAAATAGATGTCATGAATGGCCTTGCATTTATTACCGGCTTAATCGGGGTTATGTCCGGCGAGTTTATTATTTCAAGAGTAATAATTACAGCACCAACAGTTGCCGGCAATATCGGTATTAACCGTAATAACCGGTTTAACCGGAACCGATCGAAGCTACAGATGTAAGTCTGTAGCTGTCAAAGCACGGCAAGCTTGAAAGCTGATAGGCTTTGCCGAAACAGTTGCCGCGTTAAGCGCCTCACTATCCGCAAATCCCGGCTTAAAAATTTTCAGCCCAAGCTTTTTATTTTTTCCAGCACTGCCCGAGCATGACCTTCATGGTTGACGCCGTAGAGCGCCTCTGCCAATATGCCTTGCTTGTTGATAATAAAAGTCGAGCGGACGATTTTCCATTTTTTTACGCCTTCTTTTTCAACTTCTTGCCAAACTCCGTAGCTGTCGCACAACTCGCCGCTGGTATCCGCCAACAATTCGACCTCAAGCTTAAACTTTTCGATAAAAGCCCGATGGCTGCCGCAATCGTCCTTGCTGACGCCGAGAATCACAGTATCCAGCGCGGCAAATTCGCCGGCCAGCGCGGTGAAGTCGTTGGCTTCTATGGTGCAACCCGGTGTATCGTCTTTGGGATAAAAATATAGCACGACATTTTTTTTGCCGAGATAATCGGATAAAGACAGCATCTGGTCATTCTGATTTAAGGTACTGAAATCAGGGGCTTTCTGGTCTTTTTTCAATAATTCTGACATGGCGTTCTCCTGAGTAATTTTCGAAAAATACAGCTTTTTATCGTTTCATAGGTTTTTGTATGTAACCGCTGGTGGTGTGCATTCCCCTTTCCGCTAAGAACCGTCGGATGGTTAGATGTCTAACAAGTCTCTGTCTCTCTACCCATCCGCAAAAATTTTGCCGATCCCCATCCGTTTCTCATCAGGAAGACGCAGAGCGTCCGGGGATGCATTCCCACGCCGGAGCGTGGGAACGATGGCGTCCGTCCCCGCCGCCATGAAGACGCTGAATAGTTACAAACAAACCAGGCTTATTCGTTGTCCTTTCCGGGATAACTAAGCCCACTGCTCGTGAACCTGTCCTTCATGCCCGCAAAATACCGCCGCCGCCAACCCGCTAAAGATGCCGTGTTCGACGATGCCGGGAATCGCATTTAGCCTATCGTTAAGCACTTTACTTTCCAGGCCGGATTCGAATACCACATCCAGAACCAGACTGCCGTAACTGGTAACCGCCAGTCCGTCGCCGCCGGCGTTAGGCCTGAGTTTACCCTGCCCGCCGATTTCCGCAATGCTAGATCGCACCAATTGCCAGGCAAACGGCATAACCTCCAGCGGAATCGGATAATTTTCACCTATACGCTGCACGCGTTTGCTTTGATCTATCAGCACCCAGAAAGCGTTGCTGGCTTTAGCCAACAGTTTTTCCCGCACCAAATCGGCGCCTCGCCCTTTCAGCAAGGTCATATCCGGGCTAACCTCGTCGGCGCCGTCGACATAAACATCGATCCTGCTGGTGTGTTCCAGGGCTAGCAGCGATAATCCGGACTCCTTAGCCTTGATGGTGCTCACCACGGAACTGGCCACGGCCTGAATTCCCAGGTCTTCGTCTGCGCAGCGCCGGGCAAGCGCTTCAATAAAATAATTGGCGGTAGAACCGGTCCCCAGGCCAACAATCATGCCATCTTTAACCAGACTGGCGGCATGCTCGGCTACGCGTTGCTTGTCATTCATCGTCGCTCCTATAGGTGAAGGTTTACTGTTCCAGGTTTTTTACCCGACGCTCCAACTCTTTAAATTTTTGCAGCAATTCCGGCAATTTACTGAGAGCAGCCAGTTCCCGCCATGCCACTTTCTTATCCTTGGCCGGGCTGCCGAAAACCTGGGCGCCGGGCTGGACATCGGCAGAAATTCCGCTCCTCGCCATTACTACAGCCCGCGAACCTATTTTCACATGATCTGCCACACCGGCGCTTCCTCAATATCGCCCCATCTTCAATAATACAGGAACCGGAAATACCCGATTGACCGCAGATGATGACATTCCGACCGACGATATTGTTATGGCCCAATTGCACCAGATTATCTATTTTAGTGCCTGCGCCAATGCGGGTAGCGCCCAGCGCGCCGCGATCGATACAGGTATTGGCGCCGATTTCAACATGATCGTCAATCTCGACATGGCCGACATGCGGCACTTTAATGTGCTGATTATCGCGAAATTTGTAGCCGAAACCGTCTGCGCCGATGATGGCGCCGGCATGAAAAATCACATTGTTGCCGATCACGCTATGGTCGTAAATGACCACATTACGGGTGAATACGGCAGTCTTCGCCGATCACGACATGATTGCCTATCCGTACGCCTGCTTCGATAGTACTGGACTCGCCTATACTGCTGTGTTCGCCTACGCTCACAAACGGACCGACATGGACATTGACTCCCAAGGATGCGGTTTCGGCCAACACTGCCTGTTCGGAAATTAGCCGTTTAAGCGCCGGTTCGGGATGCAGCAGTTTACGGCATTTAAAAAACTTATCTCAGGGTCATCGCAAATCAGCAGCGGCGAGGAAAACGGCGGGGTTACCCACGCCGTCTGCCTGCTCGATGCTGCTGGTTAGAGAGCACGAGATGCGGCAGTGCAGGCTTTTGGCCTCGCGCGGCGTGAATGTAAAGCCGCTGTTGTTGGTCTGCTCTCTTTATTCCAGGTGCTTTGATAGGTGAGCGTGGGAGCGGTCGTCTACCGCCGATGTATAGGCGGTACCGTAGGTCTGGGTTGTGTTCTGGTGGTTTGCGATGTTGAAGGCCTGCGCAATCAATTCGATCTTGTAACGCTCCTGATAGCAAAGTCCTTGTCGATGCGCACATCGTCAACGATCGTCCGGGCTGGGAAGTAATCGTTGAATCCAAGCTGCGGGATGATGGAGTTGCCGTTGGAGCCGTTGAGTTCCGAGAAGAGACGGCGCCACGTCGGAGCCGGTCGGTTTGCAGCCGCTGAGTAAGGCAGGGCCGTCCCCATGTTGAAGCTGGTGTCGAACTTCCAGTCGTTGGTAACATATTGAGCGCTGAGCTGGTTTTGAAATTGGGAACATTGAAGACGGCAGTGGCGATGAAGCGGTCCTTAAGTCCGAGGTGCTGTTTCCATAGTCAGCCCTGAAGTTTCCGTAGGGGTCATACCAAGATTTCATCACCAGCGGCATTGCCAGCCGTGTTTGAGTTTTGCGAGTCGTCAAGCGCGTGCGCCCAAGCTACTCCGCATCGAATTGAATGATGTGACAGGCTCACGGTTCTGGGCCTCGATCACCATCGCGTTGTAGTTGGAGTTTACGTTGCTAATCAGTTCGTTGATGGCTCCGAAGATTGGTGGCATTGGCTCCGAACAGGGCGGTATTGCCGGAAGCTGGTATAGACCGTGGGAACGGTGACGGTTGTATTTCCAAGAGGGCCATAGTGCGTAGTGCGGATAGGCCGGCGGCACGGAATAAGTTCCCTCACGGTATTCGCCGATACAGGTTGGTATCCAGGAAGTTAGGCAGCTTGTGCGGGCCCTGCGAGCCACAAAGAGACCGCAAAGACAGTGCCCTTCCCGATTTCCTGGCTGGACCATGAGGTCGAACTCCTGAACCTGCGGGCTGCTCGAAATTCGCTGCGCGATAGTAGGGAGCGGGCTTAACCAGCTGGTTTTCTGTGCGGCACTAAACTGATTGGGCCAGACAGGATGAACCGACCGCACCTGCTTGCCACACTGAGGTCGGGGACGGTTTGGGAGAGCGGGCTGCCCGTATGGGCGAGCAAGCAGCCCTGGTTTCCGTTGGTGATGCGCCCGTAGTAGACGCCCGTAACCGCCGCGCAGGACGGTTTTGCCTTCGCCCAAGACATCGTAAGCGAAGCCAATGCGCGGACCGAAGCTTCTTTTGTCAGAGGGGTTATTGGCGACGCCGGTGTAAACGGATAATGGTCCGGGCCGCTTGCCGCCGTAAGCGTCGGCGATGCCGGAGGCAGGGCTTCGTAGTCGTAGCAGACCCAGCTGCAGGGTGAGCCGTGGCGGGCGTTTGAAGTCGTCCTGGGCGAAGTCCCCTGGTCTCATGGTGGCAAAAGAAAACGTCGTCGGCCCATAGCCCTGCTCGTATTTGTTCAGAGCAGGATAGCGCCGGTAGCGGTCTCGTGAAGAAGCAAATGAACTTACGCCCGAGTTGCAGGTTGGCGGTGTAGCCACTGGAGTAGAGATCGGCAAAGTAATTTGTCAGGTTGGATGTACTGGGAGGTAGCCCTCGTAATACTGGGAGTTGTTCGTGTAGTCGGGAGTTATGAACCATGTCTACCCCGAACTTGAAGTTGTGACGGCCGCGCTGGTACCGTAGAGGTCAGTCGGCCAATCTGCCACTTCCACTCCTCGGGGATGAGGACGGAAGCCGTAATACGGCGCACCGACCACAACACGAAAGCCGATGTTGCTCACGTCCAAGGCATTATATGGGTCGTTGCCGCTTAATTGATCGGTGTATACGTCTTGTCGTATGCGGTGGTAGGCTGCAGGCCTTCATCGTTAGCTCGCGGCTATACTATGGCACTTCGTTGCTCACATGCTGGTTGATCTGGCTCGATGCTTTGGCCACGCCGTAATCGAGCTTCACAAAGTCCGTGCCCGCTGAGTTAAGTGAGTATTTTCCCGTGCTTGTGGTCTGGCACGCCGCCGGGGGTGAGTCCCAGCGTAAGCGGTGAAAGAGAACGCTGACATGCTCCTTTGTCATTAATCGCCCAGTCGAGCTAGGGGAGTGTTGATCTCCTGAAAGCCGAAGCGCGGAATAGGCCGAGGTCGCTGTTGAGAGCGTTGACTCCGTTGTTGTAGAGAGTGAGCGCATTGGAGTAGGTTACGCCGGCGCCGTATGTTGTTTTGCCGGAGACACCAAGGCGCGCCGCAGGGGGTAAGACTTGCTGGTCCAGGCCAGCGTTGGCAGTGGTCTCGCCCAAGACTCCAGTGGCGGGCAGATAACCCGCATTTGCCCCTGTGTATGAGCAGGTCAAGTCGCCCGCTCCGCCCCGCCCCACCCAGCGTATCGGGCACCTGATAGAAGGCGGCCGGGCTGGCCGGAACGCCTATCATGGGAAACACGTGGGTGTGCTGGTCGTAGGTATAAATCCAGAAGAGCTTGTTCTTGATGATCGCGCCGCCGGCCGTGAAGCCGTAAATCTTGCGCAGTATCTCCGGCTTGATGGGCGAGGTTACGTTCACGCCGCCCACCAGCTTGGTAATCGTTGCTTCAGCCGAGTAAGCCGCCCAGTTGCTTTCGCGATCGTAGAAGTAGGCTTCGCCATGAAGC
>CAVXZR010000098.1:0-41954 GCA_963765965.1 uncultured Pseudomonadota bacterium
GAATCCGTGTTCCTTTCGGTTTAAGGGATGCCCGCCGCATTTTCAGCGCGTTTTTTAAAGAAACCTACCGCCCACCGAAACTTAAACGTCGTACATCAAGCCCTCAGTCGCAAAAATCAACCTCTTCTGTCGCGTTGCCGCCATTGTTGTCCGAAAAACCAGCCACAAAGACAAGCAAACCTCTTCTCTGCCCAGAGAATCAACCTATACCCAGCCTTTCAAGCTTTCGCCCAGTTTATCCCGATGCAAAGCCCGGTTGCGCCACCAATCGCTCTTGCAAATAAGCGAATACTTTTGCCACTGGCGAGGCATGCCCCAAGTCCAGCCACCATTGCCGAGCTTTGTGGATCACCTGCGCCGCGCGGTACATGACTTCTTGTAGCACGGTTCGTAACCGCCGACGTTTTGCCGGGTGACGTATCGGCGCCAAGTCGCCTGTCAGGCCCAGTTGACCAATCAGCCGTAAGCAATTGTAGGCAAACATGCCCATTCTCAATAGACAGTCGTTGGTCTCAAACTTACCGGAAGGTAAACGCTCCAGATCCAGATCCGTTTTGAATTCCGAATGAAATTGTTCATGGGTGCCGTGGTCGCGGTAGCGTTCAATGACGGTTTCTTCGGGTTCATCCAGACTCGTCCACCAACCTTCCAGTTCGACATCTGGCAGCAATAGCATCTGGCCGTGCTTGTTGATCGTGCGTTCAATGATCCGTATCACCAGCCTGAAAGGGCGAGTCTGTTTTTTCCAGGCGCGATCCACCATCAGTGTCATTAACGCTTCCCGTTTACCTGGACGCTTTTCAACAAAGGCACCGGCTGCTTCCGCCTTTTCTACCCAGGCTGTTTTATCTTGCCGCCTGGGATTCCACTTAACCAAATAGTCAAAACTTCGATCCATTGCCGCCCAGCGCACTTTCTCATCAGCGACGGCAAATAACAGTTTGGCGCTATCAAACCCGGAGTCTTTGCGTAATAACACCGCCAAGTTCGGCGCAACCAAACGCTCGACACGGGGAAATAGCCGCTCTAGAAAATAATCAATCTCCAGCGATGAATGCCAGCGACCAGGACGCAACTCCAGGCCGATGCACCAGCCTTCATTCCCCAGATAGGCCGCTACAGGCGTATACCCATCCACACCCTGATAGGTTCGGCTTACCTCTTCCTTCTTGGTCCCGCTCTGATCCATAACAAAAGTATCCATGTCCAAGCAGACATAGCCTTTATGCAGTGTGATCGGGGCTTGTGTCCGTTCAATGAGCCGAACCGAACATTCGTCCAACGGCTCCAGCAGGCGGCCGCTGACACGATCAAGACGCTGCCGCAGCCAGACACTGCCGGGAACTTTACGAACAGCCAATGCCGTTTTGAAAAAACGGTCTTCACGAAACGGCTTAACCGCTTCGAAGTCGCTTTTGCCTATACACAACAATCCGACCATTGTTTTCAATAAATCCGAGGTCTTGATCCCGAGCGAAACCGGAATTTGTCCGTCCACTACCGCTTCGACATTGACCGCTTCCAGGCATTGGCCGATCAACGACAGCCCGGCATAGGAAGTCAGTTCCTTCTTGGATTCTTTCAGCTTAAATTGTGCCATAATCAAAATGGGTGAACACAGAAAATCTACATTATACCTTATTTATCATTGGCTTACATGATATTGTCCAAATTTGAACACGGATTCAGGATTAATATTAAGGCAGTTAACAAATGGAGGTTGAATTTTTCGTTGTTCATCGGTTGTTATTAGAATTAAGCCGAAGATATTCATCATAAAGTGCTTTGATAGGTTCAAGTTCATTTACTTTTGCTTCTTCAACTTCTTCTGTTTTGAATAAATCCATTATTTGTTGACCTTTGGCATTTCCCGGGAATTTTTTTATGACTTTTAACACTGTTGATTTATATTGGAATTTTCGGGAAAAAAAACTATACATTTTTGCGCGTAGCGGATAGGTCAGTAATAATTTAGTTTCGGATTTAACCTGAGGATTCAATTCGGTCATAACTTCATAAGCAGGTAGATAAACCAGCGCAGCATCGGCCTTTCCGAAAAACAAGTCCAGGATCAGGCGAGTATTTTTTTTCTGGTATGCAATACTACTGAAAAAATGTTCAAAGCCACCCTTATAGATTTTACGGACCTGAGTATCGATAAATACTTCGCTTAATTCATCGTTCTCCGGCATTACCAAGCGCTTGCCGCGTAAATCTGCCAGGCTGGTGATCGCGGCATCATTCTTGACCAGCAGAATCAGTGAATATAGCTTTCCATTAGGTCTGACTCCTATGTAGCCATCAATTAAATCAGCCAGGTTTATATGTTTAACTATCGATAAGGGTGGGGCGACTATCATGTCCAACTGGTTGTTTTTAAGGCTCTCGCTCATCTCATGCATATCGACAAAAAACTCGGTTTTTTCATCAATGACGTTCAATTCATGTGATAGCTGTTCTGTCCAATAATCCATGGATATTCGAATATCGCTTTCATTTGTTTCGTTGTTAATGCCCGGTAAATACACGCCCATGATTAGGCGGGGGATGGTTAGTTGCTCATCCGCCTGGGTATCGGAGAAAAAGGGCAGCCAAAACAGCGCTGAAAATAACCCGATTCTTAACATTACGGATTACTCGCTTGACCTTTAATAGCCTGATATTCCTGATAGAGCTTGATGATGTTATCCAGATCGCCGGTTGCCGATCTTTGCATGCGGATAGACTTAAAAATTTCCAGGACCTGTTGTCCCCTGCGATATTCATGAAATTTTTCTGATTTATGGATGACCTCTTCGCGAAAATCCTCGGCTACCGCTTTGTGAAAAAATCCGACGATTTGTGGTACATCATTCAATTTTTTCACCACCTGCAGAGACTTGGCTAACTGTGGATTAAGCTCGACAGCCAGATCGAAAGAAGCTTCGCTAACCATGACCGCATCGGTTTTTTTGAAAAATAATTGTAAAATTAGCCGTTGCGAATTATTTTCCGGTTTATTGAGATGGAAACTGGTCCTAAAGTTCTGCTTAAAAGTTTGCATGCTCAACAGGTCGAGGTAAACTTCCTGCAATTCATTATTTGCCAGCAAAGTGATGCTGTGATGTTGCAACTGGCGGATAGTGTCGGTGTTTTCATGTTGCCGGGTTAACAACACCAGCGTGTGAAAGCCATTAGTGGTTTGCAAAGTCGTAAAACCATCCGCAAGATGGTCGGAATTAAAATGTTTGACGAACTCCATCGGCGCAGTAAAGACATAATTGATTGTGCCGTTTTCGAAATCGCTAACCATCTGTTTCATTTGTTCATGATAAAAGGTCACTGTGATCGGTATATCGGTTTGCTCACTGATTTCCTCTGTCCAGAATTTCATTGATACTTCCGCATCGGTACGGTTAATATCCTGCATGAAATCAGCGTCAAAACCAATCCGCAAGCTTCGTTCAGCAAAAGGATTGGTTTCTTCGGAAATCACCGGACTGCTGATAAGCAGGCAGCAAAGCAGGCTGAGGATAGGGATGCGGCTATCCATTACAAAAGCCATGCCTTGATGCGCAAGTCAGAAAACTATGCCATGAATTTTTTAGTATTATTAGTTTCATTGAGGTTTCCCCGCTTATTTCAGTCTTTGCAATATAGCGCAGTGCCAAAATTTAGTTCAACTCCTTGATATTACTTCCCACCAGGAATTCCAGCGTACTGAGCGCTAAGTAGAGCTCATATCGCGAGCGATAGGCGGCGCTTTGTGCAAAAGTTTCAACGATTTGCGACTCGATCACATCCTTGGTTTTAACCATTTCCTCCTGATAAGCGCGTACATGCAGTTTGCGGTTTTCCGTGGCGTAGCCGGTTGCCTCTTCGGTGGACTTAATCTGTAGGTCGGCACTTTTTAGGCGTAAAAATTGCTGTTTGACCAGTAACGCCATGCCCTGATCCAATAGAATCTGTTGGCTGGCTAACTTGTTTTTCATGGCGTTGGCATAGGATACTTTGCCGCTGGTTTCAAAGCCGTCAAACAGATTCCAGTGTAAACCTATCCCCACAGTCCAGGCGTCTCGATTATTAGAGTTGGTCAAGCCGCTGTTGTAGCCGTTTTGCACATCATAAGCCGAGCCCTGAAAACCGATTGCCGGGTAATAACCGCTGTAAGCTTCGCTGACTTTGCTGTCGGAGGCATCGATTGCCAGCTTCAACTGCTGTATATCCGGATTGAACTGCTGGGCAGCTTTTACCAGTCCTGCCAATTCAACAGGCATTTGATAAGCGCCATTATCGGTGCTTATTGAAATGCTGTTATCCCAGTTTAGACCCATGGCATTTGTCAATGCCTGATAGGCTAATTCCCTGGCGTATTGTGCTTCCTGAAAAATCGAACGAGTGAGGGCGGTGGTGGTCTTGGCGCGTAAATAATCGGTTTTTTTAACTTTCATGGAGCCATGTTGAAACAAACGCTCGGTTAGTTCATCCAAAACTTTGAAACGTTCCAGGGTATCCTCGGCTAAATGTTCCATTTGGTAAGCAAACTGGGCGCCATAATAATATTTTTTGACATCGCGTATCACTTCCAGTTCGGTTTTACGACGGCTTTCCTGGGCTATGCTGACACCTTTCTCTGCCTGATTTTTCAGGGCGCTGATCTTACCGCCGGTAAAAATCGGGTAGGTAAGATTAATCGAACTTGTCAGCGTATCCTGATTGAATAATTTCACATTCATGTTCATGGGAATGGAGGTTATCGGTTTAGCCAGTCCTGCTTGTAACGCCGAAGCCTGGGCTCCAAGCGCTTGAATAGATTGCTGAGCAGCCTGGGCCTGCGGGCCAACCCCCTGGGCAGTTGGAGTTAGTGCCGTAATTTCACTTTTTAATAAAGTGCCTATGGCATTGCCTTCTGTCTGCAAAGCACCTGTCATTGCCGGCGGCAGTGCTATATCGCCTTGAAAGGTAAAGGTGTAATTATGATTGGCATGCACGGCCTGGCTGTCGATGGAAAGATGTGGCCAGTAGGCTGACATGGCTTGTTTGTATTGAGCTTCAGCCATTTCGATCATGGCATCGGATATATTCAGGGATTGATGATTTGTTAAGGCCATCTGTATACAGTCCTGCAAACTTAAATTAGTAAGTTGCGGTTTGGGCTGCTGGGCCTGAACAGATACCGACAGCAACATAGCTTGTACAAAACTAAATAATTTGATCCTACGCATGAATATTCGATTCTCTAAAATAATGTTATGGAGGCAACTATGCCGTTTTGTTGTTTCGATCAAAGCTGGATTTCAAACGTTGCCGTTATCGCCAGTCTCCCGCACTGGGGTACTGACAAACCTAAGTTACAGTAAATACCGGCTAACTCGATACTATTTGATTTTTTCCATTTATATAAAAAAACTGCCAATATTTGTCTGTTATAAGCAAATATTGAGCCATTAATTTAATATATAAAAATCAATATTATATGATTAGCCAGCCATCCAAAAAAAACAAAACTTAAAGCGGCTGACACAATTGGCATTGGTTAATTAACAATATATATGATGGGATTTGCGGTAATTCCCAAGTTGAAGGCCGAGGCGCATCAGTTTTCTAATTAAGAAATTATATAAAACAGAAGCTTTTAAAACCGATTAATTAAGCTTTGAAAGCTGACAGTTTTGGCGGTTTTGACAATTTTGACAGAGGTTACAGAAAAGCGAATTTGATTATGCTGTTCTTTTAAGGCTCTGATCTGTTTATTATCGATAATACCGCTCTCACGCGGAGCGTAGGAGCGATGGTCGTGTCTTGTAGGAAGGTAAACGCCGCTTACCGTTTTTTTATTTTTTGAGGCGAGGCTGAACGATTAAGCAATCTTTATTCGGGATCGCGCAGGTTATCGCGGATCAATTTAATTTCTTCAAAATTTTCGATAAATAAGTCTACAAGTTCAGGGTCGAATTGTTTGCCTTTTTCTGATTTGATGTATTTCAGAATGGCTTCATCCTGCCAGATTTTTTTATAACAACGTTCGCAGCTAAGGGCATCGAAGACATCAACTATGGAAACGATCCGGCCTTCAATGGAAATGTGTTCGCCCTCTAAATTTAGCGGGTAACCATGACCGTCATAGCGTTCATGATGCTCATGGGCAATTCTGGCTGCCATGCTAACCAACGGTTTATCAAGTTTCTTTAACATATCGAAGCCAAGATTGGCATGCTCCTTCATAACCGCGAATTCTTCTTCGGTAAGTTTGCCCGGCTTATGTAAAATGGCATCCGGAATTCCTACCTTGCCGATGTCATGCATGGGGGCCGCCATTTTTATCATGCCTGCATATTCTCGGCTCAGTCCGTATTTTTGGGCAAGTAATTCGGAAATTTGCGCAACCCGCTTGATATGCCGGCCGGTTTCACGGCTACGGTTTTCGACCACTTCCCCCATGACATAGATCAGTTCTTTTTGGGTTTCGATAATTTCTTCGCTCAGTTTAATCGAATCGCTAATATCCTGATTTAATCCCAACAATGAATGTAAACCGCCATTTTGATCGTGAATGCCGACGATAATCGTGCTTAAGGTATGTTCTTCGCCATTTTTGCCCAGGATTTTTATAATACGGGAGGTAAAGCCTTCGGCTTTAACTTTGTTTAATACCCGTTGCTTGAAATTCGCGCCGCTTTGTTCCATTGTTGCAAAAGACCGGCCTACCAATTCTTCCGCATTAAAACCCAGCGCACGGCAGAAATTGTTATTGGTACTGACAATATTGCCTTCCGGCGTGAGTACGCATAATGAAGTACCTATTTGTAAAGCCCGCTCATACTCTTTTACAAAGTGCTGCTGTTCTGTCAGGCTTTCCTTTAGATTTAGAGCCAGCCGCTCGAAAGTGTCATAGACATCGGTCATATTGACCATCAAGGCAATATATTCTTCAACCTGGTTTTGTGTATCGGTGACAGCAATTACGGTCAAATCGACCACAAAAGCATCACCCGATTTACGGTTTTTCTTGACCAAACCTTGCCATTTACCTTGTTCGGCTAGCAAATCGCGCAGGTTTTTCAGGACATTTTCCTGACCGACCACTTCAAAATTGAATAAATAAGATTGACCAAGCAGTTCCTGTTCTGTAAAGCCGGATAGCAGACAAAATTTCTCGTTGACATAGCTAATTTTGCCGGATGCGGTAATCTTGGCGACGATGGCTTTTTCGTCAACCAGTAATTTATACTGTTCAAGTAATTTATGTTGTTGATCGAACTCGGCCTTTAGGGTGATCTGCTCAATGACTTTAACCAGTTTCTCCAACAAGCGCTCGACACTAATCGGTTTGGTAATATAGTCCTTCAAGCCGATTTCCAGAGCCCGAAACAGGTATTCCGTGTCGTTATAAGCGCTGAGGATGATGATGGCCTGTTCGGGATTAATATCCTTGATGTCCGCTGCCATCGAAAGGCCATTCATAATCGGCATTTGAATATCGGTTACGACGATATCCGGCCGAAACTGTTTATAGATTGCCAACCCTTCTTTGCCATTACCTGCAACATATAATTCCCGGATCGATTCTCTAAGGATCAACTCCAGTTCTTCGCGCGTGTCGATGTCGTCTTCAACATAGAGGATGCGGGTTTTTTTAAGGGCATTCAGATTGAACATGTTCTATTTAAGGTTTTTTCTTGAAAATAAAGCTATAAGAGAAGATAAATCGGAAAATCCGGTTTTTCCGGAAGCTATAAATCCGACTTTTCTAGAGTGTTGTTTTGCCATTAAATCAACGGCTCGTAAAGTAATTAACCTAGATCGCGGGGGACGGATCCCTGAATAAAACCCGGTATGGTCCCCATCGGACCCATAATAATCTTTTTCCATTATATTGCCTAATATCCAAATAGTTACAACTTTTAAACAATTTTTACAGCATTTTTTTAAATGCGAAAACTGAGTCGGAAGAAAGCGTTTACTAGACTATGGAATCGATTTTTGGCTGTAAAGCGAAATGCCCAGTTTATTAATATAAAGGTTAATTATTGTCCATATAAATATCCACTGGTATTGGACGTAAGTACAGTAGTTAGGAACGGACCTTGCCATAGTGGAAAAAACCTGATTTTTCAGATCTCTGTTGAAAATGAGGGGTTAAAACAAATCCACTTCCCCCGCAATTAGAGATGCACCGGTTTCAAAAAGTTTTTTCTCTTCGACAATGGTGTCCAATAAGCGGATTACTTCCTGGCTGCTATTCTCAACGGATTTAAAATTATTAAGGATATGATTTTGAATCGCGGGTGAAACTTGCCAGTTTTGAGTGAGTTGCTGCATGGCTGAATGCATGCATAGATGGGTCAATTGATGTGGATCGTCTATTTTTTGAAAAGAAGGCAAATGTCCGTATTGTTTTGCGCCCACACCGCGATAATACCACTGCCCCAATTTGCATTCATAATGGCTGACGCCTACCGCTCTGGCTGAAGCTGAGTCTGCACCTAGTTCCATAGCCCGGTAGCCTTCTTGCACGTAAATCATTTGATTAACTTTAGCCAGCGCCACTTCGCCTATCATTTGCGCATAAACGACTTTGCCGTAAGTTTCCATGGAAATACTGCTAACTTGCCTGATATTGCGCTCAAACTCACCAATAGCTTTTTTCGATTCGCCGGTTATGTCGGCCATGCTTTCGGTATCTTTCACTATGCTCGACGTGGCTTTAGTAAATTTCCCGATCATGCTATTGATTTGCGCCGTGGCGCTTTTAGTGCTTTCCGCCAGTTTCCGCACCTCATCCGCTACAACCGCAAAACCGCGGCCATGCTCGCCGGCTCTGGCAGCTTCAATAGCCGCATTTAACGCTAATAGATTAGTTTGATCGGCAATTTTAGCAATCAATGATGTCACCACAGTCATTTCTTTACTGCTAACACTTAAATCCAGAGAAGAATTTTTCAAGATTTCGATTTTCTCGATGATAGTGTTGAGTTTTTCTATAACGGTGCATAGAGCCGTACTACTTTCAGCGGCGATACCGGATGCATCGCTGGTAATGCTTTCCACCTGACGCATTTGACCTGTGATCGTCGATAAATCATCTTGAGTACGTTGTAAGCTGTCCAAAAGATTTTCGGTTTTCATCTGTCCCAATTGCGAGAACAGGGTTTCGCGTAAATTTATCAGGTGATTTTCCTGCATCATTTTTATTGAATTATCAATGTGGCAAAGGTTGTCGGCAAACATGCCCTTAAAGCCGTGCGACCGAGGTCTACGATAAAAACGCTGTTGTTCTGCTGCCAAGAAACAACTGGCTACCTCGCACATATAAGTTTCAACCTGATCCAGCGCAGTATTAAAGTTCCAGGCGATCTGCGACAATTCCGCATCCGGCGGGATATTGGTTATGCGGTATTCAAGCCTGCCTTGCGCAATTTGTTTTGCAAGTTTAAACAAGGAACCAATCACATAAATTTCTTTTTTGGATTGCCGCCAATAAAAATAAATCGCCATTAAGCCAAGACAGTTAGGGATAATCCGCCACAAATTAATGTCCGCCGAAAGCAAAGACACCAAGGTCTCAAGGGAGAGTAGCGACAGCAGGATCAGAATGGTATTTTTACCGTTAAAGAGAAAGAATGAATTCATGGTAATCTTTACCTGTAGCTTGAATGGCATTTTGGAAAACAGCAGTACCGGCTGCCACTGCCTGACTGGTGCCGGCGTTTTTTTCTGTAGTCAACATGTCTCGGTACAGAGCTTCAATACTTTGGACTTTCGATTTTTCCGGTTTGCGGCGAACGGAGATAAAACCGATGATTTCTTGGGTGTTGGTCTTAAAGCTAGGTGTTACCGTTGCAAACACCCAATAATACGAACCGTTTTTACTAAGATTTTTCACATAGCCCAGGAACTCTTCACCCTTGCTTATGGTTTCCCATAATAAAGCGAACACAGCGCGCGGCATGTCCGGGTGGCGAACAATATTGTGTTGCTGACCCAGTAGTTCCCGCTCTGTATATCCGGAAAATTCAATGAAAACCGGATTGCAGTAACTCAAGCGGCCTTTGGGGTCGGTTTTGGTGACGATAAAATCTTCATCACGCATAACGATTTCATGGTCGGTGGGTTTGATTTTTAAACTCATACTCTCTGTGCCGGCATGGGGGTGTCAATAAATCCGTGTAACGGGTCATTTTTAGGCAGTCAGGTTCTGAAATTCCCAACCGTTGCACGCAATTGATTCGCTAGTTCAAGCAATTCCTTACAGGCTTCGGCGGTATTTTGGGCTCCGATGGATGTTTCTTCGGAGACCCGACTGATGTTGTCGATATTACGATTGATTTCTTCCGCTACCGCAGTCTGTTTTTCGGCTGCGCCGGCGATCTGGTTATTCATATCATTGATGGTATCGATTCTTTCGCTGATTGCCGTAATCGAACCACCGGCCGATGCTGCTTGTTCAACGCTGGCTGCGGCACGTTTTCTACCGTTTTCCATGACTAAAACGGCCTGTTTTGCCCGGCCTTGCAACCTTTCTATCGTTTGCTGAATTTCCAGTGTCGAGTTTTGGGTGCGGCTGGCCAAAGTTCTGACCTCATCGGCAACCACAGCAAAACCACGCCCTTGTTCTCCTGCTCGAGCAGCTTCGATGGCGGCGTTCAACGCCAATAAATTGGTTTGTTCGGCAATTCCTTGAATCACGCCCAGCACTTGACCTATGCTTTCGCTGTCGTTTTCCAGTTCATGTATGACGCTAGCAGCATTTTCCACTTCGTAAGCCAGGCTGTTAATACCGCTCACAGCTTGATTGACGATGTTTTTTCCGGATGATGCTTCCTTGTCGGCTGTTTCCGCAGCTGCCGATGCATTGAAAGCATTTCTGGCAACTTCCTGTACTGCTGACGTCATTTGCTTCATGGCATCGGCAACCAGGGTGGTTTCCTGAACTTGGCGTTCGACGCCTTGTTGAGTTGACTGGGTGATAGTGGCTAATTGATGGGAGGCAAGGGCCAATTTTTCGCTGGTTGCGCTAATCGCATCAACCGTTTTGGCAATTTTTTTAACGAAAGAGTTAAAGCTGGTGGCGACCCAGGCAAATTCGGATTTACCCGCAACTGTCAGACGGGCGCGCAAGTCGCCTTCGCCTCCGCTAATGGCATGCAGTTTGAGCGCTAAAGCCGTCAATGGGCTGATGATGATTTTGTTCATCACAAAATACCCGGTGAACCCGATGATAAATAGGCTGGCAGATAGAAACCCGATCGCGTAGTAGATGGTTTGTTTCAGTTCGGTAAAAGCGGTAGTAAACGGCGTGATAATCTCGAAAGCCCCGCGCAAGTCACCGGCACGGTGGTTTTCCATCGGATAACCCAGTAAATCCTGGCCCTTATCATTACCCCATAAGGCTGGCGAGGTGTTGGGGTCGCCGTGGCAAAGCTCGCATTGCTTGACCATTTTGACTGGCCTAAAGTAGCGTATTTCCTGTTTTTCATCGTCGATAACACTGTATTCGGCTAGGGATGGATCATTTTTAAACCTGTCGAGAACCTGATGTTCAAGTGCGTCAGGCATATTTCTAGCCGGATTCCGGGGATTGAAGCTCGGCGCTTTAAAACGGAATTCGCCTTCCTTGGCTTTAGCTTCGATGACATCCCAGGCGTTGGCTATTGGGACGGTGGCTAAAACCAAATCCAAATCCACTTCGGTGGTAAGTTCCTTTTTCTTTAATAATAACTTGAGTTGTTCCGTTGTATAGATACCGCTGTCCCATTTTTTTACAACGCTATCGAGGATAGATTCAGAAATCATGAGCAACTGGCGGGAAGATTCTATCTTGCGATCGATGAGCTTTTGTTTTTCGACCTGAGAAAACAACAGCAATGAACCCACGCCAAGCAATGTGAGCACCGCCATGTTGATGGCGACCACTTTGAACCCTACAGAGTGCCAGTTCATTAAAAGCATACAAATCTCCTGAAATAATTGAATTTACGATAGTTGGCTCAGCAAATTCAGGTTAGAGATATCCCTCTCGCAAACACCTTAAATTTGAATATTTTTTTGTAAAAGAATGATAATAAAAGTTTGTGTTTAGATAAAAGGCAGCATGGTCTTTTATCAATATATCTACTCATGCATCAGCTCCGGCATGCTGATGTCCGATTTTTGTGTTGAATTGGGTAATCAGTTGCTCAAACTCATATAAGGGTGCAGGTTTATTAAATAGATATCCCTGAAATGCATCGCAGCCTATGCGCGCAAGACATTTCCTCTGTTCGTCGGTTTCGACGCCTTCGGCAATGACATTGAGGCCCAGGTTATGGCCCATGCCGATAATTGTTTGCGCAATTACCGCATCGTTGGGATCCACCATAATGTCGCGCACAAAGGACTGATCTATCTTGAGTTGGTTAAGCGGCAGTTTTTTTAGTTGGCTTAACGAGGAATAGCCGGTGCCGAAGTCGTCCATGGAAAAACGAACCCCATGCAATTTCAGTTTCTGCATTTTTTCAATGGTGTCGGCAACATTGTGCATCACCAGACTCTCGGTCAGTTCCAGTTTCAGTTTTGTCGAATCAGCGCCGGTATTGTTTAGAATTTCAACAACATGCTCGACAAAATCGTATTGACGGAACTGTTTGGCGCTAACGTTGGCGGCAAGATGCAAATGTTGGGCGAGCGGATTCCCCTCCCAAGTCTTGAGTTGTTGACAGACGGTTTGCAATACCCATTTGCCTATCGGCAGAATCAACTCGGATTCCTCGGCGATCGGAATAAACACGGCCGGTGAAATATTGCCTCGTTGCGGATGTTCCCAACGAAGCAAAACTTCCGCACCGTATATATAACCCTGTTTATCGACTTGCGCCTGATAGTGCAGCGTGAACTGGTTTTGTTCCAGCGCATGCCGAAGATCAAATTCCAATAGCATGCGCGATTCCACTAATGCCTGCATCTGCGGGTCAAAGAAGCGCAAGGTATTACGGCCTGCATCCTTGGCCTGATACAATGCGGCATCGGCGCGTTTAAGGGTGTCATCGAATGATTTATGGTTTTCATCGAACAAACAGATACCGATACTGATGGAGTTTTGATATTCCTTTCCGCCCAACAATATAGGTGTATAGATAGAATTGAGGATTTTTTGACCTATTTCCCGCACTTTTGTAATTGCCCGGCTTTCCTCTCCACCTATATTCTCAAGCAGGATGATAAATTCGTCTCCACCCAGCCGGGCAACGATATCCCTCTGGCGTACGCAGGTTTTTAGCCGCGAAGCGATTTTAACCAGGAGCTGATCGCCAATGTGGTGTCCCAGGCTGTCGTTGATGTTTTTAAAATGGTCAACATCTATTATTAAGATAGCGCCATACTGATGATGAACTATGCAATTGTCCAAAGACTTATGCAGTCGATCTTGAAACAAACGACGGTTGGGCAGATTGGTGAGCGGGTCGTAGTAAGCCAGACGGTGTATAGCCTCTTGCGCCTCCTTATGCTGACTAAGGTCTGTAAAAGCAGCCACATAATTTGTAGTCTGCCCATCCGGGGCCGACACGACGTTGATGGTTAACCATTTGGGGTATATATCGCCGTTTTTGCGCCTATCCCAGATCTCGCCTTGCCAGAATTTATCACGCTCAAGCGTCCTCCACATTGCATTGTAGAAAGCTTTGTCATGACGTCCCGACTTTAGAATAGAGGGTTTTCGGCCAATCGCTTCTTCCGGTTGATACCCGGTTAGCCGGGTAAAAGCCCTATTGACGCGCAGGATAGTATTGTTTTCATCGGTGATAATCAGGCCTTCCTGAGACTCGATTGCTGTCTCGGCAATCCGCAATTCAATTTCCGCCCGCTTGATATCGCTGATGTCCCGGCCAATGACCACCATGCCTTTGCGTAGCCGGTCTTGGGTAAAAATCGGCGCTTTCCGCACCTCCAGTTCTATCAGGCGGCCACCGTTCAGGATTCGATCTTCAACGATGTGCAAACGTCCCGAGTTCCAGACAGCGTCTTCGTCCGATAAGAATTTCGACTGCTGTTCCCGTAATTCAGGCAGGGCGTCAGCAAGTTGTAGATAGGTCTTGCCTTGCCAATCAAGTTCATTTAATTTCAAAAGTTGCTTGGCACGCTGATTGGCGATCAGTATGCGTCCATCACCATCCTTGAATATAATAGCGTCAGGAATCGCCTCGATGAGACTGGTAAGCTGCTGGCTAAGAACCTTTAACTTGCTTTCGCTTTCTTGCAACTCACATTGCGCCTGATGCCGGGCGCCGATCTCGGTTTCCAACTGTTGAATGCTGGGAAGCTTAAGGGCACGCGGAATGAGTCTTACCAATAATATCGCCGTGGCAATCGAGAATGATGCTGTCAAAGCCTTAAGGCCGGCATCCAGCCAATATAAGGGGCGCCATATCAGCACAATCGACATTAAGTGTGTCGTTCCGCAGGCCAGGATAAAGGCGCTGAACATCAGATATAGCCAGCGGAACTTCAAATCCTTGCGCTGTAATACGATATAAGCCAAGGTTGCGGGTATAGAATAATAGGCGAGCGCGATCAGGGTGTCTGAAATGACGTACGTCAAAAGAATCCCCTGCGTCCATTTGATGCAAAAACCGTGTGGGATCATCCCGCTAACACTATTAAAGTCGAAAAAATCCATCTTTATCCTAAAAAGCAACTGATTTAAAATGTGCTAAAAATATTTGGGGTTTTGGCTGACAATCTCTATATCAGCAACCTTACGTAACGACACACTAACCGCATTTAATCGCTCGCCGCTGGGTGCTATCATCAGTCAAGGCGGATAACCGATCGGATACTTCCTTGGCCATGCACAGCAATTCGGTTTCCTGCTGATCGCTTAATCCGAGCCGGAAAAATGCGTCTTCCAGGCTAGAGAGATAATTTGAAGTCAGTTTGAGGGATGCTTCCTGATTTTTAGCTTGTTGGGATTTAATTTCTTCCAGCAATTTAGAAAGGACAGCAGCTGATTTAATAATCTCGGCAGCCTGTGATTGGCATTGGCGATCAGCAAGCATGGAAACCACTTTGGCATCAGCTCCTTCGACCAACAGGGCAAGATGATCGCGCATACGCCCGATACGCTCGGCATCATCCAGAGGTAAATTGGTCACGACCAGGGTAACCGGCAGTGCATTGGCTGAGGCCGCCACAACGCCGACACACAAAAGCCGAAAATAATCGTAGGGGATGCTTAGTTTAAAGCCGTTTTTCGCTAACAACCTTAACCCAATCAGTGCTTCGAGCGTATTGCCTGTGGTGATTGAGATAGACATGATTGAGTTGTTGCTTGTCAGCATATTAGCTGCGAAGGCGCCGATAAAAATACCCGGCCGGTATTTTTGTCCGCCTAACAACAACGCCGCCAACGCAACGCCACTGCATGGCCAGACAATAGGGACAACGTCATTAGCAGAAAAAAACTCGATGACGAATATACCCAGCAGTGCATAAATCAGCGCCAAGGCGAGTATTCTTGATAAATCTGATCCGCTATAGAGCCATAAGCTTTTTAGAATTAAATTCCGTTCGGTTAACACTTTCAACGCAGTAATGTCCGGGCGCGAAAAAAGTCTGATAAATGGTATGTGCGGTGGGTAAAAACAACGCAGTATAGGTAATAGCCGCCTGATTTCATAAACCAATTTCCTTAAAGCGCTTAACCGCAGTAGCCAAGCTTTTGGGGCGTAACGCGGCTTTGTTGGTGTTGAACTGGGCATACAACGCTTCGACCTTTATGATTTGTTCGAGTGACGCCGGATAACGAACGAAAAGAAATTCCTGCACTGTCCCATTTTTATACTGGCGGGACATTGGCTCGACTCGGTAATAATTGCCGGTTTTTGTTCTGTTTTTAATTTGAGTTCCAGTCTGGCGGCACGATGAAATTGACCTGCTTGCAGCCGGTTTTTGATATAGTCAACACAGGCCAGAGCCAGCAGGTATTTGGAACGGCTAGTTTTCAGCCGATTAAGTGTTTCAACATCGGGGGTAAGACGGCGCAATTCGGAAAAACTGAGAATAAGCACACGGAAAACATCTGAAAAGCTATTGATGTATGCTTGGAAGCAGGAGGGGAGTTGCCGTACTAGCGCTATGTTTTTTTTTGAATTTTCAAGAAAGGCTTTGCGTAACGCAGCTTCGGAGTAATCAATACCGATATCTGCTGCAAATTTTGATATATCTTTGGCATACCTGATCAAACCTGGTCTCCTTGGGTAAGAAATGAAATCTCATTCAGGATGCAACAGGGTTCGGGTTGCAAAAGCTATTTTTTATTATAGCTAAGTATTTTAAGCAGAAAATAAATTTTTTGGTACTTCATCACAGAATCGAAGTTGCGATCATGCTTATGGATGTAATGCCTGTTCAAGACGCTTGAATCTCCGGAAATATTATGCTCTACGATCCGTTTGTCTGAGCTTTTTCATTGAGTCGGCTTGGCGTATTTTCTGCTCGTTCCAAAGGTTTGAGACTCAGCGGAAAATCAGAGTGGTGTTCAGTAAGATGTGCGTTAATAGCTAAAATACGTTTTTGGCTAGTATCAAAACTCATGAATCTTATTCAGAATAGAACAGAGATTGTGAAAGGATTCCAGAATTCAGAATTCAGAATTCAGTATATTCTATTTATTTTATGTTCTTGACACTACATATTGAGTTTGAAAATTCAAAAATCGGAATTTTTCGTAGCCTTAACAGGGTTTGGATTGTAAAAAATATTGTAATTATTCAGCGTAGGGTGGGTTAGATGCGCAACTCGTTGAGTTTAGATAAAGTTAAATTCGTTGGGCGCATCGTAACCCACCAGAGGCGTACCAAAACACTTTCAATTTCATCGAATTGATGGGCGTATTAAGAATTCACTGAATAGTTACAAAATATTTTAATATGGTTAACTTTCTTTCTTAGACAAAATATCCTTGACGGTTCCGGAAACTAATGCTTTTGCCACCTCAGCCAATTTCAGGCCATGGGATCGTGCATAGGTGCGTAACAATTCGTATGCCACTACCCGGTTAATTTGGTAGCAGCCCATTAACAATCCGATCGAGACATCGATTTCACGATTTTTATCCAAAGCATTCGTTAAATTTTCGATAACCTGCTCCGATTTTATCTGTTCATCCGCACGCATTAAAGCCACTTCAATGGCCGAAACCATGCTCAGAATTTCAATCGGTTTGATCAAATAACCTAAAGCGCCCACTTCACCCGCCGATTTGACCATATCTTCATCGCTATAGGCCGACAAAAAAATAAATGGGATCAGCCGGGCTTTCAATTCCTTTGCTATTTCAATGCCGCTCATGTTAGGCATGCGGATATCCAGCAAAGCAAAATCAGGCTTGTCCTGCTGACAAAGCTGCAAGGCGCAATCGCCATTATCCGCATTGATTACTTCATAGCCGACCTGCTGCAAACCCATAGTTGTTGTAGCCAACACTATAAGATCATCATCCACAACGAGAATTTTAGTCATCTTAAAATCCGCTTAATTGAATAACCAGACTAAAAATTGATCGGCTTAAATATGTCTTTGCCATAGCAAAGCAAATCTGACGCAATTTGATTAGTTTCTTTAGAGTGTCTTCAATAAGGCACCGTTATCAAGCAAATTCGAAACAAGTTCTAAACGTATTGAAAATGAAAAGCTTTGAACAAACCCCATGCTTTATTAATGTCACGCAACAGGGTTCGGGTTGCGTGAAAACTCATATGAGCATTGTATCCCAGATAAAACTGTGGTTACAAGCCGCATCGGTTGAAAATTAAATCGGCAGCAGGTTAATGACGGGGAATTTGATGGTTATTTGCGCACAGACTAAGCCCTGTTGTTGCTTCAGTGTTAAATGTGCCCCCTTTTTCGGTAACATAGCTCGAACCAGGGACAAGCCAACCCCTAAACCCAGTCCTTGTTCAAAGTCCGGAAAACCGGCTTGAATTCGACTGCTGTTTGTCACAGTTAAGATTGCCGTGTTTTCTGTAAAGGACAGTTCCACGACCACTTCTTTTTGACTTAAGTTGCTATTGTGTTTGATGGCATTAACGATTAATTCATTAATGATCAAGGCAATAGGCACAGCATATTCTGAGGATAACAAAGCTCTATAATTGATATCAATCGACTGTTTGATATTAATTCTTTCTATGCCGAAAAATTCCAGAGAATTGCAGACTTCCTGCGATATTTCGCACAAATAGGCCGCCCCTGGAGTGGTTTTGCTTTGTATGCCGTAGACAAGAGCAATCGAAACGATTTTTGCAGAGATATCCTGTATCAAATCCTTTTCAGCCTGGTTTTTATACGAATAGATGCTTAATAATCCTACCATGCCTTGTAAATGGTTTTTAATGCGATGATGAACTTCCCGAACCAGAGTGTCACGTTGTTTCTCCAATTGCCGAATTCGTAGTTTTTCGGATTGTTTTCGTAGCGTTATGTCGCGCGTAAATGCGAAAAATTGCTCTTGATCCGGAAGATAGGCAACACTCACTTCAACATCGATCAGATTTCCATCCTTATGCTGATGGACCGTTTCAAATCTGTCGAAACCAGCGGCCATTATTTTATCGAGACGTCGCTGGATCTGTTCGGCAGTATCCAAATAATCGATATCATAAATGGACATCTCGATAATCTCGTCTTTTGTATAGCCCAGTATTTGACAGAAAGATGAATTGGCGTCGAGAAAATGCCCATGTAAATCGGCAAAGTTAAAACCATCGATAGAAACGCTGAGCAACCTCTCGCTAAGTTGCCGGCTTCTTCTCAATTGTAATTCAGTCTTCTTTATTTCCGTTATATCGGTGACCATGACAAAAAAACCTTTTACGGTATTTTCCGATACATCCGGGATATAAGAGGTTATAGTATGGTGATCCACTCCGTAGATATCTTTAATAATACGTTCGAAAACCTGTTGTGTTCCGCTAAGTGCATTTTCGATATAGTGCCTATTTAACGCAAATAAATCCTCTCCGATGACTTCACGAAGATGCATGCCTTTTATTTGATTCGTATCTATTCCAAACCAGTCCGTATATGCCTTGTTGCCAAACTCATTAATTAAATCCTTATTCCAGTAACCTATTAGCGCCGGCATATGGTCCAGCACTATTTTCAACCGGTACTCGCTATTTCGTAATGAGATTTCATTTTTAACATTTTCGGTAATATCGGAGAACATGCTTACTCGCCGAATAACTTCGCCGTTATCATCGAAGACAGTACAGATCGTTAGCCTTTCTAAGAATAAATCGCCATTTTTACGCCGGTTCCATATTTCACCCTCCCATTGTCCGCAAACCTTAACGGTCTCCCACATATCCGTGTAAAAGGATTTATCCATGTGTCCGGATATAAGCAGGGAAGCCGAACGGCCTATGGCTTCTTCTGCCGTATACCCGGTTAATTTAGTGAAAGCAGGGTTGACAGAGAGAATTCGGTTGTCTTTATCGGACACTATAATGGCTTTGCTTAGCACTTTATAAACAGTGATTGCCAACTGAGTTTCTATCTCTTTTCGTTTCCGTTCGGTTAAGTCGGATATGGCCACGAAACATGATTGCCGGTCTGTGCCGGCAATGGCTTCCATGGCAACGCAGCAAGAAGTATCGCCCAGCTGAAGCGTTAGCTCGCATTGCTGCGTTTTAGCACTTGAAAATACCTTTTTAAGAAAATCAAGAAATTCCGGCTGATCCTTACGGGAAACGCTATTGGCAAACTGTTGCCCGGATATTCTGGATAGATCGATGCCTAATAAACCGGCCCCACGTGAATTGGTCCGATAAATAATGCCGTCACAACCTAAATTAAAATAAGCCATCGGGGCAAGATCAAACAGTTCGGCATAGCGTTCTAAAGCGTGCTCGGCAACTAAATGAGCTTGTTCCGCTTTATTTAGCGCTTCCTGCAACGCGACATTTTGCATTTCCAGCTCAATCTGATGCACCTGTAATTCATGCATAAGTTTGTGTTGGTCAGTCAGGGAGTCCGGCACCGTTTTTGAGTTGGCAGCGAGTTGCTGTTCCGCTCTTTGGCGAAAGTCTGCGGAATCCGGATTCGATCCGCCATTGTTCCGGCTGGTTGGAGAAGATTTGGCCATTTTTCGGCTCGCTTTAGCAGGCACTTTATCAATCCTGACACTTGATTATTAAGCTTACCGGAGGACTTCGACGATTCGAGAGGTTTGTCTCCATGCAATTTGTAAGTTTCATGTTAATCAAATCGGAATTGTTAGTTCAGTATAGGATTATTTTCAATAAAAAAATGCAGTTATATCAAATTATCAATACTTTTTTTTAACGGTGGGAGAGCAAAGCATGAGGTCCCTGAATCCTCACGGAAAAATAGCCAAGGCAGTTAATTTCTATTCTGTATTGATATAAACTTAGAACTACAAGCACGATGAAATAAATTTATTCTTGAGGCGCACTATGTCAAAACTGCGGTTGGCCCAGTATTCTCTTTTTCGCTTGGCATTAGCCGCTCTTTTACCCGTACTTGCTGCACTCATCCAATGGCTGATCTGGCCTTATATTCCGGCTTTGACCTGGCTGCTGTTTTACCCGGCGGTTTTTTTCAGCGCCTGGATTGGCGGGTTGGTGGGCGGCTTGCTGGCTAGCCTGATCTCGTTGCTGTTGGGACTGTATATCTTTGTGCCTCCGCAGTTTTCCTGGCAAGTTGAGGATTTTCGCTACGCCTATTCTGCGGTTGTGTTCGCTATCATGGGGATATTGTTCAGTGTTGTTCATGATCGAATGCAAAAACTGTATTTGCAACTCCAGCGTAAAAACGAATCGAATCTGAGCGCAAGTCAAGAACGCTTGAAATTGGCGCTTGGTGCCGCTAATGCCGGGCTTTGGGAGTGGAATTTACAAACCGGCCGGAATGAATGGTCGGATGAACTTTGGCGTTTATACGGATTAGCGCTTCACAGCCTTGAACCTAGTTATGAGGCCTGGTTGAACACCGTGCATCTTGATGATAGGCAGGCGGTCGTTGCCCGGCTGGATGAAGCGGTTAAAAGCGGGGTAGACCTGGAACTGGAATGGCGGGTCGCCAATTCAAGCCCCGGTCAGGAACGCTGGCTGATGTCGCGCGGAAAGGCGCAATTCGATGAGGCCGGCTTGCCTGTTCTTTATAGGGGTATCGTCCTTGATATCACCGAACGTAAACAACTCGAACAGTCCTTGCTTAATCGTGAGCAACGCCTGGATTTTGCCTTGACAACCCTGACTGCGGGTGCCTGGGATTTGAATTTGCAAAATCATCTCGCCAGCCGCACCCTACAACACGATCAGATTTTCGGCTATTCGCAACTGTTGCCGGAATGGACCTACGAAATGTTTTTGGAACACGTATTGGCCGAGGATAGGGAAGCTGTTGACCGCTGTTTTAACCAGGCTATTCAAAACCGGACCGATTGGTGTTTTGAGTGCCGAATCCGCCGTACCGATGGACAAATCCGCTGGATTTCCGCCAAAGGCAATCCGCAGACTGATGAGCAGGGGGATATCCTCTCTTTGAGAGGTATTGTCCAGGATATTACCGAGCGCAAACATACCGAAGAGCAATTAAGTCTGCGCAGCAGCGCACTTGAGGCCGCTGCCAACGGCATTGTGATTACCGATGCCCAAGGCGTGATCGAGTGGGTTAATCCGGCCTTCTCCGATATGACCGGTTATTGCGCAGACGAAGCTGTCGGCAATACCGCTCAGGAATTATTCGAATCTGCCGAACACGGCGCAGATTTCTATGAAAAGCAATGGCAAATTCTTTCTGCGGGCAAAGTCTGGTCCGGTGAAATTATTCAACCGCCGTAAAGACGGTAGTTTTTACACTGAAAGAAAAAATCATTACCCCTGTCTTGGATGAACAGGGTGAAATTCGACATTACGTCTCCATCAAACAGGATATCAGTTTACGCAAACAGAATCAGGCGGAACTTGAAGGTTATCGCGACCGATTGGAACTATTGGTCGATGAGCGAACAAATGAATTACGTGAAGCGCGTGAGGAAGCCGAGCGCCTGTCGGAAGTCAAAGGTGCATTTCTGGCTAATATGAGCCATGAAATTCGTACCCCTATGAATGCGGTACTGGGATTTTGCTATCTGCTGGAGCAATTTCCGCTGGAAGACGAGGCTAGGAAACTGGTTAACAAAATTCACGGCGCCGGACGTTCCTTACTGGCCATCATCAACGATATTCTCGATTTCTCCAAAATTGAAGCCGGGCGGCTGGAAATAGAGCATCAACCGTTTCGTTTATCCGATATTCTGGACGATCTGGCTGCATTGATGGAAAGCGCCGCCAGGCAAAAAAATCTGGAACTGGTGATTACGCCGCCTGTCGATACCGATGCCCTGATTGGCGACGGGCTGCGTTTGCAGCAGGTATTGATGAATTTGTTAAGCAATGCCATCAAGTTTACCGATAGGGGCGAAGTGGAATTGCGTATCAGCGTGAATTCCCGGCAAGGACAACAGCTTAAGTTGCGATTTGCGGTTTGCGATACCGGTATCGGCATCTCCGCCGATCAGCAGACGGACATTTTTTCCGCATTTACCCAGGCGGACTCTACTATTAGCCGCCGTTTTGGCGGTACCGGTTTAGGTTTGGCTATTAGTCAACAGCTTGTGCAGTTGATGGGAGGGAAATTGCAAGTAGAGAGCCGGCTTGGCCGAGGCAGTGAATTCAGCTTTGTTTTACCTTTGGAAAGCGGTCTGCATGCCGATACGAAACCGGTGTCGATCGTTAGTTTGAATTTATTAATCGCCGACGATAGTTATACTTCCCGCCGGGCCTTGCTTAACACCGCAAATAGTTTGGGTTGGAAAGCGGATGTTGTGTATTCCGGCGAAACCGCTGTTTCACAAGCGTTGGCCCGCTGGCTGGACCAAGAGCCTTATGACGTGATTTTGCTGGATTGGAAAATGCCGGGACAGGATGGCCTGGCAACTGCCGAGGCTATCCATAAAGCCGTTCGGCAAACGGGAGACGAACATAAAAAACAGCCGATTGTCATCATGGTTACCGCCTACACGCGTGAGCAGCTTATGGCGGAGCCGGGTTTGGCGTATGTCGATACCATACTCTCCAAGCCTGTAACGCCTTCCGCCCTATACAATGCCATAACCGAGGTTTTCAGCCGGCGTTTGCCGGGCAGCGTTTCCTTACCGGTTAAGCCTTTTGCCGTACCTATTCGGCGCTTAGCCGGTATCCGGGTGCTGGTGGTGGATGATAGCGAAATTAATCGCGAAGTTGCAAAGTGCATACTGGAAGCTGATGGCGCAACGGTCATTCCGGTCAATGACGGTCAGGAAGCCGTCGATTACTTAAGGGCTGACCGGCAATCCGTGGATATTGTCCTGATGGATTTGCAGATGCCTAACATGGACGGTTATACCGCGACGCATTTGATCCGGCAGGAGTTGGGCCTGGAAAAACTGCCCATTGTCGCTCTGACGGCGGGCGCTTTTCAATCGTTACGGGACGCCGCCTATGCTGCGGGAATGGATGATTTCATTGCCAAGCCTTTCAATGTTGAGCAACTGGTGAGCTTAATTCAAAGGTTTACCGGAAACAGCTCTGGCATTAGCCGTGAAGAGACCAATCCGGCCGAAGAATCCGGCCTGCTCCCCTCCACCGCAGCTACCCGGTTAGCTGAAGATAAATTACCCGGTATCGATAGCCGCCAAGGACTTACACAATGGGGAAATGAGAGGCAATATCTGGTTTATCTGCTAAAATTCGCCGATAGCTTTGCGAACGCCGGTTTGCTTATTTCAAATTTTATAGACAGCGGCGACCCGGATGCCGCCAAGGCATTGGTGCACAAGTTAAAAGGCGTGGCCGGCAATCTGGCTTTAAAGTCCGTGGCGGAAAAAGCCTCTGAACTGGATGAACTTCTACATAAGAACCTGACGGCTACCAATGCTATCGATAGCCTGCATCAAGCTTTGAGTGAAGCCTGTGCCTCTATTATGTGTTTGGCTAGCGCAGGCGATCAGTATGTAAGTTATCAAAAGCCTGTGACAGCCATCGATAACTTAGAAAGTGTATTAGATTTGTTGGGTCAATTGTCAACTGCTCTGGATGAGGATAGTCCGTCGGTTATTGAGCCGATATTGCTGCAAATAAATGGTAAAATTCCTGTAAACATCTTTGATAGTATTGAGGCGCAAGTGAAAAATTTCGATTTTCGCGGAGCAGAAGCTACTACATTAGCATTTATCGGCGAGCTGAAAACCCAAAAAACGCTATTTGAGGAATAGCCGGATGCAGCATGGGCCTATACTCATCGTCGATGATGAACCCGTCAATCTAGCCAATCTAAGGCAAATTCTCGAGCCCTATTACCCGCTGGTGTTCGCAAGAAGCGGTGCCGAAGCCCTTAGCGCTGTCGGTAAACACCGTCCCAGCCTGATTCTTCTCGACATTCGGATGCCGGACATGGACGGTTATTCGGTGTGCCGGGCATTGAAGAACGATGCTCGCTCTGAAAGCATACCGGTGATTTTTGTCACTGCATTGTCGGATTTGGGTAACGAGGAGGCCGGATTCGAGAGCGGTTGTGTGGATTACCTGACCAAGCCGGTGTCTGCCGGCATTGTCCGTGCAAGAGTACAGACCCATTTGTCTTTGGTGCGCACCAGTCAACTGGAGAAAAGCCACCGCGACGCCATTTTCATGTTAGGCAAAGCCGGTCACTATAATGACACGGATACCGGTGAGCATATCTGGCGTATGGCAGCCTATTCCAGATCCCTCGCAGAAGCGGCAGGCTGGTCTGCCGAGCGTTGCGATCTCCTCGAATTGGCGGCGCCCATGCACGATACCGGCAAGATCGGCATTCCGGATTCGGTGTTGCGTAAACCCGATAAACTGGATGCCGGCGAATGGGTTATCATGAAAACCCATACTCGCATCGGTTATGAGATTCTTTCCAAGAGCGATGCGCCGCTGTTTTGTTTGGCAGCGGAAATTGCCTTGCATCATCATGAAAAATGGGACGGTAGCGGATACCCTGAAGGTTTGTCCGGTTCGGCTATCCCTGAATCTGCGCGGATTGTGGCGATTGCCGATGTCTTCGATGCGCTTTCCATGAAACGCCCCTATAAGGAACCCTGGAAGTTGCAGGAAATTCTCGATTACATGGGGCAGGGTGCCGGAATACATTTCGACCCGGAATTGATCAAACTGTTTCTGGATATTCTGCCGCAGATACTGGAAATCAAGTCGGAATGGGACTAGGAAATGCGCATGAAATATACTCGGCAAACTCAAGTTGGGTGGGCTCGTTGTTTGTGCCCACGCGTGACGGCTTATCAGGCAGCAAATCAGCTATCGGCTATATGAAATTTTTTCATGCAACTCCCCATCGTTGATAATCTATTTTACAAGTCCCGCGGGCACAAAAACCGTGCCCACCCTACAAGTCTTTAGAAACCGGTAATAAGGATAAATCGATTATGAGCCAACTGTTTTCACCGTATTCCATTGGTAAACTTACCCTACAAAATCGGATTGTCATCGCCCCGATGTGTCAATATTCCGCCGAAAATGGCGTAGCGACCGACTGGCATCTCATGCACCTCGGCCAGTTGGCGTTTTCCGGTGCAGGATTGCTGATAATAGAGGCAACAGCCGTCGAACCGGCAGGGCGCATTTCACCGGCCGATCTCGGCTTGTGGTCGGATGAAGCGGAAGCGGCTCTCGAAAAGGTTTTGAAGGCGATACGTCAGTATTCGACGATGCCTATCGCCATTCAAATCGCTCATGCCGGCCGCAAGGCTTCGACCCATGTGCCTTGGCAGGGTGGGCAACAGGTTTCTGTTGAGTCTGGCGGATGGTCTACCGTTGCGCCGTCGCCGATAGCTTTTGCAGATGAAGACTCGGTCCCGGAGGCGCTTGAAACTGCGGGTTTGCAAAGAATCCTGCAAGCTTTTATCCAGGCGGCCCGCAGAGCGGAGCGTATCGGTCTGGATGCCATCGAGATCCATGCTGCGCACGGATATTTGTTGCACGAGTTTTTGTCGCCTATATCAAATCGGCGTACGGACGAATACGGCGGTAGCTTGGTAAACCGCATGCGATTCCCCTTGGCCGTGTTCGCAGCGGTTCGCTCTACCGTTTCCGCCGAAATTCCGGTCGGTATCCGCATATCGGCAACCGACTGGATAGACGGCGGCTGGGATGTCGGGCAAAGCGTGATGTTTGCGCATGCCTTGCGGGAACTGGACTGCGATTTTATTCATGTTTCCAGCGGCGGACTCTCGCCGAGCCAAAAAATCCCGGTCGGTCCTGGCTATCAGGTGCCGTTGGCGGAAAAAATCCGCACCGAAACCAAACTGCCAACCATCGCGGTGGGCCTGATTACTGGAGCGGAGCAGGCTGAAGCAATTATTGCCGAGGGCCGCGCCGATATGGTCGCCATTGCCCGCAGTATCCTGTACGACCCGCGCTGGCCCTGGCACGCAGCCGCCCTGCTCGGGTCACAGGTCGAAGCGCCGCCGCAGTATTGGCGAAGTTTGCCGCACGGCACGGCCAAACTGTTTGGCGAGGGGCGGTTTCGGCTGCGGTAGGCGTTGCCACAACCTTAACAGTCGTAGGGTGGATGCCGACAGTCGATCCACCGGTTTGAAGTCAATGTGTGTTCAACTGGTTTGTTTGATCGGGTCTAAAAGTGGTTTAAGTTTAGGGGTGTTTTTGGTACTGTTTAGGTATCTTTTCTATCCATGCGGTGGTTTTTTATGCATATCCGATTTGCCGAAGTGGACGAAATCTTTATCAAAACCGAGGTGCATAGCGGGTTTTACACCAATGAAACCGAGCTGGTCAGGGATGCTGTGCGCCGGATGAGGGAGGAAAAAGAACGTGCAAGGCGTTTTCAAGAAGCCGTTGCCAAAGGTGTTCAGGCGGTCGAACGTGGAGAGACGGTTGCACTCACCCCGGATTTACTACACGAAATCAAGAAAGATGCCATCCGCAAGGCCAGAAACGGCGAACCCTATAGCAACACTGATGCAGTACCGTTTGCTTTTAGTAACGTAAGTCGTTAGTATATCTTTGTGATAAAAGCCTTCGCCAACAAAGAAACGGCGTTTGTATTCTCCGGCCAGCGTCCCCGGCAATTACCGCTTACATATATTAACCGTAACGTTACGAAAAATGGCTCACCTTGATGTCGTACAAAGCGTTAACGAATTATTGGTTCCACCCGGCAACCGTTTGGAAAAATTAACCGGCGATAGGCAAGGTCAGTACAGTATCCGTATTAACGGCCAATGGCGGCTGTGTTTTCGGTTTGTTGAAGGCCATGCTTATGACGTTGAAATCGTCGATTACCATTGAGGGCTTAATGATGTCAGTTGCTGTCGAAGACCTGGAAAAAATCGATTTTTCCGATATATCTACCGGTGAAACGATTCCTTATCCTGCACCCGGTGAAATCCTTCTTGAAGACTTCCTAAAGCCTATGGGAATATCCTAATACCGGCTTGCAAAAGCCATCGGCGTTTCTCAACGCCGTATCGGGGAAATTATTGCCGGCAAGCGATCCATCACGGTTGATACCGGATTGCGCCTATCCCGGTATTTTGGCGTGGGCGATGGGTTCTGGACCGGTTTACAGCTTGGTTATGATACCCGGCTGACCAAGCAGGCGCTTAAGGAAGTTCTAACATCGATTCATCGGTACGGCACTGAAGCGGCTTAACCAATCATCCACAACAATTTCAACCGGCAAAATTAAACAAACCCTCTAAAAGCGAATTGGCTTCGAATTGGTGGATCGCCTGTCGGCATCCACCCTACGCCCCTGAGGATGCATTCACACATAGAGCGTGGTAGCGTGTTACCCTACGACTATGTGGTTCATGACCTGTCATTCCAAGCGGCGAAATTGGAACCGTAAGCCGAAAAAATAGAAATCTTCCAAGCAATTCAGGGTGTTTGTGAGTTTTAAATGCGCTGTACCTCTAATTTTAAGATACTTTGATGCGTACTGAAATTGACATCGTCCTGTAACCCCAGTAACTTAGCGTGCTTTTCTTAAAGTTTTTATCCAAATTCGACACAAGAGCCTTCAATGGAAGAATTTCATCGTATCAGCCGTCTACCGCCTTATGTTTTTAATATCGTCAATGAGCTGAAAGCCAAAGCCCGTGCCGATGGTGAAGATATTATCGATTTCGGCATGGGCAATCCCGACCAGCCGACGCCGCCGCATATCGTCCAAAAAATGGTGGAAGTGGCGGAGCGCGGCGATACTCACCGTTATTCGGTTTCAAAAGGTATTCCGCGGCTGCGCAAGGCGATTTGCGGTTGGTATAAAAACCGTTTCGATGTCGATCTGGATTACAACACCGAGGCGATAGTGACCATAGGCTCCAAGGAAGGGCTGTCGCATCTGGCTTTAGCCACCTTGGGGCCGGGCGATGTAGTGTTGGTGCCTAATCCTGCTTACCCGATTCATCCTTACGGCGTGGTGATTGCCGGTGCCGATCTGCGGCATGTGCCGATGACGCCGGGTACCGATTTCTTTCAGGAATTGCATAACGCCATTGCCGAATGCTGGCCCAAGCCGAAGATGCTGATTCTTAATTTTCCCGGTAATCCTACCTGCCAGTGTGTGGAACTGGATTTTTTCGAAAAAGTCGTGGCAATCTGCAAAGAGCATAAGATCTGGATTGTGCACGATATCGCTTATGCCGATATCGTTTTCGAAGGCTATGTAGCACCGTCTATCCTGCAAGTGCCGGGCGCCAAGGATATTGCCGTGGAATTTTTCTCTTTGTCGAAAAGCTATAATATGCCGGGTTGGCGGGTAGGCTTTATGTGCGGAAATCCGACCTTGGTTTCGGCGTTGACCCGGATAAAGTCCTATATGGATTACGGTACGTTTACACCGATTCAGGTGGCGGCGATTACCGCACTGGAAGGCCCGCAGGATTGCGTCAAGGAAATCTGCGAAATGTACAGGATGCGAAGAGATGTGCTGTGCGACGGCCTGAATGCCATGGGCTGGAAAGTGGAAAAACCTAGAGCGACCATGTTTGTCTGGGCTCCGATTCCCGAGCCGTACCGGGCGATGGGTTCCATCGAATTCGCTAAAAAACTTATTATAGATGCTAAGGTTGCAGTGTCGCCCGGCATCGGTTTCGGTCAACATGGCGATGACCATATTCGTTTCAGTCTGATCGAAAACGAACATAGAACCCGGCAAGCTTTACGCAGTATCCGGAATATGCTCAAGAAAGACAACGTAGTATAATTATATGTATTTGGTTTAAGGTTAGGAGTCGGGTTTGAAGCCGGTAAATGTGGGTATTTTGGGATTGGGTACTGTCGGTGGCGGTACTATCAATGTTCTAAAAAGGAATGCCGAAGAAATCGCTCGCAGGGCAGGGCGGGAAATTGTGGTCTGTCAGGCTGCTGCCCGCGATCTGAGCCGGCAGCGAATTTGCGATACCACCGGGATTAACCTGACCAGCGACCCATTCCGTATTGTTAACGATCCCGATATCGATGTGGTCGTGGAATTGATGGGCGGCTACGAACCGGCCAAGCAACTGGTGCTGCAGGCTATCGCCAACGGTAAACATGTGGTGACTGCCAATAAAGCCCTGATTGCCTTGCACGGTAACGAAATTTTCGCCGAAGCCGGTAAAAAGGGCGTGATGGTGTTGTTCGAGGCGGCTGTGGCCGGCGGCATTCCCATTATTAAGGCGATACGCGAAGGGCTGAGCGGCAACCGCATCGAATGGCTGGCCGGGATTATTAACGGCACCGGTAATTTTATTCTGACCGAAATGCGCGACAAGGGCCGCGATTTTGCAGAGGTGTTGCTGGAAGCGCAAGCGCTGGGATACGCGGAAGCGGACCCGACTTTCGATGTGGAAGGCATCGATGCTGGCCATAAACTGACCATATTGGCTTCGATCGCTTTCGGCATACCCTTGCAATTCGACAAGGTCTACACCGAAGGGATTACGCAAATCACCCGTGCCGATGTCGAATACGCAGAAGCCTTGGGCTACCGTATCAAACATTTGGGCATAGCCCGCAAAACCGGACAGGGCATAGAGTTGCGGGTTCATCCGACGTTGATACCCTACCGGCGTCTGATTGCCAATGTCAATGGCGTGATGAATGCGGTGCTGGTGTGCGGCGATGCGGTCGGACCTACATTATATTACGGTGCCGGCGCCGGTGCCGAACCGACAGCTTCGTCAGTAGTCGCCGATTTGGTGGACGTGGTGCGGGCGATGACCAGCGACCCGGAAAACCGGGTGCCGCACCTGGCTTTTCAGGCCGATGCCATAGCCGACATTCCGGTATTATCGGCGGACAACATCAGAACTGCCTATTATTTGCGGCTGACTGCCGAGGATAGGCCCGGCGTGTTGGCGGATATCAGCCGGATACTGGCTGCCCACCAGATTAGCATCGAAGCCTTGATACAGAAAGAGCCCTCAACCGGACAAACTTCGGTGCCTATCATAATGCTGACGCACTTGACGCTGGAAAAAGAAATGAATGCGGCCATTGCCGAAATCGAAGCATTGGCAACCGTTAGCGGCAAAATCAACCGTATTCGCCTGGAAACTTTAGGATAAATAATGGCAACAGAACAACGCTATACCGGAATAATCGAACGTTATCGTGATCGCTTGCCGATTTCGGACAGTACCCGCCTGATCAGCTTGTGCGAAGGCAATACGCCGCTGATTCAATTGCAGAATATTCCGCGCCTGATCGGTAAGAAAGTCGATATTTATGTTAAATATGAAGGGCTTAATCCTACCGGCTCTTTTAAGGATCGCGGTATGACCATGGCTGTGACGAAAGCGGTGGAAGCCGGTAGCGGCGCTATTATTTGCGCGTCTACCGGAAATACGTCCGCCTCCGCTGCTGCCTATGCGGTTCGGGCCGGTATCAAGGCGTTTGTTTTGATTCCCGAAGGTAAGATCGCTTTAGGAAAGCTGGCGCAAACGTTAATGTACGGCGCGAAAATTATTCAAATCAACGGCAATTTCGATGCCGGCATGTCACTTGTGAAACAGGTTGCCGATCATGCGCCGGTGTCCATAGTCAATTCGATCAATCCGTTCCGGCTCGAAGGTCAAAAAACCGCAGCGTTCGAAATCGTTGACGCATTAGGTACGGCTCCGGATTACCACTGTCTGCCGGTCGGCAATGCCGGTAATATTTCGGCTTACTGGAAAGGCTACTGCGAATATGCATCGGACAGCACAGGGCATAAGGCCGTGACTGGCAAACGTCCGGTGATGTGCGGTTATCAGGCCAGCGGTGCTGCGCCGTTCGTGCTAGGCAAAGGGGTCGATAACCCGGAAACCATTGCGACTGCGATTCGCATCGGACACCCGCAATCCTGGGATTTCGCCTGGAACGCACAGAAAGAGTCCGGCGGCTGGTTCGATGCCTTGTCGGATGAGCAGATACTTTTCGCCCAAAAAATGCTATCGGAAAATGAAGGCATATTCTGCGAGCCGGCTTCGGCGGCTTCTTTGGCTGGTTTGTTGAAAGATCTGGAATCGGGAAAAATCCCCGAAGGCAGCAGTATAGTTTGTACCCTGACCGGTACCGGCTTGAAAGATCCCGATACGGCCATCAGCCAGTGCAAAGATACTCACCCGGTGACTATTTCCGCGACGCTGGACGCAGTGAAAAAAGCGATCCTGGACGGCTTGTGATCGTTGTGATTGGCAGCTTTAAGCCGGCGGCAGCCGGCTTTTTTATTGCTTGATATGTATCTGCAAGGCATTAAAAAAAATATAGTCCAGCGTCCGCAAAGGACCGGAAAAACGGATTTGGGCGATATTGATCCGGTTTTGCAGCGTATATTCATCAGCCGCGGCATTCAAACCGCCGAAGAGCTACAGCGAAATTTGGGCTATTTACCTTCGCCCTGGTTGTTAAGCGGCATGCAGGGCATGGTCGAACATCTGGTGTCGGCTATCAAGACCCAAAAATCCATCACTATCGTTGCCGATTTCGATGCCGACGGCGCTACCAGCTGCGCATTGGCTATTAAAGGCCTGACTTCATTAGGAGCAAAACGGCCGGATTTTGTGGTGCCTAACCGCTTTGAATACGGTTACGGGCTGACCCCGGAAATTGTCGAACTAGTCAAGCGGCAAAATCCCGATATCATTATTACCGTCGATAACGGCATCTCCAGCATAGAAGGCGTTAAAGCCGCCAAAGCAGCCGGTATACAGGTGCTGATTACCGACCATCATTTGCCCGGACACGAGTTGCCGGAGGCGGATGCCATCGTTAACCCCAATCTGGCTGGCGATAAATTTCCCAGTCGCAATATAGCCGGTGTCGGTGTGATGTTTTACGTGTTGATGGCTTTGCGCATACGCCTTCGGGAATTGCACTGGTTCGAGAAGCAAAATATCGCCGAACCGAATCTTGCTCAGTTGCTTGACTATGTGGCTTTGGGTACGGTAGCAGATGTCGTGGCCCTGGATCAGGTGAATCGTATTCTGGTGCATCAGGGTTTGTTGCGGATACGTTCCGGCCAGTGCCGGATCGGTTTCAAAATGCTGACCGAGATTGCCGGGCGGCAATTACAGAACCTTTATGCCGGCGATCTGGGTTTTGCCATCGCGCCACGCCTTAACGCAGCAGGGCGGATGGACGATATGTCCCTGGGTATTCAGTGCCTGTTAACCGACGATGCGGCATTAGCCCGCAAGATTGCCGAACAGCTCGATGTGTTGAATCAGGATCGCAAGGAAGTCGAAGGACAAATGAAAACCGAAGCGATGGCCTTATTATCCGAGATGAAGGCGCTGGACGATAAACATGTATTGGCCGGTGTTTGCCTATACGATGCCAACTGGCATCAGGGCGTGATCGGTATTTTGGCCTCACGCCTCAAGGATAGATTGCATAGGCCGGTGATTGCCTTCGCACCGTCCGATCAAGGCGAAATCAAAGGCTCTGCCCGTTCTATCCATGGCGTGCATATTCGTGATGTATTAAGCGAAATCGCTGCCGCTTATCCGCAAATGCTGAACAAATTCGGCGGTCATGCTATGGCGGCGGGATTAACCCTTAAAATGCATGATTATCCGCATTTCGCGCTGTTGTTCGGCGAGACGGTGGCAGCCAAGCTGGATCAGCTTGAACTGGAACAGAAAATCTGGTCGGATGGCGAGCTCGACGAGCAGCATATCACGCTGGAATTTGCAGAAATGTTGCAGCAGGCGGCCATTTGGGGGCAGGCATTTCCGGAGCCTATGTTTAATGGAGTTTTCGATGTCGTGCAATGCCGTATTGTCGGCAAGCAACACCTTAAATTTGTTTTACGGTTGCCGTTTAGCGGAATGTTGCTCGATGCCATCGCTTTTTTTGCCGATCATCCGGAAAATTGGCTGGGCAGCCGGAAAATTAATGCGGTTTACAAGTTGGATATCAATGATTTTCGAGGCCAGCGCAGCATACAATTACAAATACAGTATCTGGAAAAAATTGGGTAATTAAGGCTATGCCGGAAAAATTGCTAGGCTGGATCGATGAACATCTATTGGCCATTCTGGCTACGTTATTTCTATTGCGTAGCGGCTTTTTGCTGGTCAACGGCTTGGGTTTGGTCGGCGATGAAAGTTATTATTGGGACTGGTCGCGACACCCTGACTGGTGTTATTTCAGTAAACCGCCGATGGTGGCCTGGCTGATCGGCGTTTCCACCTGGTTATTGGGGGATTCCGAGGCAGCGGTACGTTTCCCGGCGGTGGTGTTGGGTACGATTTTTCTCTGGTATTTCCATGCCACTGCCCGGGCTTTTTATGGCCGGCGCGCTGCGGCCTTTGCTTTTGTTTTGATGCTGGCTACGCCGAACAATGTGATTGCGAATCTGGTGATGAGTATCGATCCGCCTCTTTATTGTTTTTGGATGATCAGCCTTTTTTATTTACGGCGGGCTTTGTTCGATCAACAGGCCAGCGCCTGGTTTTGGGCCGGTTGTGCAAGCGCAGCAGCTTTGTTGAGTAAACAGGTGGCGGTTTTTGTGCCGCTGATGCTATTAGTCTTTATTTTATTGGATCGTCGCCGTTATGTTTGGTTAAGACATGAGTTTTTAATTTATTTGTTGCCGATTATGGTTGGGCTAATACCGATTTTAGTTTGGAATCAGCAGCATGACTGGGTGATGTTCGACCATAGCAAAAGCCATTTTACCAATCAGTCCGCTGCGACGATTGCCGGCAGCCTAAAATACACTGGTCAATTTTTCTTGTATCAGATGCTATTGAATACGCCGCTTATTTTTGGTTTGGCTCTGATTTCTTCTGTGAAAAATGTGTTGAATTTTAAAATCTTATCGGCTGAAAAGCAGTTTTTGGCATTGACAGGCCCAGTTCTGCTTTTAGGGGTTGTACTGTTGAGCTTTATCCAAAAAGTGCAGAGCAATTGGCCTGTGCAGTTTTATTTTACCGCCTTGATTTTATTGAGTGGCGATTGGCTGGTTGGGCAGTGGAAAAAACCCTTTAAATTCGCCTTGATAAGCGGTTATGTGCTGGTTGGCTTGACCTATTTATTGCCGACGCTATTACAAATATTCCCTGTCCAGAATAGCAAATTAGATCCGGTCAGACGCTTCAAATACTGGCATGAACTGGCTGAGAATATTCAGATACAGCGGCAAATGGTTTTATCCGATTCGGAAAACAGTTTTTTGCTAACGCTGGGGCACCGCAATATGGCCAGCGAGTTGGCGTTTTATTTACCCGGCCACCCTAAGGCTTATCGTTTTGAGGCAAGCGGTGCAGTGACCTCTCAATATGAAATATGGCCAGGTCCGTTAGAATTTATCGGCAATAATGCCATTGTGGTCAGCGATATCGCAGACATACCGGCGCAGATAAAGTCTGCTTTTAAGCAGTTTCGATTTCTGAGTATCGTGCCTAACCCCAAAAATGTTAAAGCGCCGTATTACCTTTATCTCGGGGAAGCGCTGCAAAGTTGGCCTTCTTCCGTTCGAAATCCGGTAGCTGAGGAGTGATTATGAAATTTTTCCAAATCGATCGTAGCAGGCAAGAGTTGTTATTCTTGCTGATACTGGCGGTGTCGACAACCCTGTTATTCTGGTATACCGATCTTGATATCCAGGCTGCGGCACTGTTTTATCATCCGGAAATTAGCGCTGATGTCTGGCCGGAAAGACATTGGTGGTTATGGCAGATTTTGTACGATTATGCCTTTCCTTTTACCGTGATCGTCGGTTCGATAGCCTTTTTTTTGTTTCTGCTGAGTCATTTTTACGATCATTCCCGGCGTTTTCGCCGTAAGGCGCTATATATTGTATTGGTGATTGCCATTGGCCCCGGTTTGATAGTCGATCTGGTTTTCAAGGATCATTGGGGGCGCCCGCGGCCCATGCATATTAGCCAATTCGGCGGTGAATATCAGTATGTGCCGCCTTTAAAGCTAGGCCATACGCCGGATAAATCCTTTGTCTGCGGACATTGTTCGGTGGGTTACAGTTTTTTTGCCCTTTATTTTTTAGCGCAAAATTATAAACTTTTTTACTTTGTCTTGACCTTGGGGTTGGCTTGGACCATGGGGTTTACCCGTATGACCTCGGGCGGGCATTTCGTCTCCGATATTTTATGGTCCGGTTATCTGGTGTTTCTGGTAGCATTTGCCTTGTATCACGGCTGGTATAATCGCAACACCGACAGTAAAGAATGACTTTCAAAATATGGGTGGATGCGGATGCCTGTCCTAATCCGGTTAAAGCCGTCTTGTTTCGCGTTTCGCAAAAGAAACAGTTAACGTTATTGCTGGTCGCCAACCAGCCGATTGCCGTCCCGCCATCCCGATATATTTCGATGATACGGGTTGGCGGCGGTTTCGATGTGGCCGACAATTATATTCTCCAGCATATGCAGGCAGGCGATTTGCTGATATCCGGCGATATCCCGCTGGCAGCCAAAGCGATTGAGCAACAGGGCTCGGTCATTAATCCGCGCGGGGAAGCCTATCATCCTGAGAATATCGGCGAGAAACTGGCTTTGCGTAATTTTATGGAAGAGTTGCGCAACAGCGGTCAGGCAACCGGAGGGGCGGCGGCGATGTCGGCCAGAGATGTGCAGAATTTCGCTAATGCGCTGGACCGGTTTCTGTGCCGGAGGAAAATTTAACAGGCTGAGTTTTTTTGGATGCAGCTTGCTATAATATCAAAGTTTTATATCACCCCGATGAGAGATTTGCATGATTCAAGGTAGTATCGTTGCGCTGGTAACTCCAATGGCCGAAGACGGTGTAGTGGATGAAATCAGTCTTAAAAGGCTGGTCGAGTTCCATATTCAGCAAGGCACGGATGCGCTGGTTGCTGTCGGTACCACTGGCGAGTCGGCAACCCTGGATGAAGACGAGCATTGCCATGTCATAAAATTGGTTGTGGAAACTGCGGCTGGACGGATTCCGGTCATAGCCGGTACCGGTGCCAATTGTACTCGCGAAGCAATCCGGTTGACGGAAAAAGCCAAACAGGCGGGCGCCGATGCCTGTCTGCTGGTCACGCCTTATTATAACAAGCCCACCCAGGAAGGTTTGTATCTGCATTACAAAACTATCGCCGAAGCGGTTGATATCCCACAGATCCTTTATAATGTTCCCGGACGTACTGCCTGCGATATGTTGCCGGATACCGTTGGCCGGCTGGCAAAAATCGACAATATCATCGGTGTCAAGGAAGCGACCGGCAAACTGGAACGAGTAAGACAAATCCGGGCTTTGACCAGCGACGATTTTGCCATCTATACAGGCGAGGATGCCAGCAGTCTGGAGTTCTGTTTACTTGGCGGCAACGGCTGTATTACCGTTACCGGAAATGTCGCGCCTAAATTGCTTCATGAGATGTTGTCCGCTGCCTTGCGCGGCGACAGGAAAACGGCTGAAGCGATTGATGCCAAACTCAGCGGATTGCATAGCAGTTTGTTTATTCAATCCAATCCCATTCCGGTGAAGTGGGCAGTCGCGGAAATGGGTTTGATGGGCAAAGGCATACGCCTGCCGCTGACCTGGCTGACGGCAGATTGCTTCGATACGCTACGCCATGCTATGCGTCAGGCGGGTATTTCACGCGCATGATATTAGTCAAGATCAGGTGCTGGCTGCTTATTTTACTGATATTGCCGGCATTGACAGGTTGCAGTTACATAAAAAGCCTTTTTCCTGACAAAGAGCGGGATTACCAATTCAGAACGGAAATTCCGGAATTGATTGTTCCTGATGACCTCAAACCGGGCGCCTCAGCGAATAAACTACCTGTGCCGAAGCCGGTTGCCGCTGCTCAGGAAGTCGTACCTGCTGTGTCGCCCCCTGTACAATCCAGTGCTACGCAAGCTACGGCTCCGGCTAGCAATAAACAGCCGGAATCTCAGCCGAAGACAGAAAACAATTCCGATGTTCAGGTAGTAGCCAGCAGTGCGGATGTGAGCAGTTTGTTGATCGATCAGCCGGAAAAGCAGGCCTGGCGTTTGGTAGCCAGAGCGTTGGGCCGGCAGAGAATAGAAATTGCCGAACGTAATCTCGATAAAGCTTATTTCTACGTTAAGTACGATCCTGATGCGGTCAAACCTGAAGATAAAACCATTTGGGATGAAATAACGTTTGTATTTGGCGAGGACCCCAGTCATGAAAAGGCGTATCGGATAAGCTTGCTGGAAATCGGGCCGCAGTCTACCGAAGTAACAGTACAAAATAGTGAAGGCAAAACCGTTTCCACCGTGCCGGCAACTCGCTTGCTTAAATTGATCGCCGATAATATCAAGCAGGAAACGCCGGGAGATACAGAGGATAAGGCAACTTCTCCCTGATCGGCAATGCTGTTGTATGCTTATGAATTTGCATAAAATAAATTCGACAAACCATTGTAGGGCGGGTACGGTTTTGTGCCTACGCGTGACGGCTTACCAGGTTGGGGAGTAGGATGGGTAGAGCGAGAGCGAAACCCATCGATATGACCATGAATAACCCGCAACCATGATTGCGCAATCGGATTTGGTTTGATAATTTAAAGGTTGTCGTGATGGGTTTCGCTGTCGCTCTACCCATCCTACGTCCCTGCATCAAGTTTAAACCATACCGTCGCCGGAGCGACACTAACCGTTTTAGCAATCGATTACCTAACTGCCTATGTTGACCATCCCCGGAACCCCAGCTCTTTCAGCATTTCGTCTTGAAAAATTACTCGGCGAACTGAAGTCCGTCGATAATTCTATTACTGCGCTAAGTGCCGGATTTCAGCATTTTGTGCAATTAGACACGGCATTGGACGGAAAGCAACTGAGCATGTTGCAGCGTTTACTGGATTACGGCTATACAGGCTCTGTCCAGGGAGATAAAACGCCTACAGATGAATGCTTGACCTTATGGGTAGTGCCGCGTCAGGGCACTATTTCGCCCTGGTCCAGTAAAGCAACGGAAATCGCCGAACGTTGCGGCTTAAAGTCTGTGAAGCGTATCGAACGAGGTATCGAATACCATATTTTCTGCACTGCCGGTTTGCAGGCCGACAGCAAGCAGCGCTTGCTGGCCTTGCTGCATGACCGGATGACGCAGCAGGTGATCGAAGATGTCGGTAATTTGGCCCTGTTTGACGAACATGATCCCAAACCCTTGCAAAGCGTCAACATTATCGAACAGGGGCGAGACGCATTGCTGGCAGCCAATAGTTCGCTGGGCTTGGCTTTATCGGCAGATGAAATCGATTACTTGACGGATAGCTTTACCAATCTGGGCCGAAACCCTACCGATGTAGAGCTGATGATGTTTGCCCAGGCAAACTCGGAACATTGTCGACACAAAATCTTCAATGCCGATTGGACAATCGATGGCGAGGAACAATCCAAATCGTTGTTTGCGATGATACGCAATACTTACAACCGAAACCCGAAAAACATTTTGTCGGCCTATAGCGACAATGCTTCTGTCGTAGAAGGCTCGGTAGCGAAGGTGTTTATTCGCGATGCGCATACTCATGGTTACGGCTATGTAGAAGAAGCTGCGCATATCTTGATGAAAGTGGAAACCCATAACCATCCGACCGCCATCTCTCCGCATCCCGGCGCGGCGACCGGCTCCGGCGGCGAGATTCGCGACGAAGGCGCCACGGGCCGCGGTTCTGCGACTAAAGCCGGTTTGACCGGTTTCAGCACCTCGCATCTGAAAATTCCCGGTTTCGTTCAGCCTTGGGAAACCGACAACGGCAAACCGGAGCGCATTGCATCGGCGCTGAATATCATGCAGGAAGGACCGATAGGCGGTGCGGCGTTCAATAACGAGTTCGGCCGCCCTAACATCGCCGGTTACTTCCGCAGTTTTGAACAGCCGCTCGAAACCGGGGAAAGCAACCGGTTTCGCGGTTATCACAAACCGATCATGATAGCCGGCGGCATGGGCAATATCCGGCCCATGCTGGTCGAAAAACAGCCGATTCCCGGCGGCTCCTTGATTGTGGTGCTGGGCGGACCGGCCATGCTCATCGGTTTAGGCGGCGGCGCCGCTTCGTCGCAAACCTCCGGCGAAAGTTCGGCGGAACTGGATTTTGCTTCGGTACAACGCGAAAATCCTGAAATGGAGCGCCGTTGCCAGGAAGTGATTAACCATTGCAACTTCCTGGGCGATAATACGCCGATTATTTCTATCCATGATGTCGGCGCCGGTGGTTTGTCTAACGCCGTGCCGGAAATCATCCATGATTGCAGTCGCGGCGGCCGTTTCGAGTTGCGCAAGGTGCAAAATGCCGACAAAAGCATGTCGCCGATGCAGATCTGGTGCAATGAAGCGCAGGAGCGCTATGTGTTGGCGATTAAGCCCGAGTCGCTGGATTTATTTAAAGGGTTTTGCGAGCGCGAACATTGTCTATATGCCGTAATCGGCGAAGCTACGGATAGCGAACATCTGACGCTCAGCGACGAGTGGCTGGGCGGCAAGCCTGTCGATTTACCGATGTCGGTGCTGTTCGGCAAACCGCCGAAAATGCACCGCGATGTCCGGCGCTTGCCGAAAAATCTGCCGGACTTGCAACTGGTTGGGATCGAGCTATCCGAAGCCATCAAACGGGTACTGTTATTTCCGGCGGTTGCAGACAAGAGTTTTTTGATACACATCGGCGACCGCTCTGTGACCGGACTGGTAGTCCGCGATCAAATGGTTGGTCCCTGGCAGGTGCCGGTAGCCGATGTGGCCGTTACCGCATCCGGTTTTTATGCGCATTGCGGCGAAGCCATGGCGATGGGCGAACGCACGCCGCTGGCGTTGATAGACGGTCCGGCTTCAGGGCGGATGGCCATCGGCGAAGCTTTGACGAATCTGGCGGCAGCCCGTATCGGCACTATCGGCGATATTAAACTGTCCGCCAACTGGATGGCGGCAGCCGGTAGTCCCGGAGAAGATGCGGTTCTGTTCGATACCGTTAAAGCCGTCGGCATGCAGCTATGTCCGGAATTAGGCATCGCCATACCGGTCGGTAAAGATTCGCTGTCTATGAAAACCGCCTGGCAGGAAGGTAAAGACGAAAAAATCATGATTTCGCCGCTGTCATTGATTATCACCGCTTTTGCCCCGGTCATGGACATCGCAAAAATCCTGACGCCGCAATTGCAGAATCAGGACAGCGAACTGCTGTTAATCGATCTGGGACTGGGCAAAAATCGTCTCGGCGGTTCGGTATTGGCACAGGTCTATCGGCAACTGGGCAACCAAGCGCCGGATCTGGACGATGCCGAATTATTGAAACGCTTCTTTACTGCCATCCAGTCTTTAAATGCCAAAGGTCTATTATTGGCATACCATGACCGTTCCGACGGCGGTTTACTGGCAACAGTAGCGGAAATGCTGTTTGCCGGACGCTTGGGTATCGATCTTCAACTTGAGTCCCTTGGCGCCGATTATCTGGCGGCTTTGTTTAACGAAGAACTGGGCGCGGTGATTCAGGTTAAAACCGCTGAAATCCATCATGTGTTACGTTTACTGGATCAGGCGGGCTTGGCGAATTGCTGTCATGTCATCGGCAAGCTGGCAACGGGTCAACAATTGCGTATTTTGCAGCAGGAAACTGTCATTTACAGTGCCGGCCGGGCGAAGTTACAACAAATCTGGTCGGAAGTCAGCTACCGGATGCAGGCATTGCGCGACCACCCTGATTGTGCACGCCGGCAGTACGAACGCATAGCCGACGACAACGATCCCGGCTTATCCGTGTCGTTGAGTTTCGATATCAACGAAAACATTGTTGCCGGTTTTGCGCAAACGCAACGTCCCAAAGTTGCCATCCTCAGAGAGCAGGGCGTTAACGGTCATGTCGAGATGGCGGCGGCTTTCGATAGGGCAGGGTTTGCAGCCATTGACGTGCATATGACCGATATAATTGCCGGACGGCTGACGCTGGCCGACTTTACCGGTCTGGTGGCTTGCGGCGGATTTTCCTATGGCGATGTGCTGGGCGCCGGCGGCGGCTGGGCCAAGTCGATTTTATTTAACCCAAAGGCCCGTGCCGAATTCGCGGCGTTTTTCGCCCGTAGCGATACTTTCGGCTTAGGAGTGTGCAACGGTTGCCAGATGATGTCCGGCCTGAAAGACATCATCCCCGGCGCAGAACACTGGCCGCAATTCAAACGCAATACCTCGGAACAGTTCGAAGCGCGGGTGGCCATGGTCAAAGTCCAGGATTCGCCCTCCATCTTCTTCACCGGCATGGCCGGTTCCAGCTTGCCAGTGGTGGTCGCCCACGGCGAAGGCCGCGCCGAATTTACCGGCAATCCCGCTCAGGCTTTGGTATCGCTTAGTTTTGTCGATAATTACGGCCGGGAAACCACAGACTTTCCGGCCAACCCCAACGGTTCCCCGCTCGGCATCACCGGTCTAACCAACGCCGATGGCCGTTTCACCATCATGATGCCGCAT
>CAVXZR010000099.1:0-5202 GCA_963765965.1 uncultured Pseudomonadota bacterium
GTTCGTGAAGCCATACAAGCGCTGGATGAGCAAGGTTATGACGTATGTTTGATTGATACTGCGCCTTCCCTTGGCGTCACTATGTCCGCCGCATTGTTGGCAGCAGATTTTGTCATATCGCCGATAGAACTGGAGGCTTACAGCATTCAGGGTATCAAAAAAATGGTTACCACAATCATAAACATACGAAAGGCAAATCCAAAATTGAAGTTCCTTGGCATGGTTCCGAGTAAGGTGGATTCGCGTAATCCGCGTCATGGCAGACATCTTGAAGAATTAAATCAGGCCTACCCGCAATTAATGGTTCCTGCCGGCATTGGGTTGCGTAGTAGTATCGCTGATGCATTGGCTTCATGTGTACCGGTCGGAAAATTAAAAAAACAGCTGCTCGCAAAGCGGCGCAAGAAGTTAGAGCGCTGGCCGCTCATGTATACGAAAAAATGGAGATAAACAATGACAACCACTAACCCCAAGAAAAAACCGCAACCTAATTCAGGGCTTGGTCTGGAGGGGCTTGGTGATCTGTCTGCTCTATTGGATGCGCCGGCGGCCAATAACGGTGGCCTGCCACTTGATCTCTGGATTTGGCTCTGATTGATGAAGACCCTAATCAACCGCGCACTAAGGACAATCCCGGTTTTTCTGAAGAGAGCCTAAAAGAATTGGCCGATACCATTAGGTTGCGTGGTGTGAAGACCCCTATCTCTGTGCGTGAAAACCCCGATGCACCTGGGCGCTTCATCATAAATCATGGTGCCAGACGCTTCCGCAGTTCGTTACAGGCCGGAAAAACGACAATACCGGGTTTCGTTGATAACGATTATATCGATGATGATCAAGTCATTGAAAACTTACATCGCAGATGGCCTTACTGCCCGTGGGATTGCCGACCATATTGGTCGCAAGTTGGCTAAAGGCATGAAGAAGGGCGAATCGCCAAGGGAATTGGCAAGTCAGCTGCGTTCGTGACGCAACATGTGACCTTGCTTGATCTTCCCGATCCGATTGCAGTGGCTTTTAACGCTGGTCGAACCAAAGATGTAACGGTTGTTAATGAATTAGTCACAGCCTACAAGAAAAATCCGCAGGAAGTTACTGCTTGGTTAGCCGATGATGCGCAAGAATTGACGCGTGGAGAGGTGAAATTGTTTCGCGAATATCTTGAGGATAAACTTAAAAACGAAGAAGAGGATGATGTTTTCGATACCATTATTGGCTCTAATGAGGTTGAGACCAATAACGAAATCAATCAAAATAATGACGTCATTAGCGGTAATGTTTCCATCTGGGCCGGAGCAGGTGGAAAGCTTACACACCTCAATTGGTCCCGATAATCATTCCGATGGCAGGCTTAATAACGAAAAACCGGTAGTAAAAGAAAAACTCACTGATCCAAATAAAATCAAAAAAGCTATCGTTCAAGTTGAACACGATGGACGGCCAGCTCGTATTATTCTTGATCGTCGTCCGCCGGCAAGTGGTTGGGCATGGTTAAAGTATGAAGATGATGGGGCTGAGTTTGAGGCTGCATTATCGACCATGCAACTGACCGAGATTTTGGAGGGGTGATTGTAGTGACTCGCATGTAAAACAATTTTTTGACTTACTTAATGCCCATAAATCTTTCCGCAGTCCAACCTCAGAAAAATAGTGATTTGACTGACGGTCCTGGGGCGCTTCTAACAAAATGCGGACAATTGATTCCGAGTATTCAAGTTATCGGCCAATGCAGTCCTTTTATATTGTTAAAATATTTACCTACGAACGACTGCTACGAGTAGCAAACGAGACACTTTGGAAAAAAAGGATGTAACCCACTTAGTGGGTTACATCCCAATGTTGCCAGGATAAGCCTATCTGGTTTTCCAATTCTAAAATTCAGCCCCCTAGGAAAAGCAGCATTTCCTCAGTACGGGTGTAATCACTGGTTTTGTAAATTAGGTGATCTTCAGTATCGGTAACGATGAAGAAAGGCAGCCCCACTTTCAGCTCTGGATAACGCGAATCGTTCTGAAAGCCCTTAAATTCGGGATCGGTATCGTAGATTTTCAACAGCACTGCTTGCTTGAGACCTGCGATCAATGCCGGGTTTGTTTCGGCCAAGTGCTCGAATGCCTTGCAGTTCGAGCACCAATAAGCGAAGAAATCGACGAAAATCAGCTTGCCTTGCTCACGGGCGGCCTTTACGGCATCTTCTCGATTCAAATACCAGGTCAATTCACCCTTGGTTTCTGTCGCTATGGCTGTGGAAGCGCCCGCAGTTCCCGGTAGGGTAGCCGCCGTTGTTGTGGTAAAAACGCCTTGCGCTAAAATGACGCTGCCTACCACCCCGAACAATACACATAATGCCCGCTCCATCCGTTGAAAGCTTGGCATCTGTTCTCTCTCCCACAGATAAACCGAGAACAACAGCATCAATGCGCCAAAGTATACCAATTGGATGTCTTCAGGCTTAAAACCATAACCGGATAAACCTTTTTCCAAATAGGTAAAGGCAAAATATAGAATCAAAGCCCCCAAGGCCCATTGTACATATTTCATCCAACTACCGGATTTGGGTAGTCTGACACCGAAAAGCCCGATTAGCAGAAATGGAATGCCAAGCCCCAGTCCGAAGGCCAACATTTTACAGGCGGCAATGAGTGTGGCACTCAAAGAAAAAGCTTCAGATTGACTGGCAAGACCCACCAGGATACTCACCACAAAAGGCCCGACACAGGATGAAGCCAGTAGTCCGGCCCCCATGCCCATAAGAAAGGTACCGGAAAACCCCGGCGCTTTGTCGCCGATAGCGTTTCCTGAGAACCAGGAAAGGTGAAAAAATCCCGCTGTCGCTAAAGCTAATACCAAAAATAACAAGGCGAGCAGAATATTGGTGATGGGTAGTCGTAGCGCCTCGTTGAATGCGCCGCCAGTCGCGGCTGCCACCAAACCGAACAGAAAGTAAACCAGCGCCAGACCGGCATAATAGATGGCGGGATGTAAGGCACGGTGAACTTCTTTTGTCGAGCGGCCTTGGATAATGCTGGCTGTAATAGGATAAAGCGGATACACACAAGGCAAAAGGCTAGCCAGCAAACCGCCCAACATCAAAAACAGGTAGCCGCTTAAAGAAGATTGGTTTGAGGCTAATTGCCCCTCGACCCATGAGTTCATCGTTGATATCGGGTTGTCGGCAAGAGCATCGGCGCTTGCAAGCGAAAACAATAGAACCGTGACAGTATAAATAAGCTTCATCATAGATATCCTTGACCCAAACAGCGCAAATCTTATTGAGCTGTTTGTAAAGTCGTAGTTGATTAGCCCTTGACCTGGGAGATCATATAAAACATTTCCCGGCCAATTTGCTTGGTGCGTTCGTCGTAACGCGTAACTTCTTCAGGCGTGCCATCTGCCGCTTTAGGATCGTCGTAGGGAATGGCGATTCTGAAAGTGCTGCCTTCGACTACTGGGCAGTTTTTGTCGGCTTGCGAGCAGGTCATGACCGCTGCATAGTTATCTTTTGGATTTCCTTCAGCGCTGTAAACCTTGGAGTAACCGCGTATTTCCGGTTTGGAATCAGAATATTTTACCAAATAGATTGGATTGCTACCGCCAGTGGTATCGGTCAAAGAAAATCCAACTCTGCGCAGGGCATCTACGGTACGGATGTTCATGGCGGTTGCTTCCGTGCCGCCTGAGTAGGCTTTTACGCCTTCGATATCATAATAAGCGGCCGCTGTTTGAGTCCAGATTTGAGCCAGATGGCTACGGCGCGAATTGTGGGTGCAGATAAAAGTCAGTTGAGCTGGTTCGCCAGCCTGAATTTTGGTACGGATAAACAGCGCGGCTTTCTTCAATTCTTTTTGGCGATCAGCAGGGATTTGATCAAATTCGTCGGTTAATTTTTCAATATAAGGCCGTATCGGTTCCAATACATCATCCTCGCTTGAGTATGCCGTATTCATGAAGCCAAGCAATAAAATCAATCCTAAAAATGGTCGTGCGGTGCGAAAAGCAGCAAAAGTCATGTTACCCCCGAAATAGAGAAGTCTGAAAAATGCCGATTGATCCTAACTGCAGTCCGTGGATTGATAGACCACTTGCGGACATTCAGCTCGGTTATCGGCAAAACGTTGAAGGATAGCGGAACGTTTAATCAAATCTTCTGCGAAACATGGAAACTCGTCAGTTCTATCCAGCAAACAGTTAAGATTTGCAAGCAGCAACGGATGAGAAGGACTTGGCAGGCTATAGACCATCCAATTGCCTTCACGCTGGGCCAAAACAAAACCAAGCTTTTTCATGTAGTGCAATTGCTTGGATGTCTTAACCTGAGTTTCGCAAAGAATTTCCTGTAAATGGCAAACGCACAACGGGCCTTGCATTAGCAAGTTGAGTATCCGCAGTCGCTGCACGTCACAAAGACATTTATAGAGTTTATCCAATTCCACGTTCTATATCCCTCTGTTAGTATATTCTATTGATGGTATATTACGTTTTAATGACAAATTTTGAATTTATAGCGTAATCTGGCCGATATTTTTATATTTCAACAATTGTTGTACAATTATCCCATGAATAAGCAAATTGCTATAACATTGTTTGAATCACTGGCCTCTGGAATTCGGCTAGACATTTTTCGGCTACTGGTAAAACATGCGCCTATAGGACTGGTCGCAGGTGAAATAGCCTCGATATTAGCTTTGCCGCCAACTAACTTGTCGTTTCACCTCAAAGCCATGACTCACGCCAGCTTGATCAATGTCACCCAAGAGGGTCGATACCAACGTTATCGAGCGAATCTCACCGTGATGCAGTCATTGATTGATTATTTGACTGCCGAATGTTGTACAGGTAACCCGGAGCACTGTTTTGACGCCGAAAATGCTCCATCCTGCTGCGATAGCGACTAATTTCTTTCATCGACATAGAGGCATTGAGTATGAATGTTCTTTTTCTCTGCACAGGTAATTCAGCACGCAGCATCATGGCTGAAGGTTTACTGAATAAACACGGTAATGGCCGGTTTCACGCATTTAGTGCAGGTAGCCATCCTACCGGCCAAGTGCATCCGTTTGCCTTGGAAACGTCTGGAACTTGAAGGCATTACTCTTACGGATGCTCGCAGCAAAAGCTGGGATGAATTTGCCAAACCTCATGCCCCAGTTCTCGATTTTGTGATCACTGTTTGCGATAACGCCGCCAAAGAAGTTTGCCCTG
>CAVXZR010000100.1:0-30866 GCA_963765965.1 uncultured Pseudomonadota bacterium
TATATTTGTTGCTTTAAAATTGCTATCAGGCAACTCAATCTTTACCGCGTTCTAGTGTTTTAGTTCAAAACCAACAAAAACCGTAGCAATAGAGAGAGAAGTAAACAAACCTGAAACAGTGAAATAAAGCTAACAATAAAGATCGCATATTTGTAAATAAGTTTTCTAAACATTCTTAACTGTATATAAGGGATTGAATGAAACGAAAGCTGATGATCGGCTATTTGTTGAGTGTTGTATTGATCTCTTCAGCCATGAGCTCCACCGGTTTTCGGCTGAAACGCTAAAACCAGAAAACATGAAGTGCGATGGATTTATTAGGCAAGCAGATATCGTGGAGCCGAAAGATTGTTTCTGGATGAAGGCTTGGCTTCCAACTTAAGCCGGGACGGATTTTAAAAACAACGGGTTACGAGCAACCCGCTCTCTGCCTTTTCTGGGCAGCGGAAGATCGCCCATTTCTGCCATCAACCATGAAAATAGATCTGGAAACGATTGTCCAAATAAACGCATTGCCGCCGTTGTTCCATCAACCCGCTTGAGCCCGTAATTATGAATCACCGTCAGAGCCCGCAAGCGTTTTTCGGTTAAGCCACGGCCATTGTGATACATCTGCGACAGATAGCCATTGCGACCCTCGACGGCGGAAGAACTGCGATGAAAGTTTCGCGCCATCCACTCTGCCCATTCCAACCAGCGTTGCTGTTCGCTTACCGGCAAAGTTGCCGTGAAAGTATCGGCCTGTAAATTCCGCGCGGCTTGCTGCCAAGCCTGACGGTATTTTTCTCTCTGTTTGGGGTTTTGTGTTTTGTGTAGTTGCTGATGCCAGTACACCGTTGGTAAAAGACTATCAATCAACCAGTTTTTCGTTGCTTCATCCACCGAAAGACCCGTTAAAATTTCCATGACCCATAGCCACCAAGTTTCCACATTGGTCGCCAAGTCATCAAATTGATTGCGAAACTTATTCATGGTTTGTTTTAAGTCTGCAATCGCTTGAGATTGTGCGATCTTTTCAAACACCTGAGCGCGTCTTTCCAGACTGGAAATCACCTGCTCCGCTCGGTTTATATTCTTGGTTTCAAATGAAAACGGATGAACATCTTCGGCAATGCCTGCCAGATTTTCGTGATAATCGGCGCGTGTTTCCTTTATCTGTTTATAAGCCCGCTCCGCATCAACGACCTGCACCAATTCCGCCAGGTTGTTGTCCGTTTTCTTTTGCAACAGCGCCTCAGCCGTTTCCATCTGTGTTTTCGCTTGTTCGTGCCGCCTGCCCAGCGTTGCGCCTAACCATTTGCTGACATCCTGCTGCGCATGAAACACATCAGCGCCTGATGGACAGTCAAATCCTCTAATCGCTAACTTAATCAAGGCTTTGGCTCGATCACTGACGGCATGGTTAACCTCAATGCCAAGCGCTTTTAAGCGGGGAATAGCCTTTTCATACCAAGTATCGAAACGGCGGTCGTCGCTGATCTCTTCCAAAAATAGGTATCCTGACGATAAGTCCATCAGGACCAGAATGAGAAAATCACCAAAAAAAGTTTCATCCATTGCCGCCACGATTGTGCGCGGTTGCACCGAAGCCGAATTTTCGCACTGTTGTTGAAATAAGGGCAATAAATTTTCCATGTGGCGTAATTGCTGGCGCAATGCCGAGGGCGAAACGCCCACATGCGTGTCGATACGGATCAGTTTAAAAAATTGTGATAATTTATCAGCGCCTACATGACAATCCAAGCCAAAGATATATAGGGTTGCGAGCATCATCCGCCTGAGCCACGCATCGCCGGCTTCGGTTTCCCAAAACGTCGATTCCGGATGCTCATTCCGGATTTTTTGCCTTCGTAAATGTCGGTGAACAGCGCTTTTTGATCGATGAACGGCCGATGCAATTTTCCGGATACTTTGATTGCCCTTTGTTGCCAGTTGACCTACAATCAAAAGACTCGTTGCTCGTATGCTTTGTGTTAAGGTTTTTTTTAGTCATTAAACAATGATACAACAACTTGCAACGAGTTATTCCTGTCTCACATTACGATAACGCCTTATCGTAATGAAAATTTTACAAAATTTGTCCCGCTTTATGCTGGTAGCCTCATTGGTTATTCTTAATCTCAATATCATTGGGGCAAAAGCAACTTTTTTGGATAAAGCTGTTGGCAGCGTGTATCTGGCCAAGCATCCTCTAAAAATGTATTTACCGTGGTAGCCGCACATGCCTTTGCCACTGGCGCGAACCAGTCACCGCCAAAAATGCAACTTACAGGAGGTGTTGCTTGCCGTGATCGATTAAAATATCTTAAAAACTCAGTTGACTTTGGATGCATTTTGCACTGTTTTGCTCAGTTGTTTTAAACGCAAAACCATCTGCTCTTTCATTTGCTCACGTCCGATGTTGTGCCGTAATCCGCTTGCCATACCCGTTACCTGATCCGTGGAAGTTAGCTGTCCATAGAACACCAAAGAGCCGTCATGATAAGGTAGTGCACCCGCAATCAGATGACTTGAATTATAAGAGTGGCCAACATAAAACTCCCGGGCGATAATCAGCGCTCCAGCATTAGTCGCCAAGAGAATTCTATGTCCCAATATCGCCGTTGGCCGGTTTTCAATCTCACGGTTAATCCAATCAAAATGCTCTTCAATTCTATTAGGCAGACCAGATGGATAATTAATCCAGCCCCGAAAAAGTTCCGGAAAGAATTGGATTAAGACCTTGTTATTTTCAGCCGCAATACGAAGTTCTGACGCCGGATCAACTACACCGTTTTCACGGGAATATGGCGTTATACCGGCCAAACCGTTAATTTGATAAGACTGGCAACGTTGTAATAAAATTTCACGGTATTTCTGTGAAACAATTTCGCTCAAGGTTTTTTTATCTGCATTTGAGAGCGAATCTTTAATTGATGCAAAACTTGCGATTTCCTGATTTGAGAGGTTGAAGTGATCGCCCGCTGCTACATTTAATAAATCGACAGCTTCATCACTTTGTTTTTCAGAAAAGACAAATCCCTTTAGATCAACTACGTTGGCTTTTTTGGCAATTTCTCCATGAGCTGTAATGTCCGGGTCTATCGCCAGGAGGTCACCATTCTTCATGTATTCGAGAATTTCAGCAACGGGAACTGGTAGATAGATAGCGATACTCATTGCCAATTCTTTTCCGGTTGCTTCGGGGATATCATGCGTAATGATTTCCCCTTTATCCAATTTCCCTATTTGTTGCTGAGGAATCCCAACTAGGCTAAGAACATCCTCCGATGAAGGCATAGGAGCAGACACTGAAACAGAAATACTTAATAAACAATGTAGAAAAAAGAACCACCTAAGTCTGCGGCCTGTTATTAACAAATTTTTTAGTCCGATAGGAAAAGATAATCTGTAGCATGAAGTGGATTGCATAGTTGGGCTCACTTGCATTATTTTTAAATTAATATTGGATCAGGGCCAGCCGTGCTTGGTTGGATATCAAAATAATAAAATTGGCAAAAATAAAACAACCCAATCCTAAAGTCATTGAACAATAAGCTGTTCAGTCTGACGGAAAAAAACGATCTGGAGAATATAGTGGATTCATGGTGGGTTTCCCTCGTAGGAATTTAATGGTAAGGTCTTATTTTGGCTGTATTTTTATTTTAAAAGTAGTTATTGAGAATAGACTGGTTATTAACAGAATTGATTTTTTGCAACTGCCTCTTCTATTTTTTTTATATAATGGCTTAAACGCTGCAACGAGATCGTAGTTAGGGTTGACAAGTCATTTGAAATATTCAAATTCATCCAATAAGCTCCGTTATCATATTCTCCGACTGCCCCCAATCTGCCCAACCAACTGCTCATAACGGTGTTTTCTAGAAGTATTGATGCTCGTAAAATCTCAATTTTTTTTATCATTGCCAATTTATAGAGCAATGACATCAAAATAATACCTAGCCCCCGTTTTTGATAGCTATCAATAACTACTATGGCAAATTCGGCAAGATTTGGCTGATACTTAGACTGAATAAATCTGGCAGTTCCAAAACCGGTTTGCTCCGGTTGATTTTGCGAAACAGCGATCCATGCGACATGATTATGCTGATCTACTTCAGTAAAGTATCGTAATTGTTCATCTGATAATTTGAGGATGGGAGAGAAGAAGCGGAATAAGCGCGACTGTGAAGATAATGATGACATGCCTTTTTCTAGGATTGTTCGGTCATTGGAACTAATCGGTCTTAAACAGATCGGTTCACCATCTGGCAATGTCATGATAAATTCATTGATACCATCAAAATAATTAAATATCATTATTAAACCTCTTCCATTTCAAATTGTTAAACTTAAAAACTTTCCGGAATGTTAAAGCTGAAGTTGTTAGGATTAATAATTTCATAAGTCCTCCAGATTAGCAAGATACTTCAGCCAAGACCTGCCCAAGGGTGCAAAGCGAACAGTTTTGAAGAGCCTTGTGCGGAAATCGCATGTGCGGGTAGGCTACTATCGAGTGAACGATAGGTTTCCTAACTGACATCTTGTTAATTGAAAACAGTTACATAAACGACTTCATGTCGCACGACTCGCATGTAACCAATTAGCATTTTCCACCTGTCACTTATACGAACGTTTATGTGACAACCTTGAAGAACAGGTTGTCACAGTCATATTTTGTCATTTAACCCGTCACTTATATTATGACCAGTAAAAGGTATTAAAGTGTTGTAATGTGACAATGATTGTCTCTGTCGGCAAAAATAAAATGCGGGCAATACAAAAAGTATATACTACAAGATATACTTTTGGTTTTACAGGAGCATCTTCATGATAGAAACACGGATTGCAAAACTTTTTAAAAATGGGGCCAGTCAGGCTGTTCGTCTTCCGGTCGAATTTCGTTTCGAAGGCAATGAGGTGTATGTCACCCGTGACGACATGACGGGTGATGTTATTCTGTCAAACCGGCCTGGTGCCAAAACCTGGAATGATTTTTTCGAATTACTAAACGCTACGACTGTACCAACAGACTTTATGGCTGAACGTCCTATGAATGTGCTGCCTTCATCAGATCATGGCATTTTTGATGATGCGGTGTAATACCCTATAAATAGAGATCTGATTATGATGCTCCACATGCTTGATACAGACACTGCAAGTTATCTGATTAAGAAAAAATCGCCTGAGTTGCAAGCTAAGTTTGCAGAGATAGAACCATCAAGAATTTGTATCTCGGTAATGACTCGGGCAGAACTGCAATATGGTCTGAAACGGTTACCCGCTTACCATCGTTTGCATTTAGTCGTGCGCCAGTTTCTAAAAATTGTACGAGTCTTACCCTGGGATAACGAAGCAGCGGATTGGTTCGCCGAAATCCGACACCAACTCATCCGCACGGGTCAACCTATCGGTGAATTCGACATGATGATTGCGGCTCACTCATTGTCCGCCAGTGCTGTTTTGGTTACCAACAATACCCGGCATTTTGAGAGAATCGAAGCTCCGCTCATGTTAACCAATTGGGTTAATTGACCGTACCATTCCCAATACCATGATCAAAACCTATATATTTAGTCCGTACCCTACGCCGAACTGATGCTGAACTGAGTCACCTGCACATGATTGACATTGAACAACTCCAGCCCGGGAACCAATGATCCATTCTTCAATCATTCACTGTATTGAAATAGCCTGCTTCCGGGGCATTGGTGCTTTATAACCATTTTCGCAAGAATCCTGACGGTGATCCAAATAGGAAAAAATCGTTTTTTCATCACGGAGAACTAAAACATGAACATCCAATACAAATTTACCTTAAAAAACGAAACCACGCAGACCGAATATGAATTGAATTCATTTTCCGGCTCGATTGGCCCCGATGTCATTGATATGCAAACGCTGTATGAACGAACCGGTTTGTTTTCCTACGATCCGGGCTTTACCTCGACAGCCAGTTGCACCTCAAAAATCACGTTTATAGACGGCGATGCCGGCATTTTGCTATATCGCGGCTATCCTATCGAAGAACTGGCCGAACACTGCACATTTTTGGAAGTCTGCTATCTGCTGTTAAACGGAGAACTGCCGAACGAAGAGCAATTGTACACATTCACCCATCAGGTAACGGTGTCCGTAATTTTTTTGTAAGGTAGCCGTAATTTCCGGAATATACATTGGAAATGATGGCGCGAAAAGCACAAGAAACCAAATTGATTGTTAAAAGCGGTGCGAAAAACCGGCGTCTCACAGACCATCCTGAAGCCCGTAATGGCGTGAAAAATAACTAAAATAATGCTTGACATGCTTATTAAAATGAGCTGGCATAATTCTATTATAATCATACACTTACGCAAAATATATGTCAAAAAGACTCGCCTCGCTCAGCGCCATTTTACTTAACGGCACGGTACTAGAAGAATGGTTCCGCCCCATGCAGAATGCTTTGGATAAAGTACGCTACTCGCGGAAACGATTTTTTACCCTATCAGCTGATTTCTTTATTTTATTGGGTTGCTTGCGCCAACTGCAGGGGGAGGGAGTATTGCGTAACCAGATTCAATCCCTGTTTGACGTGGATGAGTATGCTATCCGTGTCCCCTTGGCTCGGTCAACATGGTCTGATGCCTTGGCTAATGAATACCGCACCCAAATTACCCGGAATGCCGTACAACTTTTAGTGGCCGAAGCCCGAAGCGAATTGCCAGACCGATTTGCGGCCTATGCCGAATTGAGTGAACGCCCTCTTTATGCCATTGATGCGACTTACCAAGATGAGTCCAGTCATTTCCAACCCAGCTATCCGCATGAGGGGGGGTCGGATAACCGAAAAGGCCATATGACACTCACCACCTATGACATGCGCGCCGGCATTGCAGTGGACTCTAATACTGAAACAAAATCGATTGATGAAATGCGTTTTGTTAAGGAAGTTTGGGCTGCTTCTTGGTGGACAAGCCAAAAAAATGCAATTTATGTCGTTGACCGCGCTTTTATTGAGCCGAGATATTGGGATCAGCGAAAAATGCATGTCAATGCGACCGTGGTTACTCGAATGAAAAGCACTTTTAGCTATAAAATTTTAAAGGAATTGGCTATAGCAGTCAGCCCCGTCAATGACGGCATTACTTCGGATACATTGATACAGCTTAAATGCTCAAAAGCAGAATGGCGGTTGATCACGTTTATTTCACCGGATGGCAAGGAATATAGCTATCTAAGCAACGATCTGACGTTAACACCGGGAATGATAGCTTTTCTGTATCATCGTCGCTGGGATGAAGAAAAATATTTTGATAACTACAAAACAGACATGGCCAATTCAAAAGCCTGGGGGAAATCGTCAGTCGCCATTGAGCAGCAAGCACTTTTAGGTTTGGTGACGCATCTATTGATGAGACTTTTCCTCCATAAAAAAGCCCAAGAACTTGGATTGGAAGAGGATCATCAAACCCAGCAAAAAAGACACCAAAGAAAAGAAACGGATTACTGTATTAACTGGGAAGGCAACTACAATCGCGCATTTTTTAAAAAACTCTCTAAAATCACCAAACAGGCATGGAGGTTCGTTAAAAACAGTTTTCTTAAAAAGCCTTCTCTATGGCTCTTTGAGCTAAAGCTACGACCTGCATTAATGGCATACCTATAAACAATTTACGGACACCGTTACCCATCAGGTGACCCACCACACACTGCTGCACGATCAACTCACGAATTTTTTCAAGGGGTTTCGCCGCGATGCACACCCTATGGCGATTATGGTGGGCGTCGTCGGCGCACTTTCCGCCTTTTACCATGATGCGCTGGATATCCGTTCCAAAGAGGATCGCGATTTGTGTGCAATTCGAATTATCGCCAAAATTCCTACCATTGTAGCGATGAGCCATAAATACAGCATTGGACTGCCGTTTATGTATCCACGTAACGACTTGAATTATGTTGAAAATTTTATGCGCATGATGCTGGGCAACCCCTGCGAGGAATACTGTCCAAAGCCGGTCTTAGTCCGGGCCTTAGACAGAATTTTAACGCTTCATGCCGATCACGAGCAAAATGCCTCGACCTCTACCGTGCGTCTGGCCGGATCCAGCGGCGCCAACCCCTATGCTTGCCTGACTTCGGGTATTGCCTGTCTATGGGGACCTGCGCACGGCGGCGCGAATGAGGCAGTGTTGAATATGTTGCAGGAAATTGGCGATGTTTCGAATATCGGCCGGTACATCCAAAAAGCCAAAGATAAGAACGATCCTTTTCGGCTGATGGGCTTTGGACACCGGGTTTATAAAAATTACGATCCGCGAGCCAAGCTGATTCGCGCCACCTGCCATGAAGTACTCAATGCTCTGGATTTGCATGACGATCCTCTCTTCAAATTAGCTCTGGAACTGGAGCGTATAGCCTTGGAAGACGAGTATTTTGTTGACAAAAAGCTCTACCCCAATGTCGATTTCTATTCAGGCATAGTGCTTAAGGCCTTAGGTATACCCAGCAACATGTTTACGGCGATGTTCGCCATGGGCCGTAGCGTGGGTTGGATAGCGCATTGGGATGAAATGATATCCGATCCGCATCAAAAAATCGGTCGTCCCCGGCAACTCTATATAGGAGAGGCCCAACGAACTGTTACGCCGTTAGACGACAGGATATGACTAAATAAGGATAGTGGCCAAGTTAAGTTTGACCGGCGTAATCCGAATCCAATCGATAACATCATCTAATCCGGTACAGCTTGCTAACAGCCATATTAGGGACATTTTCACCTCAGACCTGCGCACATTCCGTATCTTGCCGGGAATTAAAATCGGATGTCATGCATCTCCGGCATCCGATTTCATCATTAAGGGGGGTTATTGGCCAATCGATTCGCGCATATGCGCCATTGCCGTTTCAGCGTGTTCTTTCTCCGCAGCTTGTGCGTGAATTAAAGCGGCCTCAGCGTGTCTAAGCAGTTGCTCGGCATGCCCATCCTGTCCATGAGCCGTAGCCAATGCCGAATGTTCCAATGCCTGAGCGGTATGATGTTCGGCAGCGTAGATCTGACCGTTTATAAATAGAGCTAATACGCCAATGAAAACTGTAGTAAATTTTAATTTCATAACAGTATCTCCTTTTAACGACGATTCACAGCAAGCACTCTGGTTGCGGCCATGATGCCGCGCGATTTTCGCCGCCTGACCGACCGGTTCGACGCAGTGATTTGCGGCGGCGGTATTTATGGGGCTTGGTGCGCATATGATGCCGCATTGCGCGGCCTGAAAGTCCTGCTGGTCGATCAGGGTGACTGGGCCGGCGCCACTTCGTCGGCTTCCAGTAAACTGATACATGGCGGTTTGCGGTATCTGGAAATGTTGGACTTTAGTTTGGTTAAAAAATCTTTACGGGAACGGCAAATGCTTTTGCAAGTTGCACCGCACCGGATCTGGCCGCTCCGCTTCTGCATTCCGGTTTACCGGGATAGCCGTTTGGGCCGTCTACGCCTGAAAGCCGGTCTTTTCATTTACGATCTGCTGGCCGGTTTAGTACATTCCGAGCAGGCGCATCGATATTATGCCAAAGCAGCATTTTCACAACGTTTTCCCTGCCTTGATTCTACATATATGAGCGGCGGCTTTAGCTATCCGGATGCGCAAACCGACGATGCCCGGTTGGTTCTTGAGTTAATCGACGGTGCTCAAACGTCGGGAGCGGTGTGTTTAAATTACTGCAAACTGGCCGAAATCAGCGAACGGCAAGGCCATATCAGCGCCGTCAAACTGCTGGACATGGTCACTGGCGAAGAAGCTCAGGTTGCCACCCGCCATGTCATCAACACAGCCGGTCCATGGCTGGCTGCAACGGAGCAGTGCCGCGTAACCAAGGGGGTGCATTTAGTCTTGCCTAAACTACTTGACGACGAGGCTCTGCTGTTGACGGCAAAAGCCGATGGCAGGGTGTTTTTCATCATGCCGTGGTACGGTCTGACTTTACTGGGTACTACCGATACAGATTTTAACGGCGACATCAATCGGGTTTGCGTAGAAGCGGAGGATGTCGATTATCTGCTGAGCGAAGCCAGCCGCGTCCTCAAATCGGTACAGTGGACTGAAAAAGATATTATCGGCCGCTTCGCCGGCTTGCGAGTATTACAGCAAAGTAGCCATAATACCCCATCTACCGTTAGCCGCGATTGGGCATTGAAATGCTCGGACAACGGTCTTTTAACTTCTATTGGCGGAAAAATTACCTCGGCACGTGCTGATGCGGCCCGCATCATCGATAAGCTTTGTGAACAATCCGGCATTAAGGCAGCTTGTCAAACCGGCGCTAGACCATTCCCCTGGGCCCCTGTGAACTATCGGCAATGGGCGATTGTCAAAACAAAAGAAGTTAGACAACTGGGTGTCGATAATGAGTCCGCTAAGTGGTTGTTGCGCAGATACGGCAGACACGTCGAATCGATTTTCAAAAGTATTTCAGAAAATCCGCAATTGAGTGAGCGGATTTTACCCACCGTGCCGTTTATTCAGGCTGAATTGGGGTTTTGCGTGCATAACGAAATGGTCGTGCATCTGGACGATTTGCTCCGGCGCCGGATTCCGCTAATGATTTTGGCAAAATTGTCAGTAGACGATTTGCGCTATTTGGCTGCCGGCGCCGCCACAGCGCTGAGCTGGGATAGTGCGACTTTGAATAATGAAATCAACCGCTGTCTGAAAATATAAACAAACAATCCAAACGCTAACCGATACGCCTCTACGCCTCACACTGTTTTACTGTTCAATTTTCAACCTCCATAGCAGAGGGCTACTATGAAACAGAAGACTTACCCCGAAGACTGGCCGGATATAGACACCGCTTTATACAATCGTTCGGTAAAACTGTTCCACGCCGTCAAAAACCTGCTAAGCGTCAAATTTGAGTTGCATGCCGACACACAAATGCTGCAAGGGGATATTTTTCTATTCAATCATTTCTCCCGTTTCGAAACCTTTATCCCGCAATTTCTGATTTTCGAGAAAACCGGGGCCTATAGTTGCTCGATCGCCTCGGGTGAATTCTTTAATGACGACAGTGTGCTGTCCGGTTATCTGCAAAAGGTCGGCGTTTTTCCGCACGATCATCCACGTTTGTTTGCGATGCTCGCCGCACAAATCCTGCGCGGCCGTAAGATTATCATTTTTCCGGAAGGCGGCATGGTCAAAGACCGCCGTGTCATCGACAAGAAAGGGGAATATGGCATTTATTCGCGCATTACCGGCAATCGCCGAAAACAACATACCGGCGCGGCAGTGCTTGGCCAGGGCGTAGAAGCATTGAAAGCGGCGATCCGCTATGCGTTTAAAACCAATGACCCGGAACGCATGCAACACTGGCGGACCCTGTTGCAATTCGATAGCCTGGACGAGCTGAGGGCAGCCTCGCTTAAACCGACCCTGATCGTGCCCGCCAACATTACCTTTTACCCGATCCGGTCCTCGGAAAATCTACTGTTCAAAAGCGTCGAACTGTTTTCGGAGCGCATGAGCCTGCGCCAATCCGAAGAACTGTTGATCGAAGGCAACATCATGCTCAAGGACACCGATATGGATATTCGTATGAGCAGTCCGGTCAATCCCTGCTGTGTCTGGAGCTTGCGCACCCATCGTCTGATGGATAAGGTGGCTCCGGAGATTCGCGAGCTGGACGACATATTCAAACTCAACACCGCCCCGCGTAGCTGGAAGGAACGGTTGTTGGGGGATGTCTTCATCAGCAATGCACAATGTTCGCGCAATCAGTATATGGAGCAGATCTACGCCAATGTCACGGTCAATCTTAGCCATCTGGCTTCGACCTTGATCATGAGTTACATAGGCACTGGGCGTCAGCATATCGAAAAAAGCCGATTTTACACGGTGCTGTATATTGCCATCAAAAACCTGCAAAAAAATCCCGATATCCATTTGCACCGCAGCCTACTCAGTCCCGACGATTATGTCGGGTTGATTTATGGCGTCAGTACCCGTTTCGACCAGTTCATCTGTATCGCCAAAGAGGCCGAACTGCTTATCGAACGGGACGGCTGCTATCATTTTCTGCCGACTCTGTGCGCAGACTACGATTTCGACCGGATTCGCCTGGAGAATCCGATTGCCGTCTACAACAACGAGGCCGCGCCGTTGTGCACGGTGCGGGATGCCTTGCTGGCGGCGGATGACAACTATTTGCATATCGACCCTTACCAGTTAGCTGCCTGGCAACTGGACGACGAGCGATTGGGCCTGGCTTTCGAGCAACACAGCTATAGCAGTTCACACTATGCCGGGATCAAACATAAGGAAACCGCGATTGCGGACCCCGCACCTTTCTTCATAAAACCGCAAACCGGCAACGGTATCGGTATTATGTTGATACACGGCTTGCTGGCCAGTCCCGCGGAACTGCGCGGCTATGGCCGTTATCTGGCCGAACAGGGCTATACCGTGTTAGGCATACGCCTTAAGGGGCATGGGACTTCACCCTATGCCTTGCGGGATTTAAGCTTCGAACAATGGTTTACCAGTGTGCAACACGGCTTCAACATCCTTAAACTGTATTGCCCAAAATTGTTCGTAATCGGCTTTTCCACCGGCGGGGCGCTGGCACTGAATCTGGCCGCAGAAAATCATCCGGAAATCGTTGGCCTGGTTGCCCTGTCGGTGCCGGTCAAGTTCGTCAACCCCAGCTTCATGCTGGTCACCTTGCTTCATAACACCAACACCCTGGTGCAGTGGCTGTCGTCGTTCGAAGGCTTTAAACCCTTTATAGAGAATGTCCCGGAACATCCCGACATCAACTATTGCCATACCCCTGTGCGGGCTTTATACGAACTGCGCCGCCTGATTCAGCATACCGAAGCCGTATTACCCGGCGTGGAAACGCCAACCTTACTGATGTATGCGGATCGGGATCCGGTCGTGTCGCCGCAAAGCGCCGAAACCGTTTATGAAAAACTCGGTGCGCACCATAAACAATTGCAGATGATAAAAGCCGAACGGCACGGTATCTTGATGGAAAATCTTGGCGGCACCTGGGAGGCTATCAATGAGTTTTTAATGTGTTACCGGCCCAACATTGCTGCGGCGGCGCAAGCATCGGAATCCTTCCCAACACAGGAGACAGCATCATGAAAAACGTCGTTATCGCAGCTTATGCCAGGTCGCCGTTCACCCCCGCGCACAAAGGCGCGTTGGCCGGGGTCCGGCCTGACGAGTTGGCCGCGCAAGTGGTCAAGGCACTGGTTCATGACAGCAGCGTCGATCCGAACGACATAGAAGACCTGATTCTGGGCTGCGCCTTCCCGGAAGGAGAGCAAGGCCTAAATTTGGCGCGGCTGGTGGTTTATCTGGCAGGATTGCCGGTCAGCGTCGCCGGGACTACCGTCAACCGCTTTTGCGGCTCGTCGATGCAGGCCATTCATATTGCCGCCGGCGCCATTCAAATGAATGCCGGTGAAGTCTTCATCTGCGCAGGCGTAGAATCGATGAGCCGGGTGCCGATGGGCGGTTTCAATCTCCTGCCGCATCCGGGGCTGTATCGCGATTACCCGCAGGCTTACATCAGCATGGGCGAAACCGCCGAAAACCTGGCGCGAAAATATGCCGTATCACGAGCCGATCAGGAAGCCTTTGCACTTGTCAGCCAGCAAAAAGCCCTCATTGCGCAACAAAGCGGACGGTTTTCCGCTGAGATTGTCCCTATCGCAACCAGTAGCGGCGATCACATCATGCTCGACGGCTGTCTGCGTCCGGACTCGACGGCTGCGGCATTGGCGGAGTTAAAACCGGCATTCATGAAGGATGGCAGCGTCACCGCAGCCACCTCTTCGCCGTTGACCGATGGCGCTGCGGCGGCCCTGATATGTAGCGAAGTCTACGCCGATGAACATGGTCTGCCCAAGTTGGCGCGTATTAAAGCCGTGGCCGTGTCGGCCTGCCAACCGGAAATCATGGGCATCGGCCCGATTGTAGCCTCCCGGAAAGCCTTGCTGCGCGCAGGATTGGCTTTGGCCGATATCGATATTGTCGAACTTAACGAAGCGTTTGCCGCGCAAGCGCTGGCGGTGTTGCAGGATTTGCCCATCTCCTTGGAAAAACTCAATCTCGACGGCGGCGCGATTGCTTTGGGCCATCCGCTCGGCGCAACCGGTGCCCGCATAACCGGCAAGGCCGCCAGTCTGTTAAAACGGCAAAACAAGCAGTTCGCCCTAGCTACGCAGTGTATTGGTGGCGGCCAGGGTATTGCCACCATTTTGGAGGCCATGTCATGAATATAGAAAAAGTCGCCGTTATCGGTGCCGGCGTCATGGGTGCCGCTATTGCCGCCCATATCGCCAATGCCGGCATTGCTGTCGATTTATTGGATGTAGTCCCGAAAGAAGGCGGCAACCGCAATGCCATCGCCGAAGGAGCCATTGCCAAACTGTTACAAATCGAACCCTCTCCGTTGATGCACCCGAAAAATGCGCATCTGATCAATCCAGGGAACATTGAAGAGGATCTCGGCAGGCTGGCGCAGGCCGATTGGGTCATCGAAGCCGTGCTGGAAAATCCAGCCGTCAAACAGTCGCTCTATCGGCAGCTACAAGCCGTCTGTGGTGCCAATACCTTGATTTCGTCCAACACCTCGACGTTGCCGCTCAGTGTGTTGATGCAAAATCAGCCGGACAGCTTTAAACGCAGCTTCATGATCACCCACTTTTTCAATCCGCCGCGCTATATGCGCTTGCTGGAGATGGTGGCGCCGCCCGAACTGGATCACGATTTGCTGACCGGCATCAATCGCTTTGCCGATGTCAATCTGGGTAAAGGCTGTGTGCGCTGCAACGACACACCGGGCTTTATCGCCAATCGCATCGGCACTTTCTGGATACAGACGGCCTTGCTGGAAGCCATTGCCCGTCAGCTCAGCGTTGAACAATGCGACGCGGCGATGGGTCTGTTCGGCATTCCCAAAACCGGGGTGTTCGGCTTGCTGGATCTGGTCGGCCTGGATCTGATACCGCGGATACTTGAGAGTTTCAGACAAACTTTACTGCCCGGCGACCGCTTAAACATCATCGCCACCGTGCCGTCGCAACTTCAAGCCATGCTGGACAAAGGCCTGGCCGGTCGCAAAGGGCCGGGCGGATTTTACCGGTTGCAACCGGGCGCGGCACAGAAAACCAAGCAGGCCATCGACCTGCAAACCGGCGAATACCGCAACAGCGAAAAATTCATAATAGATGGCGTTGGACATACGCCGGAAGCCTTACGCGCCTTTCTGGAAGGCAAAGAGACTTTACAAGAGTATGCGTGGCGAGTCTGGTCGGAAACGTTGAGTTACGCGGCTGAGCTGATCCCGGAAATCGCGGACAACATCAGCGCCGTCGATAGCGCCATGCGTCTCGGCTACAACTGGCGCTATGGACCGTTTGAGTTGATCGACCGGCTGGGCATCGACTGGTTTGTCGAGCGTCTGACGCGGGAAAACAGCGTCATTCCGGCGTTGTTGGCGGATCGGCAAAGCTTGTATCGGCTTGAAGACGACGTGTTGCAATTTAAGGATCGATCGGGGCGTTATCAGTCGTTGCAGCGTCCGGAAGGCGTATTAGCGTTAAGCGATATTAAACGCTACGGCCCACCACTATTGAATAACGCCGCCGCCAGTGTCTGGGACATTGGCGACGGTATCGTCTGCCTGGAATTTCACAGCAAAATGAATACCCTGGATCCGGACAGTTTGACACTAATCAAACAATGCATCGGCAGCATCGAACAAGATTTCAAAGGCCTGGTCATCTACAACGAAGCGGATAATTTCTCCGCCGGCGCCAATCTCGCATTGCTTGTTCCCATTATTCTCCAGCAAGACTGGGAAACGGTTAAAAGCATCATCAGGCTCGGTCAACAAACCTATCAGGCCCTGAAATACGCCCGTTTCCCCGTGGTTGCGGCACCTACCGGGTTGGCGTTGGGCGGCGGTTGCGAAATCCTGCTGCACTGCGATGCCATTCAGGCCCATGCCGAACTGTATGCCGGCCTGGTGGAAGTTGGTGTTGGCCTGGTGCCGGGCTGGGGTGGCTGCAAGGAATTATTGCAGCGCCGGCTGGCGTTTCCAAAACGTCCCGGCGGGCCGATACCGGCTATCGCTCAAACTTTTGAAACTATCGGCCTGGCCAAGGTTTCGCAATCGGCACAGCAAGCACGGGAACTTCTGTTTCTCGGCAAAAACGACGGCATCACCATGAACAAAGACCGGTTGCTGGCCGACGCCAAAGCCCGGGCGCTGGCTTTGGTGGATAACTATCAGCCGCCGGAACCGGCCGTTTATGAATTACCCGGCGCATCCGCCCGTGCTACGCTGGATATCGCCGTGAACAACCTCCATCTAGCCGGTAAGGCCACCGATTACGATCTGGAAATCTCCAGGCAGCTTGCTTATGTGTTGAGCGGCGGCGACACTGATATTAGCCGGCCTCTGACTGAGCAAGATATGCTGGATTTGGAACTGCAAGCCTTTTTATATCTGGTTAAGCAGCCAGGTACCCTGGCAAGGCTTGAGCACATGCTGAAAACGGGCAAGCCGCTTAGAAACTGAACCTACTTTAAATTACCCGGAGAACGTCATGACAGAACTCATTCTAGTCGTCTTAACCGGGCTCGCCTGCGTGAGTGTCGCCCCCATACGGCGCAAGCTCCTGACCCGTCCGCTATTGAACAAAATGCGCAAAAACCTGCCGCCCATCTCGCAAACCGAACGTGAAGCGCTGGAAGCGGGAAATACCTGGTGGGATGCGGAGCTGTTCACCGGCCAACCCGACTGGCGCAAACTCAAACAGCTGCCGGCCAGCGCTTTGAGTGCCGAAGAACAGGCTTATCTCGACGGTCCTGTAGAAACCTTATGCGCAATGCTGGATGACTGGGAGATTACCCACCGGCGCCACGATTTACCTCCCGAAGTCTGGGATTACATCAAACAGCAGCTATTTTGCGGCATCATCATTCCCAAACGTTATGGTGGCCTGGCTTTTTCCGATTTCGCCCATTCCCAGATCGTTATGAAAATCGCCAGCCGTAGCGCTACTGCGGCGGTGACGGTAATGGTGCCGAACTCTTTGGGTCCCGCCAAGCTACTGCTGGCTTACGGTACCGAACAGCAAAAAAACTACTATCTGCCACGATTAGCAGCAGGTCAGGAAATTCCGGCCTTCGCTTTGACAGGTTCGCTCGCCGGTAGCGATGCCGGAGCAATACCGGATACTGGCGTGGTATGTTACGGCGCTTTCGAGGACAAAGAGCGGGTGCTGGGCATCCGCCTGAACTGGGAAAAACGCTATATCACCCTGGGGCCGGTCGCCACCGTACTGGGTCTGGCATTCAAGCTCTACGATCCCGAACATTTGCTGGGCGATAAAGAAGATATTGGCATCACCCTCGCGCTGATTCCAACCGGCACAGCGGGTATTTCCATCGGTAAGCGTCATTTTCCGCTGGATTCGGGCTTTCAGAATGGCCCGAATTGGGGCAAGGACGTGTTCATCCCGCTAGACAGGATTATCGGCGGCGCGGCGCAAGCCGGCAACGGCTGGAAAATGCTGATGCAAAGTCTCGCCACCGGCCGCGCCATTTCCCTGCCCGCGCTTAGCGTCGGCGCCGCCAAGCTCATCTGCCGCAACACGGGGGCTTATGCCCGTATCCGCAATCAATTCAATCTGCCCATCGGCGCTTTTGAAGGCATTGAGGAGGTGCTGGCGCGCATGGCCGGTACGGCCTACCTGATGGACGCTGCCCGCCATGTCACCTGCGCGGCTCTGGATGCCGGCCAGAAGCCGGCGGTGATTTCAGCGATTCTCAAATATCAGCTAACCGAAGCCATGCGCCGTATCGTCAATGACGGCATGGATATTCAGGGCGGTTCCGGGATTTGCTTAGGGCCTTCCAACTATATCGGACGGCTGTATCAGGTGATACCGGTCAGCATTACCGTGGAGGGCGCAAATATTCTGACCCGCACCATGATGATCTTCGGGCAGGGTTCGTTGCGCTGCCATCCCTACATTCAAAGCGAAATCAACGCCCTGACCGAAAAAGATGAGGTCGTAGCATTACGCGCCTTCGACGCAGTGTTATGGCGGCATATCGGCTTTTTCCTGACTAATTTGTTGCGCGGCTTCTGGCTGGGATTGAGCGGCGCGCGGCTTACCGCCACGCCCGGCGATAAACTTACCCGGCGTTATTATCGGCAACTGACCCGGCTCAGTGCCGGTTTCGCCCTAGCCGCCGATTTTGCCCTGCTGACGTTGGGCGGTCTGCTGAAACGCAAGGAACGCATCTCCGGCCGCCTGGCCGATGTCCTTAGCCATTTATATCTTTGTTCCTGCGCACTCAAACACTTTGAAAATCAGGGTTCGCCTGCCGAGGATTTGCCGTTGCTGCATTGGGCCTGCCAACACAGCCTGCACCGCGCCCAACAATCGCTGCTGGCGACATTCTGGCTGTTGCCCAACCGGGTTCCGGCGATTTTATTGCGCGGGGTGCTGTTTCCATTAGGTAAACCCTATGCGCCGCCGCAAGACCGGCTGGCCGGGCAACTGGCGCAGATATTGCTTACCGATAATCCGTCCCGCGACCGGTTGACTGCGGGCATTTATATCAACGACAAGCCGGATGATGCGACCGGCAGAATTGAAAGCGCGTTCAAGGCCGTGCTAAAAGCCGCTCCACTTGCAGCCAAACTGCGCACAGCGCAAAAGCAGGGGGTTTTGCCTAAAGGTGCGATCATGGAGGTTATACAACAAGCACTGCAAACTCATATCGTCACCGCAGCCGAGGCCGAGTTAATCACCCAGTCCGAGCAAGCCATGCTCAATGCGATTAGAGTCAACGATTTTGAGCCTGAACAACTGACCGGCAACTATGCCACTGTCGCGCCATGAAAATTGGAGCGACAGGATTTCGAACGGAATAACTTTTTTGCCGGTATTCCCGAACAGACTCCTAGGGGAGTTGGTTTACTGTGGTATTTTCTTTCGTCTGCATCAGATCTTCGCGTTTTAAACCGAAAGACAAGGCCAGGGCGCTTCCGATATAAATCGACGAGTAAGTACCTTTGGCAACGCCTATCAACATTGCTATCGCAAAACCGTGTAGAACAGTGTCAGGTGTTTTTTGCCAAAGGCAAAAAACACCTGACACTAAATTACGTCAAGAATGGGTTGCCAGTTAGATTAAGCACTTATCCTTTGCGCGGTAGAGTTTGAGGAAAACAGAGACGCACAAACCGTTGTATATTGACGCTTCGAAAGGTTCTAAAATCCGCAAAGATGACGGCGCGAAGAATAACATAAGGAGAAATATAGAACAGGGTCGCCAAAGGGGTTCCGCCATTCCACCATTTGTGCTGAACTTGTACATAAAGCAAGAACTTTTAGTTCATTGCTCTAACTCAATCGTTCAAAACTTTTGCTATTGGTTCTACCCAACCGGGAATTGATTGATAGGTTTTGATTATTCTGCCGTTGCTGGCGCGAAGGATAAGCGCCGCCTCTGCACCGTCTTCGGAATTGTCATACAGATATAAGCGGTCAATCCAGGGGGCTATCAAAGCGCATTGCGCAATTGAACGAAAATATCGGTTGATAATTTTGGGAATGGGAACATCATGACCTCCTTGCATTACCCGCCGAGCGACGCGGGCGGCATTGATTGCCGGATCGGACGTGGCAACAAAAAATACCCGGACAAAATAACCCTGCTGCTGCGCTCGCCGTAAAAAATCCACTTTATCCGGTGCCGAAAAAACAGTTTCAAAAGCTAGATTGCGAGACTCCCGCAAGCAGTTTTCCCGGCGCTGCTCAGCAATATTGGCGGCACTTTGTATCGCTTGCAGTGAATTCCAGTCGCCGAATTCGTCACGGGCAATGAAATCGGGATTGATGTAATCACAACCCGCAAACCATTCATGTGCCAAGCCCCGCTCGGTAATTGTGGTTTTACCTGCACCATTTGGTCCGGCAACTACTAGCAAACGGGGCTTTTTTGATTCATCTGCAGTCAATAGCTGTTTGCTCCATGCTGAGCCAGTGTCTGCGCCACTTCATCAAGAAGGCGTTGTTGCATCCAAGTATCTGAGATACTCTTACGATCCATTGCCAGAGCCAGAGCCTCGCTCATTACCCGATGCAGTTCTTCATCCGTTGGCTCTGTTTCCGGAGCCATTAAGTCCCTTGATTTAACTTGTAATTGCATGGTATTAACTCAAGATTGAAAAAGCAAAAAAGGTCGTCAGGTTAAATTAAATTTAACATACAAAGCCTTATTTTATGCCGCGACAGGACTGTAAACCATAATAAAATGCGCCAAAGCCCATAAGGTGAATATCCTGGCTTAACCTGATCGGGTGAGTCTTTTGCAAATTCGCCAACCTACGCTGCCGCATGGGCAATCTTCTGTCGTGCTGTGAAAATTGGAGCGACAGGAGTTTGCTTGGAATAACTTTTTCCCGGTATTCCCGGACAGACTCCTAGGGGAGTTGGTTTACTGTGGTATCTTCTTTCGTCTGCATCAGATCTTCGCGTTTTAAACCGAAAGACAAGGCCAGGGCGCTACCGATATAAATCGACGAGTAAGTACCTTTGGCAACGCCTATCAACATCGCTATTGCAAAGCCGTGAATGATTTTGCCGCCGAGAAAGAATAAGGCCAATAATGTCAGGAATACGGTAAATGACACCAAGATGGTCCGGCTTAAGGTCTCGTTGATGGCAAGGTTAATGATGTCATTCATCGACTGTATGCGGGTTGTGCGGGTGATTTCGCGAATACGGTCATAGATTACGATTTTGTCGTTGGTCGAATAGCCGATCAGGGCCAGGACCGCTGACAGCACGGTCAGGTCAAACTCCCAGCCGAACACCGAAAAAAAGCCCATGGTAATGATGGAGTCGTGAAATAAGGCAATGATGGCGGCCACCGACAGTTTCCACTCAAAGCGGATGCTGACATAAATCATGACGCCGATAAAGGCGAAAAACAAAGCTAAGCCGCCATCGTTTACCAAATCTTCACCGACTTGCGGGCCGACAAATTCGACACGGCGTATTTCGCCAGGCTTTTCTTGGCTGGAGTTGCTGATGTTAAGGACTTTTTCGGTAAGATCTTTCTGGCTGATGTTCATCACCGGTTTCAGCCGCAGCAAAACTTCTTGCGAATTGCCGAAATGTTGTAGATTGGCGTCGCCAAAGCCTTGTTGTTCCAGGGCGTTGCGCATTTTATCCAGATCGACCGATTGGTCGTAGTGCATTTCATAGACGCTGCCGCCGGTAAAATCGATACCCAGTTCTAAGCCCTTGACGAAAAATGAAACGATAGAAATAAGAAACAGGCTGCCGGAAAAGATAAAGGCCCATTTTTTTTTGCTTAGAAAATCGATTTGTCGAGTGGAGCTCATGCCAAGGTTCCTGGTTAAAGAGAAAAAAATCACACCTGCCTAAACTTGAAGTGCGTTTTGTATAGCCAAGCATTATACTATTTTCTCCGGAATGCCGGTGTAAAAACCATTATTTACCGGATAATCGACCGGCGGAACATAGACAAAATCACGACGGCGACCTGCTTGGCAATGAGTTTCACAAGCGGTTGCGAAATAGCTTGCGAGTTTTACTGTTATTTAACAAACTCGCGCCAACGCGATGTCAAATTTGCCGTTTATTTTGCCTATTGCATGATGCGCCACAACAATTATGGCCGTCCAAATTTCTGCAAAAAATCCCCCAATTTGAAGTTTTCCTTAACCTCATCATGCGGGATCAGTAGATACTTCCAAGTTTTACCGCCGTTTTTCAATAAGTATCCACTAGCGTTTTGGCACCATTTAGAGGCGGCTTCCGCTTTTGCCTGAACCTTGGCATCGGTCATTTCAGCTTGTGATTTTGTTTCCACCATCAACACGTTATCATCCGTTTCAGCCACAAAGTCCGGCACGTATTCCGGATGTTCCGCGCCGTCCCGGTAGTAAATCTTGAACTGGCCTTTGGCCGGTTTAAACCACTTCTGCGCATCACGCTCTAAAATCACAGCGAAGCGGCGTTCAGTGTCGGAATCAAATTTCTGTAACGGATATAAACACTTGCTGAAGCCGCCAAACAGAGAGCTGTTTGATCTTGTTTTTATCGGTAATGGTATCGCGGTATTGACTGACTGCCTGACCGGCCGCAACGGTATACGCGCAACTTTTTAATGGCGTAAAACCGCTGCGCACTTCCACTTCATACGAATCTGCCTGCTCCCAGAAGTGTTCTGCCATTTGCGTATGGATGGTTTTGGCAATGAGTTGACGATAATTGCTCAAGACGTTATGGATTTCGTCTCCAGATAGCTGCTTGGCTTCGAGATGCTGAACCACTTGTTTTGCCAGTTCATAGAGTAAATCGGCATGGTCATCGTAAGAAATTTCGTCATAATCGATGAGCGCATGGACAATATAGTTTTCCGGTCTGGCTTCGCTTAGGCCAATTTGCGACACCATGAAGGTTTGGTCATTGGTTTGCAAACTGTGTATGACAATATCGCGCTCGGATGGCTGCAAGTTCAAACCGGTTAAATTCAGCGTAAACGGTTCATATCCATAGCTGATATCGCCTTTAGGCACCACAATTGGACTCGGTAAAAATGACCGCTTTACGCGGCGCATTCATTACGGCCATCTGTTCGAAGCTTAGCTTGAGCGCAACTAACAAGGCTTTAGCTTTGCTGTCATCGGTAATTTTATCAGCTTGTCCGATCAGTCCTTGCAGTTCAACAATTTCAAGCTTGAGACGTTCTTTATCGATAGGGGGCTCAGTTTCGTCAATGCTGTCGCGCTACCCAGCTCTTCGAGATAATCCGTTTCCAGATCGTCGTTTTCAATGAGCTCGGCAATAATATCGGTATCGTCCGCCTGATCGTCACGCAGGATTTCCAAACGGCGGTTAATCGTTATCAGCGTGTTATGGACTGCATGAGTACTGGATGCTAATAACTTGCGTAAAATGAGGCCGGTCAGGTGGCGCTGACGTTTAGGCAGCGCGTAACTGTCTTCACGTTCAAGTAACGCGGTAATGCCATTATAGAGCTGCATTTCCGCATGAGATGGCGTGAAAGGAACCGTTATGGCTTTGCGTTGCGTGTAACGGATATATTCCAGAACCTGTTTACGCAAGGTGCGTTTGACGAATCTCTTCAAACGCTCTTTAAGCTGGCCTATGCCATCGCTACCCATGTAATGCCGGCGGAAAGATTTGTCGTCACCGAACAGGTGCTCATCTAATAGAGTAGATAGTCCGTACAGCTCCAATAATGAATTTTGTAAAGGCGTGGCGGTAAGCAATAGTTTTTGCCGACCGTACAAGGCGCGTTTTAAGGCTTGACCCATGTGGTTATTAGGGCGGTAGGCATTACGTAATTTATGTGTTTCATCCATGACCACCAAATTCCAAGCTTCTATCACTAGCGATTCTTCTAACCGGGCAACAAAGTGATAGGAAAGTATGTTAATGCAGTTGTTGTTGAGCGGATTGTAAACACCTTGTTTCTTGAGTTGCCGCCACGTATTCGCATCTAAAATTTGCGAAGGCAGGTTGAATTTGTCGTGGAGCTCTTGAGCCCATTGTTTACGTAAAGAGGCAGGACAGATGATCAGCAGTTTACGCTTGCGCTCGGCCCAGTACTGACAAAGCACCAAACCGGCTTCAATGGTTTTACCTAAACCAACTTCATCAGCAAGGATGACACCTTTATTGAGCGGATTGCTCAACGCGAATAATGCGGCGTTGATCTGATGAGGATTGAGATCAACCGTTGCATCGAAGAGCGATTGTAACAGTCGATTAACATCACCGGAAGCACAATGCCGTGTGAGTTCATACGCATAATACTTGGCGTGGTAATCAGTTATTACTGTCATCGAATTTCCGGGTTTCAATTTGATAAAGAAGCTGGGGCTTTTACATCGACGATGCTGTGTTAATGTTTTAATCGTTTCATAAGTTCTTGCACTAAGCAGGCTTAAATACCCGGATGATCTGGATTTTGACGCCGTTGTCCCGGTCCCAGGTTTAGGAGGCAGGACGCCGACTAAAGCCTACAGGGATGTATTCACGGCGTCCTGGGACCGGGACAACGGCGTCAAAATCCGCCGCATCCAAAAACCACCAGTGCAAGAACTTATGAAACGATTAATACTAAATGACCGGACTATCCAGACCGATAATATATTCCGCTATCTGTTCTGAGTCCGATTCTGCCGGATACCATTTGGTTAAAACGCTGGTATCCAAATAAACCGTAGACTTACCGTTCATCACGGTCTTGACGGATCAAATCCTCCGAAGCTATTGTAGAACGCTGTTGCAACGGGCGTAATTCGGCATGGGTAGGCCGTTTTTTAGGCGTGTGTATCGGCAATACCCTGGCAATTGCCTGTTTGTCGCGTGTGATGATGAGTTCCTGCTGTTCTTCAACCAGCACATCAAGTTCCCCCAAAATACTCCGCATTTCTCTGATATTTAAATGTTTCATTAGAGCCCTCAAAACAATGTGCTGCATACAGAGAAATTGTAGCGCTTTTTGTTGGCTAATTCAGCAATGACAGCAGGTTCTCCAACGCTTCTGCTTCTAAATCCGCCGATAATTTCAGAAAGTCACTATAATCGTTTTGAGTATGCGCTTTATCCAAGGCGTCATAATAAGCCAGATGGTCGGCTGCTTTAAATATGGCCGGTTGATACCCGGATTTCATCAAGTCGAAATTCATCAATAGTCGAGCCGTGCGGCCATTGCCGTCTACGAAGGGATGAATTTTGACAAAATCCACATGTAACCGGGCCGCCCGTTCAAGCGGATGGCCGGTGAAGGCATGGTAAGCTTGCACTAAACCGGTCATTTGTTCGGGTACATTCAAATAATCGGGCGGCCGGTGTTCGTCTCCGGCGATCAAGACATTCTCGCGGCGATAGACACCGGCATAGTCGGCTTCGATGTTTTTCATTACCAACTGGTGAATCGACTTAATGACATGCTCGGAAAACGGCTCTTCGCCGGCGATGATGGCTTCGACATAATCAATGGCCTCTTTATGGTTAATCACCTCAAAATGCTCGCGTATTGACTTGCCGCCGATAGTGATACCCTCCAGTACGACTTTGGTTTCCTTAAGCGTTAGGGTATTGCCTTCAATCGCATTAGAATTATAGGTCCATTTCAGCACACAATGATCGTGCAGGCTTTTCAACGTGTGTTTGGGCAGCGGCCTGCGGCTTTCCAGTGCTAATTTCAAGGAGTCGCAGTGATTAAACAGCGTCATTAGATTTGTTCTCAAACAAGTTGTTTTAACGAGTGTTTATTTTTTGTTATTGTACTTAATTGAGGGCTATACGTTCGGTTGATTTAGAGCGTTGTAGGGGCAAAAAATCTTTTGCCCCTACAACGTTTTGCTCAATCAAAATCAGCGCTCATTTTGTCCGAAAATTTTTATTAAAAATCCGCGTAGCTATTCAGCGTAATAATTCTTTTCATTAAACAAGATGTTATAGGATGCGCCTCCCATCGTCGGCAGCATCCTATAAGCACTTCGGAACGTTGCTGAATAGTTACAAATCCGCCAACACTCCCAGCGCTTCCTGAATATTGCTGACCGGAAAAATCTGCAAATGCTTGATGGCTTCTTTCGGATGGTTGCTTTTCGGAATAACTGCCCGTTTGAAACCGTGCTTGGCCGCTTCGTTCAGGCGGGCGTGGCCGTTGGCGACCGGGCGGATTTCGCCGTTCAGGCCCAGTTCGCCGAAAAACACCGTGTCGTAAGGGATGATACGGTCGCGGAGACTCGATACCACGCCAATCACTATCGCCAAATCGCTGCTGGTTTCGGTGACTTTAATGCCGCCGACCACATTGGTGTAGATCTCGTCATTGCCGGTGAAAATGCCGCCGTGTCGGGATAATACCGCCAGCAGCATGGCCAGCCGGTTTTGATCCAGTCCTACCGCCAGCCGCCTGGGATTGCCGTATTGGCTTTCCGTGACCAGGGCTTGAATTTCCACCAGCAAGGGCCGGGTGCCTTCCCATAGCACGGTGACTACGCTACCGGGCGAAGGTTTTTCAGCGCGCGATAAAAACATGGCGGAGGGGTTTTTGACTTCTTTCAAGCCGCTGCTTTCCATGGCAAAAAAACCCAGCTCGCCAACGCTGCCGAAGCGGTTTTTGTCGGCGCGCAGTACCCGAAAACGCGAGTCGTCCGTTGAAGACAAGACGATTTGCGCATCGACGATATGGCTGAGCGTCATCGGGCCGGCAAGCGATTGGTCCTTGGTGACGTGGCCGACCATGAAAAACGACACGCCGGTTCTTTTGGCGTATTGCGTCAGGTAGCTGGCGGTTTCCCGGACTTGCGATACCGAGCCTGGGGCGGTATCGCTATCCGAGGTATACATGACTTGTATGGAGTCGATAATCACCACCTGCGGCTGAATTTCGTCCAGCACTTGGCAGATACGCTGTACAGAGGTTTCAGCCAGCATTTTGATATTGGCGGTTTTTAGCCCGAGACGATGGGCGCGTTCGGCGATTTGCTGCAAAGATTCTTCGCCGGATATATACAATACCGGCAGTTTGCCGGCAATATGGGCGATCGCCTGTAATAAAATAGTACTTTTTCCAGCGCCCGGCGCGCCGCCGATCAACACCACGCTGCCTTTCACAATGCCGCCGCCCAGCACCCGGTCCAGTTCGGATAAACCGGTAGAAATGCGTTCGGTCTGCGTCAGGTTAACTTCGGATAATAATCTGACTTCACTGTAGGCGCCGGCATAGCCGCTGTTGTCCCGCGCGGTTTTCGAATTGCCTAGCCGTACTTCCTTGATGGTATTCCATTCGCCGCACTGGTTGCATTGCCCGGACCAGCCGGGATAATCGGCGCCGCATTCCGTGCAGACGAATGCGGATTTTTGCTTTTTAGCCATGATCGGTAATGTTCGGCTGCGGGTGGTGTTCCAGAATCTGTACGCGCTGGGTAATCCCGCATAGCAGAGTGTAAGGAATGGTATCGGCATGGCTGGCGATTTCTTCCACCGGTAAATTCTCGCCCCACAAGGTCACAGGGTCGCCGGGACCGGCGTTGGGCTGGCTGTTTAAGTTGACGGTTATCATGTCCATCGATACCCGGCCTATCAGCGGCACCCGTATGCCGTTGACCAGCACCGGCGCGCCGCTTTGAGTGTGACGGTGATAGCCGTCGCCGTAGCCTATCGAGATGACGCCTAGCCGGGTGGGGACTCGGCAATGCCAGAGGCCGCTATAGCCAACGGTTTCGCCGATGGCGACATTCTTGACGGCAATCAGTCTTGAATGCAGGCTCATTACCGGTTTCAAGCCGAAGTCGTTGCCGGTTTTGCCAGCAAACGGCGAACAACCGTAGAGCATCAGGCCAGGTCTTACCCAGTCGCTGATCACGTGAGGCCAGCCTATGATGCCGGCTGAATTGGCGATGCTGCGCTGGCCGGGAAAATCTTTGATGACGTTGTTAAATAGCTCGATTTGTTGACGGGTTTTGTCGTCCAGCAAATCGTCCGCGTTGGCGAAATGGGTAATCAGATTGATCGGTTGCCTGACTTGCGGACAGGCTAATAACTGCTGGTAGGCAGCCATGAAATCGGCCCCTTTAAAGCCCAGGCGATTCATGCCGGTATCCATTTTCAGCCATACCGATAGCTTCGTTTGACTGACAGGTTGCTGCTGCAAAATAGCGATCTGCTGCGGGGTGTGGACCACTGCGTCCAGTTGTTGTTGCAGCAGTTGCTGTAACTCATCGGCACAAAGGAATCCCTGCAATACGGTAATGAGTTGTTTGATTCCTACAGCCCTTAGACGCACGCCTTCATCGACCCGTGCCACGGCAAAACCATCCGCCTCTTCCAGCGCGGCAGCGACGCGGTTGATGCCATGGCCGTAAGCATTGGCTTTGATGACGGCCATGATTTTATTGTCGGGTGCATAGCGTTTAACTTGCAGTAGATTATGCCGGGCAGCTGCCAGATCCAGATGAACGTAGGCAGCGGGCGTCATTCGTAATCCTCGTTGCTGTAAGTGCCGGCAAAATTTTCAAAGCGGGTATATTGGCCTAGAAAGGTCAGCCGTACTACCCCTAACGGGCCATTACGCTGCTTGCCGATAATGATTTCGGCGATGCCTTTATCGGGGCTGTCTTCGTTATAGACCTCGTCGCGGTAGACGAAAATAATCAAGTCGGCGTCCTGCTCGATAGCGCCGGATTCGCGCAGATCAGACATCACCGGCCGTTTGTTCGGGCGTTGCTCCAGATTTCGGTTAAGCTGCGATAGGGCTATCACCGGCACATTCAGTTCCTTGGCTAGGGCTTTCAGTCCGCGCGAGATATCGGAAATCTGTTGTACGCGGTTATCGCCGCTGGAAGGCGACTGCATCAGTTGCAAATAATCCAGTACGATCAAACCTAATTGGCCATGTTCGCGCGTTAGGCGTCGGGCACGGGAACGCACTTCGGTTGGCGTAAGAGCTGGGGTGTCGTCTATAAATAATTTGGTTTCCGCCAGCAGGTTAATGGCGGAGGTTAATCGCGGCCAGTCATCGTCGTCAAGTTTTGCCGGTGCGAACCTTGTGCTGGTCGATACGGCCCAGCGACGACATCATGCGCATAGCTAAGGCTTCGCCCGGCATCTCCATACTGAATACCGCCACCGGCATTCCGCTTTTCAGCGCCACATTTTCCGCCATGTTCATGGCGATGGTGGTTTTACCCATAGATGGACGTCCGGCGACAATAATCAAATCCGATGGCTGTAGTCCTGAGGTTTTTTCGTCCAGATCGTTAAAGCCGGTACTGGCGCCGGTTATATTGCCATCCAGTTCGTATAGGGTTTCGATTTTATCGACGGCTTTGGCTAGCAGCGTTTTGATGGGGCTAAAACCACCTTGGCCGCGTTGGCGTTGTTCGGCGATTTCAAAAACCCGGCGTTCGGCATTTTCCAGCAAATCGGCGGTTTCCCGGCCCTCGGTATTGAAAGCGGAATCGGATATGTCGGTGCCGACATGGATCAGTTGTCTAAGTACCGAACGGTCGCGGACGATATTGGCGTAAGCGACAATGTTGGCGGCGCTGGGTGTGTCCTTTACCAGCATGCCCAGATAGGCCAGGCCGCCGGCATTCTGCAATTCACCGGTCGCGTCCAGCGCTTCCGATAAAGTGATAACATCGAACGGATCCTGTTTATCCGCCAATTGGGCGATGGTGCGAAAAATCAGTTTATGGTCGCGGCGGTAAAAATCTTCTTCAACGACTTTGTCGGCAACCGAATCCCAGGTTTGATTATCAAGCATCAGGCCGCCCAGCACCGATTGTTCGGCTTGTATGGAATGCGGCGGCACTTTTAGCGATTCGACCGCGTGGTCGGGGCTGAAATAAAAATCGTCGGACATTAGGCTGAGGATAACGCGGGTTTTGATTTAAACTTCTATTATACTTGCGGATGACGGGTTTTGAACGGCGTAGTTCGTAAAGTCGGAAAATACGCTCTATTAAACTCGCCGTTACGGAAATTTGAAGTGACTAAGGCATAACGCCCTAAAAAATAAAAACCCCGCGAAGCCTTTTGACTTGCGGGGTTTTGAGCCGGTCTGAGCCTGTATAAAACAGGCTACAGGCTGTAGTAAATGGATGTATTGATAGCAAGACTTTCAGAGTATAAAAAATAAAATAGGGGTCAAAAAAGGGGGCATTAGTTCTGGATTTTTGTTTTTTGCATAAAAAAGCCGGTGGTTGGGCCGACTTCAATACTAAGATTACGTTAAGGTGATTTTCGCTCCGCTTCCATCACCTGCTCGAAAATTCCCAGCTCTAATAGTTTTTCACACATCCGCCGGTCATTATCAAGCATTGATCGACCGCTGTTAAAAGCCGGGTCAGATTGTCTTGTATCGAATATAGGGCGTTGCGTAGGGTGTCGTCTTCTATCTGTCTATCAAGGTTGTTGAGTATCAGTTCGAGAACGGCGGCGGATTGTTGCGCCGAACACAGGATATTATCTAAACTCATTCTGCACCCCTTGAATGGGCGGGTGTGGCTTCGCTTCCAATTGCGGAAAGGCGGTGAGTTCCTGTAAGACAGAGTTTGCTTTGCTCGGTTTTGGCGTGTGTTTCTATAGTCATTACGGTATTCCTATTCTGAAGAAATAAACCGTCTCCATGCTTTCGACTGCATGGAGACGGGCTTAAATGGGGTCGAAAACCGCGAATAGGTGCGGCCAGCGCCGAACGCTGCCCAGACAAGCCCGCCATAACAAAACTGACGCGCACAAAAAAGCCGCTTTGGGTAATGCGGCGTATTATCGCCTATTCATACGGGTTTCGACTCCCGCTCCGCCAATGTGGGCGGCTCATTAAGAATATGGTAGGCCAGAAAACTTGTCAATTTATTTGCCAAGCAAATCTATGTAAGGTGCACACTCAGGTTTTGTTTTATCATCAAAACAGCCTTTTTTAAGTGCTTCCCACTCTCTTGCTCTTCTCGCCTCGTGCTCAGCGAATAAGGCCGGGTTCTCTTTATCCTCTTGCTTGTCGGCTTCGTGGACGGCATCAGCAAATTTATCGAAATCGGATTTTATACAAGGCCATTCTCTTGATAGTGCGTCATTAATAACGGTGGCCGCTGAGTACCTCCTTATTTCTTGGTGATTTTTAAGGTAAAAATACACAGTTTGCGCGGCCTCCTCTCCTCTGCCGTTCTTAGGCAGGCAAACGTGGTCGCCATTAAACCCGTCAATAACTCCATCACATAGTAGGCTCCGGCACCGCTTCCCCGCTGATTTGGCTCTAGCATTTCAAGCAAATCGTTGCCACTTAGGA
>CAVXZR010000101.1:0-33708 GCA_963765965.1 uncultured Pseudomonadota bacterium
GATTCAGGAAACATTAAAAATGAAGAAATACCGTGAGCACCATCATCAAACGTCCCAGATCAAGATTGGCAATACCCATGTTTCAAAATTCGGTTTACCGCGATATAACTGGCATGACATTTATCATTTAACGCTAACCCTGTCTTGGCCCGTATTTATTGCGTTAATCTGCGCAGCTTTTCTGGGGGTAAATGCCCTGTTTGCCTTAACCTACCTCGCCAACGACGGCGGGATAGAGAATGCTCGCCCAGGGTCTTTTAGTGACGCGTTCTTCTTCAGCGTTGAGACGATGGCGACCGTAGGTTACGGTATCATGAGTCCGAAATCGCTTTACTGCCATATCGTGTCTATGACGGAGATCATGGTCGGGATGCTTGGCTTTGCCGTAGCCACCGGATTGATGTTCGCACGCTTTTCACGCCCCAGGTCGCGCATATTGTTTAGCGATGTAGCCGTCATCCACACTTTTAACGGGGTGCCGATGTTCATGATTCGTGTGGCAAACGAGCGCCATGATCTTGTGGTCGAGCCGGCTGTTCACATGAGTCTCTTACTCAATGAAGTCACGCGGGAAGGGGATAATTTCCTTCGCTTTCACGATTTAAAATTAGTTCGAGAGCGCACACCGATTTTAGCGCTCAGTTGGGCCATCATGCATATCATCGACGAATCCAGCCCGTTCTATGAACATACGGCTGAAACGCTCGGTGACTGTATGGTCGTTGTCTCGTTCAGCGGATTGAATGAAACGATCTTGCAGACGATCCAAGCGCATAAGGTTTACAACGCAACGGATATACAATGGGGGGAAAAATTCGTCGATATTCTATCGATCACCTCAACCGGTGAGCGTATGATCGATTACAGCCGGTTTCATGAGGTGGAAAATCCTGAAAGCCGGAGAACCGAGGCAGATCGATCCACAGCAACCCCGCTGTCACTACCAAGCATGCTAGGTCTCTTCCTCAAGATCGGCGCCATCGGTTTCGGCGGTGGTATGGCCGTTATCGCCCTCATGGAACGGGAATTCGTTCAGAAGCGAAAGCAACTTCCGGCAGAAGAATTTCTTCATGCTGTCGGCTTGGCCGAAATTCTCGGTTCTTTTGCTCCAAACGCCGCGTTCTTCCTGGGATACCGCCGCTATGGCTTACCCGGTGCCCTTGCCTCGGTTGCGGCGTTCCTGCTGCCTTCCATCATGATCGTAATTTTCCTGTCATTTTTATACTCGCGCTATCACACCATCCCTGCTTTGCAGGGAATACTAATGGGTTTGGGACCTGTGGTGATAGCGCTCATACTCGCTGCGGCGTGGTCGATGGGCCGAAAAACCTTGTCCGGCTGGCCCGCCGTAATGTTTGCGGTGACGGGGGCTGTGGCGGGTGTCTACAAGGTGAACACTATCTGGGTACTTCTGGCAGCAGGCATTATCGGGCTTCTGGTTGGGCGAAAACGCCTAGTGAAGGGTTCAGAGCAAAAGCAAGCGAATTCTAATCCTGAAGAATCACATTCCTCTAAAACAGGCAACGTGGCATTCCTTGCTCTTCCCGTTGTCGGCGCGAGCGTTGCTTCAGCTTCATTTGCCACGCTGGGTCTGACCTTCCTCAAGATCGGTCTGATTTTTTTCGGTGGCGGTTTTGTGCTTATACCGATACTGCACCTGCAATTGGTTGAGCATCTCCATTGGCTGACGCCGCAAGAATTCCTTGACGGCGTGGCCATCAGCAATCTTACGCCGGGCCCCATCTCCGTCCTTGCGACCTTTACCGGTTACCACCTGCAGGGAGTTTATGGCGCAGTGCTTGCTACCGTGGCTCTTCTGACCCCAAGCATGGTCTTCATGACAGCTGTCTGTATCGCCTACGAACGTTTCAAAAGCTCTTCACAGGCACAAGACTTCCTGGCTGCCGTGTCTCCGACGGTGGTGGGCCTAGTGGCGTCCGCCGCTCTGCTCCTTTGGCGTTCCGCGATCCCTTCGTGGCAGGCGCTACTCCTCATGGTCGTTGCTTTGCTCTTGCTCACTCGCTTCAAATGGCATCCTGCTTTCGTTCTGGCATTAGGCGCTGCCCTGGCTGCTTTGAGAGTGTTCCCATGAAATACATCTCCTTTTACTGGCATCGAAAGCATGGAACATAAGCTCGATTTGAGACCATTTAAACAAAAAAATAGCAGATCGGGAAACTGAAGTTGTATTTTTCAGGCGTAGCTTTTCAGATTTGGCAGCATCAGATTGTCAAAGTTCAATCAGCAAGGAGTAGGCGCAGTGATCCGTCTGTGTCGGAGGGAGTTTATTTGGGCGATTTATAATTCAAACTAACGTTCAGTAAAGTCGAACCGAAGAAAAACATGTTCGCGCCTAATAGGAGACCGAGTGGCCAAGTCGCGGTTTCTGGCCAAGCGGTTAATATCACAGCTACGATTGCTATGGATGTAAATCCACTAAACAAAAACTCATGCCATAAAAAAAGTGGGCGTAACATATAAGCTAAAGTTAATTTTATAGCCCCTTCTACTAAAAAAAGTATAACAAGTAGCATTGTCAAAATAAATTGACCATTAGATGGCTCTATGACTAAAAAATAAACTCCGATTGCAAACTGGAATAACCCAGTAAAGAAAAATAAATTCAATCCAGGAATGTTACGAAAAATGATACTTCTTACAAATTGCATTAAACCAATCACTAACAGAAAGCTACCTAAAATTATAGAAACTCCCTTAGGGACAAAGTGCGGTATGATATAGGCTGCTATGCCTAGGAATAGGTATGTTGAACCCTCAATTGCATACAATTTCCAATACTTTTCGATATGACTATGTATTTTATTTTGTAACTTCTGTTTTTCTGCAGTAATAACATATTTTTGATACATCATTATTCCCTTTGGAAATGACCAAACGAATTTCAAAAAGTATAAGTCAATCCCCAAAGCTCGCATTAAAAAACCTCTGCCCATCTCCTGGGTAGAGGCTTTTTATATAGCAGTAAATTTACTGCTGATATTTCACCAAAAAACTTTTTGGTTTTTTTATGCTTCAATTTTCTGCAAGCGCTTTAATTTTGTCAAGCAGCATGTCTATGAATTTTTGTAATTCTTCAAACATAAGATTCACCAAAAAATTTTAATGAAAATGAAAGTTACTGATCAGCGATGCTGTACCTATTAAGCCTGCTGGGATCAAAATCAGACCAGACATCAAGCCAGCTACGCCGGTCAGGTAGAAGACACCAATTAGAATGTCTTTATACAGATTCATTGAATTGCTCATTTCTTGTACCTCGGAGGATAAGTCATTCAGATATCAATTAAGCAATTATAAGGCCAACATTGTTTTATATTTTTTTATTAAAGCCTTAGATTGACCTATCTGATTTGAAGATAATCTTTCAATAAAAAATTCGGTTGAAAAAAACCAACAGGATTGTTCATTTCACCCATTTAGTAACAAATTTCTATCATCCCCATCTGAGCAAGATGGCTTTTAATGAGCGTCCAGTTTATTTCAAACACATTGGCCGGTACAAAAAATCACACTTTCACGGCCATGATTGTTTAAACGTATCCTACCAAGTAAAAAATATCTTCGGAAGTTGACGACCGACCGAAGCAATTGTCATCTGAGGCACTTAAACGATTCCGGTTGATTTTCAAAACTGTCCAGCAGCATTTCAAATAGGTCGAAACACATTATTTGAATAGCGCGCTCCTCTGCTTGGTTGTTTAATCATTCGATCAAGTGACTCTAAATGAAAATATAACCGTAATGATTGTCATTGATGCCAATCCAATTAAAAAAATAATTTCCGCCCAACGCTCCAACATTGCAGTAGATCGATCCAATCTGATTGATAAGAATGAAAGAAGAGCGCTAACCATAAACAATATGCTATCAATTGCTAACGCTTTATCAATAACATAGCTTGCCAAACCTGCATGCATACTTTTTACAATACTAATAACCATAATACAAACCCCAACCATCGTGGCAGAATTAGGTAAAATGTGATGGGAAAGGTCTTTCGTACTAGGTTCTTTCATCTATCATTTCTCATTAAGTTAAATGGACTTAGGTTATAGGTGTATTCTCGCAGGACCTATCCAAATTAAAAAGGATAGACGGCTGGTTGCAGCGTCTGCCATAACATAGGCTAAAAGCCGACATTGTTCAGCGACCAAAAACGTCAAAAAACTGGCATCGTTTATGCCGAATCCATGCAAAAAGCACCGGAAAAACAAAGAGTACAAGTCGCGCCCGGAGTGTTTGTCGATGTTGACCGGCAGCAACGTCGAAACCTGGCTTCGGATGCCTTTGCAGAACCAGGGGGCGATAGTCAATCATTCAAAGCCATTGACTTCACAAATTCTCCAAGGTCAGAGGAACCATCCTGAAGAGATACGTGGCTATCTAAACTGACTGGAGCTAATATTATATTTTTTCAGTTTTCCGTAAATAGCTCTAGGCGTCAATTCCATAGCTGTGGCCACCTGTTTTACATCGCCGCAATATGTTTGCATGGCCTGCTTCAGAAATACTTGTTCGGCATCGGCCAGAATTTGTTGTTTGTGTGAACTCCAGTCCTTACCTATTCTTGTAACTAATTTTTGATCCAATTCCAGTTGGGTTAGTTCGCAGCCTTTGCAGAAAAGAACACCTCTTTCAAGCGTATTTTCCAACTCACGCACATTGCCGGGCCAGGCATAAGTGCGGATTTGCCCCATGACTTCGCGACTGACTGACTGGACATTCTTGCCATATTTGTCGTTCAGGCGTTTCAGGATTAATTGCACTAGATTGGGTAAATCCTCAGGGCGTTGTGCCAGCGGTGGTATCCACAGTCTGACCACGTTCAAACGGTAAAATAAATCCTGTCGAAATGAACCTTGTTCGATATGCTGTTCCAATTGCCGATTGCTTGCGGAAACAATACGTACATCAACACTTAAGGTGTGTTTGCCACCCACCCGTTCCATCTCGCCTTCCTGTAATACCCGTAATAAACGAGTTTGCGCGGCTGGGGAAAGCGCATCCACTTCATCCAGAAATAAGGTGCCGCCTTCAGCGCGCTCAAAAAAACCTTGATGCACTTCGATGGCTCCAGTGAAAGCGCCTTTTTCGTGGCCGAACAGTGCGCTTTCGATCAAGCTTTCTGGAATCGCCCCACAATTGATGGCTATGAATGGCCGATGTCCTCGCTCACTCATCGCGTGAATTGCCCGCGCAATCAATTCCTTGCCGACGCCGGTAGCACCATTGATCAACACCGTCGCTCGAGTTGGTGCAATAATTTCTACCTGCTGTAAGACCTTTTGCATCGCCGGTGATTTAGCAATAATCGCAGGCGCCGGTTTAACCGTATTCTGCCTGGGCTTACTCCACCAAACATTTCGCATCCGCTCTTCGATACGGGAATGGAGTTCAGCCATTTCCAATTTCTCCTCCCGCTGATCCTCGCGCTGATATTCCAAACCGGGCTTGCCGAGGGCGGTTTCTCGACTGGTGTGAATACAGACTTCACAACCACCATTCTGTCTGGCAATACTCTGGCGAATTTTCGACCTTGGCATAACCGAAATTTCGTGCTGCGATTCCGCCGAACACGCTGGATGTCATCCGGCAAAGTTCAGGAAAATTGATGACGCCCTCGCCGAAAGGGCAACGACTGTTAACCACGGTAATAGTGCCAGCTTCAACCGACGCCAGAGAGAAATTGCCGCCAATGCGATTTTTCAAAGCCAGTATCAAGTCGATATAGTCTTCGCGATCCAGTTCACCTAACCTTTGATACTCTTCACGATAAGTTTGCTCAAAATAAACCCCAGCGATCTTGGCAATTCGTTCGATTAAGGATTCGCAATAGTCACCTCCCTCTTGTTCGCAGGCATGCATCAGTTCCAGGATGAATGTTTGCAGAAAAAATATTGGAGAAATCTGTGTAAAGTCATGTCCACTCATAGCCGCCTGAAAATGAAATAAATTTTCACAGATTGAATCACATTTTCACAATCTGACCAATGCAATTTTGTTAAACAATTGTTAATTAAGGAATAATATCTTTTTCAAATCATGGCTTAAGGATTGCATTACATCTTACAGTAACCGCGATGCGACGGTTTCCACGGAAAGCTTATCAACAGGGCTTTTCCCAATAATTATAAAAAATCTTTCGAGGAGATTACGATGAATAGCGATAAACCACCACTGAACCCGCACCCGCTCAGTGAATACGTTGCCTGGGCTGGAAACAGAAACCGCGAGCCAATACTAGGCGTCTTAAAAGAAAAATTGCCAAAGGAATCCGGCAGAGTTCTGGAAATGGCCAGCGGCAGTGGCATGCATATGAACTTTTTCGCACCGCATTTCGAACACTTGCACTTTCATCCGACGGACAAGGACAAAGAAGTGTTCGACAATATCAAACAACTGAGCGTCGATCACGGCAACGACAACATTGCCGATCCGGTGCATCTGGACCTGACTGATCCCGAAACTTGGTTCAATTCTGGAGAAACAAACAGTTTCGATGCGATATTCTGCATCAACATATTTCAGGTTGCGCCGATTTCTATCGCCGACGGTATGATGGAGTGTGCGTCGCTTTTATTGAACGAAGATGGCATCTTGCTGATCTACGGACCGTTCAAAGTCGAAGGTGGCTTCACCACAGAATCCAACGAGGAATTCCATAACACCCTGTCGTCCTACGAAGTCCCGGAGTGGGGTCTGAAAGATGTCGCTGATTTAAAAACAGCTGCCGCTCGTCATGGCATAGTATTGAAGGAAATCATTAATATGCCCAGCAATAATTTTTCGCTGATCTTCGGTCGCGGTTAATCTTTAGGAGAAGTCTATGAGTAAAGTGCTGAATGAAGTTTTAAACGCCAATCAAGGTTACAGCGCCAATTTTGAAAAAGGCGATTTGCCCATGCCGCCAGGGCGGCGTTTTGCCATCCTAACCTGTATGGACGCACGGCTTGATCCTGCTAAGTACGCCGGTTTATCCGAAGGCGATGCCCACGTCATTCGCAATGCAGGCGGCCGGGCGAGCGATGACGCCATTCGTTCGCTAGTAATTTCCTACAAACTGCTCGGTACCCGTGAATGGTTTGTGATTCATCATACTGATTGCGGCATGGAAACCTTCACCAACGAGATCATGAGCGATTTATTAAGCAAAAGCCTTAAAACGGCAAGTGTTGACAGTGCCGGCTGGCACGATGGCTGTGAAGGTCCAGGTTGTCGCGAAGGCAAGTACATTAACTGGCTAACCATCAAAGACCAAGCAGAGAGTGTTCTAGAAGATGTGGTTCGTATCAAGTCCCATTCGTTGGTTCCGATGGATATTCCGGTTTACGGTTATATTTACGACGTCAAATCCGGACGATTGCTTGAAGTGCCCGCCGCCACCGAGGCCGGTCGGGCAAGCTGATGACGAAGAACAGAATTGCGCTAGTACTGGGCGTCGGACCTCGACAGGGACTGGGTGCGGCGTTAGCAAGGCGTTTCGCAGTCGAAGGCCTGTTGGTTATTATAGCTGGACGCAGCTTAGAGAAATTGGCATTGGTCGCGGACTCCATCGTCGAAACGGGTGGCGCAGTGATTCCGGTCATCGCTGATGCTACCGTTGAGGCCGATGTGAAGCGGTTGTTTGAAACGGCAACGGCTGATGGTCGAGTTTTGGAAATCGCCGCCTATAACGTCGATAGCAATATTCCTATGCCTTTTCTGGATACCGACGTCGAAACCTTCACCACCTTGTGGCGACAAAACAGTCTCGGCGCTTTTCTGTTCGGCCGCGAAGCTGTCAAACATATGCTTCCACAGCAACGCGGCACTCTTTTTTTTACCGGCGCAACCGGCTCGCTGCGAGCCAAACCGCCATTCACCGCGTTCGCCGCTGCCAAGGCTGGCGTCCGCGCCTTGGCGCAAGGCATGGCGCGGGAATTTGGGCCGCAAGGCATTCATGTGGTGCATACCATCATCGACGGTGTGATCGACGGTGAACGCGCGCGCGGACAGTTTGCGCAGTTCGTCGCCGCGAAAGGTGCGGACGGTCTACTGCAGCCGGATGCGATAGCAGAAACCTATTGGCAACTACACCGGCAACATCCTAGCGCTTGGACCCACGAAATTGATCTACGTCCATTCAAGGAGCCCTTTTGATGGATACACATTATCCCGATTGGCGGCTACAAGGCCGTTATTTTGAAACCTGTAACTGTGCTGTCGCTTGTCCTTGCGTATGGTTGCAACCGCCGAGTGAAGGCGAATGCAAATTATTGGTCGCTTGGCATATCGACGAAGGTCACATGGAAAATACCCGGTTAGACGGATTGAACGTCGCGCTGGCTTGTCATGCGCCCGAAAATATGATCAAAGGCGGTTGGAGCGCGGCTTTATACATCGACGACCGCGCTGATAGTGAGCAAACAGTAGCCATTCAGCGCATATTTTCCGGTCAGGTTGGCGGGCACCCGAGTGTGTTGCTGGGCTTTGTCGGCGAAATATGGGGAATACGGCAAGTAGCCATCGAATATGAGGAGAAAGGCGACAGCCGACGCTTGTCAATTCCGGGTATCGCTGAGGCCGAGATCCAAAGCATCCAAGGCTTGCGCGGTGGCGAATCACATATTGACAATCCGCCGTTATGTGTGGTGACCAGCCATCCATCAACAGTAGCCAAATCGACACGCTACCGGTATCAAGACCACGGTCAAGACTGGGAGTTTTCTGAACGTAACAGCTATCACTCGGCTTTCGTCTATAAACCTTAAGTCATGTCGCCAAGAATAGTCGTCGGACTGGCTCTTGCCATCGGCGGAGCCTGGGGCTTTTTGCTGTATCAGTCTTGGCAAATGAACCATCTGCCGATGTCGCAAATGTGGATGCCACCCACTCGATTGACTGAGTGGACTCACAGCGATTTTGCATGGGTGTTCGGCATGTGGACAGTGATGATGGCAGCGATGATGTTGCCGTCGGCAATACCGATGCTGACCGCCTTCTCACGATATTGCCAGCGCGATTTCGACGCAAACGATTGGAGAGCACTCTGGTTTGCCAGCGGTTACTTGGCCGTCTGGATAATTTTCAGTATCGCCCTAACTCTAGTTCAATGGCTGTTCCATGGCTGGGCTTGGCTATCGCCTATGATGGAGAACCGCCAACCATTGCTTGCCGCATCGATTTTGCTGATGGCCGGTGCTTATCAGTTCACTGCGTTCAAAAACGCCTGTCTGCATCACTGCCGTACAACATTCGGGTACTTGCTAAACCATTGGCGACCCGGCAACAGAGGTGCTTTACAGGTCGGGTTTAAGCATGGTTTGATCTGCCTAGGCTGCTGCTGGGCGCAAATGCTGATCATGTTCTCGGTTGGCGTGATGAATCTGTCTGGTATGCTGTTTATTACCTTGCTGGTGATTGTCGAAAAATGGGCTCCAATCGAAACGACCAAACTCAGTTACCCCCGCTGCTTATATAGTTCATAGGCTCGCTTGGCGATCCGCGCGGTCATATCGACAGGTTTCTTGACCACGGCATTAATCACTAACCATTTGATCATGGCGACCTTCACTACGTCGTTAACGACCAAGCAAGAAATCATCGCATAAACGAAAATCGCCAGCGTCTGCCACCAAGGCAAGGGCATGAGTCCCGGTAGACCGACGAAAGTCAGGAGGGTGCCCGTCAGCGCATCGACGGTAAGCGCCGCCAGGAAGGTTTTGCTGGGCATCGTCGTCCAGAACCAGCTGCGCTCCCGAGCAGAGACGATGGAAAAGACGGCAAAATAGAGCAGGGTCAGAAAACTGAAGGTGTAGAGGGCATTATTATTGTCGGCCAAACCATAATGCGACCAACCGATCCATAGCAGAATGAGCGTTTCCGCCAACATCACCAATCCCAATACCACGGACACGGTGATGAAACCGCCAATGTTCCATGTTTCCGGCGTCCTCGACGACCGCACATTGTCGGTGGCCAGTGAAATTTTGGCGAAGTCCGTCATGAAGACCAACAGGAGCATGGCAAAGGCGGAAACCACGAACTTGCCGGTAACGATAAAAGCGATAGCCACAAAAGCCGCCTTGAGGATCGTCCGGCTGATCTTGTTGATAATCCAAGTCAGAATGCGTTGGTAAATGGTTCTTCCCTGCTCGACCAGCGCCACAATATTGGTCAGACCCGCTTCGGTGAGGACCACGCTGGCGGCCCCCTTGGCAACGTCGGTCGCGGTACTGACGGCGATACCCACTTCGGCCTGACGGAGGGCGGGCGCATCGTTGACGCCATCACCCGTCATGCCGGTCACATGGCCCGCTGCCTGCAGGTGCTGCACCACCAGGTATTTGTCTTCCGGATACACTTCCGCGAAACCATCGGCACCTGCCAATAAATCAACGCTCTCGTTGCCGGCCTGAGCACTTGCAGCCTTCAAGTCCGCGACGCGGCGGATATTGGGCAAACCGACGCCGCCGGCAATTTCTGTGGCTACCGCCAACGCGTCGCCGGTCAGCATCTTGACCGAAACGCCCAAGTCCCGGAGTTCGGCGATCAGTTGCTTAGCATCCGGCCTAGGCGGATCATACAAGCTTACCAATCCGATTAAGACAGAGTCACCAGCTTCGGGGCCGCGCGCCACAGCCAGCGTCCTATAACCTTTTTGGGCCGATTCACGACTTCTTGCCTCCAACGCCTCGATGGCCGGAGACTGAAGTCCACAGGCCTCGGCGACGGTTCGAACCGCGCCTTTTATCACCCGCAGCCGCTGTCCGTTTTGTTCGATGATGGCTTCAGTCCGCCGGTTTTTCGCATCGAACGGCGTAAAGGCGATAGGCGAAACCTTGGGAAGATTATCGAAGATGCGCCGTTCCTTTGCCGCCGCCAAGAAGGCAAGATCGATGGGATCTTGATTGGCTTCCTGCGATGCCGATGCGCCGGCGAAAAGCACGTCGGCTTCCGTTGCTTGTTCTAGCGGAATCACGCCGGTGACCGCGAGCTGATTCATCGTGATCGTACCCGTCTTATCCACGCAGAGCACATCCATCGTCGCTGCATCCTCGGCAGCGCTGAGACGCGTGACCAGCACGCCGCGCTTAGCCAGCTCTTTCGCCCCGACAGCCATACTGACTGTGAACATGACAGGCAGAGCGACCGGCACCGCGCTCATCAACAGCACCAGCATGAGCGGAACCATTTCCATCAGTGGCACATGGCGGATCAGCGATAGCACGATGACCAAGCCCAGCAGCGCGCCAACGATGACAAACAGCCAGCGGACCACCTTGGCCACCACTGCTTCGATATGCAGCTTTGGAGCAATTCAGTTCTCTGGACGTGAACTTGACAACAGGATGTACCGAGTCGAGCGTCAAGTCTGTACGTCAGCGAACAAATACCCTTTGTCGTAAAAGTTGATCGGCGTAAAAACAAAGTTGGGCCGAAGTACTCTATGCAGAACACGAAGGAAAGTGGAGGTGGATGTTCGAAACGAAACGGAGTTTGCAACCAGTCACATTGCGAAAGCACAAAATTTTCCACTCGAATCCTTGCGCCAGCAACTTAACAAACTGCCTCAGAATAAAAAAAATGGTTAGCCTGCGGGCTTGGACAGAGATCTTAGTATGTCTTAAGACTTCTGTTACAACTCGACCTACAGGCTAAAGTGCTTTACAGTTGTATTCGAACCTAGCGGGGGCATTGATTGTGATTTCCATCGGCCCATTTTGTCTAAAAACACCTGAAATCAGTTATTTTGGGAGCTAAAGAACAATGTATCATTTATGCGAAGCTCAACATCTATTCCGTTCCTCATCAGAACCGTTTTAAATAAATATCGAAATAATGCCTCCCTGGATTTGTATGCTCACCTATCCCACAACCGTACGGCCAATAGCTAAATAAAATAAAACAAGGAAAAGCTTATGTCTGATTGCTGCTGTTCTAATGCTCCCGGAAAAACAACACAGGATTGTCCTGAGTGTCGTTCAGCTTGTAAAAGTGTCAGAATGCCTACGCTTTATCATCAGGTAAGGTTTCCAGAAAATCAAAAGATCGCTTCAGATACCTATTATTTTTGCCCATCAAAACAATGTTCGACTGCTTACTTTTCAATCGCTGGCGATAGCATTCCTAAGCAGCATTTAAGAACCTACGAAGAAATTCAGAACGACAGGCTTTGTTATTGTTTCGATATTGATGCAGACCAATACTTGTCAGCCATAAGCGCTAACCAATCGGAGTCGATCAAAGATTTTGTCATTCAACGAACCAAATCAAGCGAGTGCGCTTGTGATCTCAGGAATCCGTCAGGGCAATGCTGCTTAGCAAAATTTAAGCATTTGGAAAAAAATTATTAGCATTTCCTGGCAAGACCATTGTTCCAAATCGGCATACCCATTTGATGTCATTTTCAGAAGATAACTGCACCATTTTGCTGGAATAGAAGCACCTAGTGAAACGAGCTATTGAGCCATAAAAAATCAGTTTTTGGTATGGTACTATCTAAGCCTCTAAAGGCTAATGAGACACTATTGATTTATGGCGTTCTACGGATATGCTCGTGTTTCCACAAATGATCAAGACTTTTAGCTGCTGCGAAGTCATTAGATCAGAGAAAGTGACAGGCTCAAGCCAAACTTGTAGGACTGAACTTCAGGTGCTGTTGGGTTTTCTGCAGAGAGGAGACACGCTTGTTGTTACTCGAATCGATCTGCTTGCGCGTAGCACAATAGATCTTCAAGACATCGTATACAAACTGAAGGAACAGGGTGTCACCATGAAGGCAACAGAGCAACCTATCGACACACGCAGTGCTGCGGGAAAGCATTCCTGGACATGCTGGGCGTTTTTGCAGAATTTGAAACCAATCTCCGTCGTGAACGCCAAGTTGAAGGCATTGCTGCCGCAAAATTGCGCGGCGTCTACCATGGACGTAAGCCTTCGGTAGATACCGCCGAAATTCAGCGTCTTCGTATCGAAGAGAAATTGGGTGCAACGGAAATTGCTCGGAGGCTTGGTATCGGTCGTGCAACAGTATATCGCGTTCTAGCCAACAGTTGAGAGGCAACATAAGCAGGACAAACGCATTAAAATTTTAGTCCGAACACGACTTCTTCTCGGAACTCAATGCCAAAATAAGAAACGCAATCCGTATAGGATTGATAGGCTGTTTTGACATAGCGGCATTTTCATTTACCTCGTGAATTAACTTTCGCGGCACTTAGCCCATATTTAACAACCATAATTATTATTCCTTAAAAATCATATTATTACGGCTTAAAAAAATCGCGTGTGGCACTACACTTTAAAAAATAACGTCAAGGCCAATTCATTTTTGTCGTTTTACTACTGTTTTGGGCGTGTTTTGCATATTGTTATCACATGTATCGATAAAATTCAATAGGCATTGATATTTTATGGCACTACAAAATTTCAAACCAGCTCAGTATTAATTAAATCAATATGTTAAAGTGAATTCATACCCAAAAACCGGCAAAAGTTGTTAAATATAGGTTAGCCTAAGGATATTTGGATTTCATCAGCCAACAATTGAACTTTTCTTCGCTTTATTTAGGGGCGATAGTGCTTCAAATATACGTAAGAAGTGGAAAACATACTAATAACGATTAGCAAATGGGATCTTTGTGAAGCTTACCGGACATTATCAGGTAATTGCACATATTATAGCTTTCCAGCTACCTTCAATGTTTTACGTCCAGATACAATTATCAGTGCAACTTTAACGAGTATAGTATTTGATGATTACACAGAAGTTAAGGTTAATCACAATGTGGTTTATACGGGATCAACAGGTTGGGGATGTCCAGGAGATTTAAAAACCAACTGGACTAATAATCCTAACACAGATCTAACGAGTCAGTTTAAAACAGGCGGCTCGTTAAGCATCGAACAAGATCTATATGTAGTAGGTTTGGGTGATGGTTATTTGAATATTCGGGTGATTGCAGCACCTGACTATACTGACACGCTCATCGATACACCAGCAGGATGCCGACAAAGACTCTTTGATTCTTGGCCACCTGCCAACACAACGGCGCCTATCTGGACATCGAGCGGCGCTTTAAATGATCAGGCATCCACACCGTGGTGGCAATGTACGGATGCCCGCACCTCAATAACGCTTTCAAACGGCAATAAATCAGTAGCCCAGTTAGGGCCGTATCTAAATCCCATCTTACCTGACGCCCCATATTCTCCACCGGCGCCGATGTGTTTTGCAGCGAAAACCAGAACGCCAGGCAGCGTCGCTCTGCCTTGTTTTACGAATGTTAACGGCTATCAACAATGCCCACAAGTTACCTATGACACTACGGCCCATACTTCTTGCGACAAAATCGCGAGTAATCCTCAGTGTGCTTGGGTAAGCGAACAATGTGCTGCGGGCGGCCTTAGTCCTATCACGGGAACCTGTATGCAGTTCATCGAAACCTATGATTGTGGCCCCTCAACACCAGGTTCCTGTGATCAGAGCAATTCCGGCGAGCAAACCATTTGCGATAGCCAGATTCGCTGCCTGGGTGGGGAGTGCGTGAATCAAGCCACAGAATCTAACCAGGATTTTATTAAGGCGGCGACCGCGCTACAACTATTAAACCAAGCCCAACAAAAAAACGGCTGTAATGCGGCAAGTGGCGACTGTACTTTATTCGGCGGTCAGGCGCTAGAATGTCAGATGGCCGATTTATCGATCTTAGGTAGCGTTGACTGCTGTAATATGCCATTATCCGGCAGTTGGATTCAATATATGGAACTGGCCGCAAAAACCTGGTATTTGGCCGACACCTCAGTAGAGGCCTATTCAATTGCAAATAACGGCGCACTGCTAACGGAACAGGTCGGCGCCTGGAATCTAGTCACTACGGACACTGTGCTTCAAGCGCCCATTGGCACGGCGACGCAAACGTATGAAGCCATCACCCAGTCCTTTACATCAATGTACGATTCGGTGGTAACGACATTTGGCGGGGATGTCACCAGCGAACTGGGGGCTGTCAGTAGTTTCTTGACGGACATCCAGCAACAAGCCATTCAAGAAATGTCAACATGGGTGATGGATAACTTTGGCGTCCAGGCGGGTGAAGTGCTATTTTCGTATTCGGCTCAGCCTACAGCGGATGCTGCGGGTAATATGGTGAGCGAAGGAACCGCAACCGGCATGTCGGAAACACTGGCATCCATCATCGATGTGGTCGGTATCATCTACGCGGTATATCAGATCGCCAAAATGGTCGTTCAATTGATTTTCGCCTGCACCCAAGATGAAGTGAAGCTCAATATGCTGAAAGAGCAAAAGCTATGCACTTACGCTGGCGAAATTGGTAATTATTGCTCCTCCAACACCCTATTTGGCTGCGTGGCAAGAAAAGAAGCCTACTGTTGCTTTAGCAGTCCCTTCGCGCGGATATTTCAGCAACAAGCCAGACCGCAACTGGGGATGAATTTTGGCGATCCCAAAAACCCAAGTTGTAACGGCCTGTCCATCAATCAGATTGGAACGTTGAATTTCAATCAAATGGATTTTAGCGAGTGGATCAATATGCTGAAAATTAGCGGAGGACTGCCGATTGATAGCGCAACCGCAAATACCATGTACAGTGTTGGCGCCGTCACGGCAAGCCCAATGACCGGTACAACAGGACCCAGTGCTCAGAGCACCTTAAATTCTCAAACACAAGGTAGCAATATTGATGCGATTCGACAATCCATCGTGAACGGCATGTAAGTGTACAAATTTTAGACAATCCAACAAAAATCCTTCTGTAGCCAGTCATTGAGCCGTAATAAAGCGTCCCTATCTGTATTTACAACGCGTGATGCTGGATAAGGCCGAAAAGTATGCCCAGGCATCCCAACTGATGACCATGAAAGATCCGGTTCTGGACGAAAACGCTAGGCGGCCTATCGCCACATTCGGCGCTTTTGCCAAAGACGAAATGGCAACCATAGGCACCCAAAAAGCCGCCAAGAAATTAGCAGAAAAAGCCGGACTGTGGTTTTTTTACCTGAGCACCTGCACGTTTTGCCTGAAGGAAGCCGGCGTACTCAAGGGACTGATGAATGCCTACGGTTTCAAGGTATTGCCTGTCGCTCTTGACGGGCTCCCATTACCAAACGGAGCATTCCCGAATTTCACGATAGATCAAGGTCAGGCAAAAAAATTAGGGGTTGAAACCACGCCGGCATTATTTCTGGTTAAACCGGGTGGAGCCGCCATTCAACTGGGCCAGGGCTTGTTGTCTAGCGATGAAATTGTCAACCGAGCCATTACCCTTGCTCATGAACAAGGATGGCTGACAACCGAGGAATACCAGGAAACCCGGAAGGTTAAGACGATCGAGGTTGACACCAAGATCATCCAAAGTATAGATGAAAAGATAGTCAACAATCCAAACGAATTAATAAACATCATTCGTCATAATCTTAAACAGAATTTGACGAAATAAACAAAATAATAACGATATCAATCCTATTTTTTTTAAACCTTGTCACAAAAATATATTCCTTGTAATTAAAGACATTTAAATAAAACTCAATCAATTTCACTCAAGAATCTTAATCAAATAATGTTAAACCTTAGTTTATCAACGACTAAGACCTGAATTGCCGCACCTTACACACCTCTATCGGCGTTATTTGTTGAGAACAAACTAGGCAGATTAGATTCTGTTAAAAACATTTTAGTAAGACAACCATATGTGTTGACAGCGAAACCGACAAATATGATTGCCAAAAACATCCAAGAAAATATCTCTCAAGCACCTACTGCGGAGCCTTTGGCCGTCCGGTTGCCCAGGAACATTTCCAAGCAAAGACAAGCCCTTGGTCTGACTCAGGCCCAACTTGCAGAGCGACTTGGTGTTGATACCGAAACACTGTCCCGATTTGAACGCGGCAAACATCTACCGTCTCTTTTAACACTTGAGCGTTTAGCTGGCGTGTTGTTTACGACAGTGGGTGAACTGCTATCAGAAGAGCCAATAGTTGCAGACGATGACGCAATCGCTATCTCATCATGGCTATCCCGTCTTAGTCCCGAAGACAAACTGTTTGCGCGAGGCATGCTGAAGCAGTTTTGTGAGTATTTGGGAGGACGAGGTTCTGGATTGTTATTCAGCATTTCAAATGAATCTGATTGTCATGAAGATAAAAACTGAGGGAGAAACTATTTACACAGTTTGACAGCTAGAAATGTGCGTACGTATATCCCGGCAGATTTACTCAAAAAGCCCATAACGCCCATTGGACCTGCAGGCGATCTCTTGTTAGGTTGCAATCGATGCTTAGTGGTCGAATTGGAGCACAGTGAGCGGTAGTTGTCGCAAATTATTCCCGCTTAAAGGAAATATGAATAACCAAAAATAAGCTGAGGTACACGAATAATTTCAAACATTTAAACATTGCTTTCAATTTTTCCCACATTCGTTCGTAAATTATTTCATGGAGATGATGAGTTGCGAATTGTGGCCCCCGTACCACCAGACCTGCGCGGATTTGTTTGATTTTAAGCAATCTTTCGAGCTATGACTTTTTTAAGATCAGCCTCAGAATTTCGAAAAATTTCGACATGGATAAAGTGGAATTTTATTAATCGTCTTATAAAGAAAATATATGAGTCTGGATACCATTAATCGATACGCCTTAGCAATGGATTTACTATCACTTGATGCTAGGATATCAATCGTAGTCAAGGAAACTGGATTGTCGGCAGGCATTCTTCGAAAAGCCTATGTCAACATGCACCATCGCTCGCCGGCCAGTGGTTCATTGAAAACTTCGCCGCATTTCATATACAAAAGCCATTTACGAACGAAAGAGGCTACGTTATATGCCGTTTATTTTCGTATTCAGAACGTAGACGAGTTTTGTCAGCGAACAATTACTTCATATCGACGCTACTCTTCCTATATTAAATTAGTTTCCAGCTCCGAACCAGTTCTGGACTTCTCGGAAGCATGGGTAATTTCAAAATGGTTGACAAATGGAACGCTCAAATTAGTGCGGTGTAATCATTGTCGTAGTGCGAAATTATTAATTAACGAACAGCAGTATTATATTTGCTGTGTTTGCAGAACCTGACTGAAATTTGGATGAAAAATATTAAAAACCTTCATCAACCCATAAATGATGATTTTAATGAGTGGTATATGGTCTGCAAAGCATGTTAGCGATAATAACGATACCTTATTTTTGAAAAAATATCTTAAATTCAATAGGAATATGCAAACATGGAATTTGTTGAATTTTTTCAGGAAAAATTACTCCCAATTGACTCAGAAAGCGTCTAGTTTTAAAGCAATGAAAGCCATTGGAATGCATATTTTTCAGGGCTTTGTCAAATTAGACGATTTTTCACTCAAATGGGAGTAGTTGAAATAAAGAAACTGTTAACCGATGATTGAAAGGTGATGAGGATATAAGTAACATGCAGAAACGTCAGTCGGTTCTAAAGCCGATAATGATTGACCTTAAGGCTGTCGCGTCGGCCTCCAGTGCTGCATCTTCGAACTACTCGAAACCGCGCCCCCGAAAGAAATTGACCTACTATCCAAACACATGGCGGAGCTACACCCATGACAGAAATCCTAACCACCAACGAAGCCGCCGAATACCTCCGCGTATCCGTCCCAACCATGCGAGGCCTAGCCGCATCCGGCGAAATCCCGGCGGCCAAAATCGGTGATGATTGGCGTTTCGTACGCCAACACCTACTGAATTATATTGTCAAATTGGCCGAATCAGGACAGCGTGACCGGCAAGAAAACCCAGCGCCCGTCATCAAGCACCAAGGCCGTGGCCGCCCACGCAAAGCCCTCATTGACCTGGCAAAATACCAAAGTGCGCAATGAACATACTATCACCATAACCGTTCCGCCAAATCACTCCCCCGCAAATTAGAATAGCGTTTCAGCATCTTCAAATCGCGATGCCCGGTAATCCGGGCAATCTGCACATCCCCCAGCGTAGTCCGCTCATACAGCCGACATACTGCCTCATGCCGCAAATCATGAAACCGTAGATCCTCGCACCCCGCCAGCCGCGCCACCGTCCGCCATTTTTGGCTGATATGCGTACTCATTTTCTTTAACCCGGAATGCGAATAATCCCCCTTAAACCACGGAAACACAAACTCATCATCCATAGGCCATGCCGCCAACTCCGCTACAGCAATGCTGGATAACGGCACCTGCCTCTTATCGCCATTCTTGGTTTTCTCAAGAAAGATCGTCCGTTTGCCTAAATCCACCTGCCGAGGCTCCAAGGTAAACATCTCCCGCAACCGCATAGCTGACTCACATGCCAAAATAAACAGCAACCGCCGTCCAGCCCGATCCGTGCTAACAAGCCCCCGCTGCTTTCCCTCGGGCATTTCTCCATCCAGAATTCGCATCAATCGCTCATACTCGCCCGGCAACAACCGCCGATCGCGCTCAACGTCCTCCACGGCAATCCCGTCTGCCGGCGCATAACTCGCAAATTTCTTCGGCAAAAAAGCAAACGGATTCACCTGCAACATTTTTTTCCGTAGCGCCCAATCCAATAGCCGCCTCACCGCCCCGGACTTATGCCGGATCGTGCTGGGCGCCAACCGCTTGGATTTCATATCCGCCACCCAGTTCTCGGCCCACTCGCCCGTCAGTCGAGACACCGGCCATAACGCCAACTGATCCCACATTGACTCCAGCACATCCCGATCCGCATTTGACACAGCCGCCACGCTCGCCAAATACTGCCGGGCCCAATCCCGCAATACCGCAGAATCAGCCGGCGCCGGTGCCAGTGAATCCGGCAACACACCCTGATCCAGTAGTCGCTCAACCCCGGCCGCATACTCTCGCGCCTCTGCCTCCGTATTTGCCGAGGCGTAATGCGGCTTAGGCAGCAGCCCCTTGCGCTGAATAATAATTTCCCAAGAACCACCCTTCCGCTGACGTATCAAAGCCATTTTAAAAACTCGCATAATCCCACAAACAAGCCGCTGAAAATTGGTTTTAACCAATCCACAGCCCTTTTTTTGGGTATTTTTTACGATTTTTAGGCTATTTTTACAAGGATTTTTTGATGGGCATAAAAAAGCCGCTCTATAAGCGGCTGATTTAATTGAATTTAATGGAGGCTGCGACCGGAATCGAACCGGTGTAAGCGGCTTTGCAGGCCGATGCATAACCATTTTGCTACGCAGCCTTACGGTTAAATAAAAAAGCCGCGATTCTACGCGGCTTTTCTAAATTTTTTGGAGCGGGAAACGAGACTCGAACTCGCGACCCCAACCTTGGCAAGGTTGTGCTCTACCACTGAGCTATTCCCGCGTTGCTATTTATCCGTATAATTATAGCGAAGAATTTTATCCTGTCAACACTTAATTTATTGCAAATTTACAGCCAGAGCCCAGCCGCGTTTGCCTTCGCACTCACCGTTCACCATTTCAACTTCGACAAAAACGTCTTTTTTACCGTAAGCATCCTGTGAGTTAACAACTTTTACCGGCGTACCGTCTTTTATGTGTTTGCATCCTTCGCGGTCTGCATCTTCGGTATCGTCATAAGCCGCCATTGAACCGGGCACGGAAACCAAACGGATGGTTGCTTGCGGATCATAAGCATTTGCGCTTTTCAGAACGTAACTTTGTCCAAGAACAACCTGTTTGGACTGATGGATAGGCAGCTTGGAATCTGAACCGCCGCCGCTAAAAAATAAAACAAGTAACAGTACTACAACGCCGCCAATCGCACCAAAGAACACTTTTGGATTGGTCTCTTTAAGCGCTAGAAAATTGTTTAAGGCATTACCGGCCGCATTTTTTGCTGCTTCTACCGAATTGTTTGCGGCTGGGGTATGCTCTGGTGCACTGGGTTCACTCTGGTTTGACCCTTCTGTTTCGTTGGTGTTTTCATCAATACTCATTCGATGCATCCTCAAAAAAATAATTATTATTATGCTGGAACAATAAAGTTACCACGCTGGACGAACATTTCAAGTTTTCTTTTTACATTTAGCTGCGAACGGCTAAATTTCAAGCCAAAGTTCCGGTATTTCGGCCATAAATCGCTTTTATGACAACCAAAATTTCGCTAGAGTTTTTTATGCATATTAACATGCTAACATTAAAGAATGTTGTTTGAACTTTTTTCAAATCATCCGCAGCATGGTTGATTGCCGGCATTGCTGCCCTAATCGGCTGCTGCGATTTAAACAAACACAAAAATCACTAGCTTTGATCAGGTTATTGATATTGCCCAGACCAATAATCCCGGGCTGAACACCCTGCCGGCCCGCATTGAACAGGCCGGATGCGCCAATGACTGGAACAGGCCGCCACAGCCGGATTAAGTGCTGTAAAATCCGGCTCCGGAATTTTTCATTCTAATGCAGAGTGTACCCTTAATGCAGTAGAAAGCGAATTAAATAAATCGCTGATACGTTTCTATGCAGGAACTGTGTTTAAATCTGATGTCATACCATTGGAATGACAACTGGCCGAGGCAAAACAAGCCGCCAATACGATTGAAATGGAGCATAATATGTTAAAGACCTTGCCGGGCCTGCCTGCCTATGATGATTTTTCTCGGCGGAACTGTAGCCCGCCCTTGCCGGATGTCCAAGCCGATTTTCAGGAGTTGCTGAATCGATCACATAGCAAGCACCCGTTTAGAAAATTTGCGCACCGAAGCGGAGCTTAAACATGCGACTGGTTTTTGACAAAAATCGCAGACATAACAGGCCATCATGACAGATCAATCTACATTTTTTAGCGGCCATAAACGGTTAATTCTGCTGCTGGCGGCCAGCACCCTGTTGTTGGCGCTTTTGTTTGTATTTGGCACTTTGATCAGTAGCAGAAAAACCGAACCCGGCAATCCTTCAGACAACGGCCAAAGCCTACCCGCCGGCGCGCAAACCCTTAAACTCGCCAGCCAGCCGGTTACCAACTCCATGCTCTGGCAGGGTACGATACGTGCCCGGCTAGCGATTGATATTGCGCCTAAAGTGAATGCCCATATTCTGGTTGTAGCGGTACATCCCGGCGACAAACTGAAAAAAGGCGATATCATTGCCAAACTTGACGACCGTGATCTGCGCGCTGCCTATAACGCCGCAAATGCCGCGCTGATTGCCGCTCAGGCCCAGGCTTCGCAAAGCAGAACCGAAGAGAAACGCATTATAGAACTGTATAACAAGCAAGCGGTCACCAGTCAAAATTACGAAGCGGCGCTGGCTCAGGCACAGGCGGCGCAAGCCAAAGTGGATCAAGCCGCCAGTACTGCCCAGCAAAGCAAAGTCGAGCTCGGCGAAAACGTGCTGTATGCGCCGTTCGACGGGGTAGTTGGGGAACGTTTGCAGGAACCCGGCGGCATGGGCATGCCCAACCAGCCTATCATCACCTTCCTCAACCCTGACGATTTGCGTCTGGAAGTGGCGATCGCAGACCGCTGTTCGCCGCTGGTAAAACCTAGCATGAAGCTTGATGTTCGCATCGACGCCATTCAACAAACCGTGACCGGTACGCTCGACGAAGTCGCCCCGGAAATCGACCCAAAAACCCGCACCCGGCTAATCAAGATCAGCCTGCCGAAAACCAACGGCTTGCAGCACGGGCAGTTCGGCTGGCTATCCTTAGGTTGTGAAGCCGAACAACAAGCCTTGCTGGTTCCGGCTTCGGCAATACTGTACATTTTGGTGAATTGCAGGCGGTGAAGATTCTTGAAGGCGGACAGACCCACATTCAGCATATACGCACCGGCAAACGTTACGGCGATAAGCTGGAAGTATTGTCCGGCCTGCATGACGGCGATACGATTTTGCTCGAGAGCGGGAAGTAGCCATAAAGCGAATCGAGACTAACCATGAAAAACTGACGGCCCTTTTTTCAACTGCGTCCTCTCAAAAAAACACCAACAAAGCATTCATAATCCGAAATTTTCTATGCTAAGCTCAACATTGATCGCTGTTCCGTCCGGCAATGCCTGATATTTATCAACAGGGAAACAGCACCAATTTAATTGGGGTCGCAACAGCACGTATCGCCAGCCATATCTTTAATCAACACCCTAAACCATTACACATAGCCGGCACCCGCGAATCCGCAGCCGGTTTGTTTAAGCAATTGGCAGTACAAAAGACACTGGAAGAATGCGGGCAAATTTTTCAGGATTATATGTGCGTGGTTTTCGGTTTTGAAACAGAGCAAAGGCTAGCCAACGACTCTTCGGGCAGACGCCGATACCGTAATAGTTATCTGCGATTAATACAGGATTGGGGTATGGATTCCAACAATGCCCAGGGCGCTGTTTTTAAAGGCTGGGTGGAAAGCCGTTTCGGACTATTTCCTAACTTTCATAAACAGCGGATAGCCGGTTTTAATAGCAGGGACTGGATAAGCTATATCGAAGAAAAAATGAACAGCCGTTATCATAATAATTGTATTTATCTGCAACTTGACCTGCTTTACGAATATTGCCAGTGGATTATCGAGCGTTTCCAATTTCCGGCGCTTAGCCATAAAACCCTGTTTCGAGGCGTCAATTCGCTGGATGAACATTGGGTAGTAAAACATGAGGATAAACAGAACAAAATTGTGCGTTTTAATAGTATTGTTTCTTTTACCGACCGGCGCAGTATTGCCAGCGAATTCGGCGGCTATATTCTTGAAGTGGAAGTGCCTATGGTAAAGCTGATTTTTTTTAACGAACTGCTGCCTCATCATGCTTTACATGGCGAGGCGGAATATCTGGTGATTGGCGGCGATTATTGTGTCAAAGTGCAGCGATAACAGGAATAGAAATGCCAACAGAGGGAGTGCTGAACAGAGCTTTGGGTGCTTATTTAGGATTTGCCTGCGGGGATGCGCTGGGGGCAACGCTTGAGTTTATGAAACCGGCTCAAATTCGAAAACAGTATGGTGTGCATCAGGAAATTACCGGCGGCGGCTGGCTGGGCCTGGCAGCCGGTGAAGTGACGGATGACACGCAAATGTCGCTGGCGCTTGGGCAAGCCATCCTGGATCATCAAGCCTGGAAGATTGAGGCCATAGCCGATTATTTTGTGACCTGGCTGGAAAGCAACCCACCGGATATAGGTAATACCACGCTACGCGGCATTAGCCGTTATCGGGATAGCGGCGAACTTTTCGGTTTGCCGCGCCCTGATGATGCGGGCAACGGCGCATGCATGCGCAATCTGCCGGTAGCATTGTTGACCTTAAACCGTCCGGAGTATTTTGAAGAATGGAGTCTACAACAAAGCCACATTACCCATAATCACTCCTTGTCAAATGCTGCAACCTTAACACTTGGCCGGATGGTGCAGTCCTTACTCAAGGGACAGACTATGGATGCTTGCCGACAGGAAGTGGATCTTTTGCTTGATCAATACAGTGAATTTGCCTATATCCCCTACCCCGGCAAGGCCTCGGCCTATATTGTCGACACCGTACAAACGGTTTTACATTATTTTTTTAATACCGACAATTTTGAATCCTGTTTGATTGCCACTGTTAATCAGGGTGGCGATGCCGATACCACCGGCGCTCTGGTAGGCATGCTGGCAGGGGCAAAATACGGTGTGCAGCAAATCCCGGAACGCTGGCTACAAACTTTAGACCAAAGTGTCGCTACGCAAATTCGGCAACAGACGCTTGGGCTTTTAAGGCTAGGTGCATCGTTATAAAAGTATAACATCCGCCAAACCTCATAACGCAAACTTAGAGAATCTAAATTAGTGTTTAAATTGATCCACCAATCCATTCAGTTGATTAGCTAATTTAACCAGTTCGTTACCGACCACATTGGTTTGTTCGGCATCATTGGCTGTACGATCTGTCAAGAGGCTGATCCGGGACACGCTTTGGTTAACGTATTGAGCGACACGGCCTTGATTGTCGGCAGCAAGCGACATTAACGCGTTGAGCTGGCGAATATGAGCTACGCGTTCGGCAATCGAATTCAAACCTTCGTCGGCGCTTTGCACTTGCTCCCGGCGTTGCTCGGCGCTATTCTTGGCGTTATCCATGACTGTCACTGCATCCTTGGCTTCATGTTGCAATTGCTCGATGATGCTTTCGATTTCTTCGGTGGCCTTATGGGAACGGGTTGCCAAAGTCCTGACTTCATCGGCTACGACCGCGAATCCGCGCCCCTGTTCGCCGGCTCTGGCCGCCTCGATAGCGGCGTTTAGCGCCAGTAAATTGGTTTGTTCGGCCAGACCTTTAATCACATCCAGTACCGCACTTACTCCCTTGCTTTTTTCATCCAGGCGTTTGATGACTTCTGAGGCCCGGTCTATTTCGAAGACCAATTCATAAATACCATCAATGGCTTTTTTTGTTGTCGTTGCACCTTGCGCAGCCTGCTGATCGGCTGCGATCGAGGCCTCCGCTGCGCTGGCGGCGCCGGAGCTGACTTCCTGGACAGAGGATTCAAGTTTCTGAATGGCATGAAGTACCGATGCTGTTTCGTTATGCTGTTCTTTGGCCGCTTCGGTGGTTTGCTGAGCGGTGCCCGAAATTTGCCTGATTGCCGCCCCTAAACGCTGGCTGGTATCGGATACCTGTGTCAGGCTGGCGGCAAAATGGCTTAACATGGTATTGAACGCTGCACAAACCAGACCGATTTCATCGTTGGAATGGATATCCAGACGTTGACGCAGGTCCGATTTGCTTACGACAATATTCAATATATTCAGCATGGCAGTGAGCGGATGAACGACAATTTTTTTCATCAAAATTGTCAGTAGAAACATGCCGATGATAAACAAACCTAGGGAAATTCCCGCAGTAGTTAATAAACTCTCATTTATTTTGCTGTCCAGATTTGCTAACGAATATGAAACTCTAATCGCACCCAGTACCGAACCTTCGCTGACGGCATGGCAGCTTAGACAATTGGTGCCGTGATAATTGGTACTAGCCAGTATTGGCTGTAAGATAGTGATTAGCCTGCCTTTATCATTGCTGGAAGGCTGTTTGACTGCCTCGCCGCTTAAGGCTTTCCGGTCGAGCTCGTCAACCGGGCTTTGTTCGTTTTTACCTGCACCGAAAACATCGACTATACCTTTACCCCGAATTAAGCGAATTTCAGTGATATTCGCATAAGAACGGGCTTTTTCCCTCAGCACTTCGCTTTGCGCCATGGAGCCGGTTAACATCATGGTATTAATACCGTCGAAGTAAGTATTGGCTATGTCATGGGCTTTTTCGACGGCCAGTCCCTGAATCATTTCCTTTTGTTTATTGGCCATAAAGGCGATGCTGACGGCCATGAGCAGCAAAAAAACGCTGGCAATGCTTAGTAGTATTTTAGTTTGGACCGAGGATTGTTTTTCCATGTGACGCCTCTTTATAAGTATTAAAATATTTATCGGCAACCTGTCGATAAATATGAGGCTTAATCCCGCAACACAGCGTTACGACGGTCTGGCCGTTTGAATACTCCACCGAGTATCCACATTTGATACATCGAAACAAGCCACATGAAGGCAAAGGAAATTCCCAAGCCGCTGCCGGCGAAAATGACCAGTAAAGCGAAGTGCGGATTGAGTTTGGTTAACCACCAGGAGGCTATGTCGATCAGCAAAAACAGGTAAGGCATGACAATGGCCGTGTACTTGTATTTGCGCGGGACGCCGGTGCTGAAACTGAAAATAATGCCGACGAACATAAAGATGAAACTGATGCCGAAGAGATGAATGTGTGAAACTCTGATCAGCGATTGAAAAGTTGCGCCCTGGTTTGATTCGGTGGTTTTTTTCAGATTTTCATATTTACTGAAATCCGGCAACGAACCGGCGTTGGCGTTATGGCAAACAGTGCAGTTTTTGTTGACAATGGCTTTGATTTCCTTATCGTAGCTTGCCTCATCGCCGCCGTCCCTAGCCCATTGAATCAATTTGAAACGTTCTTGATCTGGTGCGTTGAGTTTCATTGAGCCATTTAGTTTGGATTCCAGTACCGATCCGGAACGATTACCGTAGTAACTGTAGACAATGTCGTCCAGCGATAATCCGAATTTCCCATCGGCCATGCCGTGGGTAAACAGAATCTGAATCAGAGCCATGATATATCCGGCTGCTACTGTGGTCAGATAACCGGTAAACAGCAGTTTGATGGAAGTACCGAAACTGACTAGATTCACGCCCCGGTATGCGTTTTTGACGGAAATTTGGCTTTGTGTGTCCATGGCTCAACAATATTTGGATGATTGGCTTGAAAAACCTTTCATTCTTGAATTCCCCGGCGCCTGCATCCATGCAGTGCCGGGTAGTAGGGATCAAAGGCAGCGGAATTTGATAAGCTTTACTTGTCGGCAAGCTAAAAGCCTAGCTGGTTTTGCCTGACTATCAAGTGAGTTTACAGACTTTCTTTTTACTTTTTAATGTTCTGATAGTAAAAGCCAAGTTCGCTGATTTCCTCATCGGCCAAGGTTTTGGCGATGGAACGCATCCGGCTATAAATATCGTTATGACGGCTGCCGTCCTTGAAGGCCTTTAAGGTCAAAATAAGGTACTCGGCATCTTGCCCGGAAAGAGCAGGTATGTCGATTTTTTGCCCGAGCCCGCCATTGCCGTGGCAAACTTCGCAAGGCGGCACTAAGCGCTCGTTACTGCCGTTTTTGACCAGTTTTTCGGCATTTTCATAAGCGTCCGGCGTGGCTGACTGAAATGCCGGCGGCAGCGAAGCGAACCATGCAGCCAAATCGGCTGCATCCTGTTTGCTAAGGGTTTTTGCTAAGGTGGACATTACCGCTTGTTGACGGTTATCGTTAGCGTAATCCTGCAATTGCTTGAATAAATAAGTGGGTAATTGTCCCGCCAGCGAGGGTGTGTTTGCCATGCTGCTGATACCGCTGGCGCCATGACAGCCGTTACAGGTTTGCGCCAGTTCCTTGCCTTTTTGCGGATTACCGGCTTTGACAAAATTAAGTTGTTCCGCAGTCCAGGCGACTTGCGATGATGGTTGAGCCGCAACTACAAACGGCAAAAACAGCGCGGCTGTGAGAATGATTTTTTTCATATTAGTATCCCCAGGTGCTTGAGCCGAAAGTTTTCATCATAAAGAATTGCAGAATCGGATAGCCGAAGGCAATCAACATAAAAATGGCTATCACGCCATTCCATAAGCTGAAGCTGTTCAAATAATTAGGCAAGCCTGTGACCTTATGAATCGGTTCGGCAAATTCCACTTCGCCTTTAAAACTTGCACCAACGCTAAGCTGGGTTTTCAATAGATTGTAAATCAGCAGCCCGGCCGAGAAGGTCAGGATCATGCCGCCGAAAATCATGGTAACTTCATACGGATCCCAGGAAAGGGTCAGCAGATTATTGTAATTGACGCTGTCTATCCTTCTAGGCTGGCCTAGCAGGCCCAAAATGTGCCAGGGCGTGGTTATAATGATCATGCCGACAAACCATGCCCACAATTGCGTGGTTGCCAGAGCATTGCAGAATAAGGGTTTGCCGGTTAGTATCGGCCAAAAATAATAAGCCACGCCAAAGTACATTATGATGGTAGTGCCGCCGAATATTAAATGGAAATGGCCGGAGACCCATGCCGTATTGTGTACCATGGCATTCATGGCGTAGCTGGCGTTAACCAGACCGCCGAAACCGCCGAAAATCAGCATCAGCAAGCCAAGAATAATCGCTAAAACCATAGGGTTGTCCCACGGCAAAGTCCCAATCCAGCCGAATAAGCCTTTGCCGCCCCGAAGACGTCCGGCAATTTCCAGCGAAGCGATGACGGTAAAGCCGGTGATAAAGGTTGGCAAGGTGACGACAAAGGTGCCGATTGCATGCAGAATTTTCCAGCCGTGGCCCTGTTCCGGGTCCATATACAGATGGTGGAAACCGATCGGCAGGCTGAATACCACCAGCAGAATAAATGCTGCCCTGGCCATCTCGTCGCTGAACAGGAAACCGCCCGCCTGTTTCGGAACCAGGCAGTAAAATGCCGTATAGGTCGGTATCAGCCAGAAATAGACGATAGGATGCAGTGTCCATGCAAACAGAGTACGGGCAAGGCCGGGGTCAATGGTATCGATCCAGCCCAACGACCAGGGAATCAATTGAAAAAGCACTTCTGCGGCAACACCGGCGCTGGTCCACAGCCAGAGTATGGCGTTGGCAGTGGTCGCGAACATCGCCAGCGGCACCGGCTGTCCAGGATTGGCTTTTTTCCATTGCATGTACATGGCTATCATAGACACGCACCAGAACCATGAGCCGACCACCAGCAAGGTGGCGCCGATGTAAAAAAGCGGATGGGCCTGCATGGGCGGATAAAATGTAAACAGTACCGAGGCAGCGCCGCCAAGCAAAGGCAAGGCCGCCAGTACGACACCGGTTAAGGCCACGCCAAAACCGGTCCAGGCGAAGGTTTTATTCCACACCGGCAGTTTCAAGCTGACGGTGGCAACATAATAACCGAAACCCATGATAAAGAAGGTAGTGAGCACAAACGCCATCAATACGCCATGAGTACTGACAGAGGCATAATAGACTTCTCTGGATTCAATGGCCGAGAAGAAGCCGCTACGCTCGATAACTTGATAGGCGCCCATCAAACAGGCCAGAACAAAGGCTGCGAACGCCACCCAAAAATGGGTGAGCGCTAATTTTTTTTCGACTGCATTATCCATGATTCACTTCCCCTTGATTCTTGAGGGCATTCCAGCTCTCTTTTCTAACCACCTTAATATTGCTCCACATGTGGGCATGGCCCATGCCGCAATACTCGTTGCATAACAGCGGATAATCCCCGGCTTGTTTTAAGACGGTTTTAACCTGGGCGACGTAGCCGGGCACGATCATCGTACTCATATTGGTCATGGGTATATGGACGCCATGAAGCACGTCCAGGCTAACCCAACGAAAAGTGATGTCTGTTTCAGCAGGCAAAGTCAATTCTTTAGGAAAAAAGCCATAACGCCCGGCTACCATTCTGACGGTAATGCTGCCGTCCGCATTTTGCTGAACGCCTAGCTTGTCTTCGGCGAATTCCTCCGATAGATGCAGACGGGCGGAATCGATGGTCTCGACGTTACTCGGTGCATGAATGCCGTGAAAAAACGCCGACCCTAGAATCACCGAAACAAATAGTCCGGCAATCAGTAAGGAGACGGTCGCCCATTTTTTTTCCAGTTTATCGATATGCATACCGCCCCCTTAACCGATATGGCCGCGAGGCAAAAACACCCCGTAATACATCAACAGCCAGGCAATCACCATACCGCCGCTGACGATCAACATTAACGCCCATGTGCCGACCGGCGAGCTCTCCAGAATTTTTTTACGCTCTTCTTCGTTGAGATTGTTCATATCCTTCCTTCAAGAATTTATCGTTGCGTGGATAAAGTTAGCAGACAATGGTAAGACTATAGTAGAGTTTCAGTCATTCTGATTGATAACTTTACCATTTTTGTGCCGGGGTAATCATACCGCCATTAAAGAAGTAATCCAAAGTAAATCTTTAATGTTTTTATGTGTTTGTAAAATGTTTCTAAATTAGAAATGCAATTGTTAGGAAACGGCGCGATGTTAGGGTTTGACAGCTATAATCTACTTTCATGGCATAGTTTATTGCCCACAAAATCATAATTCAGCGAGTATAATGTTCGCCTTTCCAAATATCGGAATTTTGATGATGGACGTTAAACATTACATGCAACAATTGGGACAGCAAGCCAGACAGGCAGGACGGGAGGTTAGCAAGGCCGATACAGGCTTTAAAAATAAAGCCTTATTGAATATTGCAAACACAATTGCTGCCGGTAGTGCCGACTTGGTCATCGAAAATCGCAAGGATTTGCAGGCCGGCAAGGATAGCGGGTTAGATGCGGCGTCTTTGGATAGACTGGAACTGACGCCTGGCCGGATAGAAGCGATGGTAGAAGGCCTGAAACAGGTAGCGGCGTTACCCGACCCGGTCGGCGAAATCACCGATCTCAGTTACCGGCCTAGCGGCATACAGGTCGGCAGGATGCGCGTGCCTTTAGGGGTTATCGGCATAATTTACGAGTCGCGGCCCAATGTGACCGTGAACGCCGCAGCCCTGTGTCTGAAAGCCGGCAATGCCTGCATTTTACGCGGCGGGTCGGAATCCATCCATTCGATCCGCGGGCGAGCGTTTCGGTTTTTCCTGAGCCGCGCGTCATTCGACAGCTTGAGGACGCGTGCGTTCGGGTCCGCGGCGACCGCCTCCTCGGCGGCGTGCGCGGCGAGGATCGGCAGCGGCTTGCGGGCGTCGGGGATCGGCTCGCGCTTGCCGGCCTCCGCTTCGTCGCGGTGATGATCCCGCGCGCCGCGACGCGGTCGAGCACGCGGGCGCGGGCGATGCGCGCCGCGTCGGGGAAGCGCTCCGGCCGGCGCGACTCCGGCGATTGCGGCAACGCCACCAGCAGCGCCGCCTCGCCGATCGACAGCTTGCGCGGCTCCTTGCCGAAATAGGCGAGCGAGGCGGCGCGCACGCCTTCGAGGTTGCCGCCGAACGGAGCCAGCGTGAGATAGCGGTCGAGAGCCATCCTTGGCGATGCGGCCTCGATCTGCCAGGCGCGCGCGATCTGTCTGAGCTTGGCGGAAAGATTACGGTCGTCGCGCGGCTCGATCAGCCGCGCGACCTGCATCGTCAGCGTCGAACCACCCGAGACGACGTGGCCGCGCGTTACGAACTGGCCGGCGGCGCGCGCCATCGCGCGCCAGTCGACGCCGTGGTGCGCGTAGAAGCGCTCGTCCTCGTAGCCGAGCAGCATCGCCAGATAGCGCGGATCGACCTCGCCGGCGGTGGTCGGCAGACGCCAGCGGCCGTCAGGCAGGGTGAAGGCGCGAAGCAGCCGTCCGTCGCGGTCGACGACGATCGTCGAGCCGAGCCGCGCCAGGCGAGTCGAGCGGGCCGAGCCTTTCGATGTAGCTGTTCCACGCCGCTGGTCCGCCCAGCCCGAGGACGAAGACGAGTGCGCCGAGCGTGGCGAAGAAGCGGCGTTCGCGGCGGCGCGCGGTTCCTTCCCCGCTTGCGGGGGAAGGCGCCGCGCGAAGCGCGCCGGATGAGGGGTCGCGCTGCAAGGCGAACTCTTGTCTCGGCGAGGATTAGGAACAGTCGTCATTGCGCATAGGACCCGCTCAATGTCACGCGCCTCGCGGGCGCAACCCCTCATCCGGCCGACTTCGTCAGCCGCCTTCCCCCGCAAGGGGGGAAGGGGAATTGCTCTCACTTCGCCGTCACCTCGATCGCGCCGAACGCCGTGCGGCCGAAGCGGTCGGGGCGGTACATGTCTTCCGCCGTCGCCGGAGGATAGACGTAGAGCCCCGGCGCGACAGCGCGCACGACATAGGCGACGCTGAAGAACGCCGACTGGCCAGGCTCGCGGTCGAAAGCGGCGACGAAGCGGTCGTCGCGATATTCCGCATGCACCGGATCGATATCCTTCTTCAGCCACGAGAAGGCGTCGATCGAGCCGCTGTCGAACAAGGTCGGGTTGTCGATCTCGAGGCCGGCGGGCAGGCGGTCGACCACCAGCAGCTTGGCGTAGCGCGCCTCGCTCTCGGTGATCTTGAGCACCACCACCACGCGCTCGTTCTGCGCGATGGCCTTGAGGTCGGTCTTGGTTCCGTCGAGCTTGTAGAACGTGCGCTCGAGCGCGTAGCCCTCGGAGGCGGCGGGATCATGGGCGATCGGCACGCCGGAAGCGGTCGTCACGAGTCAGCCGTCGCCTTGCCGGCGTTGGCGATCGTGATCAGCTTCTGGCCGAGCGCGAACCGCTCCACTTGCGATAAATCGCGCCTTCGACCGGCTGTCCGTCGACGGTGAATTGGCTCAGCGCCTTTGCCGGCGAACGCCTCGGCGGCGACGACCATCCAGTCGTTCTCCTGGGTGCTGGTCGACCCCGCGCGGCGCGGGCGCGCTCGAGCACGGCGCCGGCGCGGCCGATCGGGTCGCCGGGCAGCTCGGCCGAGGTCATTTCGGCCTCGACGACCAGCGCCAGCGTCGCCGCCGCGTCACGCAGCGTCGAGCCGTAGTCGGGCCGCGACAGGCCGTTGTCCTGCTCGATTTCGAGCGCGTCGAGCGCCGCGGCGAAACCCTTGCCGGCGCGCGCGCGGTCGCCGAGCATCGCCAGCGCCGCGGCGAGTTGCGCCTTGGCGAGCGGGGTCTTGAAGACGTCCTGCTTGGTGTCGGCGAGATCTGGACCATGGCATTTGGAATGGGTAGCAATTCCAGGAAAGTTTCGTTATTACGGTTGGTGCTTTACATCAAGCTGATTTCGCACTTTCTGGTTTGGTGGTGAATACTGAGCAGATGGGCAAGAATTTGCGTTCCACACAAGGACTTATTGTTGGAGAAGCTGTGATGATGGAGCTTGCTCCACATCTTGCAGGGGAAAGCCACGATGTGGTGTATGAGGCAATGCAAAGAATCGATTGAGGGAGATTTGACATTATTTGATTGTTTAATGAAGAAAGAGGAGGTCACATCATCACTTGGAGAGAAAGAACTGAAAGCACTTTGTGATCCTTTCAATTACCTAGGAGCTTCACAGCAGATGGTGGAAGATGTTTTGGCTATAAAGAATTAATGAAATATCCCGTCACCTGGTATCTTCTTTCCAGTTTCCTGGGTCGTCTGCTTCCTAATTAAGGTGATCGGGAAATATATTTTGACAGCCTGTACAACGCCATCATCCCCAAATTACAACCTACCACCCCATA
>CAVXZR010000102.1:0-190414 GCA_963765965.1 uncultured Pseudomonadota bacterium
CCCACGATGTGGCCGCGCCTGGCAGGTTCTCCACGGTCGCCTTCGGCACGCGGTTTTCGACCACCAGCACGCCGGGCCGCGAGGTGCGCGGCCAGAACGAGATCGGGAAATGCTCGGAATGCCAGGCCGGCGCGTCGATCGCCTCCTGCAGGTTCATCTTGGCATGGACGTGCCGCAGGAAGAATTGCGCGATCCATTGATCCTGCTGGTCGCCGCCGGGCGTTCCCCAGGCGAGATACGGCTCGCCGTCGCGCAGCGCCATGGTCGGAGAGAGCGTCGTGCGCGGCCGCTTGCCCGGCGCCAGCGCGGCCGGGTGGTTCTCCTCGAGCCAGAACATCTGCGCGCGGCGTGCCGAGGCAGAAGCCGAGCTCGGGAATCACCGGCGACGACTGCAGCCAGCCGCCGGACGGCGTCGCCGAGATCATGTTGCCGGCGCTATCGATGATGTCGAAATGCACGGTGTCGCCGCGCACCTCGCCGAACCGGCCGACGGTCGGCTCGCCCGCGCCCATGGCGCCGACCGCCTCGCGCTGGCCTTCCTGGCGGCGCAGTTTGACCACCGACGCCGAAACCCTCGACCGAGCCGGGGACGAAATCGAGCGACGCCTGCTCCGAGATCAGTTTGCGGCGCTCGTCGTTGTAGGCATCCGACAGCAGGGTCGCGATCGGGATCTCGTTGAAATTCGGATCGCCGTAGAATTTCTCGCGGTCGGCGTAGGCGAGCTTGGCGCATTCGACCTGCAGATGGATGAATTCGGGCCCGGTCGGGTCGAGCCCGTCGAGCTGAAACCCTTGAGCAGCGCGAGCTGCTGCAGCATCACCGGGCCCTGGCTCCAGACGCCGGCCTTGCAAACGGTGTAGCGGCCATAATCGTAGGTCAGCGGCGCTTCGACCGTGGCGTCCAGCGCGCCATGTCGTCGGCGCGCAGCACGCCGCGATGCGGCGAGCCGCTGACGTCCATGACCTCCTGGGTGCGGCAGAACTCGTCGATCGCCTCCGCCACGAAACCGTGCGACCAGGCTTTTCGCGCGCGCTCGATCTGGGCGACGCGATCGCCGCCGGCGCTCTCGGCCTCTTTCAGGATGCGGGCATAGGTTCCGGAGAGCGTCTTTGTTGGTGAACAGCGTGCCGGGCTTCGGCACCTCGTTGTTCGGCAGATAGACCGCAGCCGAGGTCGGCCAGTGCTTCCGGAACAATTGCTGCGACGGTCTTGATGGTCGCGGAAGCGCGTTCGACCAGCGGATAGCCGTCGCTGCGCGTAGGCGATGGCGGGCTCCAGCACGTCGCGCAGCCGCAAGGTGCCGTAGTCGCGCAGCAGCAGCATCCAGGATTCGAAGGTGCCGGGAACGCAGGCCGCGAGCAGGCCGGTGCCGGGCACCATTTCGAGGCCCTCGCTGCGGTAATGCGCGATGGTGGCGCCGGCGGGCGCCGGGCCCTGGCCGCAGATCACCTCGGTGCGGCCGCGCCTGACGTCGTGCACGATGATCGGCACGTCGCCGCCAGGACCGTTGAGATGCGGCTCGACCACCTGCAGCGTGAATGCGGTCGCGACACCGGCATCGAAAGCGTTGCCGCCCTTTTCCAGCGTGGCCATCCCGACCGCGGTCGCGATCCAGTGGGTCGAGGTCACGACGCCGAAAGTGCCTTCGATTTCAGGCCGTGTCGTGAACGGGTCGGGATTGATGTTGCTCATGGAATTCCGGGGGTACGCGGGGGCGAAGCGGGCGCACTTGACCACAGCCAGGGCGGCCTGCCAACGGGTGCCGGGCAGCGGCGGCCTCCCATCTCTGTGATCATGCCGGTACCGCCGCCTCATTGGGCTGGTTGACGGCGTGGCAGGCGACGCCGTCGATCAGCGCGGGGGCCTGCCGGCGGCAGAGATCGAAGGCCAGCGGGCAGCGCGGATTGAACGCGCAGCCAGGCGGCGGATCGATCGGGTTGGGGATCTCGCCCTTGACCGGAATCCGCTGCCGGCCGGACATGGCGAGATCAGGCACCGCGCCCAGCAGCATCCTGGTGTAGGGCATGCGCGGATTGTTGAAGAGTTCGCGCCCCTCGGCGATCTCGACGATGCGGCCGAGATACATCACGCCGATGCGGTTGGCCATGTGCCGGACGACGGCGAGGTTGTGGCTGATGAAGAGATAGGTGAGGCCGAACTTGTCCTGCAGGTCGCGCATCAAATTGAGGATCTGCGCCTGCACCGAGACGTCGAGCGCCGAAGTCGGCTCGTCGCAGACGATGAACTCGGCCTCGGAGGCGAGCGCGCGCGCGATCGCGATCCGCTGCCGCTGGCCGCCGGAAAACTCGTGCGGATATTTCAGACCGTCGTCGGCGTGCAGTCCGACCAAATTCAACAGTTCGCCCACCCGGCCCACGATGTCGCGCTCGCTTTCGATAAGATCGAAGGCGCGGATCGGCTCGGCGACGATGGCGTCCACCCGCAGCCGCGGGTTGAGGCTCGCATAGGGATCCTGAAAGATCATCTGGATGCGGCGGCGCAGGTGCTGGCGCGCCTGCGGCTCGCTTCGCGCCGGTCATGGAAATACCGTCGATGACCACTTCGCCTGAGTCGGCGGCAACAGCCCGACCACCATGCGCGCGACCGTGGACTTGCCGGAACCGGATTCGCCGACCAGCGCAAAGGTCTCGCCCTTCCTTATGTCGAAGGTGACGCCGTCGACCGCCTTCAGGAATTCCGGATGGCCGCCTTCGAGCACCCGGTTCAGCCATGGTTTTGAGACGTCGAACACGCGGCGCAGATTTGTCACGTCGATGAAGGGCGCAGCGGTCATGCCGCGGTCTCCTTCGCGGCGCCTCGCGTCAAAGAGATGGCAGGCGACGGATTGGGTGCCGTGGCCGATCGGTTCCGGCCGCTCGATCCGGCAGCGGTCGAACGCAAACGCGCAGCGCGGATTGAACGCGCAGCCTAACGGGATCGCCGACAGCCTCGGCATCGCGCCGGGAATCTGGACCAGGCGTGCGCTTCGCCAGAGAGCGTCGGGATCGCACCCATCAGGCCCTTGGCGTAGGGATGCAGCGGATTCTGCATCACGTCCTGCACCGGGCCGATTTCGGCGATCCGGCCGGAATACATCACCGCCACGCGATCGGAGGTCTCCGCGATCACGCCCATGTCGTGGGTCACCAGCATCACCGCGGTGCCCTGCTCGCGGCAGAACCGCTTCAGCAGCGTAATGATCTGCGCCTGCACCGAGACATCGAGCGCGGTCGTCGGCTCGTCGGCGATGATGAGTTCCGGCTCGGCGCAGATCGCCAGCGCGATGACGACGCGCTGGCGCATGCCGCCGGAGAATTCGTGCGGATAAGCGTCGATGCGTTTTTCCGCCGCGGGCATGCCGACCTCGGCCAGAAGCTCGATGGCGCGCTTGCGCGCGGCGGTCCCGACAATTGAGATGGGTCCGGATGGTCTCGATCAACTGGTCGCCGATCCGGTACAGCGGATTGAGACTGGTGAGCGGATCTTGAAAGATCATGCCGATCCGCTTGCCCGGATGCGGCGCAGGCTCTTCGGCCGAAAGTGTGTCGATGCGCGGGCCGACAGATGGATTTCTCCCCCGCCGATTCGTCCGGGCGGGTCGATCAGGCCGATAATGGCGCTTCCGGTGAAGGATTTTCCGGCGCCGGATTCGCCGACTACTCCGAGCACTTCGCCCTTGGCGATGTCGAAGGATATCTCGTCGATCGCGAGCAGCGTATCGTGCCGGGTGACAAACTCCACACTGAAATTGCGGACGGTGAGAACGGGTTCGGTCATGCGGTCAAGCGCATCGGATTTGACAGGCCCCTCATCGCAGTTTCGGATTGAGCGCGTCGCGCAGCCAGTCGCCGAGCAGGTTGATCGACGAGGATCAAGGCCGCCAGCGCAAAGCCGGGGAAGGCGACGATCCACCATTCGCCGGAGAACAGATAGTTGTTGCCGATCCGGATCAGGGTGCCGAGCGAGGGCATGGTGTCGGGCATGCCGGCGCCGAGGAACGACAGCGTCGCTTCGGTGATGACGGCGAGCGCCAGGTTGATGGTGGCGATCACCAGGATCGGCCCCATCGTATTCGGCAGCACGTGCCGCAGCATGATGACCGGCGCGGGCAGCCCGATCAGTTGCGCCGCCGCCACATAGTCCTTGTTCTTCTCCACCATGACCGAGCCGCGCACGGTGCGCGCGTATTGCACCCAGAAACTCAGGCCGATCGCGAGCACCAGCACCAACAGCGTGCTCATGGCGTCGAGCCGGTTGCCGAACAGCGCACTTGGCGACGCCGTTGACGAGCAGCGCGATCAGGATGGCGGGAAAGGTCAGCTGCACGTCGGCGATGCGCATGATCAGCCCGTCGATGGCGCCGCCGAAATAGCCGGCGATCAGGCCGAGCACGATGCCGAGCGCGCCGGAGAACAGCACGCCGAGCACGCCGACCGCGAGCGAAATGCGCAGGCCATAGAGGATCGCGGAAAACACGTCGCGGCCCTGCTCGTCGGTGCCGAGCAGGAACGGGCACTGGCCGTCGGCGGTCCAGAGCGGCGCGATCCGCGAATTCATCAATTGCAGTTGCGCCGGATCGAACGGATTCTGCACGGAGATGACGGGCGCGAAGATCGCCGCCAGGAAAAACAGCAAGGTCACGGCGGTTGCGACCATGGTGAGGCGGGAGCGGCGGAACGAATAGAACAGGTCGCTGGCCCGGCGCGCCGAACCATCCCGCTGCCGGCGCCGCGGCGTGCCGGCGCGGCTCTGTTCGGCTTGATGCGGGACGACGGCGTCGGTCATAGGGGGTTCTCGGGCTCAGGCCGGCGGCTGATGGTGGAGCGCAGCCGCGGATCGACGACGGTGTAGAGGATATCGACGACCAGGTTGATGGTGACGAAGATCAGCGAGACTATCAGCAGATAGGCCGCCATAATCGGAATATCGACGTTTTGCACGGCTTGCACGAACAACAACCCCATGCCCGGCCACTGGAATACCGTCTCGGTAATGATCGCGAATGCAATAACCGAGCCAAACTGCAGGCCCGCGACCGTGATCACGGGAACCAGCGTGTTCTTCAGCGCGTGACCGAAATGGATCGCCCGCGTGGTCAGGCCGCGGGCGCGGGCGAAGCGGATATAGTCGGTGCGCAGCACCTCGAGCATTTCGGCCCGCACCAGCCGCATGATCAGGGTCATCTGGAACAGGCCGAGCGTGATCGAGGGCATGATCAGCGCCTTGAGGCCGGAGAGCGTGAGCAGCCCCGTGGTCCACCAGCCGATATGCACCACCTCGCCGCGTCCGAACGAAGGCAGCCAGCCCAATGTCACCGAGAACAAATAGATCAGGAGGATGCCGATCAGGAACGTCGGCAGCGAAATTCCGATCAGCGATACCGCCTGGAACACTTTTGCCAATAACGAGTCGCGCCTGAGCGCCGAATAAACACCCATCAGGATGCCGAACACCATCGCCAGGATGGTGGCGCAGGTGGCGAGTTCGAGCGTCGCCGGCATCCGCTCCTTCAGCAGGCTCGCGACCGGCTGGCGGAACTGGTAGGAGACGCCGAACTGGAACCGCATCGCGTTGCCGAAATAGTTCGCGAACTGCAGCACCACGGGATCGTCGAGGCCGAGAGATTTGCGGATCTCCGCCCGCTCGGCGGCGGAGGTGTCGATCGCGACCATCTGGTTCACGGGATCGCCGGCATAGCGGAACATCGAAAACGAGATGATCCCGACCGCGATCATGACGCCGATCGCCTGGATGAGCCGGCGAAGAGTGAAAGCGAGCATGTGATCCTTTCACTTCGTATTTGAGATGGGATCGCATCGTCGCGACCCCGAAAACGACAGGTCCCGGAGAGCGCGAAGCCACCGGGACCCGTGTGTTGCAATTGCTCAGGGCTGTTTGGTTGCCCAGTACAGCAGCACCGCATTGTCCGCGCGCTGGGTCAACTTGACCTTCTTCGACACGCCCCAGGCCAGCGCCTGCTGATGCAGCGGGATATAGCCGTAGTCCTTGATGCCGATCTCGAATGCCTGCTTGATCAGCTGATCGCGCTTGGCGGTGTCGGTCTCGACCAGCACCTTGTCGGCGAGCGCGTCCAGCTCCTTGTTGCAGTAACCCCCGAGATTGGCTTCGCCGCGCGTGGAATCCTTGGGATCGTCACGGCAGCCCATGATGTCGTGCAGCACGTTCTGGGAATCGAGCGAGGCCGGGGTCCAGCCCAACAGATAGAACGAGGTCTTGTAGCCGCCGGGCTTCAGCACCTTGGCGAAATATTGCTGCTTCGGCTGCGCCAGCAGGTCGATCTTGACGCCGATGCGGGCCAGCATGCCGACCACGGCCTGGCAGATCGCGGCGTCATTGACATAACGGTCGTTGGGGCAGTCCATCGTCAGTTCGAAGCCGTCGGGATAGCCGGCCTCCGCCAGCAGCTTCTGGGCGCCGTCGGGATCGAATTTCGGCCGCGTGAAATCCTTCGACAGCGAAAACAGCTGCGGCGCGATCATCAGCGCCGACGGGGTCGACAGCCCGCGCATGACGCGGTTCTTGATCAGCTCGATGTCGATCGCCTTGTAGAAGGCTTCGCGGACGCGGATGTCCTTGAAGGGGTTCTTGCCCTTGACGTTCGAATACAGGAATTCGTCGCGGGTCTGGTCCATGCCGAGGAAGATGGTGCGCAATTCCGGTCCGGTCATGACCTCGGCGGTGCCGCTGGCGTTGACGCGCGCGATATCCTGGATCGGAACCGGCTCGATGACGTCGACCTCGCCCGACAACAGCGCCGCGACCCGCGTCGCATCCGAGCCGATCGGCGTGAAGACGATCTCCTTCAGAGATGCTCGGGCTTGCGCCACCAGCCGGCAAAGGGCTTGAACACGGTCTTCACGCCGGGCTGATGGCTCTCGATGATGAAGGGACCGGTGCCGTTTTCGTGGAGCGAGGCATAGCTCGGCGTGGTCGCCGAGGCCGGCGTCGGCGCCACCGCGTTGTTGTCCTCGCACCATTTCTTGTCCATGATGAACCAGCCGTCCCACTGCGTGATCAGAATGGGATTGGGCGAGCTCAGCACCACATCGACCGTGTCGTCGTTTGAAGAAGGCAGTTACGCGATAAGGCATAATCCATAGAGCATTTTGGTGATAGTAGCATTACAACCGCCGTTGGTCTTCGATCATTCGGCGGATTACGCTAATGAGCCCTGTTTATTGTTTTAAAAAACATTGTGGCAAGATTACTTGCCGTTCGCTATCTAAACAACTCGCTATGAGAGCCAAAACGAGCTAAACGTAAAATGTTGCCGTCAGACTTTTTGTAAATCAAAAGCAAGTCGGGTTTAACATGACATTCGCGATAACCAAGCCAATCGCCGCTAAGGGAATGGTCGCGGTATTTTTCAGGAAGTTCTTCATCGTTGATCAGTTTATATAAAACCTCAATCAAAGCAGCATCTATATCGCCATGTTTTTTGAAGTCTCGCTTGAATGGCAAAGAGCGTTCAATCGTCCGCATGTAGGTCAGCAATCAGTTCGTCAACCGTGTTGACGCGCTTACCTTTTCCTTCTTCAAGTTCCGCGATGGCTTTTCGAGTGGTTGCGTTTGGTACTTTAACGGTAAAAGGCAAACGGCGTTCCTCAGCAATGCGAATCATAAGCAGGCGTATTGCATCGGACACAGATAGGCCCATTTCTTCTAAAGCATCTGTAGCAAGTTCCTTGGTACGCGTGTCTATACGCGCACGGACGTAAGTATCGGCGGTTCTCATGTATTTTTCCTTCAACTAATATTTTTATATTGTAGTCTTATCGTAGTCACAAATCAAACCATAAAAAATGTGCTTTAAGCCATGCTCCCCTGAAAACGTGTTGATGGAATGCGTGGATTTTATGAGTGGCAGAGCAATAAAAAACCACCTTGATTCGGCTTAAAATCTGATTGATGCTGAAATCCGTTAGCAAATAACTGGTCCAATATCTGGTCAGATTTCATAATCTCGGAATGTAGCTCCATATATTCAAAAGCTTCTGATGGGGATAGCTCTGCCAATCTAAGTAATTGCTCCTGCAGTTCCATGTAGGTGAACTTGGGTATTTCTTTAAGTGCATCTTGAACATTCGATCTCTTGCAGCGCACAAGAAGATCGTACATTTGATTTAAGCCAGTCAGGATGTGGTAGTCATGATGGCTTAGCACACTATTTCTTATTGCACTATAGTAGAACGCAGGGACATGCTCCCCAAGCAGTATTTCACTTGAAGTTTCTATAAGTCCTACAGCATCTTGCCAAGTCTTCGACATAAAGTAACGCATGAAAACTTCTTTAGCCTTAGAAGATTTTTTAGCAATTAATCTTCGCTGTATAAAGTAGAATACCGTCAGAAAAGCAAATGATATGATAACTGTAATGGTCCAAAGCATGGAGCTCCTCATGTTGCAAACGTAGACTTCAAACAGATTGTGCAATATAGATTAAACTTTAAAATTGAAATTGAAAACCTACTTATCGATATTTGCAAACCTTCAGCCATATGACTTGGCTGCCTTTTTTGCCATGGATGATCAGCGAGCTTTTTATTTTCATTAAACAGCCCTTGTTGATTTTGGGTATATGAATGTCAGCTTTGCGCCCATCTTACGACGCCAAACAAAATTCTGTGACAGTCAGCAATTGGCCGACAACTTTCCGTCACCACCCGTATTTGCCACAGTCTGCATTCTTATGCTTTACTTGACTGGATAGTCATAGAAGCGGGTAAATCGCTTGGAGGATTATAGCTAAAACGCAACATTCTTTACAGACAAACATGAGAGTTATTTGATTGTATGGTTAAAACCAATTTCAACGCGATAAGGTGTAATGCATACCAACGCAAAGGGCACACTAGGCGTTAGCCGTATTGCGCCGTATGTGGGTGTTCGGCAACAATTATCGTAATAAAGAATTGTGTATGATTAGGTATGACAAAGAATCAAGATTGATTATTTCGCCAACCTTTTTTACGAAGGGCTTCTTGATTAATCTCCCGATTTTCCCAAATCTCCGCTAAATCAAAAAAATCGATTTCAGGGAATGCAGTTTGATCGGCTAACGCCGACAATTCGGTTTCATCAAGCAGAATGACTCTAATTTTTTTGCCATTCCAGGATTGTTGGTCTTTAGGTAAAACTATCAAGCCATTGTGAACAATGGTCTGGAATTCGGAAGCGTTCATGAAAAGGAATCCGTTAATTCCAAACTGAACAAATCAATTAGCGACAAGTTGTAAATCTTTGTGTCCAATAACATTCCATCGTGCTTCAATGGTGTCTGCTGACAAATCAGCACCGCACTCCCATTCGATAAAGTAACCACCATTGATAACTCTGGAGAATTCAGCTTGGTCTCGAAGGGCATCAAACGCCTCATATTTAAGATAGGGGCCAACATCAAAACGACCAACTCGACCATCGTCTGCAACAACAGCCAATACCCAGTTTGGCTGGACCTTAATTTCAGCGATTCTCATTGATCAAGCTCTTTGATTGGAACTGGTTTATTGCCGTTTAAAGCTAAACCCTAAGGCTGTAGTCAGCTATAGTAAAAAACTGACTACAAGCAACGCTGCTCCAAATTTCGGCAGGCGCGATTTGGCTCCGGGAAGTTTTGGCAGAGGTTTAGGAGGCATGGAGCCGACTTAAGCCTACAAGGATGTATTCACGGCGTCCTCTGACAGAACTTCCCAGTGCCAAAATTTGGATTGCAGAGATTACAACCCAGCCAAAACCCTAGCCACCGTTTCCCCCATCGCTGCCGGTGTCGGCGCAATGGTAACGCCCAGTTCTTTCAGCATTTCCACTTTTTCCGCAGCCGATTCGCCCAACGAGGAAATAATGGCGCCGGCATGGCCCATGCGGCGGCCTTTGGGGGCGGTTAAGCCGGCGATGTAGGCTACTAGCGGTTTACTCATGTGTTCTTTGGCAAAGATTCCGGCTTCCACTTCTTGCGGGCCGCCGATTTCGCCTATCATCACCACCACCTTGGTTTCCGGGTCGGTTTCGAATTTTTCCAGGATATCGCGGTGCGAGCTGCCGTTGATCGGGTCGCCGCCGATACCCACCGAGGTAGAGACGCCGATACCCAGCGATTTCATCTGATCGGCGGCTTCATAGCCTAAGGTGCCGGAACGTCCGACTATGCCGACATTGCCGGGTATGTATATATGGCCGGGCATGATGCCGAGCATGGATTTGCCGGGACTGATGGTGCCTGCGCAGTTGGGGCCGGTCAGCACCATGCGCTTTTCCTTGGGAAAACGGCTGAGAAAGATTTTAACTTTCATCATGTCCTGGGTGGGGATACCGTCGGTAATGGCTACGCAATATTTGATACCGGCATCGGCAGCTTCCATGATGGAATCGGCTGCGTAAGCGGGAGGTACGAAGACGATGCTGGCTTCGGCGCCGGCTTGTTCTACTGCTTCCTTAACGGTGTTGAACACCGGGCGGTCCAGGTGTGTTTGACCGCCTTTTCCGGGGGTAATGCCGCCGACGACATTAGAGCCGTAATTGATCATGTCTTGCGCGTGGAAAGTACCGATTTTGCCGGTGAAGCCCTGGACGATAATCCGCGTTTGTTGATCGATAAAAATTGCCATGTCGTTTCCTTAACCTTGTCTTGCGACGACTTCGTTACGCGCTTGCACCGCTTTTTCGGCGGCTTCTGCCAGAGTGCTTGCCATAATGATCGGCAGACCGCTGTCTGCGATGATTTTCCGGCCTTGTTCGACATTGGTGCCGGACAAACGCACGATCAGCGGCACCTGCATATCGATTTTTTTAACAGCCTGCACCACCCCTTCGGCGATCCAGTCGCAACGGTTAATCCCGGCAAAGATGTTGACCAGCATGGCTTTGACATTTTTGTCGGCCAAGACCATGCGGAAGGCTTTTTCGGTACGCTCTGCCGACGCGCCGCCGCCGACATCCAGAAAATTGGCCGGTTCGCCGCCGGCCAGTTTGATCATGTCCATGGTAGCCATCGCCAAACCGGCACCGTTGATCATGCAACCGATATCGCCGTCCAAACCGACATAGCTTAGGCCGCGATCAGCCGCTGCCATTTCCCGTGGATCTTCCTGGGTTTTGTCGCGCAGTTCGGAAATTTTCTGACGGCGAAACAGGGCGTTGTCGTCAAAGCCCATTTTCGCATCCAGCGCCAACAGGTCGCCGTGAGTGGTCAGCACCAGCGGATTGATTTCCAGCATATTGGCATCCAGATCGCGCATGGCCCTGTAGCAGCCCTGAATCAACTTTACGGCATGCGGAATGTGTGTGGCATCCAGGCCTAAGGCAAAGGCCATTTTACGCGCCTGAAAGTCTTGCAGACCGACTGCCGGTTCGATGTAGATTTTTTTGATGGCATCGGGATTGCTTTCGGCCAATTCCTCTATATCCATACCGCCTTCGATTGAACCGACCATGACGATACGTTCCTGGGCTCTATCCACCAGAAAGCTGAGATAGAGTTCCTTGGCAATATCGGTACCGGCTTCTACATACAGGCGCAAGCAGATTTTACCGGCAGGACCGGTTTGATGCGTTACCAGGCGTTTGCCGAGCAGTTCTTCGGCGGCTTCGCTGACTTCGTCATGGCTTTTGCAAATTTTAATGCCTCCCGCCTTGCCCCTTGCACCGGAATGAATTTGCGCCTTTACCGCCCAGACGCTGCCGCCGATTTCCCGGGAACGCAGCACGGCGTCTTCCGGGCTGTAAGCCAAACCGCCCTCGGCGATTTTGATACCGTATTCAGCTAATAGCTGTTTTGCTTGGTACTCATGGATATCCATAGTATCTCTCTTGGTTTAATTTGGAATTCATTAAAATGTCAGGCTTGATGAAAAATGGGGCCGCCGAGTTTTTCTAAAATTAATTTAGGGTTCGCCATAAAAGGCAAAAAAAGTCCGTGCCAAGTTCTTTGCCTGCTTCTTAACGCCTGCTTATTATTTGCTTTTCGCGGCTATCGCTTCCGCTGTCCGGACGATATTGTTTGCCATCCGTTCGGACGCGGCATCTATCAGGCGGCCATCCAGGGCGGCAGCGCCTTTGCCCTGCGCGGCGGCTTCCTGTAAGGCGGCCAATATACGTTTGGCTTTTTCCACTTCAGCAGCCGGCGGGGTAAATACGTCATTAGCCAAAGCGATTTGTGAAGGATGGATAGCCCATTTGCCTTCGCAACCCAAGGCGGCCGCACGGCGGGCGGCCGCTTTAAAGCCTTCCGGGTCTTTTATATCGCCGAACGGACCGTCAATCGGCCGCAACCCGTACGCACGGCAGGCCACAGTCATGCGGCTGATGGCGGCATGCCATTGGTCGCCGGGGTAGTCGGGGTTCAGTCCGCCGATATTGACGGTGCGGGCCCTGTTGCTGGCCGCATAGTCGGCAACCCCAAAATGCAAAGCTTCCAGACGGCCGCCGATAGTGCCCTGCTTGGCGATATCTTCAACATTGGCCATACCCAGCGCGGTTTCGATCAGACATTCGATACCGATTTTATTGTTTAACCCCTGCTGCATTTCCAACTGATTGAGCATGGCTTCCACCATGTATAGATCGCCGTAGACACCGACTTTGGGAATTAGAACGGTTTTGATTTTGGCGCCGGCTTGTTCGACCAGATCGACCACATCCCGTACCATGTACTGGGTATCCAGACCGTTGATGCGCACGGAAAGCGTAATGCCATGGCCTTCCCAATCCAGATCGTTAATGGCTTGAATGACATTTTTGCGTGCTTGCAGCTTATCGTCCGGCGCTACGGCATCTTCCAGATCAAGAAACACAAAGTCCACACCGCTTTTCAAGGCCTTTTCGAACATGTCGGGATTCGACCCTGGAACCGCCAATTCGCAGCGTTGCACGCGTTGGGCATTGGCTTCGTATAGTGTGTGACTCATGTATGATTTCCTGTGTAGATAGATCGCTGAAAAAACGCCTCAGCATAAAATAAAATTAAAAGCCTCACATTTTACTTTTAGGGCAGGTAATGTCAATCGTCTAACCCCAATGAAATCGCCGGTTTTCAGCTAAAACCCGCTGAAACGACTTGCCGAATCCCGGTAAATATGACACCATCCGCCGGTTTTTAGCTGCTTCAATTATTTTAAGGAGAAACCTGATGGCAGGTCGTAATCACTTATATGTTCCCGGTCCCACCAATACCCCTCACGAAATCCTGAGCGCGATGCACCTGCCGATGGAAGATCACCGTTCGCCGATCTTCCCTAATCTGCTCAAGCCTATACTGGCCGATCTGAAAAAAATATTTCTAACCGAAAATGGGCAATGTTTCGTCTATCCGGCAACCGGTACCGCCGGCTGGGAAGTAGCTTTGACGAACTGTCTGAATTCCGGCGACAAAGTATTGATTTACCGTTTCGGCCAGTTCGGCCATTTGTGGATGGACATGGCTCGCCGCCTGGGGTTCGATGTTGAAGTTCACGAAGTGGAATGGGGTAAAGGCATTCCGCTCGATGCGCTGGAAGCCCGCCTTAAAGAGGATAAAAACCACGAAATCAAAGCGGTTCTGGCAACGCATAACGAAACCTCTACCGGCGTAACCAGCAACATCAGCGGCGTTCGCCTGGCAATGGATGCGGCGGCACACCCTGCCCTGCTGTTCGTCAACGGCGTTAGCTCCATCGCCAGCCTGGAATTCCGCATGGACGACTGGGGTATAGATGCAGCCATCAGCGGCTCGCAAAAAGGCTTTATGCTGCCTGCCGGTTTAGCGATTCTGGCTTTCAGCCAAAAGGCTATTACAGCCTCCGAAACGGCTACCTGTCCACGCGCATTCCTGTCGCTGAAAGATCAAATCAATAGCAATAAGGACGGTTATACGCCTTACACACCCTCGACGCCGATGCTGCACGGTTTACGTAAAGCCCTGGATTTACTGCTGGCGGAAGGGATGGACAATATTTACGCCCGCCATCACCGTCTGGCTGAAGGCGTGCGCCGTGCTGTCGCAGCCTGGGGTTTAAAATATTGTGCTCATCCCGGTTTCGAATCCAATACCGTCACTGCCATTGTGGTACCTGCCGATAAGGATGCCCGGCATGTAATCGGCACGGCATACAGCAAATACAATATTTCTTTGGGAGCCGGATTATCCGAAGTGGCCGGCAAAGTATTTCGTATCGGCCATGTCGGCGATATGAACGATGTATCCTTACTGGGCGCGATTGCCGGTGTAGAAATGGCAATGCTGGATAACGGTTTCGACATCAAAGCAGGCAGCGGCGTAGGGGCAGCGATTGAGTATTATCGCTCGACAGCTCAGTAATTCGGAATATAAGCCTGCTTGTTGTTGAACAATTTACAGGCTATTACGCATGATATTATTGGATAGTAGTGTCTATTGCGTTATCAAGCAGGCAAAAGAGGCTGAGGCTTACAAACTTACTATTGTAGCCTAACCAGTCAGCACATTTACCAAAGCACGGGCGTCATGCCATATCGTTCCCACGCTCCGCGTGGGGGCGCATCCCCGGACGCTCTGCGTCTTCTTGGTGAATGAGCCGAATAATAAGAAGATTCCTGTAGTTGAACTCCAGATCTCACTTCTTCTCAAAGCTGGTTTAGCAGCACAATGATGTTCAATCCGCGAATTGAGGAAACGAATTAAAATGGTAGTTACCACGCCGATAAATAATTAATCCTTTCTTAAGTTTCCTATGTAAAAATACCAAGCGCGTACAAATCCGCAACGGGAAGTTTGAGCAAACACAAAAACATGACTAATATTTATTGATCGGTGTATACAGAGGACTTATTCCTTTATGACAAAGACTTTGTATCAAATTTTGAACGTTTCCGAATATGCAAGCACTTTAGAATTGCATCAGGCTTACAAACGTCTGGAGCATGAATTATCCGGACTGAATAGCGACGAAGCCATTAACAGGCTAAATAGCGCGCGCGCTGCATTATTGAAGCTTTGCGACCCTGACAAACGGATTGCTTATGACCAAAAACTGGCTTCTTCCCGGCTTACTCCGGATGTTTTGACTTCCCGGCCACCAAACATCCTGTACCTCTGGCTTCAAAATCCAACTGCTTTGCTGGCTGTGGTGGCCATCTGCGCCCTGCTGGTTTACTGGAATATCGAAAACAAAAGAATCGAACAGGCTGAAAACAGTCGTCAGGCTGAGCAAGCCGCTAATCTTTATAATGCTAAGCAGCAGGCGATACAAGCCGAATTCGACCGGAAAATCCAATTAAAATCCGCCGAACAACAGGCTGAACTGGAAAGGGAACGGGTTGAGATGGAACATAATTTACATCGCCAGGAAAATGAAAACCAGCAAACCATTGCCGGACAACAACTTGACTATCAGGCACAGCAAAGCGAACGCGAACAGGATTTAAAAATAAAACAGTCCAACATGGATTTAAGCCGGCAAGAACAGGAACTGGCGGAAAAAAAAATGGATTTACAATCGCAAAAATCGGCATTAGCCATGCAATCGAAACAGCAAGCCCAACAAAATGCAGCAATGTCAGAGCAAAGAGCCTTACAGCAGCACGATGCCAATATCCAAAGCATAAGAGACCTACAAGCTGCGAAACTGCGTGATTATGATCGCAACCATTACGGTAGCGGTGAGATTTCAATTTTTAATGTAGACATTAATAAATGAAGTTTCTTAGTTAGCACAACGGAATTATCATAGCTGCTGAAAAGCAAATTGGATTTGCTTAGTATAATTGTCAAATACTTCAAATTTACAAAAAGTAGACTACACCATGAGTAAACCCAAAGTCCTGATTACCCGGCGCTGGCCTGCCTCGGTAGAAGCCAAGTTGCAAAGCGTTTTCGATGTCACTCTAAACAGTAATGACCACCCCTTTACGGCAGACGAATTTAAAACCGCCCTGCAAAATTACGATGCAGTATGCCCAACCGTATGCGATTCTTTACCTGCCGAGGTGTTGAATGTCGAGAATAAACGCTGCGGTATACTGGCTAATTTCGGTGTCGGATTTAATCACATTGACGTTAACGCAGCCAAACAACAGGGCTTGATTGTCACCAACACGCCCGGCGTACTTACCGAAAGCACAGCCGATATTGCCATGACATTGCTGTTAATGTCCGCAAGACGCGGGGCGGAAGGCGATCGTCTAGTGCGCGCCGGACAATGGACGGGCTGGTGTCCCACCCATATGATGAGTAGCGATGTCACTGGTGCGACATTAGGATTAGTCGGTTTTGGCCGGATTGCTCAAGCGATGGCCAAAAAAGCGCATCACGGTTTCGGTATGAAAATTTTGTTTTACAAACCCAGTCCGGCTGAGCAAGCTATTGTCGATGATTTACAAGCTGTACGCTGCGATACGCTGGAAGCGCTGCTGCCGCAATGCGACTACCTGTCCCTGCATTGCCCCGGCGGAAGCGATACCCGGCATTTAATCAATGAAAACAGTTTAAATCTGATGAAACCGACTGCGCATTTAATCAATACCGCCCGTGGCGATGTAGTGGATAGCAAGGCGCTGATCAAGGCTTTACTGGAAAAGCGGATAGCCGGCGCCGGTCTGGATGTTTATGAGGGCGAACCCAATATCGATCTCGGCTTTTTAACTTTGGATAACGTCGCCTTGTTACCGCATCTAGGTAGCGCGACAATATCAACGCGAACCGCCATGGGTGAAAAGGTTGTAAGCAATTTGCTGGCTTATTTTGCAGGAACGCCTCTGCCAGACCGCGTGGTTTAGAGCATAAAAAACCCGCATTTACCTGAAAGCAAATGCAGGGTTATTTGCGCGATTAACGGATAGGATCTTCGCCGACCGTAATCACCTTCAAGGAGTTGGTTCCGCCCTGATGGCCGGTAGCATCACCCTTGGTAATGATGAAAGAATCACCATCGTTGACCAGTCCGCGCTTTCTCAATTTATCGATGATATAGTGATTGACTTCGGCATTGGCCATTTTTTCATGGGTAAACGGTATCGGAAAAACACCTCTGTATAAGGTAACCCTGCCTAAAGTTTTTTCGTGGCTACTGAAAGCAAAAATAGGAATACCGGAGCTGATCCGAGACATCCACAGAGTGGTGGACCCTGTTTCGGTTAAAGAGGCAACACCTGTAATGGCGGTATGATTTGCCATATACATAGCCGACATGGCAATCGCCTCATCGATATGACTAAAGCTATCGGTCATTCGGTGCTTGGATTTAATGACATTCGGCTGTTTTTCGGTTTCCATACAGATACGAACCATCGCCTGTACGACCCTGACCGGATGTTTTCCGGATGCGGTTTCGGCTGACAACATGATTGCATCGGTACCGTCAACGATGGCATTGGCGACATCAAAGACTTCTGCCCGAGTAGGGATAGAGTTCTCTATCATCGATTCCATCATCTGCGTTGCCGTGATCACTGCGCGATTAAGTTCTCTAGAACGTTTGATCAGTAATTTTTGTGCGGCCGGCAAATTGGCATCGCCAATTTCCACACCCAAATCTCCACGTGCCACCATGATCGCATCAGATGCCAGAATGATTTCGTCTATGACTTGCATAGCTTCGGCCCGTTCAACCTTGGCTACCAGACCGGCATAGCAACCTTCCGCCTCCAACAGTTTGCGGGCTTCGTGCATATCGTCTGCAGTACGCGGAAAGGATATCGCCACATAATCGGCATTAAGGATAGCGATAGTTTTAATATCCTCTTTGTCTTTGTCGGTCAGTGCCGCTGCGGAAAGACCGCCGCCCAACAAATTGATACCTTTGTTATTGGAGAGATCGCCACCTACGACAACTTTGCAGTTTACACGGGTATTATTCTCGACATTAACCACATCCAGAACCACCCGCCCATCGTCAAGCAAGAGACGCGTACCGGGATTGACTTCACGTGCCAACGGCTTATAGGTAATGCCCACTTGCGAATTGTCGCCTTCATCTTTGCCCAGATTGATATCCAAAGCAAAATCCTGGCCTTCATCCAGCCATATTTTCGATTCCTTAAATTTTGCAATGCGAATTTTCGGACCTTGCAAATCAGCCAGAATACCAACCCGGCGTCCGGTTTTTTTGCTAAGTTCTCTGACGCGGTTAGCGCGATCAATATGATCTTGGGCAGAACCGTGAGAAAAATTCAGTCGCACTACATCGATACCAGCCTCGAACAAATCTTCAAGTACACCGGGTTTATCAGTGGCAGGTCCCAGCGTCGCCAGGATCTTGGTTCTTCTTAGCTGCATGTAAACCCTTTATTTGGCATTAATTAAAGCAACGGTAGTATCGAGCATACGGTTTGAGAAACCCCACTCGTTATCGTACCAGGACAAAACTTTAACAAAGTTACCGCCGGTAATTTTTGTTAAAGCCGATTCATAGATAGAAGAGTGCGGATTATGATTGAAATCCACAGACACCAGAGGCTCCTCATTGATGGCCAAAATGCCTTTTAAAGATCCGGCTGCGGCTTCTTTCAAAACGCTGTTGACTTCTTCTTTCGTTGTATTTCTGGAAGCCTGGAAGCACAAATCCACAACAGACACATTGATTGTAGGCACGCGCATGGCAAAACCATCAAGTTTACCCTTCATTTCAGGTAACACCAGACCGACAGCCGCAGCCGCACCGGTTTTGGTTGGAATCATGGATTGGGTAGCGGAACGCGCACGGTGCAAGTCGCTGTGATAGACATCTGTCAAAACCTGATCGTTGGTATACGAGTGTATGGTAGTCATCAAGCCGTGATCGACGCCGATAGTATCCATTAAAGGTTTTACTAATGGCGCCAGGCAATTAGTTGTGCAAGAGGCATTGGAAATAACGGTATCGGAAGCTTTCAAAGTATGGTGGTTAACACCGTAGACAATGGTCGCATCGACATCATTGCCGCCGGGCGCAGAGATAATGACTTTTTTAGCGCCGGCCTGGATATGCGCTGAAGCTTTGGCTTTACTGGTAAAGAAACCGGTACATTCGTGAACCACGTCTATGCCTAAATCGGCCCAAGGCAATTTAGCCGGATCTCTTTCGGCAAATACGCGGATTCTGTCGCCATTGATGACAATGAATTCGCCATCGACACTGACTTCGAAAGGAAAACGGCCGTGTACGGTATCGTATTTAGTCAAGTGTGCGTTGGTTTTGGAATCGCCCAAATCATTAATCGCAACGACCTGAATTTCATTGGTGCGACCTGATTCGTACAAAGCGCGCATGATATTGCGACCAATACGACCATAACCGTTAATTGCAACTTTAATTGCCATAGGATGTTCTCCAGGATGAGTGTAAAAGACTTGAATTGAGATGCGCCATCAGCGCCAAAATTGAGGAATTGTAGCAAATCGGGCCAAGGAGCGTCTACCTTAACATAAGCATTGCTCTCACCCTTTTTAATAAAGTGGGAGTTGAGTAAAATCTTAGTCCATTGCTAAAAGCACAGATCTGCAATCCTTATCCAAATATTGAAACGATTTTAGCCAGTTAATTTTGGATCTAATTATTGAAGACTTAAAAAGGTTTTAGAACGGCAAGAATAATGATTCCGAAGAGGAATAAAACCGGTACTTCATTGATCCATCGAAAAAAAACATGAGAATGCCTGTTTCTGTCATTTTTAAAATCAAGCAGATATTTCCCGCAAAGCACATGATAGAAAACCAGCAAAACCAGCAGGAGCAACTTTAAGTGCAGCCAGATGCTATGCGAGTAAAGTATCCAGGCATAATCGACCAACATCCAGACGCCGAACACCAGCGTAAAAATCATGCCGGGAGTCATGATTCCAAAATATAATTTGGATTCCATCACCTTGAAACGTTGACGACTAATTTCATCTTCGCTCATGGCGTGATAGACAAACAAACGCGGCAAATAAAAAAGACCTGCAAACCAGGTTACCATAAAAATCAGATGTAATGCTTTTAACCAGAGCACGGGTCTTTCCTTAAACGGTGGAACTAAAAATATTCAGGCTCATGGCTCCAGCCTAAGTTCGAAATCGATCATCATGATATTTTCTCCGGAAATCGCCAGGATAATCCTTACCCTATGCATAATCCGTATTCGCATAATCTGAGTGAATTTATTGCGCAGTAACAGCTTTATAGACTGAATCAGCTAGGGGGAGACTGAAGGCTGCGGCATTACCGCCATCGGCGGATTGTTTTGTTGATTCTGCAAATTCTGGGGGTCCGCCGGTTTTTGTTCGCCAGCCGACTGTTGCTGAGCAATAGCATTCTGTCTAGCCTGCTCAACCTGATTTCTATGAGCAATTTCCTGTCCGTCCGCGTTATTCTGGCCGGTTTTGATAGCATCGTATTCCGCTTCCAGCACTTTCATCTTGTCTTTTCCCTTCTGCTCTTTAAGCGGGTCGGCTTTAATAAACAGTTGCTGAGTCTTTAAGGTTTCCTGACAAGGCTTTGCCTGATAGTTTGTTTTACCAAACTTATCGGTACATTTAAACACTTCTGCATGGGCAAGCGATGCCGAGCAAATTAAAAGTAAAATCGAGACAATTTTCATTTTAAGCCTCCTGGATATTATGACAAACCTTTCCGCAAACACTTGAAGTGATGCCACGGCGACACTCCGGAAAACCGGCCCGAATGAAGGATCATTGGGAGTATTCAGGCCGATGATAACGAACGATCAGATACAAATTCCGGCAATAAATAAGCAATCCGCCCCCCTGGCCGAAAATGAAGACCGGATCCTGTTTATGTATCGAGTAAACCAGCAAAGTGGTGCCTCCCAGAATACTAAAGTACCAGAACATGACAGGTATCACACTCCGCTTTTTACGCTCGCTGGCTACCCATTGCACGATAAACCGTGCAGAAAACAATGCCTGCCCTAAGAAGCCGACGACCAGCCAAATGGTATCATTATCCACGAAATACCTCAGTGATTACAGGAAGACTATGGCGTTTTTTTAGCCAGACGACACCCAGTAAATCAACAATGCCGACCAGCAACCTATCAAAAGTACCGTACTTGGATTGCCCGAATGCTCTGGGTCTATGATTAACTTTAATGGAAACCACCTGTCCGCCCGATATCTGCATTAAAGCCGGCATAAAGCGGTGAATATGATCGAAATACGGTAAACTTAAAAATTTATCACGCCTAAACAGCTTAAGACCGCAGCCTGTGTCGGGCGTATGGTCGTTTAGAATGGCCTGGCGGATGTTATTTGCGAATTTCGATGAAAACCGGCGCCAGTCTGTATCGTTGCGCTGATGCCGAAAACCTGTCAACAGCCACAGCTTATTATCATCCTGCTGCTGCAAAAACCCGATCAATTTAGGTATATCGGCAGGGTCGTTTTGACCGTCGCCATCCAGGGTAACAATCCATGGAAATTGCGCGGCGACTACCCCGCTGTGTATAGCCCGGCTTTGCCCGCAACTGATCAAATGTTTCAAAACCCGGAGAGTCGGATAACATTGCATAGCCTGTTGCAGCTTTGCACCGGTTAAGTCGGTACTGCCGTCGTCAACAAAAATCATCTCATAGGCATCCAGACCACTTAGCACTTGATGAATCTCCGCTATCAGCGTTTCGACGTTCTCAGCTTCGTTACGAACCGGAACCACAACAGAAATCTTCATAAAACGATATAAAGCCAAAAAAGCTTTTCATTATATCAAGGCTATAAAATGAATAGGGAGTTTATGATCGTAATCTACAATGGCTTGATTCGCGAAGCCTGATCTGCACGTCTAAAAACCAGCCAATATTCTCGATGCGGTTGCAGATAAACCGCTTCCAGCGGTTTTTGCTTTTCAACAGATATCAAATAACCGTCTGCATGCAGTTTGACCCAATCGGCAACCTGATCCGCTGACAATGTTTGTAATGGCTGAGGTAATCGCCCCAAAAATTGCAGTTGACCATGGTAGGTGCCGACATAGGCGCAGGAAACTCCTTTCTCGTTAAGGGATTTCAGTTGCAATGCAGCAGGACGAAGATTATAGGCTAGTCCGGTATATTGGAAGAAAAACACAAAGCCTATAAAGACGGCACTCACCAGCGCTATCGACACCACAGCCACCGATAATTTTCGTGCATATAAAACGGCAATCAGCATTAACGCTGCAACAGCAAGTACGCCAAGCCCCCATCCGCACTCAACCGCCTGCACCCATTTGAAGTTCGTCAAGCCGGGCACATGCGGCAGGAAGATCAGAAACAAACCTATCATTCCAAAGGCCGAGGGTACCAGCAATTCGGAAGCCAAGGAAACCGTCTGACCGGCTTTATACAAGGCCCGAGTTGCCACTAAAGCAAATGCCGGCAGCATCGGTATCAAATAATGTATTTGCTTGCTGGGTAATATTGAAAAAATCAGAAATGATGACACCAGCCAAACCAGACAGAAACGTAAACTGCAATCATCGGCAATTTTGATATGCAGCAGATTTTTCCAAAAGCAAGGCCAAACGATCCACGGAAATAGAATTAAAGGCAAAAACAGTGAATACCAAATAAAAGGCCGGACATGAATTTCCGAACCGACTGTACGATTTGCGGTTTGTTGCCAGAATATTGCATTAGCATATTCGGCGCCGCCATGTTTTGCAGCGGGAATTGCCCAAGCCAAGCCTATTAAAACGCCTGCCAAAACCGCTACACCCAAATTTCCGAAAAATTTGCTGTTCCGATTTGAAGACCATAAACTAACAAGAAAAGCGGTCGGCAACAAATGCAGGAAAATAACCGGCCCTTTGGTAAGTAAACCAAACCCTATGGCTATTGCAACATAAGCCACTCCCTTAAGTTCAATGCCTTGGGCTAGCGACAGCAAACCCAACATACCCAATAAAACATCGCAGGTCAGTAAAATATCGAACATGCCGGACGTTGCAAACAAAGTCCACAACAGTGTAGCGATCAATATCCAGGGAGCCAGCAAAGCTATTCCGGTTTCCTCCGGCCATAATTTTTCGGCCAGTTTGCGAATCAAAAACAGATTCGTCAATGCACAAAGCGGTCCCACCAGCCTCGGCCACCACTCATTAACTCCAAAAACCGCCCAACCCGCCTGGAATAGCCAAAACAGCAATGGCGGCTTGTGACTATAGGTTTGTCCGTTCAAAAACGGCACCCAAAAATCGCCGCGCAACCACATTTCCCAAGCCACACTCAGATAGCGGGTTTCATCAACCGGGATAGGACTGCGAAAAAGCATACTTGATGCCAAAAAAAGCCAAAGCGGGAATATACCCCAGCGATAAATCAAATCTTTCTGCATATGGTTGTGATTAAAACTCAAGCAATCTGATTTGAAGCAGATACGACTTGCCAACATAAGCGCTCGCCAGCCTTTAAAGGGGTAATGAACGTATCTGCCTCGCCATATTGCTCCGGAACCGCCCAGTCTTGTTTTTGCAAACTGAGCACGGAGGTATTACGCGGCAAACGATAGAAATCGGCACCGTAAAAGCTGGCAAAACCCTCCAATTTATCCAGCGCGCCAGCCTGTTCGAAAACTTCTGCATACAGTGCTATCGCTGCATGAGCACTATAACAACCGGCACAGCCGCAGCTATTTTCTTTTAAAGCCGTTAAATGCGGAGCGCTGTCAGTCCCCAAAAAAAACTTGGGGTTGCCGCTGGTAGCCGCTTCTACTAAAGACAGCCGGTGATGTTCGCGTTTAAGAACGGGTAAGCAGTAGTAATGCGGACGGATTCCACCAGCCAGAATAGCGTTACGGTTAAACATTAAGTGCTGCGGAGTTATGGTAGCCGCAACATTGTTATTGGCGGATTCGACAAACTTTACCGCCTCTCGGGTCGTTAAATGTTCTAATACTATACGTAACGCCGGAAACTGCCGGGTAATCGCACTGAGTTTGTTATCGATAAAAATTTTTTCACGATCGAAAATATCGTATTCGGGATCCGTGACTTCGCCATGAATCAGCAGCGGTACACCCAGTTTTTCCATCACGGCGAACAGCGGGTAGGCTGACTCGATATTGGCAACACCGCTATCGGAATGGGTTGTGGCGCCGGCCGGATATAATTTAAAAGCGTGAATGTACTCCGAATCGGCGGCTTTTTTAACCTCATCAGCGCTGGTTTGACCGGTAAGATACAAAGTCATCAGCGGTTAAAAAGAGCACCCGGACGGCAAAACAGACAAAATTTCCTGCCGATAAACCAAGGCTTGCTCTACTGTTGTCACCGGCGGTTTTAGATTCGGCATGACGATAGCACGGGCAAACTGTTCGGCAGTATGCGCGATAACGATTTTTAAAACGCTGCCGGTTCTTAGGTGTAAATGCCAGTCATCGGGCTGCGTTATGGTTAATTTATCCATTATCTCAGCGTTTCTATTAAAATACTCTGTTATTCTACCATCAAGGGTCTTGAAAAACTCAACCCCGACCCTCAGTAATTTAATATTTGATCTATCGGAGAAGCGAATGCCTATATATGAATACCAATGCAATGCTTGTGGGCATGAACACGAAGCGCTACAAAAAATTGGCGCAGAACCTTTAGTGATCTGTCCTGCCTGCAATGAAGCCGAATTGAAAAAGAAAATTTCCGCTGCAGGTTTCCGCTTAAAAGGCAGCGGCTGGTACGAAACCGATTTTAAAAGCGGTACAAAAAAAAATGTCAACGGCGAAAGCAAAACCCCGGAAAAAACCAGTAGCGGCCCTGACACTAAAAGTTGCGGCGGCAGTTGCGCCTGTCATTAAACATCGCTTATCCGGTGACTGCTTAGCAAAAAGTTTTGCAATGCTTTAGCTGTCTTCCCGACCAAAAACAATAACTTACAATCCCGAGAAAAAACTATGCGTAGCCACAAGTGTGGAGAATTGAACAGCCAACATCTTGGTCAAACCGTCAGCCTTTGCGGATGGGTACACCGTTGACGCGATCATGGCGGCGTTATCTTTATCGACCTCCGCGACCGTGCCGGATTGGTGCAGGTAGTGTTCGATCCCGATGCTGCGAAAAGCTTTTCGATAGCGGAAAGCGTGCGGAGCGAATATGTATTGCGCATAGAAGGACTAGTCCGCAACCGCCCGGAAGGCACCCACAATCCCAACATGTCAACCGGTCAGATCGAAGTGCTGGGCAAACTCATCGAAGTGCTGAACGAATCGGAAACCCCACCGTTTCCGCTTGAAAGCGATATTGAGGTCAACGAGGAAACCCGGCTGCGTTTCCGCTATATCGACCTGCGCCGCACAGCGATGCAACAAAAAATGAAAGTGCGCCGCGATGTGACTCGTCATTTGCGCCAATTTTTGGACGACCATGAATTTTTCGAAATCGAAACGCCGTATCTGACCAAAGCCACCCCGGAAGGTGCACGCGACTACATCGTTCCCAGCCGCACTCATCAGAATTCTTTCTTCGCCTTGCCGCAGTCGCCTCAGCTTTACAAACAATTGTTGATGATAGCCGGCATGGATCGTTATTATCAAGTTGTACGCTGCTTCCGCGACGAAGATTTGCGCGCCGACCGTCAGCCGGAATTTACACAACTCGATATCGAGACTTCTTTCATGAACGAGCAGCAAATCATGGCGGTTATGGAAGAAATGATCCGCCAACTGTTTGCCGACATCATCAATGTCGATCTTGGCGATAAATTCCCGGTGATGAGTTATGCGGAAGCGATGCGCCGTTACGGCTCAGACCGCCCCGATTTGCGTATCCCTCTGGAATTGGTCAATATTGCCGACGAAATGCGTGAGGTCGATTTTAAAGTCTTTTCAGGCCCCGCAAACGATCCGCATGGACGCGTGGTAGCCATGCGCCTGCCTGAAGGCGGCGATTTAAGCAGAAGCTCCATAGACGAGTTGACCAAATTCGTTAGCATTTACGGTGCTAAAGGCTTGGCTTACATCAAGGTCAACAGTCTCGCTGCCGGTATCGAAGGATTGCAATCGCCCATAGTCAAATTTGCTCCGGAACAGGTTTGGGCCAAAGTCATGGAAAAAGCCGGCGCTCAAGACGGCGACCTGATTTTCTTCGGCGCCGACAAGGCACACATAGTCAACGAAGCCATGGGTGCATTGCGTGTCAAACTGGGTCTGGACCGCAATTTGCTGAACGGAGACTGGAAACCGTTATGGGTAGTGGATTTCCCAATGTTTGCCTGGGATGAAAAAGCCCAACGCTATACAGCCATTCACCATCCGTTTACCGCGCCAAGCTGCTCGCAGGATGAATTGAAAGCCGATCCCGGCAAAGCTTTGTCGCGGGCATACGACCTGGTACTAAACGGCACGGAAGTCGGCGGCGGCTCAATCCGTATCAATCGCACCGACATGCAGCAAATCGTCTTCGCCATCCTCGGTATCGGTCACGACGAAGCCAGAGAAAAATTCGGATTCTTACTAGACGCCCTGCGCTACGGCGCACCGCCGCACGGCGGCATCGCCTTCGGTCTGGATCGTCTGGTTATGTTAATGACCGGTGCTAGTTCGATCCGTGACGTTATAGCCTTCCCGAAAACGCAGACGGCAGCCTGCCCATTGTTTAATGCCCCTGCCCGCGTCAGCGAAGAGCAACTGAAAGAACTGGGCATCAGACTTCGGAAACCGGACGGGAAAGAGGAAAAACAGGACTAAATCCGCAGGGTTTGCAATTCTAAAGAATTGCAAACCTTTGGAAAATCGGCGAAAACTCCTCGCAGACTGAATTTCCAATGCATCTAATGTAATCGCGACAATTGCAGACAAATATGACTACCAACGCACTACCCATCCACGACTACGCAATGCTCGACGACGCTGAATGCGACCGCCGCATTCAGGCGGCCAAGACAAAGCTAGGTAAGCGCTGTATCGTGCTGGGCCATCATTACCAACGCGACGAGGTGTTTAAACATGCCGACATTTTCGGCGACTCTTTGAAGTTGTCTCGTGAAGCAGCCCAATCGGAAGCCGAATATATTGTGTTCTGCGGCGTACATTTCATGGCGGAAGTGGCGGATATTCTGTCCCGGCCCGAACAAATCGCCATTTTGCCTGACATGGCGGCGGGTTGCTCAATGGCGGACATGGCAAATAAGTTGAAAGTCCAGCAGTGCTGGGATGAACTGGCAAGCATCATAGATGTGGAAAATTCGGTGACGCCGGTGACTTACATCAATTCCGCCGCCGATCTTAAAGCTTTTTGCGGACAGCATGGCGGTATCGTCTGCACATCGTCCAATGCCGAAAAAATCCTGAACTGGAGTTTCGCCAAACGCGAAAAAGTGCTGTTCTTCCCTGATCAGCACTTAGGCCGCAACACCGGTTATCGTATGGGAATACCGCTGGAACAAATGGTAACCTGGGACTTTAACAAACCCTTAGGCGGCTTGAGCGAACAGCAAATCCGCGATGCGAAAATCATTTTGTGGAAAGGTTATTGCTCTGTGCATCAGGCATTTCAGCCAGAGCAAATCGATGCGTTTCTGGCCAAACATCCTGAAACCTTCGTCATTTCCCATCCTGAAGCCTGTTTTGAAGTCTGCCGGAAATCCGACTACATCGGTTCCACGGAAATGATTCTAAAAATTGTCCGCGCAGCCGAACCGAATACACGCTGGCTAGTGGCAACCGAACTGAATCTGGTCAACCGCCTCAATCAGGAATGCAAGGCACAAGGCAAACATGTACATTTCATGGCCCCGACCTTGTCCATGTGTTCAACCATGTTCCGCACCGACCCGCAACATTTGGCTTGGGTGCTGGAAAACCTGGCGGCCGGACATGTCGTTAATCAGGTCTCGGTACCCGCTGAACAGGCCGCTTTGGCGAAAACAGCACTGGATAATATGTTGCTGGCATCGTAATCCCTTACGAGAAAATAATAACGCTGAAAATAAGTAAAGCAGAAAACATTAGGCTACGGTTTATGCATTTTCATAGATGCGTCTCCTGAGGCTTCTTTCTTCTGGCGGCCTTTTCTTCACGAATTTTACTCAGTTCCAGCATCTCTTCTGCAACCATTTCCGGCGTTTCCAGACTGATCTGACCTATGGTTCCGGCCCTTAATTCGGTCAAAAACAGTTTTGAAACCTTATCCGCATCCACCTGTTGCCCCGCTTTCAAACAACCGCGTTTTTTACCAACCGCATTCAAAAATGCCATCGGCTCATCGGGCAAGAAGTCAAGCTGATAACGGCTCTGCAACTGTGCCGGGTAGGCCTTAAGCAAAAATTCGACGGCGAACAAGGCAATATCATCGTGCTGAAAAGCCGTATCTTTAATTGCACCGGTAACCGCCAATCGATAACCGCTGTTACGATTTTCGACATTCGGCCAGAGCACGCCGGGCGTGTCATTCAACACAATATTATTTTTTAAACTGATACGCTGCTGTCGTTTGGTCACTGCCGGTTCATTGCCGGTTTTGGCAATACTTCGACCGGCCAGAATATTGATAATCGTCGACTTACCTACATTTGGGATACCCATAACCATACTGCGAATCAATTTATCGGCTTGCACTTTTTCCGGCAGCATCCTTGCGCATAAATCGATAATCTGTCTGATTTTTTCCGGCTGCAAAGTTGTCACCGCCAGCGTCTTTACAGCTTGTTCCTGCTCTAGATACGTTTGCCATTGCCGAGTTACATCGGGGTCGGCTAGATCGGTTTTACTTAGCACGCGAATAGTCGGCTTGTCGCCGCGTAATGCGGCCAACATCGGATTCTGGCTGCTGAAAGGAATACGAGCATCCAGTATCTCGATCAAGAGATCAATATTAGGCAAGGCTTCTCTGATCTCCTTACTGGCCTTGTGCATATGGCCTGGGTACCACTGAATCAACATTGGTCTTTGGAGAGAATATTGCATTTAAAACAAAGCGTCCTTACAGTAGTCAACAGAAAAACCACTGTTTCAATAAAAGAATGGCGACTCTGCTGAAAACTTGTGTGTTGCAGAGATTACCGAGAATGCAGCCAAATAAGAGCTAAACGCAATATAGGTTTATACTTTACAAAACCAGCCTGTAATGTGATGAATTTTGCAAATTTGCACTCTATGGCGGCTTATCGGCTAATTAATCGGGAATATTATCTCAAGAAGTTGCCTTGATTTTTTTCAGTGTTTCCTTAGCTTCATCCAAACCATCGAAATTAACCTTTGAATCAATGGCTTTTTGCAGGTACTCGCTAGCTTTTGGCTTATCATTCAGTTTAAAGTATGCCATACCCAAGTGGTATTGATTAACGATTGATGCCGATTCAAGTTTAACCACTCTCGTCAAAATCTCTTTGGCTTTCTCGTAATTACCTTGTTTATAGGCTATCCAAGCCACAGTATCCAACAAACTGGCATTGTTGAATTTGAGCAGAGGCTCAGCCAATTTGGCTGCGCGGTCAAGATTTTCCGGCGTTGCAGCATAATCCGAGAGATAACTTGCCAGATTATTAATCGCCACAGGCGATTCCGGATGCGCTTTGTAAGATTCTTCATAAAGGGCCAAAACTTTCTTATGTTCGCCTTCTTTATGATACAGCCTAGCCAAATCGATGACTAGTTCCAGAGATCCCTTGCTTTTTTCTATCCCTTTTTTTAAGATGTTAATTGCTTCAGCCTTATTATTTTGATTCAATTCAATCAAGTGCAGATTATGATAAGGGCCAAACCAATCCGGCTTAATCTCCAGCGCTTTCTGAAATGCGATTTTGGCTTCGCTGAAGTTTTTCTGATCCATATAAACACCGCCTAGCAAATTATAGGCAATCATATAATCGGGATGTTGCTTAACCAATTGTTGTAGTAATTCCAGAGCCTTATCAGGCCGTTTCAAATCCCGATAAATTTTGATCAGTTCATTCAATGGCTCAATTGCATCCGGCTTTCTGGCTAATGCCTGCCGAAAAGCTTCGGCACTGGCTTCTAATTTATTTTCCGCCTTGTAGCCAAGACCGGACATATAAAAACCGGTGGGATCTTTGCTATATATTTGTTGTACCTGTCTGGCAATTTCCTGTGCCTTGTCCCATTGTTTTTCGGAGATATCGATTTCAAACTGCGCTTCGAGACCTCTCAAGCTTTTCTGATTGACTTTCAGCAAACTTTCGATTTGCTGTTTAGCTTGATCTTTAAGACCAGCCTTTAGATAAAGACCGGTCAGTTCCAATTGTGCAGCTTCATCGCCAGGTGCTAAAACGACCGCTTTTTCCATACTCTCTCTCGCCAGAGAGTCTTCATTATTTCGAGCATGCGCAGTCGCCAACATTTTCAGAACCGTAACATTTTTGGGCTGATCAACCAACACCGAACGAAAATCGGTAATCGCATCCGGGATTTTGTTCTCGGCCAATGCAATCTGACCGCGCAAAACTAAAGCTTCGCCATCACGGGGGTTGGCTTCCAAAACTTCCTTAATCAACGATTTGGCTTCTTCCACTCGATTGGTAAGCGTATAAATAGTTGCCAGCTTATTGCGAGCGCTAATACCGTTAGGACTCAGTTTATCCTGATCGATCACTTCCTTTAAAATTGCTTCGGCATTCGCCATATCCTTTTTCTCAAGTTCCACATCGACCAGTTTAAACTTCAAAGCATAGTCTTCAGGGCTTTTCTTGATCATTGGCAACAATTCGGCGATAGCCAGGTCCGGATTGCGTTTGGTTACCAAAAAGTTGACCAGGATGGATTTAGCTGCATCGCTATCCGGAATTTGTTGCACTGCATCCCGTAGCGTGGCTTCGGCTTTATCCATTTCGTTGTTGTTAAGCTGAAACACGGCCAAATTTTTATAATGCTGAACTTCTTTAGGCTGAATTTTAATGATTGAGGCCAACATCTCTTCGGTCTCGACAAGCTGATGTTTGCGAGCATAAATTCCAGCCAGCATGGATCTGAATGGAATATTCTCGGGACTTTTAGCGATAGCGTCTTTCAAGATACCGACAGCCTTATCCATCCTGTCGAGACTGGCATTTATAGCCGCTAACCTTAGAATTGCCGACAAATCGTTCGGGCTTATCTGCAAAGCTTTTTCTACTGTGGCAATGCCAGCTTCGCTATTATTCTGGACAGCTTGCACGCCTGCTTTCAAAACCAGGGCTTCAACATTGTCCGGTTGTTTTGCAAGCGCTTCATCAGCCATTTTTTCCGCACCTTCGATATTGCGGTTTATAAACAGCAATTGCCCGACTCTGACCCTCGCCATCACATGATTTGGATCCTGAGTAACCACGGTATTGTATTCTTTGAAAGCGGCGTCAATTTTGCCCTGTTTGTAGAAAACTTCGCCTAATTGGTAATGGCTTTCCCAATCTTTAGGGTCAATCTGCACCACATTTTTAAATGCTAAAGCGGCTTTTTCATAATCGCCGGCCTGCATTAATTGCTTACCCTCTGCCATGTATTTCGCTCTACGCTCATCGGCACCGTCACAAGCCAAAAGTCCGGTGGTTAGAACAACAATGCCCAGATTTCTTAAAATAGTTTGTTTGGTTGTCATGTATATCTCAATAGCGCTTGCGTTGGATTTATTTCAATCGTATAGAATTATACTGCTTAAAGGGATTTTATCTTATTTACTGCCTGGGACCTTGGAAATTCAACTGAAAGCAAACACTCGACAAGTTTCCGCAGGCACAATTTTGACACTTAGGAGTTTCGTCAGTAGTTTAAGACACAGGGGCAGATATTTACTCGTAAATATCCACATTTTCCCCAATCCATAAGGACCATGCCGGTTCAAGCCAAAAGAATAAATCCTGTGGTCGCCTTGACGATACGTCCAAGTCCCAAAATTCGACATACAAAAGAGTATAGCCAAACATTCGCAGACAGATTAACTTGCAGTTCATAAATTACCCGGACAGCCGTCCAAACACGACACTTTATTCAACTTAGGGATTTTTTTCCTACTGCTGTTGTCGGAATTTTACCTTGATTGCAACCGGATTTATTGTTTTTTCTGAAGCTAAATCTCTTACAACTTATTAAACAAAGCATTTTCTCATGAACAACCGCATGAATCCTCACATCCCAGCCTCGGAAATCACACCTAAAGACCTGTTTTACAATCGGCGCAGCTTTATGAAAATGGCTTTCAGTGCTGCTGCCATTATGATCACGCCCGAAATTTTCGCTTCGGAAAAACTGCTCGTTACCTCTTCTTCTACGTACGGACTGACCGACAAACCGACAACCCTGGATGCCGTCAGCCACTATAACAATTTTTACGAATTTGCTACAGATAAGGAATCCCCTGCCCAACTAGCCGGTAGCTTTAAAACCCGCCCTTGGATACTCAGCATTGAAGGCGAGGTTCACAAACCAAAAACTTTCGACATAGAGGAACTATTGAAATTAGCACCTATGGAAGAACGCATTTACCGCTTGCGTTGCGTGGAAGCTTGGTCGATGGTGGTCCCCTGGATAGGGTTCCCGCTCTCGGAATTACTTAAAAAAGTCGAACCTACCGCGAACGCCAAATACGTCGAATTCACCACGATTTACGACCCACAACAAATGCCCGGACAAAAATCCGCAGTGCTGGAATGGCCCTATCGTGAAGGCTTGCGTATTGATGAAGCCATGCACCCCTTAAGTTTGCTAACCTTCGGTTTATACGGAGAGTTACTCCCCAACCAGAACGGCGCACCGTTACGCATAGTCATTCCCTGGAAATACGGTTTTAAAAGCGCCAAATCCATTGTTAAAATCCGCCTGCTCGAACAACAGCCGGTCACTGCCTGGATGCGGGCCGGTCCCGACGAATACGGCTTTTACGCCAATGTTAACCCGGAAGTTGATCATCCCCGCTGGAGTCAAGCCAAAGAGCGCCGAATCGGCGAGTTTCTGAAACGCCCTACCCTACCTTTTAACGGTTATGCCGAACAGGTAGCCTCGCTTTATACAGGCATGGATTTAACTAAATATTTTTAATGCGCGCCCTAAGCGACCAAGGCATATTCCGGCTCAAGACTATTGTCTTCCTGCTAGCCTTACTGCCGCTCGGCAAACTTGTTTATGCTGCCTGGCAGAATATGCTGGGTGCCAATCCCATTGAAAAAATCACCCACAACACCGGCTATTGGACGTTGACATTTCTATTGATCACACTAACTGCCACGCCGTTAAGACGGCTTTCCGGCTGGAATTGGCCGATACGCCTGCGGCGCATGTTGGGACTATTTGCGTTTTTTTACGCCAGTCTGCATTTTCTGACCTATCTGGTTCTGGATCAATTCTTCGACGGCTCTGCCATTGCTCAAGACATTCTCAAGCGGCCCTATATCACTATAGGTTTTACAGCCTACATTTTACTAATCCCTTTAGCACTGACCTCCAGTAATTCCATGATACGAAAACTAGGCGGCTTTCGCTGGCGTTTATTGCATAGCCTGATTTATCCGTGCAGCATCGCCGGAGTAATCCATTTCGGCTGGCTGGTAAAAAAAGACTTAAGCAGACCGATGACCTTTGCCGCATGGCTAACATTATTACTAACTATACGGTTATTTTATTACTGGCAAAAGCTGCTAAAGAAAAAATAAAAAACCACTTATTAAAATTATTTTTTAATACCAGGGCAATCCGGGTACAAAAAAGCCGGTGTTACCCGGCTTTCCTGAAGCAGTTAGAAATTTTATGACCTTAGCGATTTGAATCAACTCATCAGGCAGAATTTTCCGCCTAACCAGTTGATACCGGATTATTTCAAGCCCGGTAATACTTGCGTTTTTTCAAAATTAACTGCTTGTAACTCTGTGGTATCCAATCCTAACAGCTGCAAAATGGTAGGAGCAATTTGCACAGTTTGCACAGCTGAAGTTATAGGTTTTTTAGATGCTTTAATGCCTGGGCCATGTACAACGATAGGCACATGACGATCATTGATATTGCCACCACCGTGTTCGGCAATTTTAGACAATTTGCTTCCAGCATAAACCGAACCGGTTTTAGCGATACCAATCACATCTGGATAACGAGCATCCATTGGGTTGACACCGATTAATTGTGCCGCAGCTGTGCCGGCATAAATTTGGCTTAAGCCCGCACTAGTGAAATTTTTGCTAACTGGGTTACCTGACGCGTCGGAGCCAATGCCGGCAGCTACGGTGATACCGTTTACCACTGAGCCGCTGTTATAGTTTAACAGGAAGTTTTTAGCAAAAGCCGGTCCATTGACTCTATCGTTCAACCACCATAATACCCCATCGTCATCCATAGGGTGAGCGATTAAAGGTTGAGCAGCGCTTGGATACGCAGCAGCCCAGGCAGCATTTGCTGCATCGGTCAAACCTCCGCCAGCAGCAACTGTCGTGTTATTACCGTCGTTGATCAAGGTCAAATCACTTCTTTTAACCGGAGATTGACCATGTTTTGCAGAAACGATAATCGCTGTGCTGGATTGGGTTTCTGAATTGCTGTTAATAGCGTCTTGCATTTGTTTCAAACTGGAATCCACAAAATACAACGCTGAAGCCATCACAGGACCTGGAGTGCCATCGGCATTATAACCGCCCAGTTGATTCGGGCTGGAGTTTTGCGGAGTGGTCGATTTATTGAGTTTTTCTGCAGTTGAAACGACCTGGAAGTTCATTCCAAAAATAGCAGGAACACCGGCATTGTTTACGCCGGAATGATCTTTACCATTGATTTGATTAACTACAGCCGCTACTTTAATAGTGTCGTATCTTTGGGTATCGGTATTGTCTTTGGTCCAGTCATTACCAGGGTTAGAGACAGGATCAATTACGCTATTGATCTCAGGTGAAAACAAGTCATCTATACCGTAACCTGAAGGGCCATTCATGATTTCATATGCCGGATGTTTGTCTACCCAGGCTGTGTGTAAGCCATGAGCTTTAGCCACTTCGAATATGGTATTAACTTGCACATATTGATGAGGATAAACAGGTGTACAATTAGTCGGGTCAACGGGCAAAGTACTTGGATCGATTTCGATATTTCTCAGATCGTCAGGGCTGCTGGCCATTTTCAGAATAGTACTGGGTACACTGGACAAATCGCCTGGAATAAGAGTAGTTTGAATCGGATATAAATTAGGAATGCCTTGGCCGCCGTCCAAAGAAATATTGCCATTAATCAAAGGCTCAATCACTTCAGCATAGTAAACTTCTGCGCCTAATTTAGCAGTTTTGCAGTTAGTGGTTCCTTGTGGGAACAATACGCGGCTATATTCGTCATCATAATAAATGCCGGTGGTTTTTGGGTTACCACCGGTAACTTGACCAACCATACCCGGGAATGAATCGGATGGGTATGGAGTTTGTGCGTTGTTGTATTCGACACCGTTCGCTACCAGCCCGGCCAAGGTCGAACCTGGGTTGTTTTTCACGAACCAATCGAGATCATTTTGATGCAAGCCGTCTACCGAAATCAGCAGCACATGCTTGATACCGGTATCGTTTTGATCATTTCCATGTTGATAATCCTGTTGCGAACCAGCGATGGCGGTTGTGGTGCTCAGGACCAAGCTGACAGCAAGAGAAAGTAAGTTTTTTTTTATTTTCATCGAAGTCTCTTAACATAAACAAATTAGGGAGACCCAATGTTAGCAATACCAAATGACAGAATTGTGAAGCATTAAGCAGTTTTTTCTATAAAATAGTGTAAATAAACCTGACACTTACATGAAAATGGCAGTTATATATTTAGCGCGCTTGATGTTTAAAGCGCGCTAAATATAACCGTTCCGGCACCGAAATTTGAGTTCCGATACGCCAATTTCATAATCAGGATATTAACAACACAATCTAAATCGTATTTATTGAATGTTATTACCTCTAGCTTGACAGGATGCGGCGAGGGACAATCAAGCACATCAATCGCTACCATGCATTTGATTATCCTATCCACACAGAACAATACACAAAAATCAGGTTTGAGTATTCACGATGTTTCCTGTCGAATTTCCGGTCTGCAAATTTTGCGCCAAACTCTGTAAAAATACCGATAAAGACGGCGTAGTACCAGAGGCACCACCTAGTGAAGTCATCAGATTTTGAAAATCGGATTGCAGTGTAGTAATAGCGGTTGAAGTATTCGATGCCGACTGCCCGTTTGCGCCTGTAGGCGATAACTGTTGAGCCAAGCTTTGAAGCTCGCCCACCAACTTAGCCAAGCCTCTTGATCCATACCCTGAAACGTTACTTGTCCCGCTGCCGTCATAATCTCCATCACTGTCGACATTACCCTGAGAAGCGCCTTGATTAGAATACGACTGTGCACTTTGTTCCCTAAGAGCTGCGAACAGATCATGCATAAATGCACTTAAAGCCTGCTCTTGAGGCGTTTGCGTGGTTGACACGTTATTTCCCGAAGCGCTAGAAGAACTTGTAGAACCGTTTACGCTTGAAGTGTTATTGCCTGATTCAAACTGAGAAAAGGTTTGCAGAACCGAGGCAGAAAAAAAGCCATGTTGCCCGGCTTGACCGACAGTTCCACTTGCGCCGCTGCCGTCATTGTCACCGTCGGAGTCTGTTGCCGTAGATGTTGATCCGACATACAGCGTTGTTTGGTAGATACTTGTGATCTGAATATCAGTAATAGTTGACATATCATCACCTTATAAATTAGCTGAAATATCTGCTTGATTTCAGTGATTACGATGTTAGCCCCAGCAGATTTTTATAGATAAAAGGGGTATTAAGTTAACAAATATGTTTTCTCACGCTTTTATTATCGGCATCCAGCCTGTCAACTTTAATAAAAAACAGAATTTTTACTAAATTTGCGGCGGCTAATCACAATAAATTTTTCTAAAAGGCAGACAGAATCACATTTGCAGAGGCTTTTTGCCTAGTACAGACGTTAGCTATTGACATTCCCTATGAAATCAGATTTATGCCAACTATAGAGCCAGAATGGATATCGGGTTCTTAGACTGTATTGGAAAGATTTTTTGAGATTTTTACGGTATTACGTAGCAATTGCACAAAGATTCCGGTAAACCATATTATGACAACAAAGAGAGAGCCGGATATCCTTGATCTTTGTCCGGTTTTCAGCAAAAACAGCGTTAGTGTAACTTGTTGACTTATAAGGTTGTGCGTTTGCTACATAATACCGAAAATTTGCTAAAGAATTTCTTTACGATTGTACTAATTTAAATAGCAAAATAGGAGACCAAATAAACTGCCTTCACCCGGCTTTTGTATGCTCCCTTTTTCTGGATTAAGTGGTGTTTTTCATTCTGCTCATGGCAACAACGCTTCACGCCCCATGACCCCCACATTCGCCAACAATCTAAGCCTGGCAGACCGCCATTCGGCCAAACTACGAATCCGCTCCTGCTGTGCATCCGATAGCGCTTTTTGGGTATTCAATATCTCCAATATATCCGCCGCGCCTTTTTCGTACCGCCGCTGTGAAGAGCTTTGCGATGCCTGCGCGGTATCCAGCAGTTTTTCCGAGGCGTGAAGATTTTGCATGGAAGCCGAGGCGTCGGCATGCGTCTTGACGACTTCCATCAGGATATTATATTCGGTGTCCTGTAAATTAGCTTCCTGTTGCTCCGCTTGCGCTTGCGCCCCCCTTATCTTGTAGGTACGCGAAAACCCATCGAAAAAAGGCACGGTGAGCGTGATGCCAACGGTACTGACCTGAGCGTGTCGTTGCCGGCGGAGCCGTAAAGGGTGTTTTGCCCGGAACCGGCTTGCACATAGTTGTTGCCGGCGTTGAGGTCAGCCGTAATATCGGTGCCGCTTGACATCGAATAATCTCTGACGCCGGCATAGATCAGGTTATTGCCTGTGCCGGTGATAATGGTGTTATTACCTGCGCCACCCTCTATGCCATTATTACCGGCTTCGGCCTCGATATAGTCGTTTCCGCCGCCACCGACAATGTCGCTGTTGCCTGACGAAAAGATCGTATCATTACCACCGCCGCCAAACACATCGCTGTTGCCGCTACCGGCATCGATATAATTGTTGCCGTTGGACGCTTCTATAAAGTAGTTGCCGGTTCCGCCGAAGATGGTTTCATTGCCTGCGCCCACCGGGTTGCCGTCGGGTCCGGAATTATACTCATTTGAGCCAGTCGCATTTTCCAGGAATTGCAGGACAGCGGAGGGTGTGTATCCCCCTGTACTGACAACTGAAACGTTCTGGAATTGGTTAACGGTGGCCCCTGGCGTGGTGACCGCGTTGCTTTCCGTCCAGTTCAAGCTAGCCGAACTCGCCGCCTGGCCGCCGTAGACGATATCCTCGCCCGCACCCAGCACCAGGGTTGAGCTGCTGCTGCCCAGGAAAATGGCATCATTACCGTTACTGCCGACGATGGTGTCGTTGCCGCTGCCCACCGAGATTAAATCGCCTTGCTTGCCGGTCGCAGTGGCGGATTCAGCCTGTGTAATGGCGTTCGCCAGCGTCGTTTGAGTATTGGCATAAATCTGATTGGTGCCGTTACCCACAAGAATCACATCCTGACTGTTTTTTGACTGGATGAGATTGTTACCGTTGCCTGCGGTAATGCTGTCTATCCCGCCGCCGCCGGTGATTGAGTTGTTGCCGTTCGAGGCGGAAATGTAATTTGTGCCGCTACCGGCGATGATGGTATCGTTGCCGCCCTGAGCCGCTTTGACATAATTCGTCGCATTATCGGTGGTGATCTGGTCGTTACCGGTACTGCCGTAGAGCGTATCGTTTCTTGTGGGGTCCGGGGTTCCGTCATTGATAATGTTGCCCAGGCTGTCATAGTGATAGACCGGATTGTCGGCTGTTCCGAAATTTACAGGGGTTAGACCCCCGGTGATGACATGGTCGGGGGACGTCGTACCGGTATTATCGATCGTGGGGCTAGCGGTATAATCGATTTCGGCGGCGGTGCTGGTGACCGCCGTGCCTGAGACGGGATCTGTGATGGTGGCGGTGAGTTTGACCGCTTCCGGTTGTGCTACAGCGCTGGTGTTGACCAACCCGAAGGTCACGCTATCCTCACCCGGAGCAACCGTGAGGATTACCGAACCGCCGCTGAAGGCTTGAAGTCCGTTACCGGTGTCAATGGCAAAGCCGCTGGGGTCGCCTTGGGACATGTTGATCGTGACCTGTTGCGGGGTGTCGCTGAGGGCTGAGACATAGGCGGTGAAGGTGTAGTCGCCGGGGGGCGGGTCTAGGGCAGGTGGGGTGATACCTGCCAGATTAACCACCTGGGCAACGCTGAATGCTTGATTGCCAGTTCGGATGGCGGTTTGTTCGGCAAATTGGATGCCAAGATAGCCGGTTGCACTTTGAGCTTGGCTTAAGTTGAAGTTATTGATGATGATTTGGTCGCCTGATCCTAGGATACTTGTACCACTGGCATCACCCGAAATTGTTAGAATACCGACATTATCATCCGTCTGTGATGAGGTAAATTGATACGTCAGATTATTGGTATTATCAACCCAGGTGTTATTGACTTGACCATCGAATTTGCCACCCTTTAGAGATGTATTGCCAATATACACGCCACCATTACCATCACTCTTTGAGTCATCTATGGTTTCTGTTGTCGCCTGTCCATCATTTGTGTTTAGATATTGAAAATAATCGTAGCCATTTCCGCCATCCATTGTGACATTACCCTGACCACCCATCAGCGTATCGTTACCTGACCCGGCAATCAACGTTGAGTAACCCGCCCCGGCATATAAAATATCATTACCGCTACCAGCCGTTAGCGCATCATCACCCGGACCGCCGATCATAACAGTATTGATATTGCTGTTATCAATTGCGTGCATTCCACCGGCACCGGACTCTACGTACCAATTCGTGATTTGCCAGCTTTGAATATAAGTCGATAGCATAGTGCCACCGCTTAGCTGTTGAACGGCCGCCAATAAATTCTGCCAGGCTTTGGTTGAAGTTAGGCTTAAGCCGCTGTTAGTGACAATATCATTTAAATTAAAACTAACACCACCGCTAACATGACTGTCATTGGTAAAATTATCAAAGAAAGCTGTCGTTATGCCGACACCCGTTCCGCTAATAACGCTGGGCATAAAGTTATAATCTTCAATCGCAGCATCAATCAATGCAGTATTAAACGGATCATTGCTTAAGGGACGGGTATTAGCTAATAGGGCGATATTGGCAGAAAATTTATCTAACAAACCATTTGGGTTGTTATAATCTGTGGCACTAACTTGATCTTTAACTAGACTGGTAAGAAAATCAGTAACATTAGTAGCTGCAAGATCCCTCGCGTATAAATTCTTATCAAGCGTTTCAGCAACCATATTAGGCAATTGCTGGGTATCGGTTAAAAATTGTTTACTCAATAAAGCAGCCGTTTCCAGTACGATAGAATGCAACGTAATCGCTGCGGGAAATGGAAGTTGTGCCCCACCGCCGACTTAACGGTGTCCGTAATATTTTATAGGTACGCCATTAAAACAGGCCGAAGCTTTAGCTCATATAGCTGTAGCGAGGGCTTTTTAAGAAAACTGTTTTTGACGAACCGCCACGCCTGTTTGGTGATTTTAGAGAGAATTTTAAAAAAGACCCGATTAAAGTTACCATTCCAGTTGCTGGAATATTCCGATTCTTTTTTCTGATGCCTTTTTTGTTGCGTTTGATGATCCTCTGTCAAGCCAAGCTCTTGGCCTTTTTTATGGAGAAAAAGCCTCATCAAAAGATGTGTTGCCAATCCAAAAAGTGCTTGCTGTTCAATGGCGAACGGTGATTTCCCCCAGGCTTTTGAATTGGCCATGTCTGTTTTGTAGTTATCAAAATATTTTTCTTCATCCCAGCGTCGATGATACAGAAACGCTATCATTCCAGGTGTTAACTTCATGTCGTTGCTTAGATAGCTATACGCCTTGCCGTCCGGCGAAGTAAACTCGATCAACCGCCATTCTTCTTTTGAGCTTTTAAGCTGTATCAGGGTATCCGATGTCACGCCCTCATTCACAGGGCTTGCCGGCACGGCTAATTCCTGCAAAACTTGATACTTAAAAATCGTTTTCATGCGCGTGATCACGGTCGCATTCACTTGGCTTTTTCGTTGATCCCAATAGCGTGGCTCAATATAAGCACGGTCAACGACATAAATCGCATTTTTATGGCTAGTCCACCACGAAGCCCTCCATACTTCCTTAACAAAACGCATTTCATCAATCGATGTTGTTTCGGTATTTGAGTCCACTGCGATACCGGCACGCATGTCATAGGTCGTCAGTGTCATATGACCTTTTCGATTATCCGTTCCCCCTTCATGCGGATAGCTGGCTTGATAATGACTGGACTCATCTTGGTAGGTCGCGTCAATGGCATAAAGAGCACGATCCCCCAGTTCGGCATAGGCTGCAAATCGATCAGGTAATTTGCTTCGGGCTTCGGCCACTAAAATTTGAACGGCATTTCGAGTAATTTGAGTGCGAAAGGGATTAGCCAAAGCATCAGACCATGTGGATCGTGCCAAAGGTATGCGGGTAGAATACTCATCTATGTCAAACAGGGTTTGAATCTGGTTGCGCAAAATTCCCTCTCCCTGCAATTGGCGTAAGCAGCCCAGTAAAATAAAGAAGTCAGCGGAAAGAGTTGAAAATCGTTTGCGTGAATAGCGGACTTTATCTAAGGCATCCTGCATGGGACGGAACCATTCTTCCAATACGGTATCGTTAAGTAAAGTTGTGCTGAGCGAATCGAGTCGATTTGACATGTTTAAAACGTAAGTATCTGATTATATTGAGATTACGCGAACACACCTCAATATGCATGTCAAGCATTATTTTGATTATTTTTCATGCCTTTACGGGCCTTAATTAGGCTCAACAAGACACTCAGTTTTATTTCAGATTTGATCAATCAATTTGGGTAATTATGCTTTGAACGCCTTGATTTTCAGCGTATTGTCCGGCAAGAGCAATCACCTAGCATAAAATTACGGACACCGTTACCGCCGACTGGAACCGGATACAAACCTCCTAGAAATGCAAAATTACCGATAAAAAGACTTAAAAATTCACCTGGAACGTAATAATTCGAAATGTTCGACGTTAACCAACTCGACGTGGAATTATTAGAGTTGGAAATAAAATTTTCTAAATTAGTGTCGGGTGCATATTGTTGTAAACTCGCGTTCAAATTTGTCGCTATATTGAGCAAGCCACTATATACGTTTGCAGCAGTTGCTAAAGATAACATCGTTAAATTAAAAGGCGCTTCATCAAAAACTATGGCTGATTTACTAAACAAAACAGCCATAATTGAGGCCAGTCCACCACCCAGTGAATGCCCGGTAAAGGAAATTGTAGCATTTGGATATTGCTCTTTACATTGTTCGTAAAATTCGGCAGCCTGAAGCAATTGACTAGAGCTGAATCCAAGACCCAGACCTATATCCGCCGAAAAATCGGCGAGTGATTGTCCAACATTTGCATTGGCACCCAACAGAAGATCTGTCCCTTCAAAGGCAATAACGACATTATCTCCGCTTTGGTCTACAAAAGCCGTGGCTGAAAAGCCACTACTCAAGGGATTGCTGGATGTGTTGGGTAAAGTGTTGACTTGAATAAAACCAGTAGCGGCAAGATTTGTAATTTGATTCAAATTGCCCCGATTAGCGTTATAGGCAACATCAGAAAGAATGGCATAAACCTGCTGTGAAATTGCTGTACTCATAATTTATCTTGATATTAAAATAAATTCAATCATTATAGTGAATTTGAAACTTGTAAAAATTAGTTATATACAATGGATCTATGCGTTTGTAAGGACGTCCTAAACTACGATCATTATTAAACTCAAAATCATCTTTTTCAATTATTGAAATATAATATAGATTTTTTCGTTGATGATTTGATATGAGTAAATTATTGTCGTAAATAGCAAGCGGAATTTGGTCAAGCGGAACTCTATTCCACTTAGTGCCTTCCCATAAATAACACACATAAAAGGGTTCAGGCTTACCGTATAGATCATATTCATATTGATAAGGTGGAGTAGCTACGATATATAATCGTCCCTGATAAATATTAAAAATCATCGGATTTAAATGTTCATGCCAAACTATTAACTTATCGCTGAACTCAGGCAAATTGGCGACTACAAAGTCTTGATGAGCATTGCAACCAGGAAAATTTAACCCACTACAGCGACTGATCCTTAAAATCTTTATTACCCGCTCATCAGCCAATCTAACTTCTTCCATCCATCCAACGTAGCCACTGCACCATTTGAGAATATACAATATGATAGCGACATAAATATAATATTTTGTTTTTTTTGATGTTTTTAAGGCCATTTAAACAGATGCCTTTTTTGTCTGCAATGTATTTTGGCTTAAATAAAAAACAGAAATAACTAGAATCCAATTGATCATGATTTTTTATTCACGAATTCTGATTTGAATTTCCTGGACATAATCCACATTTTCAAGCCGCATTTCTCATCAATCTTATGTTAATCATCCGGCTTGAGTTCCTGAGGTTTGTTAATCATTGGTTTTCCATATGTATGCGTAAATTGGTGTCACCCATTTGCTATCCGGTGTCAATACGTTAATCAAAATCCGGCTACCAGCATAAAGCGGGACAAATTTTGTAAAATTTTCATTACGATAAGGCGTTATCGTAATGTGAGACAGGAATAACTCGTTGCAAGTTGTTGTATCATTGTTTAATGACTAAAAAAAACCTTAACACAAAGCATACGAGCAACGAGTCTTTTGATTGTAGGTCAACTGGCAACAAAGGGCAATCAAAGTATCCGGAAAATTGCATCGGCCGTTCATCGATCAAAAAGCGCTGTTCACCGACATTTACGAAGGCAAAAAATCCGGAATGAGCATCCGGAATCGACGTTTTGGGAAACCGAAGCCGGCGATGCGTGGCTCAGGCGGATGATGCTCGCAACCCTATATATCTTTGGCTTGGATTGTCATGTAGGCGCTGATAAATTATCACAATTTTTTAAACTGATCCGTATCGACACGCATGTGGGCGTTTCGCCCTCGGCATTGCGCCAGCAATTACGCCACATGGAAAATTTATTGCCCTTATTTCAACAACAGTGCGAAAATTCGGCTTCGGTGCAACCGCGCACAATCGTGGCGGCAATGGATGAAACTTTTTTTGGTGATTTTCTCATTCTGGTCCTGATGGACTTATCGTCAGGATACCTATTTTTGGAAGAGATCAGCGACGACCGCCGTTTCGATACTTGGTATGAAAAGGCTATTCCCCGCTTAAAAGCGCTTGGCATTGAGGTTAACCATGCCGTCAGTGATCGAGCCAAAGCCTTGATTAAGTTAGCGATTAGAGGATTTGACTGTCCATCAGGCGCTGATGTGTTTCATGCGCAGCAGGATGTCAGCAAATGGTTAGGCGCAACGCTGGGCAGGCGGCACGAACAAGCGAAAACACAGATGGAAACGGCTGAGGCGCTGTTGCAAAAGAAAACGGACAACAACCTGGCGGAATTGGTGCAGGTCGTTGATGCGGAGCGGGCTTATAAACAGATAAAGGAAACACGCGCCGATTATCACGAAAATCTGGCAGGCATTGCCGAAGATGTTCATCCGTTTTCATTTGAAACCAAGAATATAAACCGAGCGGAGCAGGTGATTTCCAGTCTGGAAAGACGCGCTCAGGTGTTTGAAAAGATCGCACAATCTCAAGCGATTGCAGACTTAAAACAAACCATGAATAAGTTTCGCAATCAATTTGATGACTTGGCGACCAATGTGGAAACTTGGTGGCTATGGGTCATGGAAATTTTAACGGGTCTTTCGGTGGATGAAGCAACGAAAAACTGGTTGATTGATAGTCTTTTACCAACGGTGTACTGGCATCAGCAACTACACAAAACACAAAACCCCAAACAGAGAGAAAAATACCGTCAGGCTTGGCAGCAAGCCGCGCGGAATTTACAGGCCGATACTTTCACGGCAACTTTGCCGGTAAGCGAACAGCAACGCTGGTTGGAATGGGCAGAGTGGATGGCGCGAAACTTTCATCGCAGTTCTTCCGCCGTCGAGGGTCGCAATGGCTATCTGTCGCAGATGTATCACAATGGCCGTGGCTTAACCGAAAAACGCTTGCGGGCTCTGACGGTGATTCATAATTACGGGCTCAAGCGGGTTGATGGAACAACGGCGGCAATGCGTTTATTTGGACAATCGTTTCCAGATCTATTTTCATGGTTGATGGCAGAAATGGGCGATCTTCCGCTGCCCAGAAAAGGCAGAGAGCGGGTTGCTCGTAACCCGTTGTTTTTAAAATCCGTCCCGGCTTAAGTTGGAAGCCCAAAATCCTGCCGATCGAAATCTGCATAATTAAATCCATTCCCCAACATCGAACAAGCCGGGGTCTAACATTCCAACATTTACTAAACTACGTCTTTTTCAAAATCCATCTAACGATCATGAAATGAATATTGAAACGCCGTGCAATTTCTGCCATTGCTATAGAGTAAAACATCATCTTTGCTACATTTCCTGTTCTTGGCTTTACTGAGGGTAACCTTCACTTTGCGCCGGGTGGCGCTTACCAATCGAATCGATGCATGATTGTCACGGCTTATCCCTTATGTGGTTTTCTGATGTCCGTCAAAGCGGAAATCTGACTGATTTTTGAAAAACCGTAAAATTTCAAGGGATTCTATCTTGGTTGATTTCGTTATGTCAATATACTTAACACGTTGATCGTAGATATGCAACGAAAATCGGTGTTCTAACATTCCAACAAGACTAAACTTCGATTTTTTCAAAGCCCGACCAACGGCCATGTTATGAAATATTTCTGTCGTTTGTTTAAATTTGCCTAGTTTTAGCAAAAAGGGGCGTAAAGAACAATTACACTACATTACACGCTACGGTTGGGTACATGCTTTTCGTAACCCAACGCAGGCCGTTAATACATTGACGGTCAAAAAAGGGTTTAAATTATTTTTAAGTTGCCATCAAAAAATAATTCATTTCGCCCCCTTTTTTCGCATTAATGATGATGACCGGTACCCACCAGATCGGTTGTTCCCGGTCACACCTTTTCTCCAGCGGGGAGCAACACCCAGGTTCTGATAGGCCATCGGCTGTGCTTAAAAGGCTTGCGTTGTCTTTCTTTGGTAAGGTCAATCGTCACCATCGCAGTACGTTGCTTGGTTGACAGATAAGCCCCACATCAGTTGAATTTCTGTTTACTTGATGCAAGTACGGATTTTGTTGATTACGATGTAATCGGACCCTGTGTGTTGATCGCAGAAGGTCCAAAAAAGTGCGCAACTGCCTATGACGAACTGAGTAATGGTGGGGACATCGAGTTTTCGGTCGAGGTTCTGCCGGAGAAGGGAACGCCAGATCCGAGTTGACGGTATGTTGTTTTTGCGGCCTATGGCCGACTTCCCAATATTTTCATGTTCCAAAGGGGAAGTAAAACAACCGATCAATTAGGCGAAAAGCTTCTCATGAATTTTCAAGGGGAAAGAAAGGTTCCGGCAATAATCTATCGGGAGGTTGTCTCTACGTGCGCTCAATGCTGCACCGATCCGTTGTTAAACCGAAAGCTAATGATTGAGTTCGGTGAACGGCATAAACAATACTTCGGGGAAGTGGGTACGGAGTTTCACACATGGCGATAAATACCCCGCCCGTTTGGCGTATCAAGGTTGTTCTGGTGGACACAAGGCCGATGGTCTGGCGGCGCTTCGATACCTACGCGACCGTCACACTGTCGCAACTGCACTACTTCATCCAAGGGGTCATGGGCTGGGATTTGGCCCACTTATTTTCCTTTCACGCCGAGTATGGATTAGAACTCAACGACAGTTCGACCCTAGCCAACGTATGCCGTATTGGGGATACGCTGCGTTACCTTTATGACTTTGGCGACAACTGGGAGCATCTGATCACAATCGAAAAAGAGATGAGGATTCGGCCCGGTGTCATCTATCCGCGCTGTGTTGCGGGGAAAAACGCATGCCCACCTGAGGATTGTGGCGGGTCATGGGGCTACGCCGATATGCTGAGAACTCTGGCCGGGAGGCGGAATGCCCGCCGGCGCGAGCTTGTCGAGTGGTTGGGCGGCTCATTCGATCCCAAGCTCTTCGAGCTGAATGAGGCCAACGAGCGCCTGGCCGAGTACGCCGAAGTTGCGGGGGATTGAGTTAATAGCCGCTGTTTCGGCGCGGCATTATAGGTATTATTTGGGCTTACCCCCCATTACCGAAACAGGCATGGAATTCCAACGGAATTTTGTCACATTTAGATAAATCACAACCCTTTACATGTCATAATATAAATAACGGGTTAAGTGACAGGTGAAAAATGCTAATTGGTGTCATATAGGGTGACCTGTGCTAGAACATCAATTGATAGCGACTTGCTGGACCAGTACCGAGCCGATGTAAAAATCCAGCTTTGGTCAGACTTACTAGTGCATTTTGTGTTGTCCTTCGTACCAGTCCAGTTTCCACCATAATGTCGGCAAGCTGCAATCGCTTTTCTGGCGATGACTTAAAGCAAGCCAATACCAGAACGGCACTTCCAGAAAGACGCTGCAAGGCAGCATACCGCTTCCGCAATAGCTCCACATCTTCTATTGCCAAACTGAGCATTTTTACAAAAAACCAAGCAAGCGGTTCCAATAGATAACCTGAAGCTTCATTGCGATATTGCCCATCAGACGCTTGTCGAAGGGTACTATAATATATTGCTCTATGGCGTTCAATCTGGCGGTCAATAGAGACATAACGCACAACTTGGCGTAAAACTGAATCATCTCCCTGCATCAATGCCAGAAGGAAAAGAGCGCGACCAAGCCGTCCATTGCCATCTTGAAAAGGATGAATTGCCAAAAACCTAAATACGAATTCTGTGGCAACCAATATAGACCAGTGATGCTCCCGTATAGAATTGTTGTACCACTCAATTAAATCACGCATAGCGATTTCTGTAACCATTCCTGCGGGTGCTGGCTCAAGAACTGTTTGCTGCTCTCCCGTGGCATGATTGACCGAAATTACCCGATTGCTCGCCGTCTTATACCCTCCTGCATAATTAGAAGCAGCAGGATAATAAGCAAGCAGGACATTATGCAACCCGCGAATAGAGGTTTCCATTAAAGGAAACATATTATCTCCCTGAAGATAAATTAAGCTTAACACCTCCCGACACCCAACCACTTCTTCAATGCTGCGCTCACGGTCTTTAGACAGCTTATCTATAATAAATCCCTTATGTTCCTCAAAAGCCGTGGTTTTACCATCAGCCGTGAGTGTAGTATCAACCCACTCTATTTCAGCATCAGTTAAAATCGCATTTTCAATGCGGGTGGATGCGCCAATAGAGCTAATCATTGCACATTTATGCAAATATGCTTTTTCTCCGTCCTCCATAACGGAAAGTATACTTGCCAACGGAATTAACTTAGATTGCAGCTCTTTTAGAGCTTTTTCAAGATTATGGGATGGGACAAAAGATAGCATATTGGCACTTACCTTAATTATGGTTACGAAAGCTCTATATGCACCGTATAGCACCTTATGGCACCTAAGTAAACGCCTATTATAGGTGCGATAAGGTGCATTAAAAAGAACTCTTATAAGGAGTGCATGCACTCCTACATCGCTTTCGGACGAAATGAGCTTATGTCGTGTGTTTTTGTTTACTGTCGATTTTTGACTACAGATCAAGACCACTCAGAATTGGGGATCATTTTGGTGTTCATTGAATAGTTGGCAGCAGTGTCAAAGCTCGATCAGCCTGGATAAGCCCGTATCCGGTCGCAAAATCGTAATCCGGTTCGCCTAGATCTAGACTACTGCTTTGTAATAGTTCATAAAGCTGAGGCGGGTTCAGTTTTACCCTTTTTTGCGCTGCCGCTTCTAACAGAAGGGCTGCTACCGCTGCGGCATGAGGCGCCGCTGCCGAAGTCCCGGTGAAATTGGGTTTGCCATCTTTTTCCACGTCTGGCCGGGTGGCGGCAAAAAAACTGGTATTGATATTGGTGGGAGCAACGGCGTTGACATGTTCGCGTATTAACGGTACGGCAAGCCGTTTGCCGTGTTGATCGAACAATATCGGCACACCGCCTCGGGAAGAGTAATAACTCGGTTGCAATTGCCGCTTGCTTCCGGGTAAAGGCGCCTCTACCGCCCCGACTATGAATGCCCCGTTGGCGTTAGCATGCCCAAACGCTGAACTCAAGGTTTCGGGGGTGGTGTATTCGTTGATGCCGGGATGTTCGATAGGTAAAGAACTACCGCTTAACACATATTTCATGATATTCGGCGCGGGTCCAGCCACCAGTAAGATCCGTATGCCGATGGTTTTGCGTTGCCGGTTGCCTTTATTGTTATAACCTGCCACTTCAATAGGATCGGCGTCCAAATTATTGCTTGCTCCGCCAATCACACGCTCATCGCTTATCTTGGTGCATACTGGGTCGTCGTAAAAAACGACGTCTAAATCGCTGGTCGAACCCGGCGTTCCGCTGATGGATTTGACCGGTTGATCCCATTGCAAGCTGAGCACTGTGAAGGTATTGGCACCGACGGTAATGCTCTGACAAGTATCTACTTTCTTGGGATGCCGGTTAAAGTCATGGGCGATGCCTTGTTTCATTCCCAACGGATAGTGTTGACTGTCGGAAAATGCAGCTTGATAGGTATTTTGACCCGCATTACCCGCCGAGGAAAAATAGGCAATTCCCCGTTCGAAAACCAGTTTTTCAATGGTTTGTGCCGCTAGCCCGTCTTGAAACATTGGTTCCTGAAAAAACACGGCGTCATCGACAATAATCTGTGCACCGCCATCTGCTATCCGGTTAAGCGCTTGGCTAAACTCGATATAATTACTGCCCATCGCATGAAAAAGCAATTTAGCTTTGGGGGCTAAATCGTGGATAACTTCCAGCATGGCCCGGCCCTCATCGATTGCTTGTTCATTCCGGCAATCGGCCTCTTGCAACACGACTACATCCAAAGGTAATTCGCCTTGTTCTTGGCCGGCGGCAGCGCCGCCCAAACAATTGAAACTATCGCTGATCACCCCAACGGTAATCCCTTTCCCATCCAAGCCATGGAGGGCACGCACCAGATCGGCATGGACCAACGCATCGCCTTGACTGATAACGGGTTTAGGAATGGTATCCGCCTGAGAGCTCTTTAAAGGGTTGCAGATTAAACACAGCGTAAAGCCAAGGTAAAAAAACTTCGGCGTGGATTTGAATATTCTCATAACTTTTATCAGCGAACATTAGGTGCTAATCAACAAAAGGAAATTGGCCTAATTGATGTTTTTCCTAAATGACGTTTCATTCTGCTCATGGCAACAACGCTTCACGCCCCATGACCCCCACATTCGCCAACAATCTAAGCCTGGCAGACCGCCATTCGGCCAAACTACGAATCCGCTCCTGCTGTGCATCCGATAGCGCTTTTTGGGTATTCAATATCTCCAATATATCCGCCGCGCCTTTTTCGTACCGCCGCTGTGAAGAGCTTTGCGATGCCTGCGCGGTATCCAGCAGTTTTTCCGAGGCGTGAAGATTTTGCATGGAAGCCGAGGCGTCGGCATGCGTCTTGACGACTTCCATCAGGATATTATATTCGGTGTCCTGTAAATTAGCTTCCTGTTGCTCCGCTTGCGCTTGCGCCCCCCTTATCTTGTAGGTACGCGAAAACCCATCGAAAAAAGGCACGGTGAGCGTGATGCCAACGGTACTGACCTGAGCGTGTCGTTGCCGGCGGAGCCGTAAAGGGTGTTTTGCCCGGAACCGGCTTGCACATAGTTGTTGCCGGCGTTGAGGTCAGCCGTAATATCGGTGCCGCTTGACATCGAATAATCTCTGACGCCGGCATAGATCAGGTTATTGCCTGTGCCGGTGATAATGGTGTTATTACCTGCGCCACCCTCTATGCCATTATTACCGGCTTCGGCCTCGATATAGTCGTTTCCGCCGCCACCGACAATGTCGCTGTTGCCTGACGAAAAGATCGTATCATTACCACCGCCGCCAAACACATCGCTGTTGCCGCTACCGGCATCGATATAATTGTTGCCGTTGGACGCTTCTATAAAGTAGTTGCCGGTTCCGCCGAAGATGGTTTCATTGCCTGCGCCCACCGGGTTGCCGTCGGGTCCGGAATTATACTCATTTGAGCCAGTCGCATTTTCCAGGAATTGCAGGACAGCGGAGGGTGTGTATCCCCCTGTACTGACAACTGAAACGTTCTGGAATTGGTTAACGGTGGCCCCTGGCGTGGTGACCGCGTTGCTTTCCGTCCAGTTCAAGCTAGCCGAACTCGCCGCCTGGCCGCCGTAGACGATATCCTCGCCCGCACCCAGCACCAGGGTTAAGCTGCTGCTGCCCAGGAAAATGGCATCATTACCGTTACTGCCGACGATGGTGTCGTTGCCGCTGCCCACCGAGATTAAATCGCCTTGCTTGCCGGTCGCAGTGGCGGATTCAGCCTGTGTAATGGCGTTCGCCAGCGTCGTTTGAGTATTGGCATAAATCTGATTGGTGCCGTTACCCACAAGAATCACATCCTGACTGTTTTTTGACTGGATGAGATTGTTACCGTTGCCTGCGGTAATGCTGTCTATCCCGCCGCCGCCGGTGATTGAGTTGTTGCCGTTCGAGGCGGAAATGTAATTTGTGCCGCTACCGGCGATGATGGTATCGTTGCCGCCCTGAGCCGCTTTGACATAATTCGTCGCATTATCGGTGGTGATCTGGTCGTTACCGGTACTGCCGTAGAGCGTATCGTTTCTTGTGGGGTCCGGGGTTCCGTCATTGATAATGTTGCCCAGGCTGTCATAGTGATAGACCGGATTGTCGGCTGTTCCGAAATTTACAGGGGTTAGACCCCCGGTGATGACATGGTCGGGGGACGTCGTACCGGTATTATCGATCGTGGGGCTAGCGGTATAATCGATTTCGGCGGCGGTGCTGGTGACCGCCGTGCCTGAGACGGGATCTGTGATGGTGGCGGTGAGTTTGACCGCTTCCGGTTGTGCTACAGCGCTGGTGTTGACCAACCCGAAGGTCACGCTATCCTCACCCGGAGCAACCGTGAGGATTACCGAACCGCCGCTGAAGGCTTGCAGTCCGTTACCGGTGTCAATGGCAAAGCCGCTGGGGTCGCCTTGGGACATGTTGATCGTGACCTGTTGCGGGGTGTTGCTGAGGGCTGAGACATAGGCGGTGAAGGTGTAGGCGCCGGGGGGTGGGTCTAGGGCGGTCGGTCCGCCATTTGCCAGTTCATAAACCTGGGCAACGGTGAGTGTTTTATTGCCGGTCTGAATAGCCGTTTGTTCGGTAAAATGGATGCCTAGATAGCCGTTTGCACTCTGGGCTTGGCTTAGATTGAAGTTTTGAATGACGATTTTGTCGCCGGAATTGGCGTTCAAAAGCCCTTGGCTGATGGTTAGGGTGCCAATATCGCTACCCAGGAATAACGGGTTAAATTGGTAGGCTGTGCCGTTTGCATCAGTCCATTGATTTGCACCGCTGTAACTACCTCCTGTTAATTGAGTACCACTAACAGAAACAATACCTTCTCCTTTTAGCTCACTATCGTCAATTGTATTTACTACACTCCCGGACGTAAATACAAAGTCTGAGGAAGGCAATATATTGTCTACCGAACCACTAATGCTGCCCGTAATGGTATCGTGTAAATTGCCATTAGCGTCACAGGACACTATATCTTTCCCGCTATAAGTTGCGGTATTGCCTCCGCATGTCACTGTGCTTTGACCATTGATATTGATGCTGCTACCAGGGCCTATAGTAAGTTTGTTGTTTGATCCGATTATACTTACTCGTGTTGTATTGGCTGCAATGTTTAGGGTAGCGTTATTCACCGTAATTGCATTGTTCTGGACTGTTGCTGGATTACCAGCATAGTTATAAGGCACACCCTGCTGATAGGTTAGTCCTGGTGTAAAGGAGCCACCCGTTATTGTTACGTTACCGTTTAAAATTTGCTCCTGCCAGCTATTACTGTTCTGGATTGTGTGATCGGTAGGGTTTAAGTCGATGTCCTCATTCCCTTGATAGTTAAGGCGTACAACTTCTTTGAGCTCCTTTGCTACCTTATCTTCCATTCCGACCGCATATTCTTCAGAGGCATTTGGAAAAATCTTCGGATTAGTACTTTTTTGATTAATATCACCAGGATTAGGATCTGTTGCGTGAGCCGCTTCGTGTATGAAGCCAAGAGCCGCTGAATCCACACCAATCGCGCTATCGCCTGAGTAAATGATATTAGCAGCATCAGGATCCCATCTCAGGGTATTAGTGAAAGTATCATATATATCCTTGCCTGTATGAATGATTTGAATTGTGAATGGCGTCGATGGATATTCTGGATTTTTCACCATATTTACCAAAGCATTTAATATTGTCACCGCTGTCTGGCTGCCTTCTAAATATTTTAATGCCAAATCCAAAGCCTCTATATCTTGAGGTAAAAGATATGGAAGGCCATTAACTCCAGTGATATTAAAATTAGCGGATGTGATAGTCATTTTTAAGATTCTATACCTAAATTATTTAATTAAACAGTGGTAAATCCGGAGCTATGTCGGTGAGTCCGAAGATATTGAACTATAAAGCTTTTTATCCAATTACCAGTAACTGGATAAAAAAATTTGACAAAGCTATAAAACCAGAAATACTCATGGCATGTCCTTATAAAAGCCTAATTTGTCCATAAAGCCCTCGCATTCACGCTGCTGTACCCCCCCTTCTTTTGACACCGGCCTGCCTGTATCTATTGCCCAATCAAACAAATCATGAAGCAAGGATTGTTTTCCCGTTACGAATTGCCTTTTAATTAGCGGCATATGCGAGAATGTTCCAGTAACATGATCTCCATCAGTATAAGCTCTTCCAAATAAAAATTTAACGAATGTTCCATTATCTAAAGTCAGATATATTCCTTCACGAGGTTCAAACTCTAGAAAATCATCAGTATGGTTTGCATTTCTGATATTGGCGTTCTTGAGTATCTTTATAAGACTACTGATGCGTGATGTATTGCTGGTATCAAAAGTGCATCCCAAGCTTATTAACGTATCTTCACCCATCATGTGGTTAAAACTAACGCCTGTAGGCATAAGAATAACCGTAGCTGATCGAGCAGTTTTAGGAATTGGTACAGTTGTGTGCTTAGATCTGTGGATTTTTATTTCTTTAGTTGAGCTAACTGCTTGTGCATAATTTATAGTATAAAGCGAAGAATAGACTAGTATAGCTAAACTAATACAAAATGATTTACAGGCATTCTTAAATTTCAATTTAATCGCTCCGAACTTCATAGTTATAAGGCCGCTTACATTGACAAGTTACAATTACGCAGAAATAAGGTGGCCGCTGCTGTTTACTGCCAGTCAAGATGAAATGCTGCGCGTTAGCTGTAGCCCAAAAAAACGGGAAGAACTCAAATTTCAGGCGATAAGCTACGTCTGTCGAGCCAATTTTTAAAGGATTTTTGACTTTCACCCGACGGCTTTCCTTTTAAGAGACCTTCGACACTGATATCTTCATCAATGTTTTCCCAATGTATTCCGTAACCTTTGCCTATCAACCGCCAGTTATTGCGTTCCGTAATTGAGGCGCAAATTAATCGCGGATACCATGCCAGTGGAACCAATATGGTGCGTCCATCACTTAAATCAACACTTAGCGTATCCCCGGCAAATGTAATATTTTCTGCCGTTGGCACTTCAATTTCAATCATAGAAGTATGCATTCCAACCCTCTCTTAATTGTATTTGAAAATCGCTCACCATTTTTAGTATTCGGCCTATTTCGTTCCTCGAAAAACCGCCGCTACTATGCAATCGCACCGGACTAAGCCAAAATTTTGCAATATTATCTTCCCGCTCATCATGGATGTGTGGAGGTTCATCCCGATCACCCGCAAAAAAGAAAAAACGGTAAGGCCCGATTCGTAAAACTGTTGGCATTTGGTCTCCCAGTAGTTCAAACAGGCGGCATAAAAAAGAGGCAGGCGATTTCAGCTTCAAAATTTTTCAACTATCCGGCGAAATTACCGCCACTGTTGATATTTTGTCAACTTTTCGTTGAACTTTGTTTGGTAACGAAAAACCAGATAGCTATCGGGTTGTTGGACAGTATTGGATTGCTTCGAAATGAAATGGTGGAGATACCGGGGATCGAACCTGGAACCTCGGGGTTATGAATCCCGCGCTCTAACCGGATTGAGCTATATCTCCACTGAGGATTTCTTTGATAAAACGAGCATTATAAAGGGCGTTTTTTTCCAAGTCAAACGTTAAACCGGAAGTGCATGACGTCGCCATCCTGAACTTTGTATTCTTTTCCTTCCAGCCGCCACTTGCCTGCATCCTTTGCACCCTGCTCGCCATTATAGGTTATAAAATCCTGATAAGAGATCACTTCCGCGCGGATAAAACCTTTTTCGAAGTCGGAATGGATGACACCGGCAGCCTGTGGAGCCAGGGCATTGACCGGAATGGTCCAGGCTCTCACTTCCTTGACACCGGCAGTGAAATAAGTGGATAGATTCAGCAACTCGTACGCTGCTCGTACGACTCTATTTAAACCGGGCTCTTCAAGCCCTAAATCATCCAGAAATTCTTTCTTCTCCGCTTCATCAAGTTGAACGATTTCAGCCTCTATCGCTGCGCAGACAGGCACAACCATGGAGCCTTCCTTTTCTGCAAATGCCTGAACTTTATCCAGCATGGGATTGTTATGGAAACCATCATCCTGCACATTGGCGACATATAATGTCGGCTTAATGGTGATTAGGCATAGTTCTTTGATTAATTTAGCTTCTTCTTCGGACAAGCCCAAGGTGCGAACCGGCTCGCCTTTATTAAGATGCTCAAGGACGCTTTCCAGAACCTGTTTTCTGGCAAGTTCATCCTTATTGCCGGACTTGGAAGCCTTGGCGGATTTTTGCAAGGCTTTTTCGACAGACGACATGTCAGCCAGGGCCAGTTCGGTATTGATAACTTCAATATCATTGATCGGGTCAACCTTGCCTGCCACATGGATCACATTGTCGTCTTCAAAGCAACGCACCACATGCACAATGGCCTCGGTTTCCCTGATGTTGCCGAGAAATTGATTGCCCAACCCTTCGCCTTTGGAGGCGCCCGCCACCAGACCGGCAATGTCAACAAATTCTATCGTGGTGGGAAAGACACGTTCCGGCTTAACAATCACCGCCAGCTTGTCCATCCGCTGGTCGGGCACAGGAACCACGCCTACGTTGGGATCTATCGTACAAAAGGGATAGTTTTCAGCGGCGATGGTTGCTTTGGTTAGCGCATTGAATAGGGTTGATTTGCCAACGTTGGGCAAACCAACGATTCCGCAATGAAGGGCCATAAAATAGTCTTAAATTTAAAAATTGAAGGTTGCGCCCGAATAAGCTTTTGCATTGCATAGATTTATTTCTTTACCCGGAATCTCTCCAGCGGGAGTGGAACTAAGGTGCCAAAATTTACCTGCGCTGATTATAAAGCCGGGACAAAGTGGGGCCTGATTATAACGTTGAATAGATAAATATCAACTTATCCACAAATACATAGACAGGTAAGAAGGGTTATTCCAGCATCTTTTCATCAAACATGACAACCTGATCCCTGCCATTGGCCTTGGCCGTATACAAGGCGATATCGGCACAATGAATAATTTGGTCGATATCCAAAGGCACTTCCGGGTCGTTACAATCCACGCTGGAACAGTGAAAACCGATGCTCATTGTAATCTGTACGGTTTTATCGCCAACTTGCCAGCGTAGCGACTTGATTTCATTTCTTATCCGCTCTGCGAATATATTACCTTTATCGCAAGCGGTATAGGTAAAGATCACTACAAATTCTTCACCGCCGAAGCGAACCAGAATATCGCTATTTCTAACCTGTTGCCGTAAGGCATCTGCAATTCTGATCAATACCTGATCGCCGAAAACATGGCCGTATTGATCGTTGATGGATTTGAAATGATCGATATCCATAATCAGCAAAGAGAAAGGACTTTGGTAACGTTTGTGCTGGGCTATGGCCATTTCGACCTGATCGTAAAAATAGCGCCTGTTATGCAAACCGGTTAGTTGATCCTTCATAGAGATACTGGCGTAATGATTTTTCAAGCGGTTGGTTTCTGCAAGCAGGTGCTTCAATTCTTCGGTACGCGATGCGATCTGTGTTTCCATTTGTAGAAACAGGCGGCGATTGGTGATCAACTGCCCCAACATGTTTTTATAGATTTCAAGTAACCGTATATGCCAATCGCTGAAATAATAGGGTTCCGGATGAGAGACGTTTAAAACACCGATCAAGGTATGGTTTAAAGTAAAAATCGGCGTGCTGATTATCGATCCCGGCAATTTTATATCTTTATCGATGACCGCAAAGCGCTTGTCCTCCCGGCAGTTCAGACAATGTTGCATCCGTCCGCTGGCAGCTGCGGCACCGATGATCCCTTCGCCTATATTGAAGCGCAACGGCTTTTCCGACCAGATATCGTTATCATTGAGTTCGGAAAAACTCAAACCGGTCACGTTGACTAAAAATCCTTCCGAATCAAGTATGAAAAACGAACACCTCTCCATATCCTGATTCTGAATCAGGGTTGTCAGGGCCTGTTTGATCAACACTCTTTCGTCATCGATCTGGCAATTTACTTCGGAAAGATTCTTGATGGCCGAAAGTGAGTTAAGCAAATCGACAATAATGTCCTGCATGCCGGACATAGCCGGAAGCTCTGCTAATGCACTTGACGTTTGTTCGCTCATCAGTTTCCTATAATTCCAGCAAGTTTTTGAAATTTCTCTCGGTCTTCTAACAGTTTATCCACAATGGCAGGTAAACCTATTGTTGATAGCGCCAACTTTTCACCAAGCTTTAACAAATGCTCCAGATCGACATTGTCATCGTCAAGCAGCATGGAACTGAGACGTTGACTGATGACTAATAAGTTAATCAATACCCTCTCGTCTCCTGTAAATTCGGCATCTTCAAAATGATTGAGCACCGTTTGATAAATGACTGGCAACTGCCATTTCTGTAATAAAATCAGCCCGAGATGGAAATGACTTTTCCCAAATTGCAGTTTTATTTCCTGGCCGACAGGGGTACGATTCTTTTCACATCGATGTAAAAGCCCATTTAATTCCTCCGGCATCAAATAACCCAGAATAAGCATCCCCGAGTAGAGTAACAAACCGCTGGTGTAGACCGTGGACGAAGGAAAATCGTGAAGTTTATTTCCTGCCGCAAGTTTTTGAGCAGCACTAGCCGTCAGCAATGACCGCATCCAGTAATACTCGCTATTAAAAGAGCGGCATTTGCTGGTATTAAGCTGCACATTCAGAACTATACCAAGCGTAAGTCCTTTGACAAGATCAAGCCCCAGCACATTGTATATGGCAGTTGGCAGGTCTTTGATTTCTCTGGACTGTCCAAAATAGGCGGAATTGGCAAGACCCAATAATCTGGCAACCAATCCTGGCGACAACATCAAAACTTTAGACAATTTCTCGGTTGAGATATCCGGGTCATTAATGACATTTAAAATTTTTAAACTGACTTCGGGCAAAGCCGGCAAATTTTTTAGCTTGTTAATTTGCAATAAAATTGCTTGATTTGAATTTTCGTCCATCAGTTTTGATTCACTGGGAAATTTTTAGCAAAACTACCAGTCTACGGTAGTCGTTGGCAGTCATCGCATCATTTAATATGAGTAACGTATTGCACTGAGCGTTAGTTTGGAAATGCACAACAGCCAAAATCCTTCCTATTACTGTAGTAGGTTTTATTTTAACTTCAAAGTAATTTTCATCATCTAGACATATAGCCCATCCATCTGTTGCGGAATAGCGTAGACATTTGTTAGAACTTTTACAGGCTTTGAATTGAAAAAACCAGCTAATCGCCACAAAAACAGACAGCATAAGCCTAACATGCACAGGTAGACCGTTCAGCCAGCAGGCCAATATCGCTAAGGCATGCAAACAGTTTATCGCGATGACTAGAATACGCGAACGAGCGATTGTAAAGTATGAAGATGGTTCAGGGGGCTTCGGCACAATTTACTCTTTGAATGTTTCTCTGATATGGATGAGGCTATAATCGGCTTACAAAGCCAACTATCGGACAAAAATTTTGGATAATCAGTCTAATTTGAATTGTAAAGTTTTTAGCTTAAACCATTTGGCAATCTTTTCCGTCAGTGGCGAGGATAGCGCAAAATTTCTGCAAGGCCAATTATCCTGCGATGTTTATAATCTGTCCGAATCGCAATCAAGTATAGCGGCTTTTTGTAATCCAAAAGGCCGGGTGATAAGTACCCTGATAATTATCAAAACCGCCGAAGCGTTTTTGTTAATAGTCCCGGCTTGTTTGCTGGACAAAGTCATAACAAAACTACAGATGTATGTCTTGCGTTCAGCGGTGCGATTAAGCAATCAAACCATGAGTTTACACGTCTTCGGTTTCGATTGCGAACCGGCAAACGGGTTTAATCCGCCGACCTTCGAATTAGGGTCAAAAGTCAATCACGCCCTTTTTATCAAGCTGCCTTCATCCCGTTTACGTTACTTATGTATTGCCGATCAAGCCCAAATTGACGAGCTTCCAATCTTGCAAAACCACACCAGCTTCGGCAACAGTGATGAATGGCGTTTTCAGGATATTTTATCGGGATTTCCGTGGTTCGATGAATCGCAATCGGAGCAGTATATTCCACAAATGCTGAATATTGATCGACTGGATGGCATCAGCTTTAACAAAGGCTGCTATACCGGACAAGAGATTATCGCGCGTACCCACTATTTGGGCAAAGCTAAACGCACCCTGTTTTTGGCTGAGTGCTACACTATTGAAGATACGCCGGCGAACGGCATCAGTATATTGGACAGCAAGTCGCAACAAACTGTCGGCAGTGTTTTGAACGCACTTACTTTTTCGAAAATTACTCGCATGTTGGTGGTTTTACAAGAAGCGGAAGCCAACTCGGATCAGTTGGTACTTGACGACGCCAAGCGGACTACTATTAAAATACTACCTATTCAATAGCAGGCATTCACTACATGCAATTTAAATCCGTTCAAGACTTTCTTGCTCATGTAAAAATTGAACTTGAAGCCAATCGCCTGATTTTACCGACACTGCCCGATGTCGCTTTGAAGGTTCGCGATGCTGTTGCCAAAGGAGATGCCACCGCTCAACAACTTGCCGACATGATTGTCACCGATCCCGCTTTATCCGCGCGTCTGATTCAGGTCGCAAATAGCCCTTTATACCGTGGCGCTGTTGAAATTAAAAATATTCAAATGGCAGTAACCCGTCTTGGCAACAGCACCATTCGCACCCTGATCACCAGCCTGGTCATGCAGCAAATGTTTGCCCCAAAATCGAAATTGCTTGAGCATTATTTTCGGAAGATATGGGAACAAGGGGTTAACGTTTCATCAATCAGCCGGGCTCTCTGTACGTTCGTGCCGCATCTGAATAGCGATGAAGCCATGCTGGCCGGTTTAATTCATCAAATCGGTAAACTGCCGATTCTGACACTGGTAGAGCATATTCCCGAATTTAGAGACAGTCCCTCCCGTCTCGATAAACTGCTGGAAAAAGCGCATCCTCATGTCGGCAAGATCATTATGGATACTTGGCATTTCCCGCAAGAACTTAAGCCCGTAGCCTCAGAATATGTCAACTTTCAGAGGGACTCGGGTCCTAAAGCCGACTATGTCGATATTGTACAAGTTGCATTTTTACAAAGTATCGTTGGCACCGATCATCCGGCTTGCCGTGTCGATTGGCATACCGTGCCGGCCTTCGCCAAACTTGGTTTGAAACCCGATGCTGAAATACTTGAAATCGAAGGGGTTTCCGAAGAAATCGAGTTGGCCCAATCCTTACTACTTTAAAAATATCCTCTGACTTATGATAGATCCACAGGCAGCAGCACGTTTTCGCCGGTTAGGTACTTTGACCATTTTTGCAGTGTATTGCGTCATTCTGGCTGGGGGAATTGTCCGTGCCTCCGGCGCCGGCATGGGTTGCCCGGACTGGCCTACCTGTTTCGGACAATGGGTGCCGCCTACCCACGAATCGCAGTTACCGGCTAACTATCACGAAATCTATGCAGCACGCGGCTATGAAAGCACCGCTTTTAACCCGGTGAAAACCTGGACCGAATATACCAATCGAGTCGTGGGCGTTACTATCGGATTTTTGATTTTCCTGACAGCATTGTCCTCACGCATCTATCTAAAAGAGGACAAAACCATCTTTTATCTGGCACTATCGGTTTTTTTTCTGGTCGGTTTTCAAGGATGGCTGGGTTCTGCAGTAGTGGCAAGCAATTTAAAGCCCTTGATGATCACGTTGCACATGCTGCTCGCGTTATGTATCGTGGCGATGTTGATTTATGCTATCGCCCGTTCTCAGAAACCGTTGTTAGAGACAATTAACAGCAGTTGGCTGACAACACGTTTTGAGCGGGTGTTAAAAATCGCCATGGCCATGACCTTACTACAAGTTGCAATGGGCACTCAGGTACGGGAAACTGTCGATTATATCTCTCATCAACACAGCTATATCGATCGGGAATATTGGCGCGACAGTTTTCCGATTATTTTTTACGTGCACCGCTCCTTTTCATCCCTGATTTTATTTACCAATCTATGGCTGGCCTGGAAAATTTTTCAGCAGGCCGAAAAACATAATCTGCTATTACGCACGTCTTATGTGCTGGTCTGCTTAATCGTAACAGCGATTCTGGCTGGTATCAGCCTTGATCGCTTAGGTTTTCCCGTAATCGCTTAACCTATTCACCTGCTGATGGCAAATCTGATTTTTGGTGCGCAATTTTTTATGTATATTTGCCTGAAATATTCAAAAAAGCAATTCGGCTAGCTATGCAGGCATTTTTACCGGATTTATCAATAAGTTAAGGACATTACCACCTTTTTAGGGTACAATATTCCTTATAGCTTGCCTTTGCTCAAGCCCATCTCCTATTTTCTACAGGTATTACCTATGTCCGACACCCCTGCCGCCACGCCTTCCTTTAAAGATTTGGGACTTTCCGAATCGACTTTAAATGCTCTGGAAAGCGTCGGTTACGAAATTCCTTCTCCTATACAAGCGCAAATCATTCCTTACATGTTGGCTGGCCGTGATGTATTGGGACAGGCGCAAACCGGTACCGGCAAAACAGCTGCGTTTGCCTTGCCGGTTCTTTCACGTCTTGATATTAAACAGAAAGACCCGCAAGTTTTGGTACTGGCACCAACCCGAGAACTGGCGATCCAGGTTGCAGAAGCCTTCCAGCGTTATGCGTCTCATATCAAAGGCTTCCATGTTCTGCCCATTTACGGCGGCCAAGATTACACCACCCAATTACGGCAACTCAATCGCGGTGCTCATGTGATTGTCGGTACCCCGGGCACGCGTCATGGATCACATGCGCCGCGGCACTTTGAAACTTGGATCAGTTGAAAACCCTGATCCTTGACGAAGCCGATGAAATGTTACGTATGGGCTTTATCGACGATGTCGAATGGATATTGGAGCAAACTCCTAACAGCCGCCAGACAGCGCTGTTTTCAGCCACCATGCCGACTGAAATTCGTAAAATCGCCCAAAAATACCTTGAACAACCCCGAACAGATCACCATCAAGGTTAAAACCGCGACTGCCGCAAATATTCGCCAGCGCTACTGGTTCGTTAGCGGCGTCCATAAAATGGATGCGCTTACCCGGATTCTGGAAGCGGAAAATTTTGATGGCATGATTATTTTTGTTAGAACCAAAACTGCTACCGTCGAAGTCGCCGAAAAATTGGAAGCCCGCGGTTTTTCTGCCTCGGCAATTAACGGCGATATGTCGCAATCCTTGCGCGAACGCGCCATCGAGAACTTGAAAAACGGAAAGCTGGATATTCTGATTGCTACTGATGTTGCCGCCCGCGGCCTGGACGTTGATCGCATCACGCATGTCGTCAACTACGATATACCTTACGACACCGAATCTTATATCCATCGCATTGGCCGCACCGGTCGAGCCGGCCGCACCGGCGATGCGATTTTGTTCGTCTCTCCTCGCGAGAAACGCTTGCTTGCCAACATCGAACAGGCCACCAAACAAAAAGTTGAAGAAATGCAATTGCCTTCAACCGAATTCATCAATAACACCCGCATAACCCGCTTCAAACAGCGTATAACCGATACGCTGGCCGCCGAAGAACTCAGCTTTTACAATCAACTAATTAACCAGTTTCAGGTAGAGCATGATGTACCCGCCATTGACATTGCAGCAGCATTGGCAAAACTATTACAGGGCGATACGCCATTGCTACTGAAAGACCCCGGAAAAAAGCCCCGTAAAGATAGTCACGATGAAAATCCGCATTCCGACAAGGAGCGCGGCCCAAGACGCGAAAAAGGCCGCGCAGGCCAGATTGAAATGGAACTATTTCGCATCGAGGTTGGGCATAGCGATGGTGTAAAACCCGGCAATATTGTCGGCGCCATAGCAAACGAAACCGGAATTGACGGCGATCATATCGCTCGGATTAAAATCGAAGAAAATTATAGCACCGTTGAATTACCGGCCGGTATGCCCAAGGATTTACTCCAGGCATTGAAAAAAGTCAGGGTGGCAGGCAAATCATTGAATATTTCCAAACTGGATCCTGATTTGATTAAAAAAGCCAAAAGCAAAAAACGGGTCGGTTCGCCTTCCAGACGCGGTAAACAGTCTGACTAAAGATATCGTAAAAAAAATTCCTTTTGAATTGACAAGCCTATCCGGGGGAATAGTCTCACTGCGTAGTTGGGCATGGACGCCCGACAAAAGTTATCATTTAGTGAAAACCGAGGCATTTGCCAGGGTATGCTAACGTTACGAATTATTACTAATCCCTTACCATGATAGACATAGGCAAATTTAATTCTTTACCTGTCAGCAGAAAACGCGATAACGAGGTTTATCTGGATGGCAATAATATTGGTGAAGTGACTTTGGTTGATAAGGATATTGCCGATAATTACCAAATTGGTGATTTACTTAAAGTTTTTGTCTATATCGACGGTAAAAATCAACTACTGGCGACCACGAAAACACCTAAAGCCCAGGTGGATGAGGTTGCTTGGCTGCGGGTGGTGTCGCTAAGTCACGCCGGAGCATTTATGGATTGGGGATTGCCTAAGGATTTACTGGTACCATTCAGCGAGCAAAAAACCAAAATGGTGGAAGGCCGCTTTTATTTGGTCCGGCTATTTCTGGACGAAAGCAATCGTATCGCTGCTTCTGCCCTGCTTGATGACTTTATTCAAGATCAAGCCTTTTATTTCAAAGAAGGCCAAGCGGTTGATTTGATCATTGCCGATGAGACCGAACTGGGTGTTAAAGCCGTTATCAACCATCAATACTGGGGCGTCATCTATAAAAATGAGATTTTCCAGAAGCTGGAAAAAGGCCAAAAGCTGTCAGGCTACATCAAGAAAGTCCGTCCTGATCACAAAATCGATCTGGCCTTGAATCAGGACAAATATGGTCAAAAGGTTGACAGCACCTCAAAAAATATTTTAGCTATACTTGAAAAACACCAAGGTTATGTCGCACTGACTGACAAAAGCCCGCCGCAACTTATTTACGACACCTTCGGCGTAAGCAAAAAAGTATTCAAGCAAGCCATCGGCGGCTTGTACAAACAGTGCAAAATTGTGATTGAGGAAAACGGGATTCGCTTGGCTAAACCACTTTAGTACTAACTCATGTTGGATTAGCTGAATGAATTTAGCCAAGGAAAGCTTTCTGCCAGATATCTATTATTACCTAAAGTTATCAAAAGCGGTTAAATCGAGTAGGTTAATAGCGACAATTTGCCCACTTTTAAGCAGTACAACCTGAGCGAGCCCAGGTTGTCAACAGATCTAATTCAACTAAAAACATATTCGGTGTGTTTTTCATGAGATTGAAAAGCTCGTACAACTTTCATAATCGGTAATAATCTCGATACCACGCTACAAAACGTTCAATACCCTGTTGAATAGTGGTATTGGGTTTGTACCCAACATCAGCTACCAAGGCTTCAACATCTGCAAAGGTATCGGGGACATCGCCCGGTTGCAAAGGTAACAGGTTTTTTTCAACAGTTTTACCGAGAAAATGTTCCAGCGTCTCGATATAACTCATCAATTCGACCGGTCTTTGATTACCGATGTTATAAACTCGCCAGGGCGACCTGCTGGTGCCTGGATCAGGATAGTGCCGTCCCAATCAAGATTAGGTTCGGCAGTATGATCAAGCGTTCTGATGACCCCTTCAACGATGTCATCTATGTAAGTAAAGTCACGGCGATGTTTTCCGTAATTGAACACATCAATTTTTTCGCCGGCAATAATCGCTTTTGTAAATAGAAACAATGCCATATCCGGGCGCCCCCAGGGACCGTAGACTGTAAAGAAGCGTAAGCCGGTTGTCGGAAGCTGGTAAAGATTGCTGTAAGTGTGCGCCATCAATTCGTTGGCTTTTTTGGAAGCCGCATATAGGCTAAGGGGATGATCTACATTATGATGAACCGAAAACGGCATGGATTCGTTAGCGCCATACACGGAACTGCTGGAAGCATAAACCAGATGTTCGACATGGTGATGCCTACAGCCTTCCAGAATATTAATAAAACCTACGATATTGCTGTCAATATAAGCATGCGGATTTTCCAGGGAATAGCGCACACCGGCCTGAGCCGCCAAATTCACCACTTTTTGCGGTTGGTGCTTTTTAAACAATTCTTCCATGCCGGCCCGGTCGGAAATATCCAGCCGGATGTCGGTAAAAGCATGATGATCCTTAATTCGTGCCAATCGGCTGAGTTTCAAATTGACATCGTAATAGTCGTTTAGGTTATCCACGCCTATCACTTCATCCCCTCGTTCTAGCAACCTTGATGCCAAATGATTGCCAATAAAACCCGCTGTACCCGTTACCAGTATTTTCATAGTTTATAACCTTGCATCCGTTTGATCGGCAGGAAAGAGATATTTTAGATCGTAAATAATGGCATGGCTTTTACCAAGTGCTTTAATCTCAGTGATGGGTTGTTTCTTGAATTCATCATGTGCAACAGCCAAAATCACGGCATCATATTTGCCTTGATCTGTTTTTTCCACTGGACGAATGCCGTACTCTTCGAAAGCCTCTTCGGGATTTACCCAAGGGTCGTAAACATCGACATTAACGCCATAGGACTTTAATTCGTTCAACAATATCAACTATACGGGTGTTACGGATATCCGGGCAGTTTTCCTTGAATGTCAAACCCATGATCAACACATTGGCATCCTGAACATGTATGCGTTTTTTCAGCATCAGTTTAATGAGTTGCGACACCACGTAGGCGCCCATGCCGTCGTTGATGCGGCGGCCGGATAAAATCACTTCCGGGTTGTAACCTATCGCTTGCGCTTTATGAGTCAGATAATAAGGATCTACGCCGATACAATGGCCTCCGACCAGACCAGGACGAAAAGGTAAAAAATTCCATTTGGTTCCGGCCGCTATCAATACCTCTTCGGTATCGATACCCAGTTTGTTAAAGATCAAGGCCAGTTCGTTAATCAAGGCGATATTGACGTCGCGCTGAGTGTTCTCGATAACCTTGGCAGCCTCGGCCACTTTAATGCTGCTTGCTTTGTGAGTGCCGGCGGTGATGATGCTTTTATACAAAGCATCGACCTTATCTGCAATTTCCGGTGTCGAACCGGAAGTTACTTTAAGAATATTGGTAACCCTGTGTTGTTTATCACCCGGATTAATGCGTTCCGGACTATAACCAACGTAAAAGTCCTTATTAAAAGTCAGTCCGGAGATTTTTTCCAGAATAGGCACGCAGACTTCTTCGGTCGCTCCGGGATAAACTGTCGATTCGTAGATCACAATATCGCCGGATTTAATGACTTTGCCCAACAAGCCACTGGCTTTTTCCAGGGGCGTTAAATCAGGTTGTTTATGCTCGTTGATCGGTGTTGGCACCGTAACGATATAAATGTTGCAATCAGCTATATCTTCAATTGCCGAGCTATAAGACAGGTGAGTTGATTTTGACAGTTCCTCTTCGCTGACTTCCAAGGTATGATCCCTGCCAGCCTTTAATTCATTGATCCGGTGCTGGTTAATATCGAAACCTACAGTTGAATATTTACTACCGAATTCTACGGCCAAAGGCAAGCCCACATAGCCCAGCCCTATCATGCCGATCTTGATACCATCTAACATGTTTTATAACTCCTGTTTATTTTGTAATCTATTGACAACGAATATAAAATCAGATCAAAAATCTTTATAGGCATGTAACGTGCCTATTGCTTTTAGCAACAAACACGCTTCAATGTTCTGTCCGGCATTAGCTTGCTACTCTGGATAGAGCTCTACTTCTTTACGATGCAGCTCCATGCCGCCAACCAGACTTGCGCCTGATAATGTTCCGCCGTTTTCGGCAAAGCCCCACTCAAAACCATATCTATTGTATGATGGATGATGCCGAAAAAATAGCTATACGCCAGCAATGGGTCAAGGGCTCTTATTTCACCATCTTTAATTCCGGCTTGCAAAATACGTTTAATTTTATTGTAGGGTGCCGTTTCAAAAAGCGGCGGCTGTTCAGGTAAAAAATCGCTGGTTTTTATAAAAAGTAAAAATTGGATAATTTCCGGCGATTCGTCAGCCAGTTTAAATAATAAATCGACAATTTCACGTAATTGCTCGGAAGCTTTACGATTTCTACGGCGAATATCGTCTATAGATATGCTAAAGCTATCGAGTATATATTCTTGCAAAGCGACGGCAATAGCCTGTTTTGTTTTAAAAAATTGATAAATACCGCTAGTGGATTTTAAGCCAACCGCGTCTTTTATATCCGTTAATGAGGTATTGAAGTAGCCTTTTTCGGCAAACAGCTTTAAAGAAGCTTGTAAAATTTCATCCTGATTAACAGTTTTGTTTGGAGTATTTTCTAATTCTTGATCCATGCTCTTATATACAGCTTTACCTGCTGTTTTCTCTCTGATATTTCGCAGCATTCGATACTGCGGTTATTGTTATTCTCTAAAAGTTGAAAGGGCGGCAACAAGATAATTCACCATAGACCACAGCGTTAAAACAGCCGATATGTATAGTAGCCAATAACCTATGCTATTGATCGGCAAGCCGAAAAGATCATCGCGATACAGCAGCAAACTGACAGATGTCATTTGCGCGGTGGTTTTCCATTTTCCCAGTTGCGAGACCTTGACCTTAGCGCGTTGGCCGATTTCTGCCATCCATTCTCTTAACGAGGCGATTGTAATTTCCCGGCCGATAATGACTGCGGCTGGAATAGCGAGATAAGGACTAGCTTCCGATTGGACTACAAGTACTAATACGAAAGCTACCATCAATTTGTCGGCGACCGGATCCAGAAATGCACCGAACGCAGTTTCCAGACTCATTTTTCTGGCCAGATAACCGTCCAGCCAGTCGGTAAATCCGGCAAACAGAAAAATCAGAGTACAGGTAAGATTGGAATATTCCCACGGCAAATAAAACACTATCGCCAATAAAGGGATAAGTGCAATTCGCAATAAAGTCAAATAGGTGGGTAAAGTAAATTTAACTGCCATCTTGATGGTGGAATATATCGTAAATACGCTGCGCCAGTTGCCGACTAATACCTTCAATGCTTGCCAGCGCGTCCACGCCTGCGCTGGAAACGCCTTGCAAACCACCGAACTGTTTCAACAAAATCTGCCGCCTTTTCTGACCCAGGCCGATAATGTTTTCCAGCACCGATTGATTTTTAACTTTAGCTCGGCGCTGTCTGTGTCCAGTGATAGCAAAACGATGGGCTTCATCGCGAATGTGCTGAATCAGCAGCAAAGCACCGGCACCTGGCGTCACATTTAAAGGCTGCTCCCGATCCGGAAAAATAATTTTCTCCATTCCGGCTTTGCGATCGGGTCCCTTCGACACACCGACTATCATAACATTGTTTATCTCTAATTCCGCCAGAGCCTTTTTAGCTTCGGCAACCTGGCCCTTGCCGCCGTCGATCAGCAGAATGTCCGGCGCAGGGTGTTCCCCCAGTTTTTGACGCTTAAATCGCCGCATTACCACCTGATGAATGGCTGCATAATCATCGCCGCCTACGATTCCTTCGATATTAAACCGTCGATAATCCGATTTTACCGGGCCTTCGCGGTCAAAAACCACGCAGGAAGCCACAGTCTGTTCGCCTTGGGTATGGCTGATGTCGAAACATTCCAGCCGCTTCGGTATCTCCACGCAGCCGAATTCCTGTTGCAGACTGACAAAGCGTGCAAACAGGCTCTGCTTATCGGAAAGCTTGACAGCTAAGCTGCTATCGGCATTGGTAATTGCCATTTGCAGCCATTTTAAACGTTCGCCGCGAACATTACAGGCAATCGCCACCGTGTGCTTAGCCTGACTGCTCAGAACTTCTGCCAAAAGTTCTGTTTCAGGTAAGGGATGGCTGACTATCAGTTCATGCGGTACGGATTTATCCAGATAATATTGACTGATAAATGCCTGTAAAATGATAGGCGACTCATTTTCTTCGCCGATTTTCGGAAAAAACTGGCGGTTGCCAAGATTCTGGCCGCTACGAATAAAAAACACTTGTATGCAAGCTACATCTCCTTTTACGGCGCAAGCAATGATGTCAACATCGCCCTTTTCCCCCTGTACGAAATGCTTTTCCAGCACGGCGCGCAGCCGCAGAATTTGATCGCGATGAGCGGCCGCCTCTTCGAAATTTAATTTTGCGGCAGCCTTCTCCATTTTACTAACCAGTTGATCAATCAGAAGACTGCCTTGACCTTCCAGAAATAAAATTGTGTTGTCAACATCAACCCGATACTCTTCTTTACCGATTAAACCGACGCACGGCCCGGTGCAACGTCCGATCTGATATTGCAAGCAAGGGCGGGAGCGGCTGTTGTAATACGAATCCTCACACTGGCGGATCGGGAAAATTTTTTGCAGCAATTTTAGGGTTTCCTTAACGGCACCGGCGCTCGGATAGGGACCGAAATATTTTCCAGGCCGTTTTTTCGCACCGCGATGAAACGTTACTTGCGGAAAATCATGTTGAGTTGAAATGTAGACATACGGGTAAGACTTATCATCCCGCAGGCTAATGTTGTAGCGTGGTTTATAGCGCTTTATTAATTGACTTTCCAGCAACAGCGCTTCGCCTTCGGTATGGGTAACGGCAACTTCAATCGCAGCCACCTTTGCAACCATCGCCTGTTGTTTCGGCGACGCCGGTTGGTTTTTAAAATAACTGGAAACGCGGTTTTTCAGATTCTTGGCTTTACCGATATAAATGATTTCACCCTTATCGTTAAGCATTTTATAAATGCCGGGACGCAGGGTGATGGTATTTAAGAAGGCTTTTACATCAAAGCCGCTTGAACTGCTTTCTTCGCTCACGGTTGGTTATTCGTCAAGCAAACTCTGTATGGTAGCGAACACTGTAGCCAGCATAGCCATGTTTAGCCGTTTGGTTTGGACATTATAGCGGCTACAATGATAGGAACTGACCAGACTATTGCCATCCGGCAGGCGATAGAGCCGATGATGGCCGAATGGACTGCTGTTGGCTTTTAAGCCGTAGGCCCGCAAGACTGCCAAATGGGCAATATTCCCCAAAGCCAGAATCACTGATTTTTTCGGCAGAATCTTTATTTCAGCAACCAGATAAACATTGCATTGCTTAATTTCATCACCAGTCGGCTTGTTTTGAGGCGGCAAACATTTCACTGCATTCGTGATTCGGCAGTTTTGCAGTTGCAAGCCGTCGGACAGATCGGTCAATTGTAATTGATTGCTAAACCCGAAATCGTACAAAGCCTTATACAGCAATATCCCGGCATAATCGCCGGTAAACGGTCTGCCTGTGGCATTGGCGCCGTGCATACCCGGAGCCAGGCCGACCACCAGTAACCGTGCCTCGGGGTCGCCGAACGGCGCTACAGGTAAAGCATGGTAATTCGGATATTGAAGTTTAACATCACAAAGAAATTCAGCAAGACGTTTGCATTGCCGGCAATCCAGGTTGAAATTTTTTTCATTCATGACAAAGCCGGCTTAAAACGGGATGATAAAAAGTTTAAGGTTTATGCTTAAAGTCAAAGCTTTTTTGTTAATTTATTAGAGTATTAGGCTGGAAAGGATATGCGGTTTTTGACGACAAGTGGAATTAATCAATTTCCGGAAAAGGTTATTTTCCGGACAAATAACTTTCGGCATTAATCTTGACATCTTCGCCAATCAGCAATACCCCCAGTTCTTCCATCGCTTTCCGGTAAACTCGGCGCTTGAAATAAACCACGTCTTTTAAAGGATACCAGTAATCCACCCACTTCCAGTTATCGAATTCCTGTTTTTGACCGCAGTCGAAACGGACATTGGCTTCATCGGTCAACAAGCGCAAGATAAACCAGATCTGCTTCTGACCGATGCACAGCGGCATAGAATGTTTACGCACGTATCTCTCAGGCAACTTATAGCGTAGCCAATAGCGAGTCCGGCCTAGTAACTGCACATGTTCGGCACATAAGCCTGTTTCTTCCCACAACTCCCGATACATGGCAGTTTCCGGATCTTCATTGCAATCAATGCCGCCTTGCGGAAATTGCCATGAATTAGCGCCTTTGCGCTTTGCCCAGAATACACGCCCCTCGTCATTGCAAAGAATAATGCCGACATTTGGCCGATATCCTTTCGAGTCTATCATGTAAAACCTGTGATATTTGCGACCCGTTTTTAATGGCTAAATGGTAAAATCAAAATGGGCCGAGCATTAAAATAATGGGTGCAATTGTTCCATAAATAAGCGGCAGAAGCCATATTCCGCAATGTTTTATTTATTTTTAACAGGATTTACCGTGAGCTTAGCGATTTTTGATCTGGACAATACGCTGATCGCCGACGACAGCGATTTTTTATGGGGCCAATTTCTGGTTGATCGCGGCATTGTTGACGGCGATTACTACGAGCAGGCCAACAAAAAATTTTATGACGACTATAAGCAAGGCAGCCTCGATATAGTCGAGTTTCTGCATTTTTCACTGGCGCCACTGGCGTTGCACGATGCCGAACAGCTTTACCACTGGCGAGAGGAATTTGTCGAACACCTGATCAAGCCTATCAAGCTGGAAGCCGCACAGAAGTTGGTCAATAAACACCGGGAGCAAGGCGACACCCTACTTGTCATCACAGCCACCAACCGCTTTGTGACTGAGCCTATTGTCAAGTTGTACGGCATAGACAACCTGCTGGCAACCACGCCGGAATTTATTAACGGCCGCTACACCGGCAAGTTCATCGATACCCCTTGTTATCAGGACGGCAAAGTCAAGCAGTTAAATAACTGGCTGGCAACTTCTTCACATACTCTTAAGGATAGCTGGTTTTACAGCGATTCGCATAACGACTTGCCGCTATTGCATCTGGTTGATAACCCGGTGGCTGTCGATCCTGACGACAAGCTGTTACAGGCAGCTAAACTAGCCGATTGGCCGATTATCAGCTTAAGAGCCTGAGTTTATTTTTTCCGGATGAAAAAAGTCTGTTTATCGGCTTCTTTATGAAACTTCAGCGGAATATGTCCGGCCTGATCGATAAACACGCCAAAATCCAAATGCGCTGCCGGATCGGTGGCAATCACTTTAACGACTTTGCCGCTTTCAATTTCCATAATCGCTTTTTTAAGGCGCAACAGCGGCAAGGGGCACTGCAAGCCGCTGGCATCCACTTCTAAATCGAATTCAATCATAATATTATGTTCTGAAGAGGTCTTTAACTCGTTTTATAATAACATTAAGTTTAACTTGGAAAAATCATATGCGATGAGGGCGTAATTTGAAGAAAAATGCTAAGTTAATTAGAGGCATCTTAATGACGATTGGTGGCGGTATTGGCGTGCTGAGTGTGGGGTTCCGCAGCTACGTTAATATCATATTCAACGATCCCCTCCTTGTAAGCATACTTGCGGGCATAGGATTTTTCTCTTTATTGTTACTCGCGGCCTTATGTACAAATTGGCTGCTTTGCGCCATTTTCTGGCGATGTCCAAGCTGTGGGAAAGTGTTAGGAACAAATTTACGCGTGCTTTTTTGTGGTGTTTGTGGAAAGAGGCTGGATTGAAATGCAGGTTATGTGAGCCCGGCGGGTTACGACGCGCAGAACCAATCATAAACTTTGTGTGCTGGGCGACATATTTACCCCGCCCATCAACCTATTTAAAGTCAAGTCATAAAATGGTGGTCTGTCCCCCGTTTTTCCTAGGCAGCCAACATCACAAGCTGGTTTCGCGTTCTTCGATAATCATGCGGCTGACTGAAACGCCATCCAGTATCAAAGGTTGTGCCTTACGGCGTTTCCACGATGGCAAATCGGCCAAAATTGGCACGATATCAGCAATCGGTTTACCGTTGCGTAGCACACGTACGGATTCGCCGGATTCAACCATATCGAAATACTGTTTGGCATGGTTGCGGACATCGGTAAAGGTAACTTGTCTCATGGTAATATCCCAATGTACATTTCAATGCTATTATAGATATACAATTCGTCTGTTACCAAATGACTTTATCTTAAGTTTTGACTCATAATCACACCAAAAACTTAACTAAACCGGATTTGTTGAATAGTCACGATATTTTTAGAATAAAATTTAAATCCGAACCGCCTGCCGCTTCGCCCCCCATCTGCCGGGTTGCGGATTGAAAACCCCGGCACATTTTGTTCCGCAAGACCGGCAGTTGCCTTCTGGGTCCAGATTCCAGTCAGATAACTCATACCAGTCGCGCCCTATCAATAATTCATTGCACTGGTGGCAATAGGTGCTGTCCGCCGCCTTGTCGTGGACATTACCGATATATGCGTAGCGTATACCGTTTTTTATGGCAATATTGCGCGCTAGCAGCAACGTGGCGGCAGGCGTACCCGGTTTGTCGATCATTTTCCAATCGGGATGGAAGGCGGAGAAGTGCATGGGTATATCCGGCCCCAGTTTTTCCACCACCCATTGCGTCATTGCTTGCAATTCGGCTTCGGAATCGTTTTCGCCGGGAATAATCAGGTTAGTGAGCTCAAACCAGACTTGCGTTTCATGCTTGAGGTATTGCAGCGTTTCCAATACCGGTTGCAGGTGTCCGCCGGCGATTTTATAGTAGAATTTTTCGGTAAAGGCTTTTAGGTCGACATTGGCGGCATCCATCCAGCTATAAAATTCGCTACGCGGCTCTTTACAGACGTATCCCGCCGTAACTGCAATGGATTTCAGCCCCAGTTCCCGGCAAGCCTGAGCGGTATCTATGGCGTATTCATGGAATACAACCGGATCGTTGTAAGTATATGCAACGCTGCTGCAATCATGCGCCGCTGCGGCCTTGGCAATATTTTCCGGCGAAGCGTGGCTCATTAGGCGGTCCATTTCTCTGGATTTGCTAATATCCCAATTCTGGCAAAACTTGCAGGCCAAATTACAACCGGCTGTGCCGAAAGAGAGAACCGGCGTTCCGGGTAAAAAATGATTGAGCGGTTTTTTTTCGATGGGGTCGATGGCAAAACCGCTGGAGCGGCCATAGCTGGTCATGACGATTTGCCCGCCCACATTCTGCCGCACAAAGCATAAACCGCGCTGTCCTTTATGCAGTTTACAAAAACGAGGACAAATATCGCATTGCACCTGTTCATCATCTAAAGTATGCCAATAACGGGTGCTTACCGTATTTTCATCAATCAACGTCGCCATCGTTTTACTCCGGGAACCGGAATCAAAATTGCCGGTCTATTAAAATAATATATTTTTAGTTTGTAGGGGCGAAAAATTTTCGCCCCTACACTTTTGGGAGATTTTTATATGAACAGACCAGCCGCCGTAGCGGGTAGCTTTTATCCCGAACGGCCACAACAGCTCCAACAAACCATTAACCAATATCTAATAGACGTTAAAACCGTCGAAAAAGTTCCCAAAGCCATGATCGTACCGCATGCCGGTTATATTTATTCCGGCCCGATTGCCGCAAGCGCTTATGCCCGGCTGAAACCGGCAGCCGATACGGTTACTCGGGTCATTTTGATCGGACCTTCGCACCGTGTTGCCTTTCATGGCCTGGCAATCAGCCGTACCGATGCTTTCACTACCCCGCTGGGTGATGTCGAACTGGATACAACAGCAATCGAAAGTCTACTTAAATTGCCTTTTGTTGAATATCTTGAACAAGCTCATTCACAGGAGCACAGCCTGGAAGTTCATCTACCGTTTTTACAGACAGTCTTGAACCATTTCAAGTTGGTGCCGATAGTTGCAGGTGAGGCCAGTGCCGATCAGGTTTGTCAGGTGCTTGAACAACTCTGGGGCGGCGATGAAACGCTGCTGGTGATAAGCTCTGATCTTAGCCATTATCACGATTATGCGACAGCCCGGCATCTGGACCAAACTACCAGCGATCTGATCGAGAGGCTGGAATATCGAAGCATTAGCGGCGATAACGCCTGCGGCTGTGTACCGGTCAGCGGTTTGTTAAAGTTGTTGGCAAAAAAATCGTTACGGATAAAAACCATCGATCTAAGAAACTCCGGCGATACCGCAGGCGATAAACATCGGGTAGTGGGGTATGGCGCTTATGTCGTTGACTAAAATGCAACAAACCAAACTATTGACGCTGGCTCGGGATTCCATAAGCCATGGTTTGAAATTTGGAAAACCGCTGAAAATCAATCCGCCGGACTACCCTGCCGAACTATGCGAAATACGCGCCACTTTCGTGACGCTGGAGTATCGGCAACAGTTACGCGGTTGCATCGGCATGCTGGAAGCTATCCGCCCTCTGGCAGAGGATGTCGCTGAAAACGCGTTTGCCGCCGCTTTCAGCGACAGACGATTTCTGCCTTTGTCCGAGCATGAGTTCGGCGAACTTGACATACATATCTCTATTCTTTCGCCGGCGGAGGCAATATCTTTCAGTTCCGAACAGGATCTGCTTGCACAATTGCGCCCCAATATCGATGGACTGATTCTGGAAGAGGGACGGCATAAGGCCACTTTTCTACCATCAGTATGGGAATCCTTGTCTGACCCTTTGCAGTTTCTACAGCACCTGAAACAGAAAGCCGGCCTGCCGGCTACGTATTGGTCGAATACCTTGCAGGCTTACCGTTACACAGCCGAATATATCGATTAATGGCTATAAACCTGAAATGAGGCGATTGAAATGGATTCAAGTAAAATTTTAATCACATTAGGGCTTGCAACGCTTGTTATCGGCTTGATATTAAGATACCTGCCCTGGCTGCTAAACTGGTTTGGAAAACTGCCTGGAGACATCAGGATTCAGGGCTCTAACAGTTTTATTTTCATACCGATCAGTTCGATGATCGTTATCAGTTTGTTGTTGACCCTGATTGTGAATGTGTTTTTCCGAAAATGAAATAATTAATCCGGCTTCGACTCCAGCCGTCAGTGGCTGATGGCTTTGTATTATGAAAATTTGGGTAGTTAATTCAATAATGTGTTGCATCTAAATTATAGATTACCCCAAATCAGCCTTTATAAAAATAAAGCCGCTGGGTTGAGATCTTCCTCTGCTGTGGCAACTTTTTTCCAGCCCATGGCAATGGGTACATCGTACAGGCGGCCAGCGCCGAAACGCGGCCAGAAATGCCGCAAGCCCGGCAGGATGACCTGAACCACCGATAAGCCTATATCCGGACGGGTTTTGTTGACCATGTAAGCATTTATACCGGCTCCCGCCAGGCGCTGTAAACATGTCTCGATGTCTTGTTTCAGGTCCACCCCACAGGCAACCTCCTGCAAAGCGCTGGTTTCAACAGTTGGATGTAGGAAATGAGCCTCAGGCAACAGTTTAGTATCCCAGGGCGGCGGAATATTTTCGCGCCTATCGAGCAATTGGTTGAGTTCTGTGAGCGATCGGCTGACAGCCAGACGCGGCTGCAAATGGCAACCAAAACCGATCGCATAGCGTTGCGTTTGCGCGTGATAGGCAACGGCTGCATAGACAGCGATACCCAAATCATGGGTAAGATCCAGCACCTGTAAGAGCCATCCATCCGCAATGTACTCACGGCGCAATGCTTCAACAAAGGGATCGTCCAACACGTCTAAATTCAAAGCGGGCCTGTTCAACCGGTTATACCACCAGATTGCGGTGGCATCACGTTCGATCAACTCAAGCATGCCCTGAAAAATCGCCTCTTCAAGACAATTGCCGGCAGCAGTGCCGTTGGGGTTGTAAATACCGAAGGCGCTTCCCAATTGCATAGGGGTTTCTGCAAAACAATAGGCTGCCGGCACAAAGCAAGGCTGATTGCCTATCAGCGACCAGCCTTGGGTCCAACCAAGCAACGCCTCATCGTCGGCAGGCAGAGGCACTTGGCGGCGGCGGTCCTGGGTTGCGGCGTTTATGACTTCACGTTGGGCGTATTGACGCAGGCTAAAGTTTTGTAAAAAATCGAATGATAATGCCGTTTCGCCTTGTCTGACCAAGTCTGAACGGCTGGATATCCGCAACCATTCGTCACCCTGCCAAACGCTGCTGGCACGTTCAAGTGCTTCGCATAAAGCGCTAGCCTGAGCTTGTTCGTCACTCTGACCTTTGCCGGCACAAATTTTATCGAAAGAGTTGTCGGCAGAAAGCATTTGCGGACAAACCTGATAACCGGACACATAGACTTTGCGATGACCGGAATGCCGACCCGGCATCGGGTGCAGGTAATTAACGACGCCGGTCAACGGACTGACGTGTTGACGATAAGCATCCAGTGTCTGCTTGGGAGTTCGGCAGCGGTAGCCGCCATCAGCCTGGAAGACAATTTCAACCGGCTGGATGTCAGGAACTTGCTCGGCTTGTGATGACATCCACTGTGCGTTGCCGCAGTTGGGACATTGCGGACGCCGGCGAACAAAGTGCTGTGTAGTTTGCAGACTGGACAAATCCAGCGATAAGAGAGTGTTGCGCAACCGCCTATCACCTGCCAATATCTGCGCCGCCGCCAATGCCAGCATACTTGCCGCAGTGGTTTGTCCTGCTGCGCCGGATGGTGCAGGAATGGAGACCTTCACGCCCAATCGCCGCATAAATTGCTGCACGGGCCTGTTCCATTGTAAAGCATGTTCTAAACAAAACCAGCAAGGCCCCTCTGTTGTTGTGAATAGAGGGCCTATCATAGCTTGAGTGCCGGCAATCTTCGCCAACAAGATTGAGCCGGTTGTACTTTCTATCTGCTCCGCAAGAACAGGGTGCAAATAATCCTCGCAAAGGACAATGCAAAGTTCAGCATTATCGGCACAATTCAATCCTGAAAGCGCTAGTATATGCTCTAACTGTTCGAAGCCCGCGCCAACTGTCTTAATCGACACGGCTTGTCGGCGCAATTGCGCCGGAGCGTCAGGGAGATTCTGTAAGGTCCAAAAGGCCTGTTCACTAGGTTTGTCATGCAATGCTGAAATTAAATAGCCGGCTTGCTCCAAACGATCCAATACATAGGCTAATTCCAGCATTGAAAGGCGTGGAGCAAGGTATTCGGCTAACTCAGCCACAGAGCGTTGACCATTTATGGCTTCTGCCACAATCACGACGGCGCGTCCACGCAAGACAGCGCGCCGTATTTCGGACTGAACAATAAGTGAATGCTCATCAACCTTGGCTATGACCCACTGAGGAGAAAAGCAAGGTACTGCCAAAGGATTGTCCGACAGCATAATTGCTCCATTCATGTCTGATCCGGGCTGAGTTCAACAACTTCTATCAACAACAGGTGAACAAATAAGTAGGACCAGCGTCATTATAAGCAGCAAAGGCGAGTAATTGTTCTTCGACTTTCGGCTTTATGGGCAAGCCGATCTGCGTTTCGATGGGGGGTAGATTCCAAGCTTTTTTGTCGGGGTTCCAGCCCCAGCCATGTTGGGTAGCGTTATGGTTATTAGGGTCATGAGGATCGTTGGGATCATACGCGACGAGCACTGAGTTCCACTCAAGGCGATAGCTAAAGTAGTGCTCTAATGCCAGAGCAGGGTCTTTTAGAAACTCATTTCTGAATGCTTCATCGGTCCAAGAGAGAGCAACGGCTCTTAAATAAACTTCTTGGAATTCAAGCAAGGCTTCGTAACTAGGTAAACGGTTATCGCGTGGCATAGTGAAAGCTCCTTTAGTTTAAGAAAGTGAGATGATTAGCATTGAATGCGGCCAGAGCCTCTACCTGTTCCGAGACTGGCGGTGCCGGCGGAAGTGCGAACACCAGCTTATCCTGTTTTGTAATATGCCAGTCACCCATCGTAAGAGGCTCCCATGCTGCATTATGATAATTCGCAGATACTTTCATATTGAACGGAAAATCATAACCTACGCCGTCCTTGAGGGCTTTAACGGGATCTTCTATAAATGCTTTCTCAAAATCGGGATTTTTCCAAGCAAGTGCGATGGCCTGCATAATTGCGGCTCGATATGCAAGAAACCGATCATAGGTACCGTAATTATCTTTGTCGTGGTGACTCATTTATCTCTCCTGTTACAAATAATAGATGGATTTGTACTACACGGGGTGTGACCGGCACCGGCAATATACTCGACCTCCGGTCACGTTGCTAACAAGGCTTCCAATTTTGAAGCTGCTCGACGCCTGGTATACTCCATACCTGATTCTTTAGCACAGCTGATGGCTTGCACCAAAATCGGCAGGATTTGTGAATTAAATGTTGGTGAGGGTTGATTCAACAGCAGGTTGGCTTTCTGTAACAAAAGTTCGGCTTCGTAATAGCGCTCTCCTGTATTCGTCGCTTGTCTTAGACAACGATCCACCTCGGCAACCGCCGCAGGCAAATCACCTGCGCGAGCCATTAAATCAGCGGCCAAAGACATTAGGTAAGTCAATCCTAATTGACATCCCATAGCCTGCAAAACATTTAGAATCTGCGTCAAGGTAGCAACATCCTCGCGTACCCAGCAATCAATAATCGCTGCGTAGGCTTCGATAGCCGGCAGGCTAAAGCGGCGCGATAAATCCAAAAGACGCCCGCAAGCCTCCGCAACACCGGCACGATCCTGCCGATATTGGTACAGAAACGCCTGATACATCAACGTCAACCCCAACGTCGGAATGTGATTGATCTCCTCGGCAGCGACTACGGCAGACTTGCCCAGTGCTAGAGCGACAGTCTCATCGTCATCTAAAAACCATCGAACTATGGCCAGTGCTGCCAAGCTCCAGCAACGGCAATCCAATCCGAATTGAATCGCGTCCCGGTTGTGCTCGGCAGCAGGTAGCAGCAATACCTGTTCCAACGACGCGGCTGCCTCGGGGTAGTGACCGTCTATCCAATAGGCCATGCCTTGAAATGTATGCGCTGCACGTTGCAGCGCAGGCGAGCTGTCCCGGCTACCCAATTCAACCATCTTTTGCGCGAGGATACGAACGCGCTCCCGATCGCCAGCTACGTGATGATAGGTAGCCAGTGCCCATAACGCCGCGCCAACATGCTGCTGATCTTCGATCCCGGTAAGTAGCAAATGCGATCGTTCTGCACTGATACGAACACGCGAATCGGCCCACCCAAATTTAGACATCATAGCTTGGGTGGCAATTAGATTCAGGTCGAGTTCGGCAGCATTACGCTGGGATTGAGGAATTTGTTTAATCCAGGTTTGCACCAGATCAGCTAGATTGATAGCTTCATCATGCGCTTCATGGCTTAATGACTGACTGGTAGCCCGCGTGCCGTAGAGTACCGCCCGATCAAAAATTTCTGCCGCCGCATAATGCTGAGACAATGATAGTGTATTAGCTTGAGCATCGTCCATTTCCAGCACATTGGCGATACGGGTATGGGTCTGCCGGCGCATCGAGTGCGTCATAGAATCATAGGCCGCATCGCGAATTAGCGCATGCCGGAAACTGAAGCTGTCGCCCTTCGCTCGCCGCTGCCGGTAAACAATATCTGCCAAAAACATCTGCTCCAGATCCCTTTGCACTGCCGCTTCATCCCGCAAGGCAGTGTTGATAAGTATGCTCTGATCAAACTCGCGCCCCAAGGCCGCAGCCAGTTGTACGGTTTCTTTGGCGGGACCCAACCGATCCAGCGTCTGACTCAGTACATCCCGTAGGCTTGCCGGTATTTCGGGAATCAGTTCTATGTTTTTGCTTTCCTTTTCAAGATGCAGATGCAGATTGATGCGGGAGCGGGTTAATTCGGTGAGGTAAAGTGGATTTCCGTCCGCACGGGCTATGACTTGTGCGAGCTCACTGTCACCCAGAATTTGTGCGCTTGCCATATGCTGCACTAGTGCCTTGGCTTCGGTTTCACCGAGCCGCGATAATTGCAGACGTTCCAATTGCGGTTGATAATCGCACTCAGGCCAAGCTGTGAATAATATGCCCAAATGACTCACGCCCTTATTACTCAGAAGAGAATCCAGTAATTCGCGACTGGTAGGGTCAATCCAATGTACATCTTCCAAAACTAAAATAGCCGGCCCGGAGGCCATCTTGTGCAGTAGAGTACTTAGGGTATCCAGCATGATCTGCCGCTGCCGGGAAGGAGCATGGGGCGCAGCCGTTAAATCGTCGGGAATGGGTAGGGACATCCACGAACATAAAATGGGCAACACATTGCTGACGTCAAAACCCAGGTGCTGCAAAGACTCCTGCAAGCGGGTGCCTGCTAATGCCTGATCAGACTGGTTTTGGAGCTGAAACTGGCTGGATAGCCAGCTTAAGAACGGATATAAGGCTGAGTTTCGTTGCTCGGGCAGGCATTGTAACACCCAGACACAACCCTTAGCATCTCGCACGTATTCGCACAAATTTTGCACCAAATGTGTCTTGCCGATCCCGGGCTCACCTATCAGCATCACAGCGCCGCCCATGCCGGCGTTAGCCCGATGCCACAAATTTTGCAAAATTGAGAACTCTGTATCTCGCCCCAGAAGTTGTCGGGATGTTGTAGAAGCTTCGCCTTCGCTTTCGGCCAGCAATAACCATGTCGTCGCGATTTGCCGGTCTTCGGATGGAACTTTCAGCTCAGTGGTTTCGAGCAGGAAGTGGCGTTCAAGTACGCTCTGCGCGACCTGACTGACCAGAATGGTATCAGGCTCGGCAAGTTGTACCAGCCGCGTCGCAATCACAGCGGCTAAGCAGGTTGGCACTATCCCCTGACGGATGACTATAAAACCGGTATGCAAAGCTATGCGGATTTGTACGCTAATGCCGTGACGCTCTGCAAGCCTGGAACCGCGCGCGCCCTGACCAAGCATTTCCAAAGCGGCACGGGCTGCTTGGCGCGCAGCTTTATCGCTGGCTTGCGGATAGCCGAAAAATAACATGCGAGTGTTACCCATGGACCCGGCCGGATATCCTCTATATGCCAGACAGGTGTCCTGGCATTGTTTTAACTGATCATTGAGAACTTCTTCCATGATCTGCAAATCAACGGCCTTCCCGCCTATGGGTATAATGTCCACGCTGTAGCAGAGTATGGTAATTTGCCGCCGCTCGGTGACAACGCTTTCGGAGATGCGTGTCGTAACATAGCCCGCCACATCAGTTGACACGGCGCCTGGGATATTTAATTTAACTGTAATATCTTGCAAATCAATTTGATGGAAAAGGCTATAAAGTTCTCTAGTATCTATATTACGCTGCTGGGGATTTTTGCTTAATACACGACGCAAGATATCGGCCAAAGGATGATATAAGATATCTGTAGGTATCGGCACTTCATTAGCGCTAAGCTGTTGATGATAAATTTGTCCTAGCGTAGTTCCATCTATGGCAGGTTTACCCGTTAGACATTCTAACAGGATTAAGCCCCATGCATACAAATCGGACTTAACGGTGGGCGGTTCGCCACGCAATTGCTCAGGTGCGCTGTAACGCGGCGTTCCTAAAATATCTGTAACGGGTATTTGATCATGTCCATGCTCTATGAGACCGGTTGCAAACGTACCAATTCCAAAATCAAGTAACTTGGCATGCAACTGTGCACCGCAAAGCGACACCATTATATTCATAGGTTTGAGATCGCGGTGGGCTATTCCTAGTTCATGGGCGGCTACCAAAGCATCCAACACCTGCCCCATCAAATCCCCTGCTTGTTTTGCAGACAGAGCACCATCACGCAGGAGCAGATCGTGTAAAGTATTGCCGGAAATGTATTCAAAAACAGCGAACAGCTCACCGGTATCCGTCTCACCTTTATCAAGCAACCTGACAATATGTGGATGATAAAGCTGTGCGCAGAGTTGGGTTTCGCGAGCGAAATTCGCAACCAAGCAATCATGCGCCGATTCCCCGCTGGCATCACGCTGATGCAATACCTTAATGGCTACCAGTTGACCTGTACTTAACTGACGCGCCTTATAGACAACCCCTGCCGCGCCCTCTCCTAACCGGTCCAATAACTCATAACCAGAAAGATAAGGCATCAGGTGGCTAGTATTCACGCTGCTAGCACTCCGGTGTCAGTAGGAGGTTCCGGTTTATATTGGCTCTCAAGTTGTGAACCACGGACGATATCGAAAGGAAAAGCGCCTAAACGGATACTGCCACGTCTTCGCTCGATGATATTAGCCAATTGCGTATTGCCTGGCAATAGCTTCATGATCTGGTTGCGAGCTCGAAAAATTTGGATATTCAAATGCTGAATTTCCAAGCCCAGCATCTTGGCTAGTTCTGTACACTCCAGCCATCCCTGTGCAGAGGGCTCAATTCCGGCCCTGGCATCGGCCAAGCGCTGACGCGCTAATGTGACTAGACAATAATGGTGTTCTCGTTCACCCAAGTCAACGCACACCGAACCAAATCGAATCTGGGATTGCGTATGTTCCTCGTCTAAACTCAGCACAAAGTTGAAATGAGGTAATTCTAAAGGCAAGGAGTTCGTGTTAATTTGAGTTTCGTCCAATTTACCGGTTACCAGCAGCCTGTAACTGTGTCCACCAAGGCTAAGCGTATCGCCATCCTCAAGCACTCGCGCCTCGCCTGGAGTTTCCAGCATCCACTGATCGCCCACGGTTTGGTAAATGGATAACTCGGGAGCCTCGGAGTTTGGTAACAAATTGCAGTTTTTTAGCACAATCTGTTCAAGCTCGGAATCGATGGGTATCAAGGATGTTGCGGGAGCCGAAAGGTCAACAATCCGCCAGACACTGCCTGACTGCGAACCGAATTGGAATTTTTGTCCAAGTTTCATCGTGACCCATTGGCCTTTGGGAAGAAAGCGGCCATCCAGAAAGGTACCGTTACGGCTGTGATCTGTCATCACCCATTTTTCGTCCCACCAACGAACGGTGGCATGCATCAAGGAAACTTCCGGATCGGAAAGATAAGTATCAGAGCGAGGCGCATTACGACCAAACACATGTAATGCCCGCAAAACTAAGCGCTCACCTGTCGCTTCATTAAGCAACATACCCACTTATTATCCTCCGCAAACAAATTTAATCCGGGAAAGGACCTTGTCTAAACCAAAGAGGCTAAATTTGCCAATCGATTCTTAAAGCCGTTTAAAAATATCAATAAAACTTTTCAACAAGAATTAGAACCAAGTATGGTGACATGGTTTAATACACTTTTAACAGTTCCATTTTTGATATAACTCTTCTGTGAGCGAATATTAGCACTTGCACAAACTGTGTTTCCCGATCTTACCTTACTTTTCAGAATCATATCAACCAATTTTTTACATGTTCTTTCCGTTTTGTTCAAAGAACGGAAAATACGACCCTTAACATATGCAAGCGTAATGAATTCCGAATCTTCCAGCGCTAATGCCTATAGCATGAATATGATCCGGTTTCATAACTTCTGCCTTTAATTAAATTGCCTTTTCTGCTTGAGATACCCGCAAGAGTCCGATTCTATCGACAAATAGCCGTTTATTACTCTGTCCGGCAAGTTTCACGGTAAAAAAACCTAGTCGTATCCGCACGATAAATAACTCGATAGTTGCAGCCGTAGTATAAAGCGCCAGACGGTGGTTGGCAAAGCCGTTAAGCTTAAATAGCAATCTCCTATAACCCGCAGTTTTAACGATTACTCCCAACCGCGAACAATATTTTTATAAAAATCCGGATTTTCGACCGTTGCACCGCGCTGCCCGACCAAAGCCGAAGCAAAACCTTGTGCGCGTTGCATACTTAACCGCAACGGCCAGCCTTTCTGCAAACCAAGCAATATCACAGCAGCGAAAGCGTCGCCGGCACCGACGGTATCGACAACCTCGACTTTGTTTTCCGGCTTGACCTCTACAAAATTGCCGTCATGGCTTAAAGCTTTGGCACCTTGATTACCGTTGGTGACGATTATTCCTTCTAATTGAAATAGGTCGATAAATTGCAGCATTTTTCTTTCCATAGAAAGAACACCCGGATCAAGTTGAATGAATTCCTGCTCATTGAGCTTTAGCCAATCAGCGTCAGCGATCAATGACTGAAGGGATTTCATATCCCACCAAGGCGCGCGTAAATTCACATCCATAAAAACTGTACCATGAGATCCGCTTTTAAGAGATAGGAGGGCTTCGCGGGAAACTTTATGGCGTAAAGCTAAACTACCGTGATAAAGAATTTGGTACTGAGTTTTTGCAAGCTCATCCTTGCTGATAAAATCGTAAGCTTGATTATCCAAAATTATGTAACCGGGTTCGCCATTTGCTATCGATACCGTTACTATGCCGGTAGGATGTACCCGGTCAATTTGTACGCCAAAATCGCTCAGCCCCCAGCGCCGCATGGAGGCCAGTATCTCTTCTCCGGATCGGTCGCTGCCAACCCGGCTGATCAATTGCGGTGTTTGCCCAAAAGCCTGCAAATGCCAGGCGACATTAAACGGCGCACCGCCCATAATTTCAAACCCATCCGCAAAACGGTCGAAAAGGACTTCTCCGAAAATACCAAAAGACTGTAATAGCATATTGACTTTTCCCGGATATATATGGAAGCTACAGAGTAGCTCTAAAAAAACAAGCTGTTGAAAAATTCGATAAAATGGATCGAAACTAATAGTAATTTGTCTACGAAACCAGGTTGGGCTGAAATGAAGCCCAACTTAATGATACTAGCGCAACCAGCCTTTGCGCCTGAAGAACAGATAAGGTAACAACACCGAAGTTACCATCAAGACTAGAGCAAACGGATAACCCATCATCCATTTCAATTCAGGCATGTTTTCAAAATTCATACCGTAGATACTGGCAATTAATGTTGGCGGCAGCAGCGCAACGGCCGCCACAGAAAAAATCTTGATGACATTATTCTGGTTGATGTTGATAAAACCTACCGTCGCATCCATCAAGAAGTTAATCTTGCCGAACAAAAAGGCCGTATGACTATTCAGAGATTCGATATCGCGCAGAATCTGTTGCGCATCCTCAAGTTGGGTGCTTGTCAGCAGTTTTCTACGTAGCAGAAAGGATACGGCCCGTTGCGTATCAAGGATATTACGGCGGATTTGTCCATTTAAATCCTCCTGCTCAGCGATATCCGCAATTATTTGTGCAGCGTCCTCATCGGTCATGCTATGGCTAAGTACCTTCCTGCTAACAATTTCCAGTTCGGCATAAATATTTTCCAATGAATCGGCTGAATATTCGGCTTCGGCACCGTATAAATCCAGCAGCATATCTCGGCTATCCTCGACAAAGCCTGGCTGGGTACGTGCCCGTAATCTTTGCAAACGAAAAACAGGTAGCTCTTCTTCCCGCACCGAAAACAGGATATCGCCGCGTAAAACAAAGGCGACCGGCACACTTCTGGCTTTGCCTTCCCTATCCAGCAGGAAGTCGGAATGAATATGAATTTCGTCCTGCTCGACATAGAAACGGGCACTAGCTTCCAGATCGGTTAGTTCGCGCGGATCAGGCAATTCCAAACCATAATGCTGGCCAATTAATAGTCGTTGCGCCTTGTTCGGTGCCAGCAGATCTATCCAGATTGGCCGGATTTCATTTAGATCCTGACGACAGGTGATAGCCACTTTGGATAAACGGCCATCCACCAGTTCGAATGCACTCATCTGACCTAAGCCGCAATGCGGTTCTCTGTCCCCTACCAGTTCTTCGCGCAAGGTATCGGAAATTTCCCAAAGCACATCATCTTGGCGATCTGCGGGTATCTGTTCCCATACCAGATGGGCATCCTCAAATTCCAGAGAGGAGAGAATCTCGCCGATTTCAATGGCTGTCAGCCGTTTAAGAAGAGTATGCAACTCGACCATATGCTGTTTTTGGACCAAAGTCGTCACCAGCTTGCGTCGATGCATAGGCTGATTTTGCAGCATGCTTTCGACAAGCCTGTGTTTTTTCAGCAGATCGTTGACGGTTTGCAGGGACAAAAGAGACTCCGTAAAAAGCAGGTTAATAGGTAATAATAACCGACTTTAGTACTTGTCGTGCCATCAATACCTGGGTTTTGTCCGATTTTTGAGAGAATAAACGATTTTTATTGGAAATCGGTATTTGCTACCTGATCGCGATGGCGTACATCAATGCCGTCTATTAGGAAAATCATGTATTCGGCAATATTTCTGCAAAATTCGCCACACCGTTCAAGCGATTTCATGATTTGCATGATATCCAGCGCCCTGCCGGTCAGCCGCGCATCCTGCACTACAAAACTCAGTTGATGTTTAATACCCTTTTGTAATTCACTCTCGCAATCGCTGTCATACGCCAGCATAGCATAAGCCAAATTAGAGTCTTCGCTTTCGAAAAGGATAATCAATTTTTCCAGCATAAAGCGGACAAGACTGCCGATCTTGACAATGTCCGTTAATAATTTTGGGTTGGGGTCGCTGCTTTTTGGATCGAAAAGCACAGTAATCAATTTGGCAAAATCCGTAATTTCGTTTCCTATCCTTTCCAGTTCGACAGCAATCTTGGAAGTTGAAATGACAGTGCGTAAATCGTTTGCCAAGGGACAATGACAGGCAAGTACTCGCAGGACTTCTGCATCAACATCGATTTCATACCGGTTCACCTCCCTATCCTGCAATATAACCTGTTCAGCAAGTTCCATATCTCCTTTGTCGAGTGCCAGCATGGCCTGCTGCAACTGGTTAAGCAGCAGTTTGGCCATCTCCAGTTTCAGATGATGAAGATGATTCAACTCACCATCGAAAACTTGTAGTGTATGACTGTCGGCTTGAATACTCATGATCTGATCTATCGTTAAAGGTGACGGAACCAGCAAATATACAATCTTAACCTAATAATATTACAGAAACATGACTACGAAAACCACCTTTTATATCCGTAGCAAGGTTCTAACCAACCGATTCTTTTTGTTCCGAAACTGAAGATTGGAACTCGGTTGAAAATCTATACCCGTCCATATTGATCTTTATAGCGGACAATATCATCTTCACCAAGATAACTGCCGGATTGCACCTCAACCATTTCCAAAGGAATTACCCCTGGATTTTCAAGACTATGCACTACTCCTAAAGGAATATAAATAGACTCATTCTCGGTAACCAGAATGCTTTCTCCGTTTTTATTGACCCAAGCAGTCCCTCTCACCACAACCCAGTGTTCGGCGCGATGATGATGTTTTTGTACCGACAGTTTTGCGCCGGGTTTGACGACAATACGTTTAGTCTGATGGCGTTCGCCGCTATCAACCAGATCGTAATGCCCCCAGGGACGATAAACTTTGCGATGGACCTGTGCTTCGGATCGGTTCTTGGCCTTTAACTGATCGACAATAGCCTTAACATCCTGTACACGGTCTTTGGAAGCGACCATCACTGCATCATCGGTCTAACCACGACCAAATTTTGCAATCCGATCACAGCCACAAGCTTGCTGCTGGAATGTATAAAGGAACTAGCAGTATCTACGGTCAATACATCGCCTTTGATCGCATTCCCGGCCGGATCTTTAGATGTAACATCCCATAAAGCCGACCAGGAACCTACATCGTTCCAACCTGCATCCAGCGGTATCACAACTGCGGCATCGGTTTTTTCCATCACTGCATAGTCGATTGAGTCGGCAGGACAGGTAGAAAATATTTCTTTATCCAGTCTGATAAAATCAATGTCGACTTTAGCGGCTTTCAACGCTTCTTCACAGACTTTCAGCATTTCCGGATTGAATTTTTTCAGTTCACTGAGAAAACACCCTGCCTTGAAAGCAAACATACCGCTATTCCAAAAATAATCGCCACTAGCCAAATAACTTTTCGCTGTTTCCAGATCGGGTTTTTCGACAAAGGCCGCGACATTAAAGGCCTTGCCGTGTTGGATATTCCCGGCTTTGATATAGCCGTAACCGGTTTCCGGTTCGGTGGCGACAATGCCGAAAGTTACCAGTAAATTTTGTTCAGCTAGTTTTCCGGCTTCAGTAATTGCGTCATGAAACGATGGTAGATCTGCCACCACATGATCCGCCGGCAATATTAATAAAATATCATCCTCGGATTTAGCACTCAAGGCGGCCATCGCTACCGCAGGTGCAGTATTTTTCCCTACCGGCTCAAGTATAATTGCCGCTGGTTTGACACCGATTTCCCAAAGCTGTTCGGCCAGCATAAACCGATGATCCTCGTTACAGACCGCTATTGGCGCTTTTAAGCCGGATACGCCGATCAGCCTTAAAACGGTTTCCTGTAGCATGGTATTTTGCGATACCAAGGGCAAAAACTGTTTGGGATATTGGCCGCGTGACAACGGCCAAAGCCGGGTACCGGAACCTCCTGACAAAATTACAGGTATCATTTCGCTATTTCCTTTACGGATGGTTAAGTGGCATAAATTCTGACATTGCGCGGAAAATCAATATCCATGCTAGATGTTTTAAGCAATTTGGCATTGTTGACTGAGTATAATTTTCGTTTGGCAATCCTGACGATAAAAAACACTGCTATACCAAATTAATCATGCCGATGTTTTGTTTTATCATCTGCAGCAAGCCTCGGCGAATTTTTTCAATGTAACTTCCGCCAGTTTATAATCACCATGAGGGGTTTCTGTGTAAATAACAATTTTCAATTCCGGCGAAGTATCTCCGGACAAACGTTTAAACAGTTGCAGCCATTTCGCATAATAAGCATTTGCAGTATTTTCAGAACCGATCCGATACCAATTAAATACCAGTAAATCCAGACGATTACTACTCAGCACGGTCTCGTCAACTTTTATCGAATTACCAGCCGGCCAGTTAATGGTAACCCGGGAGGTTTCGAACACCTGCCAGAACTTATCAGCTTTTGGCACCAGATAATTTTGTGAATTAACTAATTCGCCGTGCGATTCATCGCCGAAACTGGCGGCAAAAAATCCGATTATGCTTTCGCCGTTACTCAAATAGTTTTGAGCACTGGCAACAATTCCTTTAAATTGCGGTTCCCAGACCCAATCCGGCGCGTTGCTTTTCTGCCATTGATTGATACTAGGCTGAAGAAACTGTTCAGGAATTTCGACATGCATAGCCTGATGACCAGTCACCCATGCCAAAATCATTGGCCAAATGGAAAAACACAGAACCATTGCCGTCATTAGCCGCCAGTAATACCGGTAAACGTAGACTGGCGTAGCATCTGCATCGTTATCAGCAACCTCGTCTTCGGCTGGAGCCGGAAGCGGATCTTGCCAGAATGAACCAACATAAAACAGCAAAAGCATGACTATTCCGAAAAACAACCAGCCGTAAACGAGGTGATCAACCCCTGTAGCCAGTTTCATGTCGCTTAAATGACCAATCATGACTATCATATAAGCTCTTAAACCGTTTGCCAGGATCGGTACCACAACAGAAGCCAGCATTAGCCATGCGCGTTTTTTATAACTGGAATAATTTAAATAGGCGAAAACAGAACCCAAGGTTATCGAGGCAATAAGATAACGAATCCCACTACAAGCGTCAATGACAGACCAGTTACCGGTTGTTAGCGTAAAATGCAAGCCTTCGCGATAGACACTGATTCCGGTTAACCTCAACATACCGACAACAAATGTCGCAGTATATTCCATCAGGTAAGGTACAAAATCCTCTCCAAAAGGCACCATTAGAAATAGGAACAGAATCGGAAACAACATATTCCGGGTTACCGTATTTCCCAATATCGTCCAATACGAGCAGACCAAAACACCAACCACGGCCCATTCCTGGATTACCAAGGCATGGATCAGATTGGCATTAAGCCATAGAAAACCACAAGCCGCCATTAAAATCAGGCCCGCTAAACTGACTTGCGGCTGTAAGTCCCGATATTGGTCTTTCCGCATCCAAACCAGCCATATGCTGATCGGCGCCACTACAAAACCGTGGGCAAAAGTCTCAGTATGAATCCAGGTATTCACGATCGAGATCCAGGTTTCCCGGAATTCCACGATACAAGCCAGGGTGGCCAGAACCAGACAAAGTAGCGGCTTTCGCCAGTGCCTTGGTAAATCCACGGCATTAAACATTTTTTATCTCCTCATCCATTGAACCCGTTTGGCAAACAGGACGCTTTTTCATTAATAGATACAGCTGTCAATGCCTATGATATTGTAAACAAATTAATCTGATTGCGTATTAATTGCTATAAACAATTGATAACTAAATATTTAATGCCGTTTATTCCAAACGCTAGACTTCAACTGCAAGAAGTGAAGCGGGCATAATGACCTTTCCTGCCCTACCCCGAATTCAGGATTTCAGGCAAGCATTAATCAATTAATCATTGCTAAAAATAGCTGGTACTACTGGCTAGCTGGCAATCCGACAAAATATGCACAGCACCTGTAATCGAAATGTCATAAATGCAGTTGAGAATATGGGCATCTGCATTGAACTATCCTATCAATTTGCTTATGAATGACAATGTTTATCGTACAATCTGGATTTCCGATCTGCACATTGGCTCAACACAGTGCCAAGCCAATGTCCTGCTGGATTTTTTAAAGCATAATGATAGCGAAAAGCTTTATCTAGTAGGGGACATCATCGATTTCTGGGCACTTTCCAAAAAAATGTATTGGCCTCAAGCTCACAATACCATCATTCAAAAATTCCTACGTAAGGCACGTCACGGCACCCAAATCATCTATATTCCCGGCAATCATGACGAAAATGTCAGAGATTACGACAATTACGAATTTGGAGGCATATTAGTCAAAAAATCGGATATTCATACCACTTTGCTTGGCAAACGCTTTCTGATTGTACATGGAGACGAGTACGACACCATTGCCAAACACCATAAATGGATGGCTAAACTGGGCAGTGTAGGTTACGACCTACTAATTGATATAAATCGATACTTACGCATGATTAGACAATTTTTTGGTATGCGCTCGCATTTTTCGCTAGCAGCCTTTGTTAAATTTAAAGTTAAAAACGTTGTGCAGTTTATTTCCGATTACGAAATAACCATTGTACACACACTGAAAAATGCCCAGTTGGATGGCGTCATTTGTGGACACATCCACCATGCCGAAATCAAAAATATTGAAGGTTTTCAGTATATCAATACCGGAGACTTTGTCGAAAGCTGCACAGCCATTGTCGAACATCACGACGGTACACTGGAACTTATTAAATGGCGGAAACACGAATTACCAGTTCTCGAAGCAGCATTAGAAGCCCATTGATGAATTCTATTTTATTAAAATAAGGACAATAAGAACAGCGCGAAATCTATTGCTTTACCGGGTGTAGCGATTCCGTTTGGATGAAGCTGACTGTTCGGAAAGAATTCGACTTCGAAATTGCGCGATTAACAATGGGAACGGATGGTCCCAAAAAACTTGATCTCCAGGATTTTTTGTTTATTGAAATCCTAAACCATCACTTTGGGCTGATGTGCTAAGCAATTGTTTGCTGACAGTTTTTGATCGAATGAATAGCGCTCTATTGGCGTTAAACGTTAGCCCCCCAAATACCCGTTACACGACCTGTGGACGGCCTTCGATTATTTTTCATGCCCAACGATTTATACAATCTGATTCGGTGCAAACCATTTGCCTTACAGTTAACCAACCGAATCAAGCGACAACCCGACTCCCAAAAGTTAGACCAACAATCCCTGTTGCGGAGATTAGAAAAATCGCATACTTTAAGGCGAATCAATAGCTACCTAAATGCTGTTTGTTACCTGAACTCACCCGAACCCGGAACGATCTTATGCCATCACATGACCTTGAATCCTGGATGTGGACGGAAGCTTGTGCAATCCTGAATCGAGCAGACAGATTGCATAGACAGTTCTTCAGACCCATCAGTATCTATACCGTTCATCCCAACTGGGAACCGCCGGTCGATGTTTACGAAACCCGCAACGAATACAAGATTGTAATCGCCTTACCCGGTGTTTCGCCTGAGCATTTACAGGTCAAACTTGAGGTTGGCCATCTGGTTATAAACGGAAAACGCCATTTACCGATGACTGCAGAAGCTGAAATAAAAAGACTGGAAATACCTTACGGACGATTTCAACGAAATATTGAACTCCCGGAAGGACATTTTGAAATCAGTGAGAGAGTGTTTGTAAACGGTTGCTTATTAATCTCGTTGCGAAAAATCTAAAGGATATCTATGGACATCAAGAACCTTAAAAAACTTTTCCCGGGATCAGCGGAAGACGCTAAAAAATCTCTACAGCTTACTACACAGACTAATAAACCGAACCCACCACTACTACCGAAAGATGCGCTACTCATTGTCCCTATGCGCGGCACGGTGTTGTTTCCTCAGGTGGTATTGCCTTTGGTGATAGGCCGTAAACTATCCGTTGAAGCTGTGCAGCAAGCCATTCGATCGGAAAAGCCAATCGGGTTACTTATGCAAAAGCATGACGACGATACCGACCCAAGCCCGGATGATCTTCATAAAATCGGCACAGTAGCTGAAATATTGCGCTACATAACAGCACCTGACGGTACGCACCATATTGTCTGCCAGGGGATACAGCGCTTTCGCGTCAAAGCCTACCTGCCGGATTATCCGTTTATGCTTGCCAGCGTGGAGCTTTATGAAGAACCTGAGTCGAGCTCCAAGGCCATCGACGCCCGGGTCGTCACTGTCAAACAAAAGGCATTGGAGGCTCTGAATCTGTCCGGAGCGGCGCCTATTGAAGTAGTTAACGCCATACAATCGGTAACTGCGCCATCACTGTTAGCCGATCTAATTGCCAGCTATCTGATTACAAAACCTGACGAGAAACAGGAAATTTTGACTCTATTCGATATTCAAGAGCGTTTCGACAAAGTTCTGGAATTGCTCAATTACCGTATTGAGGTACTAAAGCTTTCGAATCAAATTAACGAACAAACCCAGGAAAGCATGAGCCTGAGACAGCGCGAATTTATGTTGCGCGAGCAAATGAAAGCCATTCAGAAAGAATTGGGCGAGGGTGAAGACGATTCCGCCAAAATCGAAGACATTAGTAACGCTATCCTTGCCGCCAAAATGCCTACCGAGGTGGAAAAACATGCGCGTAAGGAACTTAGCCGTCTACAGCAAATGCCGGATGCCAGCGGAGAATATTCAATGTTACGCACTTATCTGGATTGGCTAACCGAGCTACCTTGGTCTAAAACCAGCGCAGGCGTCATTGATATTGCCAAAGCCAGAGAAATCCTTGATGAAGATCATTATGGCCTGGACAAAATCAAACGGCGGATTCTGGAATTTCTAGCGGTTCGCAAATTAAACCCGAACGGTAAAAGCCCGATTCTTTGTTTTGTCGGCCCGCCTGGCGTCGGCAAAACCTCATTGGGGCGCAGCATCGCTCGTGCCAGCGGGCGCGAATTTGTGCGTGCCAGTCTCGGCGGAGTACATGATGAAGCAGAGATTCGCGGCCATAGACGCACCTATATTGGTGCTTTGCCGGGCAACATCATTCAATCCATACGCAAGGCAGGCACCAATAACCCGGTGTTTATGCTGGATGAATTGGATAAACTGGGGGCCAGCTTTCAGGGTGACCCATCCTCGGCTTTGCTGGAAGTACTGGACCCGGAACAAAATTCAACGTTTCGGGATAATTATTTGGGCGTCGATTTTGACCTCAGCCATGTCATGTTCATAGGCACAGCCAATGTTCTGGATAATATCCCCATACCGTTGCGCGACCGTATGGAAGTCATCGAATTAACCGGTTACACCCTGGAAGAAAAAGCCCAGATTGCCAGACGTTTTCTGATTGCCCGGCAACTGGAAACCAATGGTCTCAGGCCTGAACAATGCAGTATTACCGACCAAGCAATACAAACCATTATTCAGGACTATACCCGTGAGGCAGGTTGCAGAAATCTGGAACGCGAAATCGGCACGGTGTTTCGCCGAGTAGCCATGCGTATTGCCGAAGGAGAGGTGCTTGAAGAACGGATAGACGTCGAGCAGATTCCGGCGATTCTGGGACCCGGAAAGTTTGATAGCGAAATCGCCATGCGAACTAGCGTATCCGGCGTAGCAACCGGTTTGGCCTGGACACCGGTCGGCGGCGACATCCTGTTCATAGAAGCCGCCAAAGTGCCGGGCACCGGGAAACTGATACTCACCGGACAACTTGGCGATGTCATGAAGGAAAGCGCACAAGCCGCATTAAGCCTGGTGAAAACCCATGCCGCCGCGTTGAGTTTAAATCCGGAAGTTTTTGATAAAAATGACATCCATGTTCATGTACCGGCGGGCGCCATTCCCAAAGACGGCCCCAGCGCAGGTGTTGCCATGTTTACTGCGTTATATTCGGCGTTTTCCGAACGCATAGTCAAAAGCGACATAGCGATGACCGGCGAAATCAGTCTGCGCGGACTGGTGCTACCGGTCGGCGGCATTAAAGAGAAAGTCATTGCTGCAGCTAGAGCCGGAATAAAAACCGTTATGCTCCCTGCTCGCAACAAGCGAGACTTTGAAGAGATTCCTGAAGCTGTCAGAAATCAACTGAATTTTATCTGGCTGGAAACAGTCGATGACGCCTTAAAGAGTATTGAAAACCAAAATTTATCGGAAACAGTTTGATAAACACACTTGTTTTTTATATCTAGGCATTACTGAACGGAAACGCTAAAACATTATCGATCTTGTCGCTACCGGTGATAATCATTAACAGCCGGTCCAAGCCTAACGCCACACCGCTGCAATCCGGTAATCCGGCTTGCAGTGCGGCAAGCAATCGACCATCTTTTTCAACAACACTAAGACCCCGTTGACGGCGATGAGCTATTTCCTTATCGAATCGCGCCTCCTGCTCAACTGCGTCAGCTAATTCAAAAAAACCGTTCCCCAGTTCGATACCGTTGATAAACACCTCAAAACGTTCGGAAACACGGGGATCCCCGCTATGAATACGCGCCAGCGACGATTGGATAGCCGGATAAGCATGTACTAAAAAAATCGTCTCTTTGCACATAGCCGGTTGCACGCAATGACTGAAAACAAAATCCAGCCAGAGCAGATGTTCATCTCCACACAATTCTCCGGCTTCCGCATAACCGCAGCGCCGTGCAAAATCCCTGTAGACCGACAGGTTAAAAAGCAGCGGGTCCAATCCGGTTATTTCCCGAAAAACTTGCTGATAGCTGACTTGCCTGATTCTCAGCGTATCGAAAACCGAAGCGAGTAAGCCCTGTAACAACTCGGCAACCTCATCCATCAGTTGCGACAAATCATAAGCCAGCCGATACCACTCCAAAATAGTGAACTCCGGATTATGCAAACGTCCGCTTTCGCTGTTTCTAAAAGCCTTGCAGATCTGATAAATGCTGCCGCTGCCTGCTGCCAGCAAACGTTTCATGGCAAATTCCGGCGAGGTTTGTAAAAACATTGCCGGATTTTGCGGTGGAGAATGAAACAAAGTGGTAAAGAAATCCAGTTGCGGATCGGTGCCGGTCGCTCGGCACAGAAGCGGCGTTTCAACTTCAAGCACGCCGCGCTCTTGAAAAAAACGTCTGATATCGGCCAGCATTTGCGCCCGCAGACGCAAATGCCGCATATCGCAAACCGGTTGCCAGTGCTCCGACACTACTCTTTAACGCGCGATACGTACTCGCCGGTACGGGTATCGACTTTGATCACTTCACCTATCTGCACGAACAACGGCACGCGTACGACGGCTCCGGTTTCCAAGGTTGCAGGTTTGCCGCCGCCACCTGATGTATCGCCTTTCAAGCCGGGGTCGGTTTCGGTGATTGCCAGTTCCACAAAGTTGGGTGGCGATATGGACAACGGCGAGTCGTTCCACAAGGTCATGGTGCAAATATCCTGTTCTTTCAGCCATTTAATAGCCTCGGCAACCGCATTTTTGTCAGCTTGATACTGTTCGAAAGTTTCCGGTACCATGAAATGCCAAAATTCGCCGTCGCTATACAGATATTGCATTTCCACGTCAATGACATCAGCGCTTTCAACCGTATCGCCAGATTTAAAGGTCCGCTCAATCACGCGACCGGTTTTTAGATTTCTAATTTTAACGCGGTTAAACGCTTGACCTTTGCCGGGTTTGACAAACTCGTTCTCAATGATAGAGCACGGGTCGTTATCCAGCATGATCTTCAAACCGCCCTTAAATTCGTTAGTGCTATAAATTGCCATTTTTTCCTCGTGAAACAAACAATAGTCAGATGATTATAATGGATATGATTTTTAATCGGAAACCGGAGCAGACTTGGACAACAAAATCCCCCTTTGGCAGCAGTCGCTTGCCCAGGCTTTTAGCAACATTGAAGACCTGTGCCGGCATTTGCAAATCGACACCGATAAACTACCGCTTCTATCTGATTTTAAAGACTTTCCGCTTCGGGTACCGCGCGGTTTCGCCGACCTTATGCAAGCCGGAAATCCCCACGACCCCCTGCTTAAACAAGTTTTACCGCTCCAAGACGAACTACGGGATTATCCCGGCTATAGCGACGATCCGGTCGGCGATTTGCAGGCTGTCGCCACTGCCGGAGTGATTCACAAATATCAAGGCAGAGTGTTACTGATAGTCACCGGCGCTTGTGCAATTCATTGCCGGTATTGTTTTCGCCGGAATTTCCCCTATGGCGAACAACTCCTGTCAAGCCAAAAACTGCAACAGGCTCTGGCTTATATCGCCGCTCGGGAAAATATCACCGAAGTCATACTCAGCGGCGGCGATCCCTTGCTGCTGAATGACGAGAAACTCGGGGCTTTACTGCAACAGCTTGGCAGTATCGCCCATCTTAAGCGGATACGCATACATAGCCGTGTACCGGTGGTGTTGCCATCTCGCATCACACCGGCCTTGCTTGATAATCTAAGCAAAAATTCCAAACAAATTGTACTGGTTATCCATGCCAATCATGCTAACGAATTAAGCGCCGAATTAGGCGCGGCTTGCGCTGCCTTAAGAAAACGACAAATAACCCTGTTGAATCAAAGCGTGTTACTAAAAAGTGTTAACGATAATGGCGAGGTGCTTTGCCAACTAAGCGATCAATTATTCGCCTTCGGCGTACTGCCTTATTATCTGCATTTACTGGATCATGCCAGCGGCACCGGACATTTTGCAGTCGAAGAAAACCGGGCCATAGGCTTTATCCGCCACATGCGGCGAAATCTGCCTGGTTATCTGGTTCCCAGGCTGGTAAAAGAACGAGCGGGGGCGACTTCTAAAATACCTCTTTGCGAGGTTTATGAAGGGTGCAATGTCAACTAAGTCTGGTACTCGCAAAAATCCAGGCTGGTTTTAGCAGTGAGATAGTGGCCATGAATAATATGCAACGACTAACTGAGGGACGCCTTCAATAACCAAAGAGAGCCATAGAGCGCATTAGCGTAGCGTTATCCATCGAATGACCGAAGGCCAACATGCGTTGTTTAGGCGTACCCCCCAATAAGATCGCAATTATTTTAATGGTTATGAACTTACCCTAAGTTATCGAATCTAATTTCTGGATTATTTACCTGGAGAGCAGTGATGCAAATCGACATCACGAGTTTTTGGTATTGGCACCAACACTTTTCGGATGTAAAGACCTGTTTTCAAGCCATCATCAAACTTTGGCGGCCAGAAGAATTCTGCTATCAACACAGTGGACTTCAGAAAGGTTGCCTACTCCGGACATGCCATGTTTACCACTGCGGAGAATCTCAGCATCAGACCTCGGCGATGGTCTGCACATTTTTTAACATTACGACACTACAGCTGTTTAAGTGGTTTTTGACTATCTATAGATGTCGTCGGTCTAGCGCACTGTGGTTTGTTGATTGCCATGTTCAAGATGTGCGGTCTATTAGTTAAGATCCGATGGGGCATTAAGCACCCTGGGTTTTGCCCGGTTTGGTTATTAGCGTTTCTGTTGCTCTCTAGTTGCATGGTTGGGCCTGACTATGTCAGCCCGCCTACCGAAACCGAAGCCCAATGGCTGGAGGCGGAGGACCAGCGGCTACACACGGATTCCGCCGTCGATCAGGAATGGTGGAAAACCTTTAGCGACCCGATTCTGAGTCAGTTAATCGATCACGCCTATCGCGAAAATCTCAACCTGCGCATGACCGGGATACGAGTTCTCGAAGCCAGGGCTCAATTGGGCGTAGCTGTCGGAAATTTCTATCCTCAGAGCCAACAAATGACCGGCTCTCTGAGCGATGTCCATCTCAGCCAGCGCGCCTACCAAGCGGCTTTCTCCAATATTTTCAATTACGCGCAAGCGCAGCTAGGTTTGACCGCCAGTTGGGAAATCGACTTTTGGGGCAAATTTCGCCGCGCCATTGAAGCTGCGGACGCAGGTGTCCAGGCTGCTATGGCCGATTACGACAATGCATTAGTCAGTCTCACCGGCGATGTGGCCCACGCCTATATCACCTTCCGCACCCTGGAAAAACGTTTGAGTATCGCCCGACAGAATGTCGATACACAGAAAGAAACCCTGCACATCGCCGAAGTCCGCTTTAATGGCGGTACAACCTCCGAACGGGATGTGGAACAAGCCAGAACCGTGTTGGCGGATACGCAGGCCTCCATCCCCACGCTGGAGATAGGATTACGCCAGCATCAGAACGCTCTGAGCGTTCTGATGGGCATGCCCCCAAAGCCGATAAGCGACTTATTGGCCGGGACTGCACAGATCCCTTCGCCTCCCGCGCAAGTGATCGTCGGCATTCCTGCCGAGCTTCTGCGGCGCAGGCCTGACGTCCGCCACGCCGAACTACAGGCTGCCGTTCAATCCGCCAGCATTGGCGTAACCAAGGCAGCGCTCTATCCCGCTATCTCTCTGACAGGTTCTTTTGGCTTGTTGTCTACCGATGTCGGCTCTTTTGCTCTGGGCGATGCTTTTCTCTGGAAAAGCCGCACCGCCAATTTTGGACCCGCGTTGCAATGGAACATCTTCAACTACGGACAAATTACCAATCAGGTACGGGTGCAAGATGCACGGCTACAGGCATTATTGATCAGTTATCAAAACGTCGTCCTGACTGCGCAACGGGAGGTGGAAGATAACCTCGTGGCATTTCTGCGGTCTCAGGATAGAGCCCGATCCTTGGGCGAAAGCACCGCAGCGGCCCAGCGTTCCCTAAATCTGGCTACCTTGCAATACCGGCAAGGCATCACCGATTTCACCACGGTGCTCACAGCCCAGCAAGCACTTCTCAACGAACAGGATAATCTGGCCGTTACCCTGGGCGACATCTCCAATTACCTGGTGGGCGTCTATCGGGCTTTGGGTGGCGGGTGGCAGATCCGGGAAGGCAAGGAGCTTGTGCCCGATACAATCAAGGAACAGATGGCAAAGCGTACGGATTGGGGTAGCCTATTGGAGCCTACCCCCCAACCCTCGCCGGAAAATTCGGCACCGTCCGGCATCACCCTGCCGCAATGGTAAGGCGGGAGCGAATATCGATGATGAGTTGCGATTTAACGAAGTTGCTGATTGCATTGATGATTTTTTGCTGGGGATGCGAAGAAAAGAACACCTATGTACCGCCCCCGCCCCCACAAGTCACGGTGAGCCGACCGGTTCAACAACAAGTCAGCGAATATCTGGAATTTACCGGCAACACCCAAGCTTTAAATACCGTTCAGCTTGTTGCGCGAGTACAAGGCTACCTGAAAAAGGTTTTCTTTCACGATGGCGACAGGGTCCGCAAGGGTCAGCCGTTGTTCTTGATTCAACAGGATACCTATCAGGCCCGGTTGAAACAGGCTGAAGCTCAAATTCTTCAGCAAAAGGCCAGTCTCAGCCATGCGCAAACGGAATTGGATCGGTTCTCGGGCCTGGTACAGCAACATGCAGCTGCCCAAACGGATGTTGACAATTGGCGGTTCCAGCGCGATAACGCCCGAGCCGCAGTAGTCGCCGCTGAGGCTAATCGCGATTTGGCCAAACTGGATCTGGATTACACTCAGGTCGTTGCGCCTTTCGACGGGCGCATCGACCGCCGGCTCAAGGACCCCGGCAATCTCGTCGGCGCCGGTGAATTCACCTTATTGGCGCAAATCAATCAGATCGATCCCATCTATGTCTACTTCACCATCAACGAAACGGACTTGCTGAAAGTGATCAAACAGACCCATATCGAACCGGGCGAGGCGGAAACAATGCAGTTGCCGGCTTCACTCGCCCTTTCCGGCGAAACAGGCTATCCGCATAAGGGATATCTCGACTTCACGGCCATTTCCGTCACACCGACGACCGGCTCTTTGCTGTTGCGCGCCGTTTATCCCAATGCCGACGGCACGATTTTGCCCGGGCTGTTCGCGCGCGTACATGTTCTCGTGGCCAACTCGGAAAAAATGGAGCTCCTGGTGCCGGAGGCCGCTATTGGTTATGACCAGTTAGGTTCATACCTGCTGGTGGTGGATGATAAAAACAAAGTGGAACGCAGGCCGGTCAAGCTTGGCGTTCAAGCGGACGATCGCCGCGTGGTTAAAGAAGGCGTCAACGACCAGGATTGGGTAATTGTGAACGGACTTCTGCGCGCCATTCCGGGAAATACCGTAACCCCGGAACGAAAAACCCTGGCGAACGCTGATATCAAGAGGGACGATCCCGCTCACACGATTGAGCAGGATAAGGCCCCGCCATGATCTCCCAATATTTCGTCGAAAGGCCGATTTTCGCCAACGTCATCGCCATCATCACCATCATTCTGGGCTTGGTTTGTTTTGCGAATCTGCCCGTGGCGCAATATCCGCCCATTGTACCGCCCACCATCCAGGTGACGACCCTTTATCCGGGGGCCAGCGCCGAGGTCGTTGCCAATACCGTGGGTATCCCTATCGAGCAAGCCGTCAACGGCGTGGAAAATTCCCTGTATATGTCGTCTACCAGCGCCAGCGACGGGAGTTATATCTTAACCATCACCTTCAATGTGGGAACCAATCTCAACACTTCTTTGGCGCTGGTGCAGAATCTGGTGAATAGCGCCCTCCCCCAACTTCCCGCATCGGTTCAACCGCAAGGCGTTCTGGTAAAAAAGGTTTCCACGGACATCTTGTTGGTGGTGGGGCTATATGCGGAAGACGACCGCTATGATGAAACCTTTCTCTCGAACTATGCAGTGATTAATTTGCAGAACCCGCTAGCCCGGTTACCCGGCGTAGGTCAAATCGCTGTGCGGGGTGCGGGTCCTTATAGCATGCGGGTCTGGTTAAATCCGGAAAAGCTTCATTATTTCGGCTTAACCACGCAGGACATAATCAACTCCATCCAAAGTCAAAACCTGCAAGTGGCAGCAGGACAGTTGGGCGGACCTCCCGCCCCGGCTGACCAGACCTTCCAATTCACCGTCAACGCTATGGGCCGTTTAGCGGATGTGGCTCAGTTCGAGAACATCATCGTCAAAAGCGCCCGCGTCGAGTCGGCACAAATCGTGCGAATTCGCGATATCGCCCGCGTTGAGCTCAGCCGTCAGAGTTACAGTAACTTCTCCGAATCCAGCGGCCACAAGGCGACGGTGATACCGGTCTTTACCTTGCCCGACGCCAACGCGATTAATGTAGCGGACGAAGTTCGGGAGGCCATGGCGTCTATGAGCAAGGATTTCCCACCCGGCCTAAGTTACGAAATTCATTATGACACCACGAAGTTTGTGCGTAGCGCGATTCACGATGTTTACATTACGCTGTTCGAGGCCGGTATTTTGGTGCTCATCGTCGTCGTGGTGTTTTTACAGAACTGGCGCGCGACACTGGTACCAGCGACAACCGTTCCTGTCACGCTGATCGGCGCCTTTGCAGCCATGTCCATGCTTGGATTCGGCATCAATCTGTTGACTCTGTTCGCGCTGATTCTGGCGGTCGGCATCGTCGTGGACGATGCCATCGTGATCGTGGAAAACGCTTCATTTCATATCGAACAAGGCTTGTCCCCCAAACAGGCAACGCTCAAAGCCATGCAGGAAATCACCGGGCCGATCATGGGCATTACCTTGGTTTTAACAGCGGTGTTTCTGCCCGCGGCCTTTCTGCCGGGGATTACCGGGCAATTGTTTCGCCAGTTCGCTTTGGTCATTGCCTCCACCGCCATCATCAGTGCAATCAACGCGCTGACGCTTAAACCGGCTCAGTGCGCTCTGTGGCTGCGTCCGGTTCAAGACAAAAAAGTCAATTGGTTTTTCCGAGGTTTTAACAAGGCTTATGCCGGAATCGAGAACGCCTATGTGCGGCTGGTTACCTGGATGGTGCGGCGGGCTGGAATCATCCTGGTTCTATACACTTTGATAATCGTCCTCACCGCCTGGCAGTTTACCAACCATCCTACGGGATTCCTGCCCACCGAAGACCAGGGATACGCGATCATCGTCACCAAACTTCCAAGCGCTTCCTCTCAGCCGCGCATGGTTGCAGTCACCAAGGCATTGGATGAAGTTCTAAAGAAAACAAAGGGATTGGAGGCCTGGGTGACCATTGGCGGCCTGTCCATTCTGGACGGTGCGAACGTCTCCAACTTTTTTACCACCTTTATCGTTTATGACGATTGGAGCAAACGAGGCGCGGATTTAAGCCAGGATAAGATTACCGCTAATCTGCGTCGCGACCTAGCTTCTATTGAGGAGTCCGGCTCCTTTGTGCTGGTGCCGCCCCCCATCCGCGGACTGGGTCAGGGAGGCGGTTTTCAGATGATGGTGGAGGACCGGCAAAGTCTTGGCCTTACCGAGTTACAGAAAGCTGTTGACGAGATCATCCGCGCCGGAAATTCCCAGTCCGGCCTGCGTAATTTGACTTCGACGTTCAGCGCCCGCAGTCCGCAGCTTTTCCTAGATATCGATAGAACCAAGGTGGAATCGTTGAATATCCCGTTGAACAACGTGTTTTCTACGCTGCAAACCTATCTGGGTTCTTCTTTTGTCAATCTGTTTAACAAGTTTAACCAGGTCTTCCAGGTGAATGTTCAGGCCGATGCCCCCTTCCGTTTGCAGCCCGATGACATCAAGAAACTGTATGTCCGCAATGCGCAGGGTGAAATGGTCCCACTGGGCGCCTTGCTGGAAATTCAACGGACTGTGGGCTCCGAGTTGGTGATGCGCTATAACCTCTACCCCTCCGCGCAAATATATGGCGCCGCTGCCACAGGATTCAGTTCAGGGCAAGCGCTAAACCTAATGGAGCAGATATCCGGGAATGTCCTGCCCAAGGGTATCCGGTTTGACTGGACGGCAACTTCGTTCCAGGAAAAACAAGTAGGAAACCAAGCCTACTTCATTTATGCGCTCTCGATCACTTTGGTGTTCATGGTGCTGGCGGCTTTGTACGAAAGCTGGACCAATCCTTTGGCCGTCGTGATGGTCGTTCCCATGGCCTTGGTGGGAGTGCTGTTGGCTCTCATCTTACGGGGATTTGATAATAATCTTTTTACGCAGGTTGGTTTGATCTTAATGATAGGGCTGGCTTGCAAGAATGCCATCCTGATCGTCGAATTCGCCCGGCAACTACAGTCCGAGGGGATGTCCGTGACGGAGGCTGCGGTCGAGGCCACCCGCCGCCGATTCCGGCCCATCGTCATGACCTCATTCGCATTTATTTTGGGTGTTGTGCCCTTGCTCGGTGCTTCGGGAGCAGGCGCAGCCAGCCAACAGGCTATCGGTACTGTGGTTTTTGGCGGCATGTTGTCATCGACGCTTCTAGCCATACCGTTCGTACCAGTGCTTTATGTCATCACTCAACGCTGGGCGACGTGGAGGATCGCCCGTAAAAAGACCGATTCCCCGAATCGGTAGTTATCCATAATTTTTACCAGAGGCAAGAGTTGCAACCGGACGAAGAAACGGGATAAGTATTTCGATAGCTTGTATTTATTAGAACCCGGTAATGTGACATTTGAATGTTCTCGGAATGTTATATTTTCCCTCGCCACAAAGTCAACGGGCGAGACCATAATCAACCACTTACAAGCAGGGGATTCAAGATGCAAATCGGTATGATTGGATTGGGACGAATGGGCAGCAATATGGTGCGGCGTTTGATGAGAGGAGGACAACTATGTGTGGTCTACAACCGTAATCCCGAAGCCGTCAAGGCGCTCCAAAGCGAGGGGGCCGTCGGGACGGTTTCGCTTGAGGATTTTATTGCCAATTTGACCAAGCCGCGCGCGGTTTGGTTAATGCTGCCGGCCACGGTAGTCGATGGGATGCTGGCGAAACTGGTACCGCTCCTGGAAGCGGGCGATATCGTCATTGATGGCGGCAATTCCTATTACCGGGACGATATTCGGCGTGCGGCTGAATTGCACCAGAAAGGTGTGCATTATGTGGATGTGGGGACCAGCGGCGGTGTCATGGGGTTGGACCGTGGCTATTGCTTGATGATCGGTGGCGATCAATACAGTGTTCGGCACCTTGATCCAGTTTTTGCGACACTGGCCCCCGGCATCGGCGCTATACCCCGCACTCCCGGCAGACGCAAGCCGGACGCCACAGCCGAACAAGGCTACTTACACTGCGGGCCGCACGGTGCCGGCCATTTCGTCAAGATGGTACACAATGGCATTGAATATGGTCTGATGTCGGCATATGCCGAAGGTCTTAATATCCTGCGCAATGCCAATGCCGGAAAGCTTGCGCACGATAGCGACGCTGAGACCTCGCCGATGCGCAACCCGGAGTTTTATCAGTATGAGTTTGATCTGCCCGAAATTGCGGAGGTCTGGCGGCGCGGGAGCGTGGTGGCGTCATGGCTCCTTGATCTGACGGCTGCGGCCTTGGCGGAGGATGCCGATCTCAGCGGATTCTCGGGACATGTGTCGGATTCGGGAGAAGGGCGCTGGACTGCGTTGGCCGCTATCGACGTGGGAGTGCCGACGCCGGTAATCAGCGCGGCACTATTCGATCGCTTTTCTTCGCGCGGCGATGCCGACTATGCCAACCGGCTTCTGTCAGCGATGAGAAAGCAGTTTGGGGGACATGATGAGAAGAAATAGCGGGGGAGTTTAAACAAACGGCTCAAACGATAAAAAGTTTCATGACTTTGGATTAACAAACCAGCCTAATTTCAGCGCCAGTACTCAGGTATTCATACGGATTGCGAATTACCTGTAAATTACCGTATTTTTACTACATCTGATCCTAAGGCTTCACAAAATCGAAAGGAGCAATTATGAACGAAAAGCTAGCTTCACCCGACTACCCAATTCACGCATTTCTCGCTGAACGGTGGAGTCCCTATGCCTTTGCAGACCGCCCGGTTCCGGAAGCGGATTTGCGTTCTTTGTTTGAGGCGGCACGATGGGCGCCTTCTTCTTATAACGAGCAACCATGGCGATATATCCTTGCCACTCAAAATGACCCGGAACAATTTCAACGGCTACTCTCCTGCCTCGTAGAGGGAAATCAGCTTTGGGCAAAAGCCGTGCCGGTTCTGGCCTTAGGCGTGGTGGGCCTGAAATTCGCACTGAATGGCAAAGACAATCGAGCTGCCGTCCATGACCTCGGTCTTGCGGCCGGCAATCTCTTATTTGAAGCGACGGCACGAGGTCTATTTGTACATCAAATGATCGGAATATTCCCGGAAAAGGCGCGTGAGATCTACGGGATACCGGAAGATTTCGAGGCATGGACAGCCATAGCTATCGGCTACAAGGCTGATCCGGAGAACCTTCCCGAGCCGCTAAAAGAACGAGATTTAACACCGAGACAGCGTAAGCCTTTGCGTGAGTTTGTCTTTAGCGGCAAGTGGGAGAATCCTTCACCGTTAACACTTGGTTAGTGACACCAAGTCTAATTTTCGCAGATAGAATAAGTTTGTATGATGTTTATACCTTGCCTTTCCGGTTTTTGAACAATCAATAACTTGCACTTTATTTCCAGCTTCCTTTTGTTTTTTCTGGTTTGGAAGTCAGTACGTAAAGTGCATTTAAGGAACCTATATATACGGGCGCAAGTTGTTTTGTAGAAACTGGTTTATACCTACACCAGTTTCTGTTGCGGAAAGGTTCACTAGGCTATGTTGATACTGTTACCCCCACTTCGCTTACGACCCTTTTTCAGGATTCTCAGCGTTTGTTGTTGGCGCATTCGCTAATGCTTTGCCGCTAACCAACTGCTGAATGCCAATGGAGTGAAGTCGAATGAATTATTGCAACAATTGCAGAGCCTTTTGGACTGCTTGTTGTTCAACCTGCCCCTCAATTGCGTTTACGGCTCCGTCTGGAGTAGCAGGCGCCGAACCGGCAGCGCCATTCAATAGGCTTCCGGCTTGAGTATTTTGTTGAACGCCTTGCGGCGCGGGTTGCATGAGACTTTGAACGGCGGTATTTTCGAATTGATTTGTGCCGGAACCGAGCTGGAAACAAGCAAAAGCGAAATAAAAATGGCTTTGTTTTTCATGGAATTTTCCTAAATTTTAAAAAAGTTTCTTGGCTAAGAATTTACCACGGGTTAAAAAAACCGGTTGATGGCCAACACATAATTTTAGTAATCAATTAGGGATTTGCATAACCCGATAATATCGATATAAACGATAGAAAAATCCTTCGATATTTTCCTGCACATAGCGGCCAGACAAGCCGGCAGGTACTTAGGGAAGCTATTAAAGTTCTAATACCACATTTTTACCCACGGCAACCATTCGCTGACCATTTCTGGAAACACTGCTTTAAAAGAATTACGCTCGGGAAGAGTTTGGGGTTAAAAGTAATTGCTGAGGACGTTGAATCGGAGGAACAACGAAACTTCCTTTTGGCTCATGATTGCAAACACTATCAAGGGTATTTTTTTAGTAAACCGTTTCCGATTGAGCAGTTTGAAGCACTGCTAAATCACGGCCACAAAAATGAAACAAGCTAATTTTGACAGGTTGGGTTACTGTTTTTCGCTACCCAAAATCGACCGGCACACACTTTAATGTGTTCTTGAGCATTGACCGTTTTAGTTTTTATTACTGGCCTTACCAGCAAAAATACCCTCAAGGCTTGCCGATACGAATGGTGGATTGCGAAAGGCATACAACCAAACCTGCGCTTCTAGCCACTACTGAGTAATTCAATTTTTCCCGACATACCGCCTTTGCTGTGCTTTAGCATAAAACTCATCCAGATCGGTAATTGTTGCACAATTCTTAGGCCGGATTTGTTGTTGAATACTCCAATTTTCGGCGCCTTTGCCGCCCAACCAAATGTCAATTTTATCCTCGCTGACTTTCTCCGCCAAGCAATTCAAATCCGCGATGGTCTTGTCATCCGGCGGACATTGCACAAGACTCAGGACGATGATCTCGACTTTCAGTTTGCGGGCGGCAACCAGCATATCGGCAACCGGCAGGTTCGGCCCCAAATAGTAGCAATTATAGTGTTGTTCGGCAGCCAGCAAACTGCACATCAGAATACCGAATTCATGCGGTTCGCCGCTGAGCGTGGCAAACAGCATGGCTGGTCCGTTGCCGGATAGGGCGTACAAGTTGTTAACCAGACCCAACAAAATGCGTTTTACACAGGCAGAAAACATGTGTTCCTGTGCAATGTTTAATTTTTCGTCGTGCCACAGTTGTCCGACGTGTTTCAAGGCCGGGCTGAGAATGTCTCTGACATAAGCCAGCGGCTCGTTAGCCATCATGGCCCGTTTCAGTAATTGTTCGCAACGTTCGATCCGGTAATCCAGTAATGCTTCGACAATCCGCTCCACAAATTCAAGCTGTATATCGGGATTTTTCTCAGCCGTTTCCAGCACCTTCTGCAACTGCTCGACTGTTAATCCGGACAATTTGCTGATGGCATGGCCTTGTCTGGTCAGATTGGCCAACAGCAACAATTTGTCCAAATTCTGTTGCGTATAAAAACGTCGCCCGCTCGCATCTCTGCCCGGAATGATGGCCTGATAACGGCGTTCCCAAGCTCTTAAGGTCTCTGCGCCTATACCGGTCAAAACAGCTGTGGCTTTAATTGAGTACATTGTTTATATATTGTTTAATATTTTATTTGACAAATATTGTACATTAAGATAATTTCTACGCCAAGTTAACTTGTCATCAAGCTTTTCATATCTTTCAGGTAAGCTTGGGAATCATGAAAGCCGTTAGCGGGTTAAAAGATAATAATTGTTCATTCTTCGCCGATGATTAGGTAAATTGCTGCATTGCCATAGTTAGCCGTTTACATGTATAGGTAAAAACTATTTATCCATAGAAAAGAGATATTTTACAAAGTCTGATTAAAGGCTTCTTATAGCACAAGTTTATGATTAACTATTCGATAAAACCATGATAACCATAGGGTTTATAATGAATTACCCACTGCCATCCCGTAGGAAACTCCTTGATCGGCATTATGCATCATGAAAATGCCATAAATACAGTGGATATTTCTAGGCGCGGTAGGCGGTTTATCCTAATTTTCCAAGCGGAACGCCTTGCTTTTTAGAAGAACGAGCTAACTGCATAGAACCGTCGATTTACTCGTCTTTAATTCATATTTTCCGGAACAGCCATGGCATTACGAGATTTTTATTCGTTAAATCAAACCCTAGTTGAGTCAACAACGGAACGGCTTGTTCCTGCGTTGGCTGTACCGGAAAGCATGGATTTAGCTAACCATCAACCGGATAGATGTTTGGTAGAAGCAGAAACTGTCGAAGTTTTGCCTTCCACGCAGCGTTTGGCGTTGGAGATGGAACAGCACAGACAGAAGCTGTTGGCAATACTGATGGAACATCCGCTGGCCTTCAAACTTTTGACAGAGTTGGTTTCCAGTAGCTCTGGCGAAGGCGTGGATTTTTCAGTACAGTGCAATGATAAAAATTTGTACAAGCAAGCTATACAAGATAATCGCTTTGTACAAGCTGAGGCTAGTCCGCTCTATTTTGTTGGCGAACAAGCAACCCCGGAATCGACTGACTCTGCACCTGCTTTTCGACGTGGCGAATTTAGCGGAATTCATTTTTTCCCGGCGCTGCTAATTCGTATTAGCGAGCAGATTCAAAAAACTACAGGCAATGTTATATTTGTAGACTCCGGCTATAAAATCAGGCTGCTGGAATGCCGCCGCCGTTTACAAGATATCAGGCAAAAAATCATTTCCAGCAATACCGGCCTGGTAGCTTTCGTTGCCTACAAGCACAAAACCAATAGCCTGAGTTTCGACGATCTGATGCAGGAAGGCATAGTTGGCCTGATCAGAGCTGTAGACCGCTTCGATCCCAATCGCGGTATCTGTTTTTCAACCTACGCGGTTTTCTGGATAAAACAGGCTATTTCCAGATTGATAATGAAACAGGAAAAAGTGGTACGCTTACCGGTGGCTTTAGCTGAAAAAGCCTCAGTTGTTTTTGAAGTTATGAGATGCTGTTATCTGGAAAACAACCGCTGGCCGACAGTAGCGGAGTTGCAGGCTCAATGCTGCTTGACGACAGATGAAGTTAAAACCGTCAGCAGCTATTATCAGGCCACGCATTCTTTGGATGCGGCGGTTTCGGAAGAAAATGACGATTTTACTCTGATGGACAGTATGCAGCAGCAACAGTTTGCCTTGCCTTTAAATGAACTAATCGATAGAAATTTGAACCTATACATCGATAATGTTGTCGCCAGCCTTCCTGAGAAAGAAGCAGCTATCTTGAACATGCGATTCGGTTTAAGAAATCACACGGAAATGACGCTACAGGCTATCGCCGACCAATTGCATGTTACGCGGGAGCGAGTCCGCCAAATACAGAATCAGGCATTGAATAAGTTAAAACAGCAGTTTGGCTATGACCTGTTGCCTTTTCTTGAGGCAAACGACGGTTAACATACCATGCTGGTAAGATATAATTAACAAGAGGAGCGATCATGTCAACAGAAAATCACAACACCGGCAAACCAACGCCGCCACCCGACTGGAAAGCCGAGTTCGACAAACGTTGGCAACGTTTCAACCAATTGGGTCTTGATTTCTATCATGAACACAAACAGCAGTTTTCGCTAACGAAAGTCAGCGCAGTACTGGGCGGCGTTCTGGCAATAGCCTGGCTGGCCAGCGGCCTTTATATTGTCGATCAGGGTAATCGTGGCGTGGTCTCGCGTTTTGGCGCTTTTACCGAAACCACGCAACCCGGATTGAACTGGCACCTGCCAGCGCCGATTGAAAGCGTTAAAGTCATCAATGTCGAGCAGCAACGCTTTATCGAAGTCGGCTATCGCGATTCCGGACGTTTCGCCAAAGCCTCGACGATTCCTCAGGAATCCCTGATGCTGACCAGCGACGAAAACATCATCAATGTCCGGCTGGCGGTCCAGTACCAGATAAACAATGCCAAAGACTACCTGTTTAACGTCAAGGACAGCGAAGGCACCCTGAAACAGCTCACCGAAAGCGTCGAGCGGGCCGTGATAGGCCGGAACGACATGGATTTTGTGTTGACCGAAGGCCGTAGCGAAATTGTTGCCGACATCAAGCGCGAAATCCAGGCGGCCATGGACGAATATCGAGCCGGTATCACCATTGCCAGTGTTAACCTGCAAGACGCCCAGCCGCCCGAAGAAGTGCAGGGTTCCTTCGAAGACGCCATCCGCGCCCGCGAGGACAAACAGCGCCTGATCAACGAAGCCGAAGCCTACAGCAACGAAATCATCCCCAAAGCTCGGGGTGCTTCGGCGCGGCTATTGCAGGAAGCCGAAGCCTATCATGTTGAAAAAGTCGCCAAAGCCAAAGGCGAAACCGAGCGCTTCGAGCAACTACTGGTGGAATACGAAAAAAATCCGGCCATCACCCGCAAGCGTCTTTATCTGGAAGCCAAGGAAAAACTCTACAGCGGAGCTAACAAAATCATGCTGGAATCGGAACGGAACGCGCCGCAATTTTACATGCCGTTAGCCTCGCCGGCGGCGACACGCCACGCCGCGCTTAATACCCAGATGGCAGAACAAAGCGGCGAAGCGGCCGGCGACGACAAAACCCGGAGTCATAAAACCAATGTTAACAACGAACTGCGTCCCAGCAGGAGCAAACCATGAACAGTAGAACTTACACACTGATCCTGCCGATCGGCTTGACAATATTAGTGCTGGCCGCCTACTTATCGGTTTTTTATGTCAATCAGCAAGAAAAAGCCATACTTTTTAGTCTCGGCAGAATGGTTAACACCGATTTTAAGCCGGGATTGCATTTTAAGACCCCCATCATCAACAAAGTCAGTACATTTGATGCGCGTGTATTGACCTTGGACACCAAGTCCGAGCGTTTTCTAACCTCCGAAAAGAAAAATGTCATTGTCAACTCGTTTGCCAAATGGCGAATCGGTGATGTGGGTCTCTTTTACACAACGGTCGGCGGCGATGAGTATCAAGCCAATCTGCGCCTGGACCAAATCATGAAAGACGCCATGCGCGGTGAATTCGGTTTACGCACCATTAAACAACTGATTTCCGAAGACCGTAGCGAATTGCGCAAAACCTTGCTGGAAAAGCTATCGCCGGTTGCAGGCAAATTCGGCATAGAGTTGATTGATATACGTATCAAACGTATCGATTTGCCGCAGGAAGTCAGCAGTTCGGTATTCCAGCGCATGCGTGCCGAGCGTGAACGGGTGGCACGGGAATTTCGTTCCCAAGGTGCGGAAAGCGCTGAACTAATCAGTGCTGAAGCAGACAAACAAAGGCAGGTGCTGCTTGCCAACGCCCAACGCGATGCAGAAAACGTCCGTGGTCATGGCGATGCCGAATCGGCAGAGATCTACGCTAAAAGCTATGGTAAAAATCCGGAATTTTATGCGTTTTATCGCAGTCTGCTAGCCTATCAAACGGCTTTTGAAAAAACTCAGGATACTCTGGTGTTAAAACCCGATTCGGATTTTTTTAAATATTATAACAGCGAGAAATAAAATTTAGAGCAAAGGCTTCAAACTGTTTAAAAACGTTAAGTAACAGAGATCAGCAGTTTTTATACGGTACGGATTTTGCCTTGCTTCTTTTAATTTCACCTTACACTCTCTGTTGAGGTTATAGTCATGATCAAGCTTCTTATCCGTATCGTTCTTGCTGTGGTAGTCGGTACGGTATTGTTTAACGTTTTCACGCGCACAACCGCGAAACATGAACAAAACTATACGGTCTCTTATTCGGATTTCATCACCGATATCCGCAATCACGGAATTTCAGAAGTTGTTATAGACGGTAATGACATTGAAGGCCGCCGTCAAAGCGGCGAACCTTTTAGTACCTATAATCCGAACGATTCTCGTCTAATTGACGAATTGCTGGAATACGGCGTAAAAATCAAGGTTGAGCGCCCGGAGGTGCCTTCTCTGTTCTTGCAGATATTGATTTCCTGGGCACCTATGCTGTTGCTGATTGCTGTGACCATCTGGTTCATGCGCAAGCAGCAAATGATGGGCGGTAACTCTCAAAACAACTTCGGCAAAAGCCGCGCCAAACTGATGGCTGAAGATCAGGTCAAGGTGCGTTTCAAAGATGTGGCCGGGGTCGAGGAAGCCAAAGAGGATGTCGTGGAAATGGTCAACTTCCTAAAGGCTCCCGGCAAATACGAAGCCTTGGGCGGCAAAATTCCGCGCGGCGTGTTGATGGTCGGCCCTCCCGGCACCGGCAAAACCTTGCTGGCCCGCGCCATAGCCGGCGAAGCCGGGGTGCCGTTTTTCTCCGTGTCCGGTTCCGATTTTGTAGAAATGTTCGTCGGTGTCGGCGCCTCCCGGGTCCGCGACTTATTCGAACAGGCCAAAAAACGCGCGCCCTGCATCATCTTTATCGATGAAATCGACGCTGTGGGAAGGCAACGCGGCGCCAGCGGCATGGGCGGCGGCAACGACGAGCGCGAACAGACCCTCAACCAGTTGCTGGTGGAAATGGACGGTTTCAGCGGCAACGAAGGCATCATCGTCATCGCCGCCACCAACCGTGCCGATGTGCTCGACAAGGCGCTACTCAGGCCGGGCCGCTTCGACCGGCAAGTGCAGGTCGGACTGCCCGACATCAAAGGCCGCGAACAGATTCTCCACGTTCACGGCGAAAAAGTGCCGCTGGCCGAGGATGTCAATCTTAACGATCTGGCACGCGGCACACCGGGTTTCTCCGGTGCCGAACTCGCCAACCTGATCAACGAAGGCGCCTTGTTTGCCGCCCGCAAAAACCGGCGGGAAGTCACCATGAACGACCTGGACAAGGCCCGCGACAAAATGCTGATGGGCGTTGAAAAACGCACCATGGTCCTGACCCGCGAAGACCTGTTGATGACCGCCTACCACGAAGCCGGCCATACCATCGTCGGGCGCATGGTGCCTGAACACGACCCGGTTTACAAAGTCAGCATCATGCCGCGCGGCGGCGCGCTCGGCATTACCATGTTTCTGCCGGAACGCGACCAATACAGCGCCAGCAAGGACAAACTGGAAAGCCAGATCGCCAGCCTATTCGGGGGCCGGGTCGCGGAAGCGTTGATCTACGGCAAAAACAAAGTCACCACCGGCGCTACCAACGACATCCAGCGCGCCACGCAACTGGCCCGTAACATGGTCACCAAGTGGGGCCTATCGGAACGGCTGGGACCGATGGACTACGGTGACAACGAAGGCGGCTACGGTTCGCAAGCCAAGCCCATGTCTGAACAAATGGCGCAGGTTATCGACGAAGAAGTCCGCCACGTCATCGACAGCAACTACCTGCGGGCCGAAACCATCCTCAAAGAACATATCGAAATCCTGCACAACATGGCCCACGCCCTGCTGGACTGGGAAACCCTGGATAAATTCCAGATCGATCTGTTATTGAATGGCAAGACGATAGCGCCGCCCGAGCCTGAAGTAGTGCAGGTCCATGATGGAATCGACGAGAAAGATCAGACTGACCAACAAACCGATGAGGAAAAATCCGGCCAGTTGGCATTGTCCTGAGCTGTGTATTTTGAGGATAGAGCTTTTTCTCGTTTTTTAACTTCCTCCTCTAGGCACCCTTCAAGTGTAGGTTTTTTTGAAGGGTTCTTTTTTCAAGCAGTGCGGCATGAACGCCACTGCCGTCAAAAGTACAGGTTTTGGCAGCTTTTCAGCACGGATCGAAAAGCTTTAGTTGGCGAGAGTTTTAAGTAAAGCCTACATTTTTGGCCTCGAACTTATCGAAGGCTTACTAAACCATCCTAGCCCTTGGAGCGAAAATCATGAATCCGAAAAAAATTCTGATAACAGGTGGCAGCGGTTTCTTGGGCCGGGCGCTGGTCAGCGACTGGCAGGTGCAAGGCCATCAGACAACGGTTATCAGCCGCAATCCGACTGCTACCGGCAAATTGTTAGGCCCCGGCATCGATGTTGTTGGCGATTTTAATTTATTGCCAACTGACGCCTGTTTCGATGCTGTCGTTAATCTGGCTGGCGAACCGATCTTTTCCGGGCGCTGGAGCGAAGCTCGAAAACAATTACTACGCGATAGCAGAATTGCTCTCACGGAACGCTTGCTGGCCTACATCGCTTCATTACCTGTTAAACCCGAGGTATTAATCAGCGGCTCTGCCATTGGCGTCTATGGCGATCAGGGCGATGCATTGTTAACTGAATCCAGTAGCTGCGTAGCGAGTTTTTCGCAACAACTCTGCGCGGATTGGGAAAATGCCGCTCGTCAGGCAGAAAATATGGGCATCAGAGTCTGCCTGATCAGAACAGGCTTGGTATTGGATAACGGTGGCGGGATGTTGCAAAAAATGCTGCCTGCCTTCCACCTTGGCTTTGGTGGCCATTTGGGCAACGGTCAACAATGGATGTCCTGGATACATCGCCGCGATTGGCTGTCTATTGTTCAACTTTTACTCAACAATACCGATCTGCGTGGGGCTTTTAATGCCACCGCCCCTCAGCCTGTCACCAATCGGGAATTCAGTCTCAGTCTTGCAAAACAGTTGCACAGACCTTTATTGTTGCCGGTACCTGCCAGTCTATTAAAGCTATTGCTAGGCGAAATGGCGGAATTAGTCTTAGGTAGTCAGCAAGTCATTCCGCAACGTTTGCAAGATACAGGATTCAGCTTTCAATTTGTTACTCTGGAATCTGCCTTACGGCAAATTCTGGAAAAGCACTAAGCATTTTCCAGTAAACATCAAGGATGAAACGACAGCATATCGCTGTTTATTTTTCGTAGGTATTTGCGCTTGCCCGAGCCTAACTCATGTGCATTTAGAACAGCGACAAAAAGTCTAGATTAAGTTGCAATTATTCTACCGGGAAGCTAACGGCTAAGCCATTTTCGGTGTATGAAACACCCATATAACAAGCATGGCTGCAAAAGAGAGGGCATTATTGCTAATGCCCTAGGCCATTTAGGCAATCTTATATCAACTACAGAAAGGCCGTGTACACGGCCTTTCATCGATGCGTTACGCTTATAATGGCGTAACGTTTTCAGCTTGAGGGCCTTTTTGACCGGTAGTGACTTCCATAGTCACACGCTGGCCTTCTTTAAGTGTTTTGCGGCCATTGCCGTTGATGGCGCTAAAATGTACAAACACATCTTTGCCGCCTTCTTGTTCGATGAAACCGAAGCCTTTTTCATCGTTGAACCATTTAACTTTGCCTTCTACTTGTACTGACATAAATATCTCTTGCTTAAAAAGCCATTGCTGGCGTGTTACAGGGGGTTTTGAATAAAGCGGGTAGGAAGACTTGGAAAAGCGACAACGATTACCTAGCTAAATCATCGCCATTATACATAGCAATTGGCGTTAACAAAGCAAAAATAGGTTGACTTTGGCTGTTAACATTTTATGACAAAGGTTTTGATAAAAATTCTCAACGGCTGCTAGGCAGCGAAAGCATACTAACGCATTGAAAATAAAGTGTAATTTATTTAAATATGCTTTCAGGTATCCAAGCTGGCCCCTGTTGCAGGGGTTTTCGGATTTTTGCAGGCGCTCAAACAACTTTTTCGCTTTTCGGTCGATATTTATACTAAAACGGCTGGAAGTTATCCTGATTGGCAAAAGATAACCTGAGCCAGACCTTGTATCGGTTATGCAAACCGTCTTTAACCTAAAGACAGGACATAGATTGATCAATTGCTTCCAAACATCGTAAGGTATGCGCTGCATAACATTAAGCCGTTCCGGTTCAACTCCGCAGGTAGGCTTGAACGACATGACTTGTTTAACCCAGCCTGCGGCATGCGGCTGTCGTCAGAATGCCAAGCTAAGCTTATTAGCAGTTATTCGAACCATCAACTGTTATCCAATGCATCAGCCGAAAGCTTCTTGCCGGGCAGATAGTTCGGAGCAACGCTGATCAAAATGGTCAGGAAAGTAGCAATATAAGGCACCGATTGTACTGCCAAAACTGCAACCCATAACCTGCCGCTGGTATTGTCGAAATGCTCGACTGAACGCATAGCTATCATTCCCGCCACTAACAGGGTTAGCAGCAGTAATTCTTGCCAAATGATTAGTAAACCGGCCACCAAAGGTCCTTGCTCTTCATATTTCGGCGTTCGCATGAACGGTTTGCCCGAGGTGAACAATCCTTGCAAAGTTCCGCGTGCTACGGTATGCGTCAAGGACAAGCCTGCCAGCGCAGCGCCTAACGATTGCAACAGCGAACAGGCAACGCGGGCTTTGTACAACCATAAACCGCGCAGCACTTTGAATGCAAACAGACCTATGGTAGGCAACAGAAAAGCATTGACCGGCAATTCGCTGTGCTGAGGGTCTCTCAAAAGCAAAGCTGTCAAAATCAGACTGGTTAAGGTAAACAATAAGGCCAGGGCATCGGAAAACCACGGCAACCAACCGGCAACAAAATAGTAACGCTGCGCAGAAGTGAGAGATGACTTTTTGTTGGGTAAAAAATGCCGCCAATGATGCTTGATAATTTGCATGGCTCCATACACCCATCGGAAGCGTTGGGTCATATAACCGGAAAATGTATCCGGCATCAAGCCTTGACCGAAAGATTCCTTGCAGTAAACCGAGTCGTATCCTGCTTCATATAATCGCAAACCCAATTCGCTGTCTTCGCAGATACACCATTCGCTCCAGTTCCCAACTTTCTCAAATGCAGATTTCCTGATCATGGTCATGGTGCCGTGCTGAATAATGGCGTTGAATTCATTACGCTGCACCATACCGATATTAAAGAAACCGGCATACTCCCAGTAACACATTTCCTTGAACGCGCCTTGATGAAGATCGCGGTAATCCTGGGGCGACTGGACAAAACCGACATTTTCCTGATCGAAATAGGGGACCATAGACTTCAACCAGTCAGGCGAGAGGATGTAGTCGCTGTCGATGACGGCAATAATTTCCGCATCGCTGGCGGTGTTGTTCAAGGCATAATTGATGGCGCCCGCCTTGAATCCCGGCCAATTGTCGAGATGAAAAAAACGGAACATCGGTCCAAGGCGTTCACAATCTTCCTGTACCGGTTGCCAGACAGCCGGATCTTTAGTGTTATTGTCCATCACCAACACTTCAATATTCGGATAATCGACCTTGGCCAAAGCGTTAAGGGTTTTACGCACCATTTCCGGCGGTTCGTTATGGATAGGCAAGTGCACCGAAACCTTCGGATATCTGAATTCGGGGGACGGCGTCAGAGGAACGAAAGAACGGCGGCCTTTTCGATGCCAGATCACTTCGGCAATTTCCAGGCTTTCTGTCAACAGAACCAGAATTGCCATGGCTTGCATCATTAACAGTATTGCCCAGAATACTAGTGAAAAACTGGTTTGATAGCGTGCCGCTACGATAGAAGCAGACCAGAACAGCACCGAAGCAGCCAGGTTGGCAATGATACCGAAGAAAAACTTGCCGGGTAGCTTCAACCTTCTCCGGGTAAATAAAAATGTAGCTGAAAGAATGATGCTTAACAGAGCCGCACCGGTTGCCCAGTTACGCCAGGTTGGATTGGCCAGCACATCGCCTTCCATTGGAAACTTCGGCTGTCTGTCGGCATTGAAAACCCCCCAATAGGCGCCTGAACTACCTTCAATATCGATTTTCCAGGGTTGATCAAATGCTTCAACGACGTAATAAACAATGTTTTCTTCATTGGCACGATTTAGAAATTCCCGCAAAAATCTAGCCTGATTAGCCAATGAGGGCGTGGCGTGGGAAAACGGCTTGCCGTCGGATGGCCAGCCCACCTCGGTTATGACAATCTGTTTGCCGGGGTAGGCTTCCTGCAATTCGTGATAACGTTTAAAAATATAATCAACTGCCGCTTCGACCGGGATACCCTCCCAATATGGCAGAATATGGACGGCTATGTAATCGACTTCCGGAACCAGCTCCGGATGTGCTTCCCAAATATCCCAGGTTTCAGACGTACTGACCGGCTTCCAGGTACGTTTTTTGACTTCGCGGATGTATTCGATTAACTGTTCGACTTCAATATTTTCACGCAACAGGGTTTCGTTACCAACTATCGTCCGTACGATAGCTTTGGGATATTGATTAGTCAGTGAAATCAAACTTTCAATCTCGCGGCGATTTTTCTCGAGATCGTCGTCTATCCAAGCGCCCATAGCTAAATGTTCGCCATACTTTGCCGCCAATTCCGGAACAACCTCCATGCCTTCCAAAGATGTGTATGTTCTGATGGAGTGCGCTTTTCCGACCAAAAGCGCAACGTCCTCGGCAATTTGCTCTTTTGTCGGATATTTGCCTTCTCGCGGATTAGAGTCCCGGCGCATAGGGCTAAAAGTCAGTCCCATCATGGTTTTGTTCCATGAAGGGAGCTTTAAAGGGTTGTTCACGTAGGACCAAATCCCTAAATTGACGGCAACCAGGAAAAGCAATGTTAACAAAGTAGCGAATTTGGCTTTCATTTCGAGAGAAGTACTCCAATCTACGGAATCAGATTTTTACATAGTAAAATGAGCGGCAATAAACCGCTGCATTCTGGGAAATTCATTTTTTTGCGGATGCTTGATTGAGTATGTTCGCTCATGCAAACCAATCGTGGCGGTTAAAGGCAGAAATACTACGCAATGCTGCCTAAATAGAAATTCCTTGCCTAAAGCCAACTCGCCAATTTATCAACAAAACAGCCGAACAACAGCTTTTTAATATACTTGGCTTACGTTGGCCTTAAGCAAAGGATGAAGGAACAACCCTTATTTCAATGAAAGCGTTTCAACACGACCTTTCAATTCTATATGGAGTTTACCTTCTTTAGCCAGCCAGCCGATTCCTCGCTGAACTTCATTTTTACCAAGTCCGGTTTCGGTCGTGACTTTGTTTACACTGGCCTCTCCATTCTTGTCTAGAAAATGCCAGATTGTTCCAGCTGCATCACCAATTACATCTATCATTTCAACTCCTCACATTTACACAAAAAAAATCGGTATTTAGGTTTGATAAGCTAAGTGTAGCGTAGTACATGAGTCAGATAAAGCAAAGTACTAGCGCTCATCGGGTAATACAATATTAAGCTCCAAAGTTTCCTGATTGCCATCCTGTTCAAAATTAACCGTAATAGCATCCTGTCCGACATTGACATATTTGCGTATCACTTCCAGTAATTCCTGCTGCAATTGCGGTAAATAAGATGGCCGATTTCGGGATGAACGTTCATGAGCGACCAGGATTTGCAAGCGCTCCTTCGCTAACGAAGCGGTGTTGGTTTTCGATGACCTAAAGTAATCCAAAAGACTCATTACTTACTCCCAAATAGCTTACTGAATAGTCCTTTTTTCTCTTCGTCAATAAATCGGTGCGGCTTGTTTTCCCCAAGATAACGGGCGACGATGTCGGCATATGCTTGTCCGGCATCGCTTTGCTCGTCCAAAATAACCGGGGTGCCTGAGTTTGAGGCATTCAGCACCGATTTGGACTCGGGTATCACGCCGAGCAGATGCAAGGATAAGATTTCCTGAACATCATCGACGCTTAACATTTCACCCAATTTAACGCGATCGGGCGAATAGCGCGATAGCAATAAATATTCCTTAATAGGCTCTTCACCCTTTTCGGCGCGGCGCGATTTGCTGGACAAAATACCCAGCATCCGGTCCGAATCGCGCACAGACGAAACTTCCGGATTGGTCACTACAAAAGCATCGTCAGCAAAATACATGGCAAGTGTAGCACCTCGTTCTATCCCTGCCGGCGAATCGCAAACGATGTATTTAAAATCTTTCGAAAGATCTTCCAGAATTTTACCTACCCCTTCTGTGGTCAACGCATCTTTATCACGGGTTTGCGAAGCGGGAAGGATATAAAGCTGATCGCAACGTTTATCTCTGATAAGCGCCTGATTCAAGGTCGCTTCGTTGTTAATAACGTTGACCAGGTCGTAAACCACCCGGCGTTCACAACCCATGATCAAATCGAGATTCCGCAGCCCTACATCGAAATCGATAACAGCGGTTCTGTGGCCCCGCTTGGCCAAACCCATCGCGATAGCTGCGCTGGTTGTGGTTTTTCCAACTCCGCCTTTACCTGATGTTACTACGATTATTCTAGCCAATGTTGTTTCTCCAAGGAAAAGCTTAAATTTCTTTAATGATCAGCTTCTGATTTTCCAGACTGATTTGTACGGGTTTATGGGAAGGATAATTGCTTAAATCGTCGCGCAGTTGGTACGTGCCTGCTATGGAAATCAACTCAGCCTGCAAATCCGAGCAAAATATCCGGCTTTCAGTATTACCCAACACACCGGCCAGCGCGCGTCCGCGTAATGACCCGTATACGTGGATATTACCTTCAGCCATAATTTCGGCGCCGACACTTACCGTTGCCGTAACAATCAGGTCGCCCTTGGCATATACCCGTTGACCGGAGCGCACCGGATGCGAAATTAATTTGTTTTCCAGCTCCTGATTAACAGGGACATCCGGAACCGGTAATTTAACGGCAGGCTTTTTATCGGTAAGCGGGGTATTTTGCCCATGTGTCGAGTGTATCGGCAAATTTATCGCCAACGCTTCGATATTTTGATGTTCAGTGCCGCTGCGAATTCCGATAGGCATAAAGCCCTGATTCCGCACCACGTTGATGACTTCCACGACAGAGACGGCAAGGTTTTGAGCCGTCAATTTCTGAAAATCGATTAACAACGGCGAGTTTTTAAAAAAATCAGGTGCTTGAGCTACTTTCTCCTGCAATTGCAGGTCAATGTGTAGCAAATCGTTATCGGCTAGCAGTAATACGGGCACAGTAAGTGAAGTGCTTTTAAACTCTAAAGCCGTCTTTAGTGAAGATGATGTGTCGATTGACATTGGGCCTGTGGAATCAGCTACTCTTTGTAAGAAATACTATCATTTTCCGGATAAAAAACACAGAAGTTACATCAGGAATAAGGTCATCAGTCCCGGAAAAGAAACATACTTAAAAAAACATATCCGGTTATTGTTTTCAATCTTTGCCGATAACTGCTAAAAAACTCAGAAATTGAGATCAGGCAACATAACGCTACCGCAATTCACGGTGCCTGACAATCACATGAGGGGTAATATCTTGAAAACACTTGCTTAATGCTTCCACCAGATAAACGGAGCGATGCTGACCGCCGGTACAACCGATGGCAATGGTTAAATAACTTCTGTTATCCGACTCGAAGCGCGGAGCCCAGCGAGCGATGAAATCGCCGATGTCCTGCAAAAAGTCCTTGACTATGCTCTCGTTTTGCAAAAACTCGATGACTTGAATATCTTTGCCGTTCAGCCCTCTTAATTCGGGTGCCCAATAAGGATTAGGCAAACTGCGGGCGTCGAATACGAAATCGGCATCCAACGGTATGCCGTATTTAAAGCCGAAAGACTGGAGCAGAATCGACAAGTACCCTTTCTCTTTCTCGCCCATTCTGCTTTTAAGCATATCCCGCAATTGGTGATAATGCGAAAAACTGGTGTCAATGACAATATCCGCATGGGTGGCGAGCGGTCGTAATAATTCCCGCTCAATATCCAGTGCTTCACGGAGCGGCCTATCATCTGTGGTCAAAGGATGCCGACGGCGGGTTTCACTATATCGTTTGAGAATAATGCCATCATCGGCTTCCATATAGATCAGTTCGCAATCAATGCCTTTTTGGCGAATGACTTCAAGGCGCTCCGGAAAATCCGCCAGTTTTTCGGTTCGATTTCTGGCGTCGATACCTATTGCTGTTTTGTTATAAGTATCCCTGTCTTTAAGCATGACATGGTTAACGAAATCATCCAGCAGGACAACGGGAAGATTGTCTATACAGTAATAGCCGCAATCTTCCAGAGTGTCCAGGGCGATACTTTTACCCGAACCCGACAAGCCGCTGATGATAACCAGTTTCATAATTTACCGATGCAGGATGAAATCGATTGTAAGAATTCAGCCCCCTTCCTTTGCTCTTCCGCCCATTAAAAAAAGGGTGGCGAAGGGGATTCATTGGAAAGATTCCCATAACCCCTCTATACCGAAGAAGCGGGCTGAATAATTACAGATCGACAGCCTATACCTTTTAGCTCCGTATTAGCGATGGTTATGGTTTTTTTCTTTAAATTTAACGATTTGTCTGTCCAGTTTGTCAATCATGTTATCGATCGCGACATACATATCTTCTTGAACATCGTCCGCAAACAATTTTGCACCGCTGATCTGTACGGTCGCTTCAGCTTTTTGTTCAAGTTTCTCAACAGTTAAAATGACATGCACATCAACCACGTTATCGAAATGGCGTTTTAATTTTGTGATTTTATCTTCAACATGTGCTTTTAATGAATCTGTGACTTCTACGTGATGGCCTGTGATACTAACTTGCATGGAATACTCCTGTTTAAAAATTTTGCTTCCAGATTGGATTAAATATGCCTTTTCCGTTGGCTGGTGGAAGGAATCGACATTGCCTCGCGGTATTTTGCAATGGTGCGGCGTGCAACATTAATGCCTTTCTCATTCAATAAGTCGGATATTTTACTATCGCTTAATGGTTTGGCCGGATTCTCGGTACCGACCAACTCTTTTATAAGTGCTCTGATGGCGGTTGCCGAACACTCGCCTCCCCCGTCGGTCCCGACATGACTGGAGAAAAAATATTTGAATTCGATGACACCTCGCGGAGTGTGCATGTATTTTTGCGTAGTGACTCTAGAGATGGTCGACTCGTGCAACTCAAGTTCTTCTGCAATATCCCTAAGAACCATAGGTCTCATGGCGATGGCGCCATGCTCGAAAAATTCACCCTGTTTTTCAACAATACTTTTCGCAACCCGCAACAAGGTGTCGTTACGGCTATGCAGACTTTTGATAAACCAGCGTGCTTCCTGTAGATGATTTTTCATGCTGACGTTATCCTGACTGCTGTCCGCCCGTTTGATCATCCCCGAATAATACGGGTTTACACGCAGCTTGGGGGCTATTTCGGGATTCAAGCTGACCACCCATTGATCCTTGACTTTGCTGACAAACACGTCGGGCACCACATATTCGACATCGCTTTCCTGCAATCTGGCACCCGGTTTAGGGTCCAGGGTGCGAATTAATGCGAGTACTCCTTTGAGTTGCTCTTCACTCATTCCCACCCGCTTTAGCAACCTTGCCTGATCGCAGGTTGCCAGCAAATCCAGATGCCGAAGCACAAAATCGATAGCCTGGGTTTTGAAAGGCGTATTATCCGGCAATTGTTGTAATTGCAATCGCAAACAATCCGCCAGATCAAGCGCAATGACGCCTACCGGGTCGAAATTCTGGATCATGTGCAATACGGCCTGTACTTCATCCATCTCCACTCCGTCGATTTGATGTTGCAAGCCTTGCAAAATATCGCTCAAATCGCTGCTGACATAACCATCGATATCGACGGCATCGATAATCGCAACGGCAATAGCATAATCCCGATCGGAAATCGGCAGTAACTCCAACTGCCAGAGCAGATGATCGCGAAGGGTTTCGGCATTGCCCTGAAAAGTTTCGAATTCCACCAAATCGCCGCCGCCGTCACCGGCCGGTAAAGAACTTTCAAAGACATCTTCCCAACTCACGTCAACCGGCAATTCATCGGGGATATCGGTTTGAGAGCCTTCGCTGGTAACCTGATCGCTAGTGTCTATTTTCTTTTCGCGAAAATCCAGGCCATGAGTATCGTCTTCGTCCAACTCCAACATAATATTAGACTCAAGCGCCTGCTGGATCTCCTGTTGAAGGTCGAGTGTCGACATCTGCAGCAGCTTGATCGCTTGCTGCAATTGCGGCGTCATGGTCAAGCTTTGACCGATTCGAAGTTGCAGGGATTGTTTCATGTGGGCTTTATCCTATAGACTAAAATTGTCGCCCAGATAGACTCTGCGCACTTCTTCGTTTTCAACAAGCTGCTGCGAATCTCCTTCGGCAATAACTTTACCACCATTGAGTATATAGGCTCGATCGCATATTTCCAGCGTTTCCCTGACTTTATGTTCGGTAATCAATATACCGATGCCGCGTTCTTTCAAGTGGGCGATAATTTTCTGTAAATCGATCACGGAAATAGGGTCAACGCCTGCGAACGGTTCGTCGAGCAAAATAAACTGGGGTTCGGAAGCCAAGGCCCTGGCTATCTCCACCCGCCGTCGTTCGCCACCGGACAAACCTAGCGCCATTTGATTACGTAAATGAGCAATGCCGAATTCGCTCAATAAATCCTCAATGATCAGTTCGATCTGACCGTCGGTTAAATCGTTGCGAATTTGCAAAACCGCCCGCAAATTATCCTGAACGTTTAGTTTACGGAATACCGAGGCCTCCTGGGCCAAATAGCCGATACCGAGGCGCGCTCTCCTGTGCATAGGGTGATGAGTGATACGCAGATCGTCGAGATAAATCTCGCCGCTATCGGCACGAATCAAGCCGACCAGTATATAGAAGCTTGTGGTTTTACCGGCACCGTTGGGACCCAATAAGCCGACGACTTCGCCGGTGTTGACCTCTAAACTGACACCGTCAACCACATTGCGGTTGTTGTAGCTTTTAAAAAGATTTTCGGAAACCAGACGTGCCATGTTATTTCGCCTTTTGTTCTTGCGGCTTCGGCTTCGGTTTGATCACGGAATGCACGCGCTTGCCGTCGGAAGCCGATTCGCCGGCTTTCAAAAGGGAATCTTTGGTGTCATATTCTATGTATTCGCTGGATTGCTTGGCATCACCCTGCCAAACCGAAGCGTTTTTTCTAAAAATCAGTAAATTCTTGTCGGGATAAAACTCGTTTATCAGCCCTTCCCCGAACATTTCTTCTTTGCCGACCTCCGGCAATTGCCTGAATTTAGAAGGGACTCCGGTGGCAATCAGATGATCGATATTACCTTCCTTCATATACACGACCAATTTGTCGGCGTCTATTTTAATACTTCCCTGAACAGCATGAACGGTACCTGTGTATGTGCTGGTATCCGTTTTTTCATCGTAAACTGCATTGTTGGAATCGATAACAATGGGCTGTTCTGAGTCGCTCTCAAGCGCAGATACAGCACGGGAAAGCATTAACAGGCACAGGCCTGCAATCTTATTTAAGCTCATAATGTCCGATAACCTTGGATAACAATTTCAGGTGAATAGGACTTACAAAAGTCACTTGCATGCCGGTTCCCGAAGTATTATTGGGTGGGCTGATAATGTCCGCCCATTCCTCGGTTTCAGCATAATTACTGTTCAGTTTAACGCGCAATTCAGATGTATTGATGGTTAAGGCGGAAGCATTTTTAGACGCCTCGCGATGTATAAAATTTTTACCGATTAATTGCAAATTATCGCCATCGGCGGCCATTATCCCGTTATCGGCCTTGATAACCCAGGGCGGTTTGCCATCCGGGTTAAACAAGGTCATCAACGGATTATCTAAATGTGTAGCGCCGTCAGCTTTGTAATGTTGCATTTTATCAGCCAACAACTCGTTTTTGGGTAAGCCTTCGCTATCCATTTGTTTTTTGTAATATCCGGAACTAAAAAAATCCGGACTATTTTCAGCAATTTTAATTGCTACGTCACGTTCTTCGTTCAAGCGCACCAACCCCCAGGACGCCAGAGCGGCTACAACAATGATCGAATACAGTCTCAGTTCCTGGAAATTAGTCATAAGTAAGCTTTTAACACCGCATCAAAATTCCCCTGCACCTGCATAACCAGATCGCAAACTTCTCGCACTGCGCCAAGCCCGCCCGGCGTTGTCGTGCACCAATCCGCATATTTTTTAACTGCAAAATTAGCATCCTGAACCGCAACGGCAAAACCGGCCTGTGTCATGATAGGCAAATCCAGCAGATCGTCACCGACATGCGCCACCTGTTCGGCGTTTAATCGCAAATTTTCGAGAATTTCCCTAAACGCAAGGCGTTTGTCTTCATGACCCTGATAAACGTGTTCGATACCCAGGCTTTTCATACGCAATGCAACCGAATTGGAACTGCGGCCGGAAATGACCGCAACCTCAACGCCGGTTTGGCGCAGTAATTTTAAGCCATGTCCGTCACGCGCATGGAAGCATTTGTATTCATTGCCCTGATGATCGAAAAACAGGCGGCCATCGGTTAAAACGCCGTCCACATCCAAAATCAACAGTTTTAAGCGTTTGATTTTTTCTATGAGTTCATCGGTTAAATCGAACATAAAGCTCTGCAAACTAAACAATGCCGGCACGTACCAAATCATGCATATTCAGCGCGCCCAGCAAAATATTATGCTCATCGACCACCAGAAGAGCATTGATTTTTTTTTGTTCCATAATCTGCATAGCCTCCGCAGCCAGAATATCGGCATTAATGACCGCGCAAGAACGGGTCATAACCTGATGGATAACGGCGACGTGCACATCCAGATTTTTTTCCAGCATCCGCCGTAAATCGCCATCGGTAAAAATGCCGACCACCCGGTTATCCGCATCGACAACGGCTGTCATGCCCAGTTTTTTAGCTGTCATTTCCAGCAAGGCCCGGCTGACTAAGGCATTTTCATCCACCATGGGCACTTCATGGCCGCCATGCATGACATCGGCAACTTTCAACAACAACCTTTTACCCAGGCTGCCGCCTGGATGGGATAAGGCAAAATCGTCCCTGGTAAAACCTTTGGTTTCGAGCAGCGAAACCGCTAAGGCATCGCCCATGACCAAAGCTGCGGTAGTGCTGGATGTCGGCGCCAGCCCAAGCGGACAAGCTTCCTGTTCGACCGCAACGTTGATATGCACGGTGGCGAATTTTGCCAGCGTCGAAACAGGATTTCCAGTCATTGCAATCAGCGGTACTCCCAGACGTTTAATAATCGGCAAAATGGTCAGGATTTCCTCTGTTTCGCCGGAATTGGATAAAGCCAGGACCACATCCTGCCGGGTAATCATCCCCAAATCGCCGTGGCTGGCTTCACCCGAATGCACAAAAAAAGCCGGTGTTCCTGTGCTGGCCAGTGTTGCAGCAACTTTTCCGGCAATATGTCCGGATTTACCCATGCCTGTTACCACTACCCGCCCCTTGCAGGCCAACATTAGCCGGCATGCATGAACGAACTCTTCGTTAATCTGCTCAGCCAGCGCTTTAACCGCCTGAGCTTCGGTATTTATCACAGCTAACGCTAATGCCTTAATATTGCTATCATCCCCCACTGTTAAACTGCTCCGCCTCGACAAATACCTAAAAACAGGAACCATTATTGCATGTTATTACCGAATTTTTCACCCCGAGTCATTGACTTATTCTCGGGGCCTCATAGAAAATAGCTGCTTTTCACAAAATAAATCCTATAATTTTGCAAAATGCCAAATAGCGCAAGTTTTGAAAATAATATCGTTACGGTCAAAAACCTGTCCTTTTCCAGAGGCAACAGAAAAATTTTCGACGATATTAGTCTGGACATAGCGCGCGGCAAAATTACCGCTATTATGGGTCCCAGCGGTACAGGAAAAACCACGCTGCTAAAACTGATCGGCGGTCAGCTCACCCCGGATAGCGGTCAAGTTTTCTTCGACGGTCAAAATGTGCATCGCCTTAAAACCGCCGACCTGTATACTCTCCGCAAGCGTATGGGTATGTTATTTCAAAGCGGCGCGTTGTTAACCGACATGAATGTCTACGATAATGTCGCTTTTCCGTTGCGAGAACATACCCGTTTGCCGGAATCCATGATCCGTAGCCTGGTTTTGATGAAACTGCATGCCGTCGGTTTACGCGGCGCGCGCGACTTGACGCCGAACGAACTTTCCGGCGGAATGGCCAGACGGGTCGCATTGGCGCGCGCCATCGCCCTTGATCCTTTAATGATCATGTACGACGAGCCTTTCACCGGTCAGGACCCGATTTCCATGGGTGCGCTGGTGCATCTCATCAAGTCGCTAAACAGCACGCTGGGACTTACCAGCGTCATCGTCTCGCATGATGTTCAGGAAACAGCCGGGATTGCCGATTATATTTACGTGCTGTCGGAAGGCAAAATAGTCGGACAAGGCACGCCGAAACAATTAGAGGCATCCGACTCGGCATGGGTACAGCAATTCATGAACGGCAACGCCGATGGTCCGGTCCATTTTCATTATCCGGCCAAGAACTACCTCGACGACTTGTTAGCGTCTCAATAACCGGCACCTGCTTAAATAAATATGCTTGAATTTTTAGAAAATCTTGGAAAAACCACCCAGAGCAGTTTTTCCAAACTCGGGCGCGGCAGTTTTTTTCTGCTACATACGCTGACCGGCATCGGTGCCGTATTACTGCGCCCCAACCTATTGCTCAAGCAAATGTTCTCGGTCGGCGTGTTATCATTTCTGATTATCAGCATCTCCGGCTTGTTTGTCGGTATGGTTCTGGGTCTGCAAGGCTACTATATTCTGAAGGATTTCGGTGCCGAGCAATCCCTGGGCGTAATGGTCGCCGCTTCACTGGTTCGTGAACTGGGGCCAGTGGTTTCGGCCATATTGTTTGCCGGTCGCGCCGGTTCGGCCTTAACCGCCGAAATAGGCCTGATGAAAGCCACCGAACAACTGTCCGGCATGGAAATGATGGCGGTAGACCCGATCAAGCGCATCATCTCGCCGCGATTTCTGGCAGGCTTTATTTCCATGCCATTATTAGCGGCGCTGTTTAGCGCTATCGGCGTGATGGGCGGACACATGGTCGGCGTCAGCATGCTGGGCGTTGACGACGGCGCTTTCTGGTCGCAAATGCAAGCCACTATCGATTTTCATGAAGACATCGTCAACGGCGTGATTAAAAGCGTGGTATTCGGATTTGTGGTTTCCTGGATTTCGCTTTTCGAAGGTTATGATGCCATACCTACTTCAGAAGGGGTTAGCCGCGCCACTACTCGCACAGTCGTAAACTCCGCCTTCGCCATTCTCGGACTCGATTTTATTCTAACCGCACTCATGTTTGGAGATATTTAACATGCAGCATTCCAAGACTCAGGATACTCTGGTCGGTCTTTTTGTCGCCAGCGGCATCGCCGCCCTGTTTTATATGGCACTGCAAATCAGCAATCTAGGCACTTATACCGGCAGCGACAGCTATACCATCAGTGCAAAATTTCAAAATTCCGGCGGTCTTAAAGTTAAATCGCCGGTGACGGTAGCAGGCGTTCGCATCGGACGCGTCTCTGCCATTACCCTGGACAGAGAAAGTCTTGAATCGGTGGTGGAAATGCGCATCGAATCCAAATACAACAATTTGCCTGACGATTCCGGCGCCAGTATTTACACCGCCGGTCTGCTGGGCGAAAAATACATCAGTATCGATCCCGGCCCCGGTTTGTCGGGCGCATTTTTGAAAGAGAAAAGTAAAATAGAAAATGTCAGTTCAGCCATTATTCTGGAAGAAATGATAGGAAAATTCCTCCTCAACAAGGCAGCAGGCAAATAATGTCCAAACTGACATTAACCGAACAAACCCCCGGCTATTATACAGTCGAAGGCAAATTGACCTTTGCCAGCATCGACAAACAGATCGTTAAATCTTTCAATTTCCTGAAAGGCATAGACAGCATCTGCATCGATCTGGCCAAAGTCGAAGCCTCGGACAGCGCCGGTTTGGCGCTGATGATCGAATGGATCAGACTCAGCCGGATGAACCGGATCAAACTCAGGTTTAAAAACATTCCGGACCAACTTCTCGCTCTCGCCAAACTTAGCGGTTTTGACGATAACGAATATTTTGCAAGCAATGCCACTTAAGCATGCTTGCCGCATTCAAACAAACAACTCGCAAAACTCATGGATAAATTACTGATTACCGGCGGCCAACCGCTATCCGGCGAACTACGTATCTCCGGCGCCAAAAATGCCGCCCTGCCGATTCTGGCCGCCACATTGCTGTCAGAAACGCCGGTCAGCATCGGCAATATTCCGCATCTGCACGATATTACCACCACGCTGGAACTGCTGGGGCAAATGGGCGTAGGTTTATTGGTCAACGAAAAAATGAATATAGAAGTCGACTCCAGTTGCATTACCAAATACGAAGCCCCCTACGAGCTGGTGAAAACCATGCGCGCATCGATTCTGGTGCTTGGCCCTTTGCTGGCTCGCTTCGGCGAGGCCCATGTTTCGCTGCCGGGCGGTTGCGCAATCGGCACGCGCCCGGTTGACATCCATATCGATTCACTGATCAAGATGGGTGCCGATATTCAGGTCGAGGCCGGCTACATTCACGCCAAAGCCAAACGCCTGCAAGGCTGCCATTTGGTACTCGACAAAATTACCGTCACCGGCACGGAAAACATCCTGATGGCGGCAACTCTGGCGTCAGGCATTACCATCATCGAAAATGCCGCCAAAGAACCGGAAGTCTCCGATTTGGCCAACTTCCTGAACAAAATGGGCGCCAAAATCAGCGGTATCGGCACCGACATTCTGCATGTCGAAGGCGTTGAAAAATTAGGAGTTGCCGGCCTGCACTATGAAATTCTGCCGGATCGCATCGAAACCGGCACCTATCTGGTGGCCGGGGCTATCAGTTGCGGACATGTCAAACTGAAAAATACCGACCCGCATCTTCTCGACGCGGTTTTAGTAAAGCTCAAAGAAGCCGGTGCAGACATTACCACAGGCAGCAACTGGATCGAGCTGGACATGCACGGCAAGCGCCCCAAATCCGTAACCATCCGCACTGCGCCTTATCCGGCATTTCCAACCGACATGCAGGCGCAGTTTACGGCCTTGAATTCGGTCGCCGACGGCGTGGGGCTGATCACCGAAACAGTGTTTGAAAACCGCTTCATGCACGTTCAGGAACTGCAACGCATGGGTGCGCAAATCAGGCTGGAATCCAATACAGCCATCTGTTCCGGCATAAAACTGCTTAAAGCCGCGCCGGTCATGGCCACCGACTTGCGGGCCTCTGCCAGCCTGGTACTGGCCGGACTGGTCGCCGAAGGCGAAACCCTGGTTGACCGCATCTACCACATCGACCGCGGTTACGACCATATCGAAGAAAAACTCGCCCAATTGGGCGCCACCATTCGCCGTGTTCCGCGTTGAGGCGCCGTAAACCATGTTGACCATTGCCGTATCGAAAGGCCGCATCTACGACGAAGCCTTGCCCCTACTGGCCGAAGCTGGTATTACACCCATCGACGATCCGCAAAAAAGCCGCAAGCTGATTTTGCAAACCACGCGTGCCGATGTCCAGCTCGTGATTATCCGCGCCACCGATGTCCCGACTTTTGTCGAATACGGGGCGGCCGATCTGGGTATCGCCGGTAAGGATGTTTTGCTGGAACACGGTGCCGAGAGCCTTTATGAACCGTTGGATCTGGGCATTGCCGGTTGCCGGTTGATGACTGCCGCCCGTGTCGACGCGCCCGCCATTTCCGGCCGTATCCGCGTAGCCACCAAATATGTGAAAATCGCGCAACGCTATTTTGCCGATCTTGGCATACAGGCGGAAATCATCAAATTGTACGGTTCGATGGAATTAGCGCCGATAGTCGGGCTGGCCGATTGCATCGTCGATTTGGTCGATACCGGCAACACCCTGAAAGCCAACGGTTTGGAACCGCGAGAACTGATTACCAATATTACTTCGCGACTGGTGGTCAATAAAGCCGCCATGAAAATGAAGCATCAGGCTATTCAGGCGCTGATCGACCAACTTGAAACGACCCTAGCTCAACGGTAAGCCTATGACTTCCATAACCATGACCCGCCTGGACAGCGCAGCAGCCGATTTCAACCGGCAATTACAGGCCCGTCTGGCCTGGGATGCCGCCGAAGACCTGGAAATCCATCACCGGGTGCTGGACATTATTGCCGACATTCGCAAAAACGGCGATCGGGCGCTGCTTGAATACACCAACCGTTTCGATCATTGCCAATTCAACAACGCCGCTCAACTGGAATTAAAGCAGGAAGCGTTAGAGCAAGCCTGGAAAAGCCTGCCCGGCGAGCAAGCACACGCCTTGCAAACCGCCGCCGAGCGGATTCGGGCTTATGCCGAACAACAAAAATTGCACTCCTGGCAATACACCGAAGCTGACGGCAACTTGCTGGGACAAAAAATTACAGCGCTCGACAAAGCCGGACTATACGTACCCGGCGGCAAAGCCGCTTATCCCTCATCGGTATTAATGAATGCTATTCCCGCCAAGGTGGCCGGGGTCGGCGAGTTGATAATGGTGGTACCGACACCGGGCGGCGAAACCAATCCTTTGGTATTAGCGGCAGCCTATGTGGCGGGTGTGGACAGGGTTTTCACGATTGGCGGCGCGCAAGCCGTGGCGGCACTGGCTTACGGCACGGAAACGGTTCCTGCGGTCGATAAAATAGTCGGCCCTGGCAATATATACGTAGCTACCGCTAAAAAATTGGTATACGGCCAAGTCGGTATTGACATGATCGCCGGGCCATCGGAAATTCTGATCATCTGCGACGGCCAGACCGACCCGGACTGGATTGCAATGGACCTGTTCTCGCAGGCCGAACACGATGAAAATGCACAAGCGATTCTCATCAGCCAGGACGCCGCGTTTTTGGATAGCGTCGAGCAAAGTATTAACAAGCTATTGCCGGAAATGGAACGCGCCGACATTATCCTCAGTTCATTGCAAACGCGCGGTGCGTTTATCAAGGTATCGGATTTGCTGCAAGCCGCCGAGGTTGCCAATCGCATAGCGCCGGAACACCTGGAGTTGTCGGTAGCCGATCCGCAAGCCCTTAACGAATATATCCGCAATGCCGGTGCCATTTTCATGGGCCGTTATACTGCAGAAGCGCTTGGCGACTACTGCGCAGGCCCCAATCACGTGCTGCCCACCTCCAGCACAGCCCGCTATTCTTCACCGCTGGGCGTCTACGATTTCCAAAAACGCAGCAGCCTGATCAACTGCTCGGCCGCAGGCGCCCAAACTTTGGGTAAAATTGCTTCGGTGTTGGCTCGCGGCGAAAGCCTGACTGCTCACGCCCGTTCAGCAGAATACAGGCTGTAATGGCGAAGCCTCGATACCGGGTGCGGCTAAATGTCCGACTCAACAAATCAAACAAATGATAAGCATGGACGGGCGCCATCGTTCCCATGCTCCGGCGTGGGAACGCATCTCTGGACGCTCTGCGTCTTCCCGAGGAATTAGTTGTTTCGGATGATTTTTAAAGTTTCAGAACCTCTAACACACCCATGATTGCGCTCAAGGGATGCGAGTACTTATGCAAAAATTAACACTAACAAAACTATTCCGTTCGGAACTGCTAGCCATGTCGGCCTATAAAGTGGCCGACGCAAAAAATCTGATCAAACTGGATGCCATGGAAAACCCCTACACCTGGCCGGAAGACATTCAGCAACAGTGGTTGCAAACTTTAAAAACCACCTCGATTAACCGCTACCCGGACCCGGAAGCGCAAACTCTGGCCGCCGCATTGCGGCTGAGCAACAATATTCCCCAGCAATCGGCCCTACTGCTAGGCAACGGTTCAGACGAAATCATCCAGATTCTGCAAATGGCCTTACAGCCGGATGCTTGCGTATTAGCCCCGGAACCGGGTTTTGTCATGTACAAACAGGTTGCGCAAAGCCTGGGTTTGCAGTATCGCGGCATAGCCTTGCTGGAATCCGGCTTTGAACTGGATATGCCGGCCATGCTGGCAGCGATAAAAAATCTGCAACCGGCACTGATATTCCTGGCCTATCCCAACAACCCCACCGGCAACCTGTTCAACGCGGAATCCATAAAACAAATCATCGCCGCAGCGCCGGGACTGGTGGTAGTGGACGAAGCCTATGCGCCGTTTGCCGACGCCAGTTTTATCGGACAACTCAATCAGCATGCCAATCTGCTGGTAATGCGTACCGTATCCAAACTAGGGCTGGCCGGTTTGCGGCTCGGCTTTCTGGCGGGCAACCCCAAAATTATCGAGCAACTCAACAAAATCCGGCTACCCTACAACATCAATAGCCTGACCCAAGCCACAGCCACCTTCGCGCTAAACCACAGCGAATTTCTGTTGCAACAGACGCAAACCATCTGCCAACAAAGAACAGTGGTTCTTAACGCCTTGCAGGAAATGGTCAAAATCGAAGCGTATCCCAGCGCCGCCAACTTTATTCTGTTCAAAACCATAGGCATCGCCAGCAATCAAATTTTTGCATCGCTCAAACAACAAGGCGTATTGATTAAAAACCTCTCGCACCAAGGCGGACTATTAGAAAACTGCCTGCGCGTCACCATCGGCACCCCGGAAGAGAATCAGGCATTCCTCAAAGCCTTACAAAACGCGCTGAAAGCTTAGACTTAAGCCTTTAAAAAACGCCGCCATCACCCCGCAAAATCAAAGACACCCAATCGTTCCCACGCTCCAGAGACTGTGAAAAAATTGCCTGTAGGATGGGTTTCGCTATCGCTCTACCCATCCTACGCGAATTCTTTCACAGCCTCTCTAGCGTGGGAATGCATCCCCAGACGCTCTGCGTCTTCCGGATGAATATCAAACCGTAGGGTATGCACTGCATACCATTAGGCCGTTCCGGTTTCAGAAAGTTATTCATCTCCAAAAGCCAATTGGTATGCGATGCATACCCTACGATGCTTTTAAGCTATTGATAACTATAGATGCTTTTGTTTTGGTTAAAGGTCGATTATGTCTGAATGGAGTATCTTGCTAATCACAAAAAATCATTAACCAACAAATGAACCTTTCACGCAGCTCAAGTCTAATTTTTTAATAAAAACACATACTAAAACGAATCCAGCCTATCGACTCAAGGGGGGAGAAAATGAAACTCATTATTTTAGCTACCAGCCTTTTTATAGCAGCCTATGGCCTAATGGAGTTCCTTAAACCCGGTCGATTTTGCGATCTGGCCCGACGCTTCGATAGTGTAAACGGCCAATATAGCGCGGCAGCCTTCCGTGTTGTATTCGGCATTCTCATGATTTATATCGGCCCGGAAACATCCTTTCCCGAATTGTTCCGGATACTCGGCATTATCGTTATATTAGCGGGCATATTCATCCTTTTCATGGGCTATGAACGTTTTCATAAAATAGTGGCATGGTGGTGCGTCCAAACCCCAACTTTTTTCCGCATTTTTGCGATTTTTGCTATTTTGCTGGGCGGGTTTCTGGCTTATGCCGTGATGGTTTGAACGGTGCGGATGGGAATGTATGCTTAGGTGTAACGGCCCGATTAAAAAATCACAGGAACCGATTACAGCCTTTTTTTCGGGGCCACATGAACTGAAAATATTCGAGTGGTTAAAATTCCAAGCCTTCCTTTCCGGACAAATGGCTAAGCAACCATTTCCGTTACAGGCACACTCTTAATAATTCCAGATGCTGAAACCTAGCAAAGAAATCGCTTCCCGTTACATTCATGCTTTATAGCCTTTTCGATCTTCGGCTGGATGTGAAAGCTATTTTATCGCCATAATGAGTCCATGTATATGCTATTTCGTATGCTACCGAGATTGATGCAAATGCCAAGCTAAACAGTTTGTTTTAATGCTGCGGATGAACAAAATCGTATCTGGTACCGATAGGCTGAGTTCGACTCCGGACGGCCATTCAATTTCGGGTTAAAAATGTCCGCCATTGATTAAATAGAGTGTACCGATGCTGGCAAAATAGCCGAGTAAAACGGCAGGCATCCAACGTAAATGAAAGGTAAAAGTATAACCTTCGCCTTTTTTCATAACGTGTTTCATAATTCCCAGCACATGTAATCCGGGCGCAGAACCAATCGCCAATAAGCTGCCGCCCACACCCAGGGTCAAGGTCAATAATAGCCACTGGCTAGTTGGAAAGTCAGGGTGCATATTCAACACTGCAAACATTAATGTGCCGTTATCAACACATGACGACGATAGGCCAATCATCACATTTGCAATAGTAGGGCCTATTTCGCCAAATAAGTAATGCGCCATAGTATCGAGATATCCCAAGAAATTAAGCGCACCAACGATCATCATCGCGCCGTAGAAAAATAACAATGTATCCCAGTCAACACCCGCAACACACTTAATAATATCGAAGCCTTTTTGTGAACTGGCACAACCTTTTTTTTCCGATTTAATTAAGTAGTAACAAAAGAATTGTAATAGTGCGAAACCAAACATCATGCCTGCTATGGGCGGCATATCAAGGAACATGTTGGAGAATATGGTGATGACGAGCGTTATAATAAAGATCAAAAGAACGCGCTTGCTTCCCCGCTTGAAAACAGGTATTTCTTCGCTGAGCATAGGTTTTTTTTTGGTTACGGCGAAGTGCATGATGGCTGCCGGCACTAAAAAGTTTACCACGCAAGGAAGCGTCAAGTAGAAAAACTGGGTAAAGTTCAGCCCATTTTGTTGCCAGACAAAGAAAGTGGAAATACCGCCCAACGGACTCATGGTGCCGCCTGCATTGGCGGCAATCACGGTATTTAGGCCGGCCAGGCCGACAAAATTGTTTTTATCTTCCCTTAGTACCATGATGATGTATCCCATCAACAAACCCACCGTTAAACTGCTGATAACGGTGGACAACGCAAAGGACAATGCGCCTGTAATCCAAAACAACTGTCTATAGCTGTATTGCCTGTTGAGTAAGATTATGCGTAAACCGTCGAAAATGCCACGCTCTGTCATGGCATTTAAAAAAGTCATGGACACTGTGATAAATAGCAATAATTCGGCATAAGCCATTAAATTTTTTTCAAAAACATCGGCAACATTTTTTCCCGAGCCATATGTCAGAGCATAATATATAAAAATGGCAAACCAGATGAGTGCCGAACCTAATATCATCGGTTTGGCTTTACTCATTTGATGCAAATCTTCAGTCATTGCGATTGCGTAAGCCACGAAAGTCATCACAACCGAGAAATAACCAACGAAATGATGCTGTAAATCTGATTGAGCCGCAGCAACTGTACCTTCAGCAAAAGCTAACGAGGGCAAAAGAATGACAAGAACAAAAAGTGGAAGTATTTTCATAAGAAAATTATTTGTCTTCATTTAATCTAGATTATTTTTTAACGGGCTGAACCATCAACCACTACATGCTGATTCAGGTGGAGCTAACCGCCGATCCTGCATTTTTTTAAATTACGGGGCATCATTGCATGCAATCACTGTGAGCACATAATTATAGCTACTGACGGCAATTATATAAGGGATGCGACTATTAAACGTCCTCAAGCCGCTAATGGCTGTGGTCGGAAATTCATGGAATAAAGGGGTCGGGTTAAATTAACTTTTGATATTAACATAATAAATTAATTCTACCCGCCCCCCTTTTTATATGCCGTGATGGTTTGAACAGTGCAGACAGGGATGTACGCTTAGGCATAACGGCCCAATTACTTCCTTTTTCAGAACCAAATGAACTGAAAATAGGCAAATTTCGACTAAAAATGACCTTGTTGCCGACGTTCGACAAAATGATCGTTTTATCGAACGCTTACAATACCATTATTATGTGTACACCAAAGTACACAAAGAGGGTGTCATGGTAACTAAAGTGGGCGTAAAAGAGTTTCTGGCAAAGTTGCCTTCCTATCTGGAATCCGAGTATCCAATCACTATCACGCGTCACGGGGAAACAATCGGGTATTATATACCGGCACACCAGGGTCGCAACCAAGCAGAACTTGATGTGCTAAAGCAGGCTGTGGCAAATTTGGAGGCCATGATGTCGAATATGCGCGAATATGGGATCGACGGCCACTATTAGTGGCAATCCTCAAAACATCATGATCGGCAGCTTCTCCCACATTCCTTATACGACGTTTGCACTAGTACTCGGTCCAGCGCTATTTCAAAAACAATGTGTTAGGAGAGATTCTGGCAACTTGAACAGCTATTCCGGTAAGTTGAACACCGATTCTGGAAAATCCAAAAAAGTGTTCAGCTTGAAACCAGAATCAGTGTTCAACTTAAATCAGAATAGGTGTTCAGATTGGGCTAGAATGGGTGTTCAACTTGAGCCAGAATATGCAACAGTCCACTAAATCCAGATTCATAAGAAAATCCTTTAGGGTTAAGTATTTCTACTGATAGAAATAAATAACCGTGGTTGATATTCTGTCCCTGCGGTCATCAGGGGGGGTGACTGGACTGCCTCCTATGGAATACACGTTCGTTTTTCTAAAAAATGAAAAAGGACGGCTACTGAGAACGAACTTTGTTCTTCTAATGTAGTGATGTGCAATTAGTTAGTACGCAGTTCGATTCTTCTGGTGATCGACTTAGTGCATGTAACCTTTAATGTTAGAGTCTCGCCGGTCTAACTCACCGGCTTTTTTAAGCATATGTGAAGTAATGTCGGTACCAATAAAAGGCAAAGTTAAATGGTTCAACGATGAAAAAGGTTTCGGTTTCATCGAACAAGAAGGCGGCAAAGATGTGTTTGTACACCACAACGCTATTAATAGCAGCGGTCGTAAAACTCTAAAAGAAGGTCAGTTCTGTTGGCACCGGACGAAAATTACCCCCCCTGTACCGGTTAAAAATTGACTAGAAGTTTTCATTCGCTCGAAACTGATCAAGCATCAATCCGTTAATTTGGGTAAAGTGCTTAATGTTGCCGGTGCATAGCAATTCATTATGAGCCAAGGCAGTTGCTGCGATTAAAGCATCTCCCATTTCCATGCTGTGGCTCAGTGCATACTGACGAACTAATTGTCGAGCTTGATAGGAAATTCCATGATCAACTTCATGAATGGTGAATTGCAGTACCTTAAGCATTTTTTCAAAGGTCGCCAATTCCTTTTTATTTCGGCAAAATGGGACGTATTCCATATAGGTAACAGTAGAAATAGACCGATGCCGGGTGTTCATAATCAATTCTTTGGCTGATAAAACACCCCTATCGGCATAAATCAGGATGTTGGTATCAAATATCACCTACTGAACTCCGGCGGCCTTTACGGATGTTTCGTAGTTCATCTTCGACTGTAGCAATACCGGATTCACGGTGCATGCCAAAAAAATCATTCATTGCAGTTTCCTGCTCTTCTGAATTAACAGCCGGAATCACAGGATGCACGACACCAAGCGTTTGACCGTGGTATGTAATCTCAACCGTTTCTCCACGTTTAAGGGCGTCTATGAGAGCTTTATGTTTGGATTGTAGTTGTGAGGCCGTAAGTTGCATAACGAGAAAAAAGATATTTAAGAATAAATACTTTATCACGATTTTGATAACTAAACCGTGTGCTAAAGTTATATGGAGTGTTTTGCAAATATGTGCTCACTGCCCCGGATCAACTGACAATTTTGCTTCGTAAACAGCTTTAGTTTTTCAAACAGAGCATCTCGTATATGATGAAGCTCGCCTAACCTATCCAGCACCTCACTGTTACTGTTGCCTGCGCGAAGTTCACAAAACCCAATCGCCAGTAAATGAATACTTTGGTGCAATGTTTCGATACTCGCAAAGGCCAGGCACGATGCTTAATCCCGGCAAAGAGTCAAGGTAAGTATTGCATGAAGCTTCAAGCGTTAAGGGAAAGATAAAAGTTGGATAAAATTAAGCCATAAACCCTAGGTTATGATCAGGAAAATTACTTAAATTTGGGAAATTTGTTGAGAGTTCAGCAGCATTTAATCCAAACCAGGATGTTAAGGTTGCAGCATATTGCTCAACCGATGAAGTTGGTATCCAGCGGCCTTCGCTGGAAACATCGTCAGTGCCGCCTAACTTCAGAGTAGGAAATTTGCCATAGATATCACCGCCCCGAACCGCTCCGCCGACAATAATAAGAGGATAAATTGCAAAGGCCGCTATAAAGTCGAAAAATAGCCGAATTCTTCGCATCGCGTCCCGCTCCGATAAGGTTCATAGAGATAAGCAAGGCCCTATAATTTGACGTGTCAAAATACTGATAAATTGCTCATAATTCATTTAATAACAAGCCAGTATCGAGGATTTATAATGATATATATTCGAAAGTTGATAGTTTTACTATCTGCAATATTCGTATCGTTTGCGGCACACTCGGATGCTTATTACGATTTTGATAATTTGCCAACCATAGACCCGGACTTGCCGGCCATTAATTACATAACCTTCCCAACGCTGACGTCCCCGGCATTGACGGAGCACGGCGAATTTCGCGTGCCCGCCATCCCTGCCGGCCAAACAAATATACCGGCGGTCGTCATTATGCACGGTACGCACGGCATCGATAATGTAGAGTCTTTTTACGAGGACGCATTGAATGACGCCGGGATTGCTACTCTGGTACTGGATATGTATGCCACGCGCGGCCTCGTTCCCGGCGTTGCCGATCGACCCAATCCCTTGGATGTATTGCCGGATGTTTATGGCGCTTTAAAATTTCTCGCCTCGCAACCCGGCATAGATACCAATCGCATTGGCTTGCTGGGCGAATCCGCCGGCGGGGTGCTGACTGTAATAACCTCTACCGGCATCGCGGAACCGCTTTTCGCCGCCGCCCTTGGCACGTTGCAATACGCGGGTTTTGTTGCCCAATCTCCTGTTTGCTATCTATATAATATATAATATACAGGGCTTAGGCCTAATACCCTTTACTAACCTGACCGCGCCATTGATGATGCAAACCGGCGGGCATGATAGCTACAACGCACCGTCATCCTGTCAAAACCTGGTTAACGCCTTGCCGACAAGTACTCTGAAATCGATGCTGACAGTGAACGTTTACCCGGACGCCTACCATGGCTGGGACCGTTTGCAACCGCCGTTTACCTATGCCGATCCATTAGCTAATTACGGGCAAGGCGATAATGTGCAAGTAATACCGAATATCCCGGATGCAGTAGTTTCGCGTACCCGGGTCGTCCAATTCTTTAGCAAAATCTTTGGCATAAGCCATCCTTAAACAAAATCCGATTTTACTGTACGGAAAATCGGCTAATTTTAGGATAATTCGGCAAACTGATAACCAGGGTTTTCCGGGGTGTCAAACCGGGAAGCTCTGGGAATTATCAGAAAAAAGAGCCGGGTTAAATTATTTCTTGATGGCAGTCTATAATAATTCAACCCTTTTCTATTGCTGGTTATCACGCCAATTGAGCCACTGGAAACTTGCTGATCGTGCGGTCATGCAACCATTTAGCTCTTAGGCTGAGCTTGCAACCCAGTGCTGCAAAACTGGACACCAACCAACAGCTCAATCTTATCTTCCAATAAATTTGTTAATGCTTATCAAAATAACGTTATTTTCTGTAGCGATTAGCCTATTATTGTTTATTGGGTGTGGTCAGCAAGCGGTCAGGGACCAATCCGCTGCTGTCTCTGCCCCTCAAGTTGCAAGTGAATTGGATTTTCGCGATTTTTATAAGTTGCCGATTGGCCCGTATGGGCTGGAGCCGACCGGGAGACTTTTAAGCCTTGCCGGTAAGCCTGTGTCTATACAAGGCTATATGGTCAAAGAAGAAAATCCTTTACCCGGTGTTTTTATGCTGGCCTCGCTGCCGGTCAATATTCCGGAAAAAGAAGACGGCCCTTCCGATGATTTGCCGGGGGCGACTGTATTCGTGCATATGCCTGCCGAGGATGCGAAAAAAACTCTGGTTTACCGGAACGGATTGTGGAAACTGTTCGGTACTTTGGAATTGGGTTCCAAGGAGGAGGCGAATGGACGTGTTTCCTATGTCCGGTTGCTGCTGGAATAGGCGTATTCTCAAAACAATGACAGGGTGGGTTAGGCGATAGCCTTAACCCACCATTCCTGCGGGGGCCTTTAAACCACCCCGAACCGGCGGCTGCCGGAAAACCCCGATAACAAATCAAGCATCCGTCATAACAAAGTTGGCGGACTACTCGTTCATCAAATTTTGGCAATGCGGAATTCAAATATAATATGCCAATATTTGGATCAGCCTAAGAAGGTATGCAGTGCATACCCTACGTCGGGGCGGTAATTTTCCGGTGCCGAATTGCGCCTGCCGAAATTTGTTATAAATCAGGAATATTTATGAAAAACCGAAATTATCTGATGTGCTTTGTGGTCGTGTCTGCCCTTACTTGCGGGGCTGAGGCTGCCCATGCCGTGACGATTAGCCGTCTTACGCCACCCAGCCGGTTATTCGCTGCCAACGGCGTTTCGGCAGGTCCGATTATTGCCCGTTTTATTCCGGGGCAGCGTTTCGATCTACAGGCAACCGTGCAGCCGGATGCCGGGCAAACCGTCAAGCAGGTCGAGTTTTTGGTTGACGGCCACCCTGTGGGCGTTGCTGATTCGGCTCCCGCTACGGGCGTTGCCACCTCGCTTGTCCCTGCCACAGCCATCACGGGTTCTGTGCCTAATGCCGTCGTTGCCTCGGTCCGTGGCTATTCTAACCTGCACAACGGCGTACATACTCTGTCGGCTATCGCTACCCAGTACGATGGAGCAACGGCTACCGCTACCGGTAATTTCGAAGTGGTTGGTTTTGCCAAGGCCGGCCGAAAAGTAAAGAATGTGATTATCTTGTTGGGAGATGGCATGGGGGCTAGCCATCGTACTGCTGCCCGTATTGTACAGAACGGTTATTCGCTGGGTAAGGCCAACCGCAAGCTGGCTATGGATAGTTTTTCCAATACCGCCATGATCATGACGGCCTCTTTGGATACTATCGTTACCGACTCGGCGCCGGGTATGGCGAATTACGTCACCGGCAACAAACAGAACTCCGGCCAGGAAGGCGTATGGCCTGACGATACCAGTGCCGTATTCGACAATCCAAGGATAGAATATATGTCGGAGTTTTTGGCGCGAACGATGGGTAAAAAGCTGGGTATTGTCACTACCGCCGATGTGTTTGATGCTACTCCTGCCGCGAATGCGGTGCATACAGCTAATCGCGGTGCCGGGACCGGTATCGTCGATCAGTTTTTTGACGATGCCGCGCATACGAATTTAACGGTGTTGATGGGCGGTGGCCGAAAATGGTTTTTGCCGAATGCCACCGGTTTTGAGAATGGTTTCGGCGGCGCGAAATTCAACGGCTCCGCGCGTACTACAACCAGCGACTACACCTTGCCGGCAGATCTTATAGCCGGCTGGCATGTTGCCGCCGGTGCTATAGACCCTAATCGGAATCTGCTTGATGATTTTCGATCTGCTGGCTGGGATTATGCCCCGGACAAAACCACGCTGGTTAGCCTCGGCACGCCCGGCAAGCTGCTGGGCCTTTTCTCGCTATCCAATATGAATATCGCCAAGGACAAAATAGACGGGCGTCGCGGCCATTTACCGACTGCTTCTGCAACCACTACGGTGGTTCAGGATTATGGTTTTCCCGATCAGCCGATGCTGGATGAAATGACCGGCAAAGCTCTACAGGTGCTGGATGCCAACAACCCTAAAGGTTTCGTTTTAATGGTAGAGGGAGCTTCCATTGACAAGCAGGCACATCTGATGGATAGCACACGCTGGATCATCGATACCATTGAATTCGATAAAGCGGTTCAGAAGGCGAAAGACTTTGTTGATGGCCAGGGGGATTTTGCCGGCCAAGCCCATCCGGATACGCTGGTTATCGTCACCGCCGATCATGAATGTTCCGGCGCGGTTATCATTGGAGCTTCGACCCAAACGGATGCCGATCTGCAGGCGGCGGTAACCGCCCTAGGGAATACTACCGGCACGGCGGCTGCCGGCTTTGGCGAGCCTGCATTGCGTAATAATGTAGTGGGGACTTACGACAAGGCTGGCTTCCCCAACTATACCATTGCCGCCGATGGTTATCCGCAAGTTTGGGACCCCGATCATAAAGTGCTGGTGGGCTACGGCGCCAACGGCGACCGTTATGAAAACTTCCGTACGCGCCCGTATCCGAGCATCGATTCGCAACAACCGGGCGCCGGTTTCGCGCCGCTGAATAATTATCCGCGCAATCACGCTTTCGCCGGCGGCTCTTTGGACACTCGACCGCTCCAGCAGGCTGACGGTTACTTCGTGACCGGCCAGGTGCCGGGCGATCAGGCCGTTCATACCGGCGGCGATGTGCCGCTGTCGGCTTACGGCCGTGGTGCAGGCGAATTAGCGGGAACCATCGATAATACCGATGTGTTTTTCGCTGTGATGAAGTCGGTGATTGGCGGCACAAGCAAATAGGTGCAGACTAAAACAGCACCCCATAGAATATCGAGTTTATTTTATGTGCGCTCCTTGGCTTCCGGCACTAGAAACTATCACAAAAAGCGCCGATATTTTCTCTGTTCGGCACCCCTGTGCAAGGCTTGCAGGATGCCGGCGTCCGAAAACCTGCAAAAGTCTCTAACTGCTTAAATTCTATGGATTTCGCTAGCTTTTCCGTAAGCTGTTTATTTGCAGATAACTTGTCTTTTCAGCAACTACTTCTATTAATGCGATCAGTAGGGTATATTTGCCAAAAACTATAATAAATCGATGCACGATGAAGTGCATTGAATTAACACAGGAGCGTTACCCATGAACCAAAAAGGCGTCGATAAATCTAAACGCCAGTTTCTAACCTCTGCATTGACAGTGGTTGGCGCGGTGGGTACGGGTTATTTGGCCGTACCGTTTTTATCCCAAATGCGTCCAAGCGCCAAGGCAATGGCTGCTGGAGCTCCAGTACAAGTTGATATCAGTAAAATGGAAACCGGCCAATTAATTCGGGTGGCCTGGCGCGGCAAGCCGGTGTGGATTCTTAACCGCACTCCCGAAGTTCTGGCTACCCTACCCACATTAGACAGTAAACTGGCCGATCCGCAATCCGCAGCCTCTTTGCAACCTGAAACCAGTAAAAACCCGGTCCGTTCCATAAAGCCCGAAATTTTTGTAGCTGTGGGGCTTTGCACTCATCTTGGCTGTTCGCCAACATTTCGCCCGGAAATTGCGCCTAACGATTTAGGACCGGATTGGAAAGGCGGCTTTTTTTGTCCCTGTCATGGCTCCTGGTTCGATCTGGCCGGACGTGTTTATCGCGGTGTTCCTGCACCGACAAATCTCGAGGTTCCGCCGTATCGCTACATTACGGATACCCTGATCATCATCGGCGAAGAAAACGAGGTTAACAAGGCATGAAACAAAAATTCGACAATTTTTCGGAATGGTTCCTGGAGCGGTTTCCACTCGCCCATCTCTGGAACGAACACATGGCGCATTACTATGCGCCGAAAAACTTTAACATCTGGTATTTCTTCGGTTCTTTAGCACTGTTTGTACTGGTCAACCAGTTTGTCACCGGTATTTTATTGACCATGAACTACAAGCCGGACGCAAAACTGGCGTTCGATTCGGTCGAATACATCATGCGCGATGTCGACTGGGGCTGGCTGGTGCGTTATATGCATTCGACCGGCGCTTCGGCGTTCTTCATTATTGTTTATCTGCACATGTTCAGAGGTTTGCTGTATGGCTCTTTCAAGCAGCCGCGCGAACTGATCTGGATTTTCGGCATGTTGATTTTCGTTTGCCTAATGGCAGAAGCCTTTATGGGTTATCTGTTGCCTTGGGGGCAAATGTCTTACTGGGGCGCCCAGGTTATTATTTCGCTGTTTAGCGCCATTCCTGTGATCGGCGACGAACTGTCGTTGTGGATACGCGGCGATTATGTGGTTGGGGATGCCACCCTTAATCGTTTCTTTGCCTTCCATGTAATTGCCGTGCCGCTGGTTTTGTTGATTTTGGTTTTTCTGCACATTGTTGCCTTGCACGAAGTCGGCTCCAATAATCCGGACGGCGTGGATATTAAGGAAAATGTCAACTGGCAGGGTAGGCCGCTGGACGGCATACCGTTCCATCCTTACTATACCGTTAAGGATATCGTTGGCGTCGGCGTGTTTATGTTTTTCTTTGCGACAGTGATTTTCTATATGCCGGAATTTGGCGGTTACTTTTTGGAACACGCCAATTTTATCCCGGCCGATCCCTTGAAAACGCCTGAGCATATTGCGCCGGTCTGGTATTTCACTCCCTTTTACGCCATCCTGCGTGCTGTTCCCGATAAATTTGCCGGTGTTATTGCAATGGGCGGCGCGATTGTGGTGTTGTTTATGTTGCCTTGGCTGGATCGTAGTAAAGTCAAATCGATCCGCTATCGCGGCGGCATGTTCAAAAAAGCCTTGTTGCTGTTCGTGATCAGTTTTATCGGTTTGGGCTATTTGGGAACACAACCGGCTACTCCGTTAGCGACCACCATGGCCCGTGTTTTTACAGCCATCTATTTTGGTTTTTTTCTGTTAATGCCGCTGTATACGCGCTGGGAAAAAACCAAATCCCCTCCGGTGCGCCTGACTGAACAGCCTTCTATCGAAGAGCGCATTCCCGATCTTGTGGCACTGGTCGGAGAAGTCATTAGCGTCGAAAAATCAGTCGATTCTCTGGGAGATACTAAAACTAAAATAAGGCCGAATCCGGCAGGCATTAAAGCCGTGCTGTTTCGATTTGCAAAAAACTTAAAAGAAAGCCTTGATTAAGCCATGAAAAGAATTCTATCGACTCTTTTGTTTTTGCTGTCTTTAAATGTAAACGCCAGCAGTGGCGTCAAACTTGAAGAAGCAGATATCGATTTATCCGACATTGTTTCTTTGGAACGCGGTGCCAAATACTATGTCACGTACTGTCTTGGCTGTCATTCCGCCAAACATATTCGATACAAGCGAATTGCGCTGGATTTGCATCTGGATGAGGGTGAAATTCTAAGGAATGTTGCTCCGCTGGGTGCCGGCATTTATGATCCCCTGCATTCGGCAATGAACAGCCACGATGCTGAAAAATGGTTCGGTACCACACCGCCGGATTTGTCGCTGGTTGCCCGTTCTCGTGGGCGCAGACTGGCTATACAGCTATCTGAAAGGTTTTTATGCCGAACCGAATAAACTGACAGGCGTGAATAATGCCGTCTTTAAGGATGTGGCAATGCCGAATGTTTTCTGGCAACAGCAAGGTACACAAGTTGCCGTCATCAAAAATATAGACGGTCAGGATATCGTAACGGAACTTAAGCTCGAACAACCCGGTAAGTTATCGCCCAAGGAATTCGATAAAATGGTCAACGATTTGGTCAATTTTCTGGTCTATGTCGGCGAACCGGTACAGCTGGAAAGAGAGAAAATGGGCAAATATGTCTTGTTCTTTATTTTAATGTTCATTGCTTTGGCTTATTTGCTGAAAAAAGAATACTGGAAAGACGTGCATTAATTTTTTCAGCGGAATGCCATCAGGCGTTCCGCTGGCCCCCTTCTCGCTTGTTTTGCTATTGCAGTCCCCCAAATTCACAATCAACCGTGATACAATTCGCCCCGATCTGAACCCCGTAACTCTAAGAGGTTATTCTTCGTGGCAAACATCACCAGCCGAAAATCCGCAATGACTCTTTTTTCATCGACGACATGTATTATGAGCCACTGTGCACGTCTTGTCGTCTATGAGAAAGGCGTTCCTGCCGACATCGAATTTTTTGACCCGAACAATCCACCCGAAGACTTGATCGAGCTCAATCCTAACGGTAACGCACCCACTTTCGTCGAAAGAGATCTAGTGCTCTATGACGCTCGCGGATCATCATGGAATATTTGGATGAGCGTTTTCCACATCCCGCTCTGCACCAAATGGATCCGGTTTCCCGCGCCAATGCCAGAATGCTTATCAATCGCATTGATCAGATTGGTATCCGCATGCTTGAAGAGATTCAGTCCAACGGCGAAAAAAATCTGCCAAGACTAAAAAACTTCTCAGGGAAAGCCTGATGGCTGCCGCGCCGGTTTTTGAAGCGACGCCTTATTTTATGAGTGAAGAATATTCGCTTATCGATTGCGCAATGGCACCGTTTTTATGGCGGCTTGCCAGTATCGGCATCGATATAACCAGTCTCGGCAAAGGCATTACCGCATACGCTAATCGCCTGTTTATCAAGAAAAGCCTTTCAGGACAGCCTCACCAGCCAAGAAAAGGATATGATGCAGACTCCCGGCAAATGACTCCTCTCAAACCTTATCTGATCCGATCTATATACGAATGGATCGTTCGACAATAACTTAACGCCGCATTTGTTGGTTAATGCCGAATACCCCGGCGTAGTTTTACCTACCGATTTTATTGAAAACGGCAGAATAGTTTTGAACATTCGTCCGGAAGCCATTCAGGGTTTAATGTTAGGAAATGAAGAAATTCAGTTTAATGCGCGGTTTTCCGGCAGAGCCATGCGAATTAATACGCCTACCAAAGCCGTTCTTGCCATTTATGCCAAAGAGAATGGGAAAGGCATGATTTTCGACGCGGAAGAAGGCGATGGCGACGAAACGCCGCCTGAGCAACCGCAACCGAGAGTTCCGCAGAAACCGCAGTTGAAAGTTGTGAAATAACAGTCATCTGTTCGCGATCTGCTAATTTGCTTTAGGTGGTGCTTTGGGCTGCCGTATTCGGTCGCGTATTTTCAGGTACTCCTGACGACCCTCGCTTCAAATATATCAAGAAAGATTAACAACAGGATTGACGATATGACTGAAATTACAGAAGTGCCGAGTCCTTTCTGCGGTATCGGTACCGACGATCTGACTATTCAGGTAGACGGCGTAGCGCTGAAAGTAACGGCAAACGGCTGTGCGGTGAATACCCCGGCGTTCGAACTCCCGATAAGCGATACGCAGGCGCGGGTGGACGGACAGTCTGTCAGCCTGGAAACGGCTGTTTCCAGAGCCGCAGAAATTCTGCGCAAAACCAATCTGCCCTTGTTCGGCGGTTGTGCAACTGATGTCAACGGCATGCGCGCCTTGCTGTCTTTAGCGGATCGTTGCGGGGCTGTGGTGGATAACGCCGGATTCAACAATGCTCGCCGCAATCTCCTGGCACTTCAGGATACCGGCTGGATGAATACGACGTTGGCGGAGCTTAAAAACCGTTGCGATGTACTTTTGGTTGTCGGCACAGATCTGGAAGCTTTCGCGCCGCGATTCTTCGAGCGCTATTTGTGGAACGAAGAAGCTATGTTTGTAAGCGACACAGATAGCAGGGAAATTATTTATCTTGGCAAGGCGCCCTCCGGGCTATCCTCAACTTCGCCTTCCGGCCGTAAAGCTTGGGTTTTGCCTTGCGCGGATGCCGATTTGCCGGAAGTGACGGCAGTATTATCGGCCTTACTGAAATCGCGGCCATTGCAGATCGAAAGTGTTGCCGGTTTGGCGATTGCCGATCTACAGAAACTGGTCAAAAAGCTAAACTCGGCTAATTACGGCATTATCTGCTGGGGTGCGGCGGCTTTGACTTTCGCTCAGGCCGAGCTGACGGTACAAACGCTGTGCAGTATCGTTAAGGATATAAATTTACAAGGCAGCCGTTGTTCAGGTTTTCCATTGGGCGGAAAAGAAGGCGATCAGACCGCCAATCAGGTGTGCGGCTGGACAACCGGTTATCCGGCTCGCGTCAGTTTTGCCCGTGGCTATCCTGAGTACGACCCTTATTTATACGATACCCGGTTACTTTTGGATAACGATGAAGCCGATGCTTTGCTCTGGGTGCAAACCTTTAACACCAGCATACCGCCGAAAACCTCAAAACCGACCATTGTCCTTGGCCGCTCAGGCATGAGCTTCGCCAGAGAACCGGAGGTATTCATCCCCGTGGGTACGCCGGGCATTGATCACAACGGATATGCTTTTCGCTTGGATAATGTTGTTGCCATTCGTTTAAAAAAACTCAGAGATTCCGGTTTGCCCAGTACCTTTGAGGTATTGACAGCCATAGAACAGCTTTTGCAGGTATCGTCATGCTGATAAAACTCACCGGTGGAATTATTTACGACCCAGCCAGCGGAATAGACGGACAAAAAAAGGATATTTATATTCAAAACGGACGAATTATCGATGCACCGTCAGCCGAACTGCCAATAGACCGGGAATACGATATTAATGGCAAAGTGGTGATGTCCGGAGCTATCGATATGCACACCCATATCGGCGGCGGCAAAGGTAATATCGCCCGCACCTTGTTACCTGAAGATCATCGAATGGATCCGGTAGCGCGTACTGCCATCACCCGCTCCGGTAACGGTCACGCCATGCCAAGTACCTATGTCACCGGTTATCGCTATGCGGAAATGGGATACACCGCCGGTTTTGAACCGGCGGTCTTACCTATTAACGCTAGGCAGGCGCATATGGAAATGGCCGATATCCCGATTCTGGATAAAGGCGGCTATGTATTGCTGGGTAGCGATGATTATCTGTTGCGCATGCTGACCGCCCGTAAAGACCAGAAAGCCATTAACGATTATGTAGCCTGGACGTTGCATGCCGCCAAAGGCATCGGTATCAAGGTGGTAAATGCCGGTGGAATTAGTGCTTTCAAATTCAACCAGCGTAAGCTGGATCTGGATGAAAAAAACAGCCATTACGACGTTACGCCCCGGCAAATTTTGCAAACTCTGGCCAGAGCGGTTAAGGAACTCGGCTTGACCCACCCGTTGCATGTCCACGGCTGCAATCTTGGGGTTCCGGGTAATATGGATACCACGCTGAATACGATTCAAGGTATCGAAGGCTTGCCTATGCATCTAACGCATATCCAGTTTCATAGTTACGGTACGGAAGGCAATTTCAAATTTTCTTCCGGTGCCGCGCAAATCGCCGAGGCGATTAACCGTAACAAAAACATTACTGCCGATGTCGGCCAGGTTCTGTTCGGGCAAACCGTCACAGCATCCGGCGATAACATGCGTCAACATTACAACCACAAATTCGCCAGCCCGAATAAGTGGGTGTGCATGGATATCGAATGCGATGCCGGTTGTGGCGTGGTGCCGTTCAAATACAAGGATCAGAATTTTGTCAACGCCTTGCAATGGGCTATCGGTCTGGAAATCTTCTTGCTGGTTGACGATCCATGGCGGATATTCCTGACCACCGATCATCCTAACGGTGCGCCATTTATGAGTTACCCGCATTTAATCCGTCTGCTGATGGATAAAAGTTTCCGGAATGACATGTTGGCAACCATAAACCCCGAAGCACAAAAGATGACCAATTTGGCATCCATCGACCGGGAATATACGCTAAATGAAATAGCCATCATGACCCGTGCCGGTGCAGCCCGGATTATCGGCCTGAAGGACCGTGGCGCATTAAGCCCCGGCAACTGGGCAGATATTACCGTCTATACCGAAAACGCCGACCGCCAGCAAATGTTTACCAAGCCGGATTATGTGTTCAAGGACGGCGAACTAGTAGTGAAAGACGGCGAAGTGGTGCATGTTAAATGGGGAACTACGCATGTGGTGAAACCGGATTTTGACCAGTCGATAGAGAAAGACCTGCAAAAATACTTCGACAGCTTCCTGACGATGAAACTGGGCAATTTCAAAATCAGTGACGATGAATTGACGGACGATGGACGAGGCAGTTTGACTGTGCATCCGTTAAAAGGCAGCGTGGCCTAAGTTGATGGAATACGGCAATTTCAATTTTCATTCTGTCAATCGATAGCTAAATTTGCTTGATTGAAATTACCACGCATTTAATCATCATTTCCTGATTGTTTAGCCTGAATACATTTTCAATACAATGAGTAAAACACTATGATAATCAACGGTGTAACTATCGACGCAACCTTTGCCGAGGCTTTCCCGATGAAGGCGACCCGCGCTATTATCACTGCCCAAAATGAAAAGTGGGCGATGATTTCCGCTCAGGCGATGACCGGCTTTGCTACATCAGTGATTGCCTGCGGTTGCGAAGCCGGTATCGAACGGGTGTTATCGCCGGAAGAAACACCGGACGGACGCCCCGGTGTGGCAATCATGATTTTTGCCATGGGCGGGAAAGGCTTGGCCAAGCAATTGGAAACCCGCGCCGGACAATGCGTACTGACATCCCCGACTTCTGCGTTGTTTGCCGGTATCGAAGGCGGCAAACCGATTCCTTTGGGTAAAAATCTACGCTTTTTTGGCGACGGTTTTCAGATTGCCAAAAAAATCGGCGGCAAGCGCTATTGGCGAGTGCCTGTCATGGACGGCGAATTTTTGACCGAAGCCACCACCAGCATGGTAGAAGCGGTTGGCGGCGGCAATTTTCTGGTGCTTGCAGAATCGCAACCTCAGGCCCTGGCTGCCTGTGAAGCGGCGATTGAGGAGATGAAAAAAATCCCCAATGTCATTATGCCGTTTCCCGGCGGCGTCGTGCGTTCCGGCTCCAAAGTCGGCTCTAAATACCCGGCGCTTGGCGCGTTGACCAATGACGCCTTTTGCCCGACATTGAAAGGCGTAACCAAAACCGATTTATCGGCGGAAATCGAATCGGTCATGGAAATCGTTATCGACGGTTTGAGCAAGCAGGATATAGACCGCGCTATGCGCGTTGGCATCCAGGCTGTTTGCGATTTAGGGGCGGCCAACGGCATCAAACGCATCAGCGCCGGTAACTACGGCGGAAAACTCGGACCATTCCACTTTCATTTGCAGGAGATCATGGCATGAGCGCTTTAACCTTTAAAATGAAACGCAGGCTCGATCAGCGCGTTGACATGTCGCCGCTGGTTTGCCAAAAATTGAAAGGTTTGGAACCGGCCCAGATCGCCGCCATTGAATTGCAAAATGGTAAAAAACGAATCCGTGTCGATGAATTATTCGCCATTAGCGGGTCGGATACGCAAACCATTGTCATCGAAGGCAGTTTCGATAAACTGGATTTTATCGGCAAGGAACTGGAAGGCGGCAGCATTACCGTGCATGGCGATGCCGGTGCCTATTTGGCATTGCAAATGAAATCCGGGACGATTAAGGTGACTGGTCATGTCGGCATCTATGCAGGTTGCGAAATGAAAAACGGCTTTCTGGAAATCGACGGCGATGCCGGCGATTTTATCGGCGGCGCATTGCCCGGCAATAAACAGGGCATGAAGGGCGGCACCGTACTTGTTAAAGGCAATGCAGGCAGCCGCATTGGCGACCATATGCGTCGCGGTCAAATCCTCATCGAAGGCAATGCCGGCGATTACTGCGGTTCGCGGATGGTAGCAGGTACTATCGCGGTGATGGGTAACACCGGCCGTTATCCGGGCTATGCGATGCGTCGCGGCACATTATTACTCTGGAATCAGCCCCAGTTATCCGCCACCTTCAACGACTGCGGCTCGCATACCCTGGCTTTTTTGTCCATTCTGTTCGCCTCGTTCAAATCCCTCAACTCGCGTTTTGCCGACAGCAGTCTTGCTTTTAATCGAGTGCGCCGATACGGCGGCGATATGGCTGAAACCGGACGCGGTGAGATTTTAGTGAGGATTTAACTTAACTTTATCTGAAAGGCTTGCTCAAGTGTCTCAGAAATTATTACTTGTCGATTTCGAAAATGTTCATCAAGTAGATTTATCGCACCTGAGCGAGAGCTTTCATGTATTGATCTTTGTAGGTTCTACGCAAAAATCTATACCCTTTGAGTTAGTTTCAAGTGCGCAAAAATTTGGATCTCGTTTGGAATGGAGAAAGGTAGACGGGGTTGGATCGAATGCGCTTGATTTTTTTATAGCTTACGAAATGGGCCGGATTTTTGAAAAATCCCCCCAAACCCATTGCATAGTCTTATCAAAAGACAAAGGCTTCGATCCATTATTGAAATTTTTAAATAAAAGCGGCCTGACCTGTAAACGAATCAATAGTCTGCTGGAACTGGAACCCAAAACCTCCACTGTAGAGGAACCCAACTACAACCGGGTTGTCGAGCTACTTGCAAAATCCGATAAAAAATCCAGACCGCGTAAACTTAAAACCCTTGCTCAACATATTTTCTCAATGTTTCAAAAGAAAATCACGCAAGAAGAAGTCGATAGGGTCATTGATTTATTATTTGCAAATAAATTAATTTCGGAAACGAACAACACCATTTCCTATGATTTCTAATTAATGCCCTTACCGCTCACCACCAGCAATCATGATCGACAAGCCGCCGGATTGAAATATATCTACCCGGTAATTTCCCGCCGGGCTGGAGGGCTGTCGATTGGTATCAACTTTAATCCAAATAATGCCTGTAACTGGCGTTGTATCTATTGCCAGGTGCCTGATTTAAAGCGCGGCAATGCGCCTGATATGGATTTCGAATGGTTGGCCATGGAGTTGCGCGACTTTCTGGACTATGTTCAAAATGGCGATTTTTACGAGCACTTCAACGTCGAAACCGAGCAGCGAGCGATAAGAGATATTGCCATTTCCGGCAACGGCGAACCGACCAGCCTTAAAAATTTCGATCAGGCGATCAGGCTGATTGGCGATATTGCCAGCGAATCCGGTATTTTTCCAGCCGGCAAGTTCGTGTTGATCAGCAATGGTAGCTTACTGCATCAGGCATCGGTGCAAGCTGGTTTATCCGAACTGGCGAGGTACCATGGCGAATTATGGTTTAAGTTGGATAGCGCCACGCAGCAGGGTCGCAAAATGATCAATAACACCAGCCAAAGTCGGCAAAAATTGTTGGAAAATTTAAAAATTGCCAGCGATTTATGTACCACCAAACTACAGACTTGCATGTTGCATTATCGGGATCAGGTTTGGTTGACTGATGAGAAACAGGCTTATTTACAGTTTTTGACAGTGCTGCAAGAACATGGGATCAAATTGCAACAAATCATGCTCTATAGCATAGCCCGGCAGTCTTATCAGGCTGAGGCGGAATCCTTGCATAAAGCGGATATTAAGGAAATGAGCGATTTTGCAACCGCTATCAAGGCCTTGGGCTATGATGTCAGTATCAGTGAATAAGATTCCGTCTGCTTTGGAGGATGAATAAATAAATGCAAGGCAAAATGATGGCTGGGTTTCTCTGACGATTTTTAACAAATCACTTTGTTCAACCCAGCCCTTGCATTTGCCTAATTTCAAACCATCAAGCACTAATGTCTAATAAAGTGCCTATGTTTTGGTTTTGGGCTTTCAGAAGTTTTATACCCGCGTAGGTTTGCTGTTCAGCCTCTTTTAAGCTTAGTATCGGTTTAAACATATCGCTTGCGGCAATATTTTTGGAACCACCAACTTCTTCATTTTGCACGGATAAGTTTGCAATAGTTTGAGCAGCAGTATTTGCTTTCTGTTGCGCCTGATTGATTATGCCGGCCGCGCTACCAGTTGTTGAATTGATTAACATGGCATACCTCCTTAACAATCCAGGTAAATCATACTGCTATTTCTATCGGTTTGTATGCATAGTCGATCACACAACGATAACATTCCGGGAAAGTGCTGCGGTCAAATTCGAAGGCTGGGGTTTATCCGGAACTCAGCCTTCGAATCATCAGCGCTTTTTACTTTGAAGTCAGTTTGCTGTAAAGCGACTTAATGGCTGGTAAGATTTTTGTTAAAAATAGATCCCATAGAAGCAAGCTGCCTTGTTTGACAAGAGCAAGAAATCGTCTCGACGCCTCTTCGCCGCCGAATTCCTTAAACTTGCCTTCCAGATAAACACTCCACTGCGGATAGCGCTCACCCTGCGCATTAATGAAAGCTTTTTCGAACCACCACATTTCCAGTACCGAAACTGTCCACATGAATAGGAAAGAAACAGCCATGCCGGCACCGGCAACCACCACCAGCCAGGCAAACATAGGATTCAGTTTGGTCAGCCACCAGGAAAGAATATCCACCAGCAAAAACACATAAGGCATGCCGATGGCTATGCATTTGTATTTAAGGGTGCTGGTTTCGCTAAAACTGAAAATCAGACCGACAAACATGAAAATAAAGCCGATGCCGAATAAATGAATATGGGACACCCGGGTTAGCGACCCGAAGGTGGCGCCCTCATCTTCCCTTGCTAATTCCTTCACGACATTAAAATCGCCCAGATTAGGAATGGCTGCGTCCTTGTTGTGACACATCACGCAACGATCCTGTATGATTTTTTCGACGCCCGATTCAGCAAACTCATCCTTGTGCGCGCCGTCACGTACCCATTGTATGATGGTGAAGCGCTCCTTTTCGGAAGCGTTTTCCTTCATGGAGCCGTTAAGTTTGGTTTCCAGCATGGTACCGGAGCGGTTGCCGTAATAGCTGTAGACGATATCGTCTATCGACAAACCGAACTTGCCGTCGGCCATGCCGTGGGTAAACAAAATCTGAATGAGAGCTACCAGATAACCGACTGCCACAGTAGTCAGATAACCGGTAAATAAAACTTTAAGGGGAGTATCCAGTTGTTTTAACGGTGAAAATTCGCGTGCCATAGTAGAAGGTGTATTCAACGGAGGAGATTGGATTATAACCATTCTGCTTCTAGTACGGTAAAAAACCGTTAATTTCGCCGCACATAAAAAAAGGCTCTATAAAAGAGCCTTTTCGACCGGAGTTTTTAGCGCTTATTTGGCTTGAACATTCGCGGCAGTCAATCCTTTAGGGCCGGACTCAATATCGAACTGAACCGGTTGGCCGGGAGATAAGGTTTTGAATCCTTCGCCCAATATCACAGAGTGGTGGACAAAAACATCGTCATTACCTTCGGAAAGCTGGATAAAGCCAAAACCTTTGGTGTTATTAAACCACTTCACAGTACCTGTTGCCATTTCAAAAACTCCTACAAATTAAAACTGATAGTTCCTCGGAAGCAAACTAAACTATCTCCTAAGCGGTAATCGCTTAGACTTATAGTTCAATAGGCGGCATCCGAGAGTCAATAATTGTACTGTGATTTGGTCAGGTTGGCTATTGGCATGTTACCAGCAAGCATGCGGGGTGAGCGTCCAAATACAAAGCCACCGGGAATAGATGATTTTGCAATTCAACATAATCGCAGGCTTGAAAATTACCTAAAAACTCACCATCTCAGCGCCATATAAACATTTATTGAGGAACGCGGCATGCGAATGGACAAACTAACCAGCAAATTTCAATTAGCGCTTGGCGATGCACAAAGCATGGCCTTGGGAAAAGACCATCAATTTATCGAGCCCCTGCATGTCATGTTGGCGCTAATCGATCAGGAAGGCGGCAGCATCCGCCCTTTACTGATACAAACCGGCATCCAGATCAATAGTTTACGCAAGGATTTGCTTGCGGAAATCGATCGGCTGGCAACCGTAACCGGTTCGGGCGGCGATGTGCAGATTTCCAACGAACTATCGCGAATGCTGAATTTGACAGACAAGCTGGCGCAAAAGCGCAAGGATGCCTTCATTTCCAGCGAACTGTTTTTATTGGCGGCACTGGAAAGCAAATCTACTTTGCAAGGTATTCTGAAGCGGGCCGGCGTTACCCAGCAAGCCATTGAAAAAGCCATCGAAAACATGCGCGGCGGTCAGAATGTTAATGATGCGAACGCTGAAGATCAGCGTCAAGCGCTAAAAAAATTTACTATTAATCTGACCGAGCGGGCCGAACAGGGCAAGCTTGATCCGGTTATAGGCCGTGATGATGAAATCCGCCGCACCATACAGGTGTTACAGCGCCGTACTAAAAATAATCCTGTGCTGATCGGTGAACCGGGCGTCGGTAAAACCGCCATTGTCGAAGGGCTGGCGCAACGCATCGTTAACGGAGAAGTGCCGGAAGGCATTAAAGGCAAGCAGTTATTGGCTTTGGACATGGCTGCCCTGATCGCCGGCGCTAAATTCCGGGGCGAATTCGAAGAACGTCTGAAAGGCGTTTTGAATGACCTAGCCAAGCAGGAAGGCCAGGTCATTCTGTTTATCGATGAACTGCATACCATGGTCGGCGCCGGCAAAGCAGAAGGCGCTATGGATGCAGGCAATATGCTGAAACCGGCGTTAGCGCGCGGCGAATTGCATTGCGTCGGGGCGACGACATTGGATGAATACCGGAAATATATCGAAAAAGACGCGGCTTTGGAACGCCGCTTCCAGAAGGTGCTGGTGGAAGAACCTACTGTGGAAGACACTGTGGCGATTTTACGCGGCCTAAAAGAACGTTATGAGATCCATCATAGCGTAGACATTACCGATCCCGCCATCGTTGCCGCCGCGACTTTATCGTACCGTTACATCGCCGATCGGCAACTACCTGATAAGGCTATCGATCTGATCGACGAAGCAGCCAGCCGCATACGCATGGAAATGGATTCCAAGCCGGAAGCCATGGATAAACTTGATCGCCGCTTAATTCAATTAAAAATCGAGCGCGAGGCTATGAAAAACGAAAATGACGCCGCTTCGAAAAAACGCCTGGAAACCTTAAAGGAAGAAATTGCCGATCTGGAAAAAGAATATTCCGATCTGGATGAAATCTGGAAAGCCGAAAAAGCCGCGCTGCAAGGCACCTCCAGCATTAAAGAAAAATTGGAGCAAGCACGTCAGGAACTGGAAACTGCCCGACGTAACCAGGATTACACCCGCATGTCCGAGTTGCAATACGGCGAAATTCCAAAGCTTGTAAAAGAACTCGATCTAGCATCGCAAGCGGAAATGCAGGATACCAGACTGTTACGCAGCAAAGTCACCGAAGAGGAAATTGCCGAAGTCGTTTCAAAATGGACCGGTATTCCGGTTTCGAAAATGATGGAAGGCGAGCGGGATAAGCTGATGCGTATGGAAGAAGAACTCGGCAAGCGGGTGATAGGCCAGACGGAGGCGTTAAAGGCCGTCAGCAACGCTATCCGCCGTTCCCGAGCCGGTTTGTCGGACCCTAACCGCCCCAACGGCTCGTTCCTGTTTCTGGGACCGACCGGCGTCGGTAAAACTGAACTATGCAAGGCGCTGGCGGAATTCATGTTCGACACCGAAGAAGCGATGGTGCGTATCGATATGTCCGAGTTTATGGAGAAACATTCCGTAGCTCGTTTGATAGGCGCGCCTCCCGGCTATGTGGGCTATGAGGAAGGCGGCTATTTAACGGAAGCCGTGCGGCGCAAGCCTTATTCGGTGATCTTGCTCGACGAAATCGAAAAAGCCCATGCCGACGTCTTTAATGTCTTGTTGCAGGTGCTTGACGATGGCCGCCTGACAGACGGTCAGGGCCGAACTGTCGATTTTAAAAACTGCGTGATTGTGATGACTTCCAATCTCGGTTCCGATGTGATTCAGGAATTGGCGGGTGAAGCCAACTATACGGCCATGAAAGACGCAGTCATGGACATCGTAGGCCAGCATTTCCGGCCGGAATTTATCAACCGCATCGACGAAGCGGTGGTATTTCATCCGCTCGGTCAAAGTCAAATCCGCGCGATTTGCAAAGTACAAATCGATCTGCTCAGGCGTCGTTTACAGGAACGCGATATCGGCTTTGACGTCAGTGAAGCTGCTTTGGATTTACTTGCCGAGGCCGGTTATGACCCGGTTTACGGCGCACGGCCTTTAAAACGGGCGATACAACGTCAGCTTGAAAACCCGCTGGCTAATGAAATTCTCTCCGGTCGGTTTATGCCTGGGGATGTGATAAAGGTTAATGTGGCGACGGATGGTTTGACGTTTAGCAACTAAATTCGGCAAATTTTACTGGTTCCCAAATATCGTTCGGGAACCAGTTTCTTCTTAGGGGCTATCCCCTTTCAAGATGGTCGAAAATGAATTCTATCTAGGTGAGCAAGCTAGGATGTCACCGACGTTTAACCCGGCGAATTTTTGCCTCTAATCCCTGAAAAAACAATTAAGCGCCCGGATCATAAAATCATGATCCTGTACCCCGGCGCTTTCTCTGATGCTATGCATCGCCCACATCGGGTTGCCGACATCGACAGTGCGTATGCCGAGCTTGGCCGAGGCAATTGGGCCGATAGTGCTGCCGCAGGGCAGGTCGCCGCGGTGGGCGTATTTTTGACAGGGCACACCGGCTTGCCTGCAGTAGCCGATAAAACGCGCAGCGGACAGGCTTTCCGAGGCGTAGCGGTGATTGACATTGGTTTTGATCACCGGGCCTTGATTGACGATAATTTTATGATTCGATTCGTAAGCCGCTGGATAGTTGGGTTGATACGCATGCGCCATGTCGGCACTGACCATAAAGCTATTGGCTAAGGCTCTAAAATAAGCTTCCCGGCTGAATTCCGTTGCATCGGAAATGCGTTGCAGAATGTCCGGCAGCAAGCTTCCAGCCGCGCCTTTACAACTCTCACTTCCTATTTCTTCATGATCGAAGAAGGCACAGACCAGTGTCGCGTCACTGTTTAAGGTCGATTCGTGTAAAATCGCCGTTAATCCGGCATGGCAGGATGCCAAATTATCCAGTTGGCTATTGGCAATAAACGCCTGTTCTTCACCCCAAAATACCCCTTTTTGGGTATCGTAGAGATTAAGTTCCCAGCTCAAAATTTGTTCGGCAGCAATACCGGAGGTCTGAGCAAGCAAACTTTGAAAATAATCATCCGGCAATTGTTGCTGCAGGTAAGTTGAAAATATCGCAGCCAGTTCAGTTTGCTTGTTGAGCTTTAAGCCTTCTTCGTTGACAGCGCGGTTCATATGAATGGCCAAATTCGGTAAACGCAGAACCGGTGCCTGAAAATCCAGTAAGCAGCTACTGACGCCACCCGCGTCGTTTTGAAAGGCAATGCGTCCGGCCAGACTTAAATCCCGATCGGTAAAAGTAGCCAGAATCGGTCCGCCGTAAACTTCTACGGCCAGCCGTAGATATTTATCGCTGTTCAGCAACGGATTAGGCTTTACCCGCAAACCGGGCGAGTCGGTATGCGCACCAAGAATTTTAAAACCGGTTTCTGCTAATGGTTTTTGTCCAACCACAAACAGCACAATTGACGAATCATCTCTTAGCACATAATAGCGGCCACCCGTACTCAACTGCCAAGCGCTGTTTTCCGGTAGGCGTTGAAACCGAAAGGCTTGTAATCGCTGTTCAATGCAGGCGACAGCATGCCACGGGCTGGGGCTGGCATCGATAAAGTCCAGTAAATCCTGCGCTTGTCTGTGGGCGGTCATGATGTCTGTTTCAGGTCTATAGCGACGGAATTAATGCAATAACGTAAACCGGTTGGCGGCGGACCGTCCGGGAAAACATGACCCAAATGCGCATCGCAATGCCGGCAGGTGACTTCGATGCGCTGCATACCATGGCTGGTATCTTCGTGTTGTTTAAGGCTGTCGTCACTGAGAGGTTTCCAGAAGCTCGGCCAGCCGCAACCCGAATGGAATTTATTTTCGGACGAAAACAGCGGATGCCCGCAGCAAACGCAATGATAAATGCCTTCGGCGTCGCAATCGGTATATTTGCCGGTAAAAGGCGGTTCGGTGCCTTTTTCGCGGCAGACATGGTATTGGTCGGCAGTTAGTTTTTCGCGCCAGTCTTGTTCGGTGTCGGGTTGAGTAGTCATCGGGATTCTTTCGGTTTAGGTAGTCCAATTAACTATTGTACGCGCACGATTTTATCTGCACAAAAACACGATAAATATGGAAAAGGAAATAGACATCATGCGCTCATATTTTGGTACCCGGGTGATTTGTCAGAGGGTGTTGCTAATACATGGTTCTCAGCTATCGCCGTTAGCATGACTATCCTAAATTTCTGACTAATCACCCCGGCACCAAACTCGTAGCTAATGTTTGAATAGGCGCCGTCAATGTCTATTGAACGTAAGGAAACCCGTTTTATCAGTGCCAATCAGGTTGTATTCAGCGTTTACAGGTTGACCATAATCCCAAAAAAATCAATGTCAAATCGGAGTATGAATTTTAAAGTGCGATTTAATTTCCGAGTGAACTTCTTGGTTTTAGTTTGATCATAGAATCGGAGATAGTAAACTCATCCGGTAGTGTTGGTTATGGGCATTTTAAGAACTGTTATGTTCACTTTCTCCGTGAGCCCAAATCCTCCTCCCAATGCTACCGGTTTTTTTACGGCTTCCAGTCTTTTTCGGCCTAATGAATTCCGGCAATTGCTTGGAAAAAAGTCGGGTTGATGGTCCTGTTGCCAAAACAGCGTCTAACTAAATTTTTTCGATATGCCAGTCGCCGCGACGCCAGCACAATAATTCGGCGCCCTCCTTTTTCCAGTCGGCCAATACAAAACGGTTTGTCGCTTGCTTACCGATTTTAAACTGATGGCGGGCCGGACGATGGGTATGACCGTGTATCAATGTGTAGCAAGCATGCTTTTGCATGACTTCAATCACGGTTTGCTGGTTGACATCCATAATCTCCTGAGTCTTGTTCCGCTTGTGAAAATAACTGCGGAAACGATACCAGCGAGCAGCCAGCAAGCGCAGCAATAACGGTTTAGACAGTACATTCCGTTGCCATTCGACGCTATGGGATTTGAGGCGAAAAGCCTGATAAGGCAGGTCGTCGCTACACAGCAAATCGCCGTGCGTGAGCAAGATAGGATCGCCGTTCAAATCGATCAGCGCAAATTCGTCAAGTAGCGTAATGCCGGTTTCCTGACAAAAAGCCTGACCCAACAGAAAATCGCGATTACCTTGCAGCAGAAAAATCTCAGTGCCGGAGTCAGCCAGTCGCTTGAATGCTTGTTTAATGATTTTGTTTGGCGGCGTGTTATCGTCATCTCCTATCCAGGCATCGAACAAATCGCCAAGAATATATAAAGCTTTAGCTGAAACAGCGCGTTCCCGTAAAAAATGCAGGAAGCGGCGAGTAATCTCGGTTTTTTCCAGCGAGAGATGCAGATCGGAAATGAAGATAATCTCGTGTTTCAATATCATTTCTGGGAAGACGCCGCCCCTAAAAGGGCGGCTAGTAAACGATTATTCGGCGATTTCGGCTTTTTCGATGACGATATCGGTTTTAGGTACATCCTGATGTCCGCCACGATTGCCGGTTGCCTGGTTTGCCATGCTATCGGCCACATCCATGCCTTCGACTACTTCCCCGAACACCGCATAGCCCCAGCCGCTGTTTGTAGCGCTTGTGTAATCTAAAAATGCATTGTCTTTATAATTGATGAAAAATTGCGCAGTGGCCGAATTCGGATCGCTGGTGCGCGCCATCGCAAGTGTGCCACGCTTGTTTTTCAGGCCGTTATCGGCCTCGTTTTTAATAGGTGCATCGGTAGTTTTCTGATTAAAACCGGTATCGAAGCCGCCGCCTTGTGCCATAAAGCCGGGGATCACACGGTGAAAAATAGTACCGTCGTAGAAGCCTTTTTTAACATAGGCGAGAAAATTAGCGCTGGAAACAGGCGCTTTTTCGTCTTCCAACTGAATGACGATGTTGCCCAATGAAGTGGTCAGTTTAACTTTGTGATGAGTGTCGGACATATTTATTTCTTTTGCAAATGAAAGGGTTGTAGATAAAAACAGGATCAGAAAAACGAAGGTAATGCGCACGATAGCTCCTTAAAATCACTGCGAGCTGAGAATTCTATGTGTTTTTATCTTGAAAGAGAAGCCGGAATCTTGATAGATTGCCAGATGTTTTGCCGTAATTAACCATCATCACCATGCTAAAAATCTATAACACCCTGACACGAAGCAAGCAAGAATTTATCCCCAAACAGGCCGGCAAAGTCGGTATGTATGTCTGCGGCATGACTGTCTACGACTATTGTCATATCGGCCATGCCAGAGTGATGGTGGTTTTCGACACCGTAGCGCGCTATTTGCGCCATTCCGGTTATCAGCTCACCTATGTGCGCAATATAACCGATATAGACGACAAAATTATTCAACGCGCCAACGACAATCAGGAAGAATTTAATGCGCTAACCGAACGTTTTATCCGGGCTATGCACGAAGACGAACGGGCTTTATCGGTATTAGCCCCGGATCTGGAGCCGCGCGCCACGCAATCCATTGCCGATATTATTAAAATGATTGCCAGTCTGATAGACAAAAGTTTTGCCTATATCGGCAGCAACGGCGATGTATTTTATGCGGTGAACCGTTTTCAGGGTTACGGCAAACTGTCCGGAAAAAACATCGAAGACCTACAAGCCGGTGAACGTGTCGATGTCGATACCGCCAAGCGCGACCCGTTGGACTTTGTGCTATGGAAAATGGCAAAACCCGGCGAACCGTATTGGGATTCGCCTTGGGGACAAGGCCGTCCCGGTTGGCATATCGAATGCTCCGCCATGTCCACCTGCTGCCTGGGCAATCATTTCGACATTCATGGCGGCGGTATGGACCTGCAATTTCCGCATCACGAAAACGAAATAGCCCAATCGGAAGGTGCAACCGGCGAGCCTTTTGTCAATTACTGGATGCACAACGGTTTTGTTCGGGTCAACGAAGAAAAAATGTCGAAATCGCTGGGCAATTTTTTCACGGTTCGCGAAGTACTCAAGGAATACCGCCCGGAAATCATCCGGTTTTTTATTCTTTCCAGCCATTATCGCAGTCCGTTGAATTATTCCGACGAGCAACTCGACGATGCCGGAACCGCATTAACGCGTTTATATACGGCCTTAAGAGGCGTTGAAATTATCGATCAGCCTATCGATAGCGAATATCGGCAGCGTTTTCAGCAGGCCATGGACGATGACTTCAATACGCCGGTGGCCCTGGCGGTTTTATTCGATCTGGCCCGAGAATTAAATAAAGCCCAAGACAAAGCCCTATTGGCTGCCGGCCTGAAACAACTGGCTGCGGTATTGGGCCTGCTACAGGACGACCCCGATAGCTTTTTGCAAGGCGGCACCGGCAGTAGCGGTATAACCGAGCAGCAAATCGAGGAAATGATCGAAACCAGAAAAATAGCCAAAACCAATAAAGACTGGGCGGAAGCAGACAATATTCGCGACCGGTTAAAAGCTCAAGGCATCTTGTTAGAAGATATAGCCGGCGGCAAAACCAGTTGGCGACGCGAAAATTAAGGACTATTGAAGGAACATTGAATGAGTGAAATTAAAGACAAATCAGTCCAGTATTTTCTAGACGAACTGGCCAGCAACCAACCCACGCCAGGCGGCGGTAGTGCCGCCGCCTTAATGGGTGCGCAGTCGGCAGCGTTAATCAGCATGGTTTGCAATCTGACCATAGGCAAACCCAAATTCGCCGAAGTGGAAGCCGAAATGCAATCGCTGTTGGCGGAATCGGAAGCGTTACGCGTGAGTTTAACCGCCATGATCAAGGCCGATATTGACGTGTTTAACGCATTGATGAATTGTTACGGCCTGCCGAAAAATACCGATGCAGAAAAGCAGCAAAGAACTGCGCAAATTCAGGCCGTATTAAAGGAAGCGACTGTAGTGCCTTTGGAATGCGTTAAAGCCTGTGTCAAAGCCATAAAACTAAGCCGCATAGCCGCCGAAAAAGGTAATCCGGGCTTGATAACCGATGCCGGTGCGGCAACGATGGCCGGCTATGCAGGGCTTAAATGCGCAGTATTAAACGTGCAAGTCAACGCCTCCAGCCTCAAAGACCGCGACTTCGCCGATGCCAGACTGTCAGAATTGCAAGAGTTAATCGCCGGTGCCGATGCAGAAGCGGAAGCAATTTATCAAATGGTGAAAAGCAGGTTGTAAGAGAATTGTCCTCAAAGCATTGGCAAACAAATCCTGTAGGATGTGCTGAACAACGTGAAGCGCATCAATCGCTAACCATGCGCGCACATCCTACCCAGGCTTCATCTTTTAAAAACGTTGAAAAATTAAAAAAGTTTGACGAAAACAAGAAAAACCTGTAATATACAAAATCTTCACGGGGAGCTTCAGTTTCTCTGAACTAAACGAAGATCAATTCGGGGTATAGCGCAGTCTGGTAGCGCGTCTGCTTTGGGAGCAGAATGTCGGGAGTTCGAATCTCTCTACCCCGACCAAGATTTGCGCTTGTAGCTCAGTAGGATAGAGCATCGGCCTTCTAAGCCGAGGGTCGCAGGTTCGAATCCTGCCAAGCGTGCCATTCCCTAAAAAATTCAATATGGTGAGCGTAGCTCAGTTGGTAGAGTCCCGGATTGTGATTCCGGTTGTCGTGGGTTCGAGCCCCATCGTTCACCCCACCAAAATCAATAACTTATAGTGCATTTAAAGCGCTTTCCCCTCTAGCTGGTGGGAAATCTGGTGGGAAATCATTCACCGGCAGGTCTCACTAAACTTGGTTTAACATCATAAATATTCAGCATGCTGGCATTACGATGTCCGCTAGCTTCTTGCTTATTTCCAGTCGTATCCGTTACGCCTTTTCGTTTCAAATCATGGAAAGTGAAGTGATTAAACTCTATTCCTACTTCATTGGCTTTTTTGATCGCTTGTTGATCGATTCGCGCCTTTGCGGTTTTTAATGACGACACAACCAAGCGATCCCCTGTTCTTTCGCTAATAAAAATCGGCCGTTCTTCGGGTTTTATTCTGGGCGGTATACGCTTTTCCGCTAGGATTTTACTGCGCATATCCTTGGCTGCTTTCCAGGCATTTTCAAGACGTGGACTCCATTCGGTTATATTGTCTTTAGACCCTTTTCTTCGACGGATATACAGGCCTTCCGGCCGTTCATCGGCATCTGTCAAATCAACCACCTCAGCAAGCCGCATCCGGCAGAGATAGGCAATTTCCATTGCAATAGGCATGTACCAGTAATTTGAATCCTTGGCAACCTGTAGCAAGAAATTGTAATCATCATCCTCAGCATAATGTTTACGCGCAGCGACAGTTAATTTTTTGATGCCCTTCGCCGGATTATCCTTAACTTTTTCATATTCGTATGCCCATGAGAAAACTCGCTTGATATAGGACAGTTCCTTGTTTGCCCGGCTTCTGGATTCTTCGGCTCTAAAATCCCGATAACTGCGAACCGTGCCAACAGACCATTTCGATACTGGTTGATCGCCGAAAGATCCGGAGGCGGTCTTGCAGTTAATGATCTTTTCGTGACAACCCAGATAATCATCCTGTGTCGAACGCGCTAAATCTCGCCAGGCTAAGGAATTTTGAAAATCGAGAGACAGGCTTTTGAAGGTTGTTTCGGATTTTGCCTCTTGTGCATCGAATGCTTGCCAAATTTCCGACATGGTTGCCAATGGCCCGGCAATACGCTTTGATCGCCATTTGCCGGCGGCAGCGTCATAGAAATCCAGCATCCATTTGCCGGCACCGGATTTATTAAACCAGGTGTGCGAAGGAAGCTTGGAAGGATCCTTGATATGGGAGGGAAAATTGTCACTAGATCGTGTACGGCCACGTTTTTTCATCTAATAAACTCTATTTTTTCTTGGTTCTGATCATTGGCGTTTAAGCCAAGGGCGTTATTAATAGCATCCATGGTTGTAAAAACATGACCATCCTTACCGTATAACACTGGAACTTTTTGACTGCGCAAACATTTTTCAAGGGATGCGTTATTGTCATAGCCGGTTGCGGCTTTAAGTTCTTCGTGCGTTACGATACGTGCCATGTAGAATAACCATAGTGTTTGACATCCGCAGATGTCCTATTGCTAAAAATCATTATTTAATAACTTTTTCAAAATGCAAGCGCATACAAGCCAGGAATTTTGAATAATTTTCCGGTATTGAAAATAAAAATGCTAATTGAAAGGATGCGGAAAATTACTTCTTTTGCTGACATGGAAGCCAAATGATTGCCAACGCTGGCAATTGGCAAGTAATGAGAGAGTCGGTTTTTAAGCGTAGCGAATTCTGGGCCACCCCGTTTCATGTTCACCTGATTATTGCTAGAAACCGGGCGGTCTATTGCCTATGCTGAATCAATCGCGCATGATATAAAAAAATAATCCAATCATTTGTTCATAATAAAAAGCATGTATCGATCAGGTCTTCTAGCGCTATTGCTATTTTCTGTGGTGGCCAATGCGACTGAAGAAAGTATTTGCTTCGGAAGTCAGGATAATGGAAGTCTTGAAAACGGTTGGCAACTGCCCGCTAGTGGAAAGAACTATTCTGCATACAGCGATATTGGTGTAATGATAGGTAGAAATTATGTGCATAGCATGATCTATAAGGTTGTTATAGATGCTTATGCAATGCTTGAAACTCAGGCGCCATCAAAGATTTATGTCTATGGGGAGTCTGGTTATAAAGAAGGCGGCAAGTTTAGACCTCATAAAACGCATCAAAACGGGCTGTCTGTGGACTTCTTTGTTCCTGTCGTAGATAGTGAAGGCATTTCCGTGAAGCTGCCAACTTCTATTTTAAACAAATTTGGCTATGACATCGAGTTTGTTGGTGCAGGCGAATACAAAGGTTTAAAAATTGATTATGGCGCAATGGCTTTGCATCTTAGGGCTTTGAAAGCTTCGGCAGATAAAAATGGCGTAAAAATCTGGCGTGTTATCTTTGACAATGAGCTACAGAAACAACTATTTAAGGTTCCAGAAGCCAAAGGCTTGAGTGAAGTAATGGCTTTTTCTACGAAAAAACCTTGGGTTAGGCATGATGAGCATTATCACATTGACTTCAGTGTTCCATGCCTCCCTATGCGCTAAAATTAATGTCAGCTTAAACCTCCTGATCAGCAATCAGCGTAAAACTGAGAAACAACTAGCTTATGGGCAGTTCCGCGCTCGCAGAGTTAGATGTATTCACTTGACAACCTCTAGCTTAATAATGGCATTGCGCACATATGTGACTCGAACTGGCAATCCCTCTCGTATGGGGCCACCGTGTGAACTCGTGTTATTGAAACCACCAGTAATTACGTAATCCGAATATTCAAAGCATGCTCCTGAAACGCAAAATTTTTCCATAGCGTGCCCAGTTACAGGCATTGGCTTAAAGTTAGTTACAACCCCCTCGACAACAGAAACACTATTGGCCTTTTCTGCTTCTGCGAGAGATGTATAGTTGTGGTAGGTTGAAAAAAACGATATCAAAGTCCAAAAGACCGCAAATCCGAAGTAGAAAAATGTAAAAACGTTGCTTACACGCGGATGCTTTCCCCACCAACCAGGTAATCTTTTTCTAAAAGAGATCAGTATTACACCAACTCCAACAAGAATAAGACCGTGAGCCGGAAAGTCCCAACTTTTGTAACCAGCAGATGCTACGTCAAATACTACTTTGTAATCCATGGCGGTATTGCTCCAATACTGCTGGCGTTAAATTGGGAGGGCTGGGCAGAGCGACGTTCTGTCAATATTAAACCAAGAAGTCGAAACCAGTCTATCAATGCCTATCGGCATGGTCAACTGGCAAGGCGTTTAAAAAGTTATGATAAATAACAAGAAATTCCAATTAGACACGGAATAAAAGGATTAAAGAAAGGATAAGAAGGAAAGGCGAATTTCTTATTAGCTTTTCAATGATTTAAAGAGCCATATGCGGATCATACCTACCGACTGCTGCGGGCTATACCTACTTTGCCAATTCAGTTGCGGCTTATACCTACCGAAATTTTCGCCACCTGCGGATTAAACCTACCGCTTTTTGGGTGAGTTGCGGGTTAAACCTACTGCCAAATTACCAACCTGCGGATTATATCTACCGTTTTTAAGCGGTAAATTCAAAGAAAAAGCCACAAATTTTGTTGCTGCGGGTCATACCTACCGATAGTTGCGAGTTATTCCTACCGTAACTGACGGGCTAAACCTACCGCTTTTGTTGGCGTTTTTCCCGACCATCAGATTGCCTTTTGTTGGCTGCCTTGACACTTTTGATGAAATCGCTGTGTGGATGCGCCTCATAAATGATGTCGATCACTTTATTCCGCTCCCCTCTAATATCCTTGATACGTTTAAAGGAATTGAAAACCTTGATAGTCATGAAAACTTCAAAAACCGCCTCCAATTCTTTGATGGCATCGTTGATGCGTGATCGCTGCAGCATCCCGCTTTCTTCGCGTATATGTGCGAACGATAACTTGATTGGCACGGTGTGCGCCGCATTGTTGTAGTAGTACGCTAGTCGTTTATAGAGCCAACGCGCTAAATGAGTTTTTAGCTGCATCATTTGCTGGTAATTGAATTGCCGGTATTCGATATCGTTCATCGCTTTGTAAACGAGGGGATGAAAGAACGCTACCCACCTAGACTCAGAGTTATCGAGTTCCGTATTACTCGAAAAACTGGAAATGCGTATAAATTTTTCGATTGAAAAGCCCTGACCACCCGAGTTTTTGGCGTAAATTTCAATATCGGACCTGGCCAGAATAAGCAGCGATTTGACAACTTCCTGGTATGAACGGGAATGCCCTTGTCTTTTAAGCTCTGTCCGCAATTGGTGGAGGGTGAAAGTGATTCCGCAGTTAGCTTTGTCTTTGTCAAAAAAGCATTGATTTTGCAGGGTCGCCATTTTCCTAAGAGCATCTTCGACGAGTTCTTCGTTTGCGCTGGGAAAATAAGCGCGTCCATCCTCGATGCTTAAAAACGCCGGCGTCATCAAAATGCAGTAATCGCAGTCCATGAATCTGAATTCTTTACGATATACCGGCAGTTGGCCATCTTTTGACCGCATGCGGTTTTGTTCGACTTGAGACAGCGAATATTTTGGTATGCAGTCCCAAAGTTTTACCGTATTAGATAGCGAGAGCAATTCATCATATGTATTATGCAGAAAATCTCTAAAGATATTGACCTCAATGGCTTGAAAGGCTTTTAAGCTTGGAGGCGTGAATACGCTTACGCTTGGCGTTTTGTCTAGCATGACCGTAACTGTGAGTTTTTTCGACGATCCCCTATAGTATGTGCTTTTTGAGCTGCCTGTGGGCACGAAAGACGCCGTTTTAGAGCCTCATTCTCTTTATTAAGCTTTTGGTGTCCGCCAACAAAATTATTTACACCCTCATGATTAGAGAAAAACCCCTTTAACCCGACACCAGTGGTACTACTAATAACTTTCCGAGTTAATCGGCCTATCCAACTTTTAGCGACGACATTTGCAAAATAGCTTACTCATCGTTAGCATTGTAGATTCCCTTGCAGTGGTTTATACCGCCCAGCAAAAAGCAAATTGACAATACGCGTAGCCTTCACCGCTTTAAGGTACTTTTTCTCAGGACTATCGGCAACAGGAATAGCTATGTCGAACAGATACTCGTTCTTCTCATTGCTTTCTATTATCCCGATGTCCAGCAAGATTTCAGCCAGATTCTCCTGAATTTCCGGTATGAACGGGCATTCAATTTCTCTTAGTGTGGACTTGATATTGTTGGCGGCCAATGGCCAAACCAGAAAAACGCCATCTTCTCCACCCCAGATAGGGCTGAACTCTTCTTTAGCCGCCCAGATTATACTTTTTAATAGTGCTTCCAGGGCATAGGTCAGCCAATATACAAGATGTCTGCCGGCTAGCGGTTGATTATGATGATCTGTCATCTTTCGGGCCTTAAGACTTATAACCACTTGCGAATTGATTTTAGTGAGTGGGTTTTTAAGATTGGCCGGGTTGTGTAGCGCGTTGTTCAAAGTTTTTGCAATTGCCGGTTCCGCCACGCCTGCTTGCAATAATTGCAACTGTTCGCCGTCGATAATATCGTCAGCTAGAGTATAAGCCAAACAGCAGTCTGGCCTATTTTTCCATTTTATACGGTATTGCTTATGATTATTCCGGTAAAGCCATTGGGTTAATGGTTCTTTTGTTGGCTGCCATTTGGTAACGTTATTTTCATCAATTACAGTTAAATTCGATATTGTGGTAATGGCCTCACTAAACAGCCCGTTTAGAAAAGCAGCATAAGTCCATAAGTCCTCATTTTCTCGCCTGATTTCGGGTGTGATGCGGGTTAATATTCTTCGATTTGCACGATGGATAGATCGTAAGGAAGCTTCCAGACATAATGTAATTAATCCGCCTGGATGATTGAAATGCTCGAATTCAGATGCCGGTAATAAGTGTATCATAGTAACAAGCTGCTGGATTGGCCTCATCAGCATGCTTTCCGCTTTATCTTTATTGTGCGAACCTGCCATTCCAGTTGCCATTTTTATTTCTTTAATTAAATCGGCATTTGTCTCATGGTTGATAATAAATTCTATTGGACAAGCTTGTATAGTTTTATTGCGCTCTGATGTCCACTTAAATATCTCGTCATTATTAATTGGTATGGGTTTATTTAAAGTGTTATCTATTTTGTTTTTGTTCGATCTCGCCTTAAAGTCAAAAAGCTTTTTAATCATTTTTAATATCCCCATATGATTAATGATGTTGTGTTTCTGTTTTATAAGTAAATTGAATGCCCAGTGTCTTTAAAAGAAGATCAATATCCATAAATGAAAAATCTAATTTTCCGGATTCGATTGCTTCAATTAACCAAGGATCGCAACCCGTCAAGTTCGCGAGTTTATGAATGGATAAGTCCCGTTTTTCACGAACCGTTTTAATCGCAACTGAAAGTTCAGGAATAAGCCGATTTTCAACTGGTTTCTTGATTTCTGACTCAACAAATTGTTTAAACGGTTTGGGAGGTTCTTCATGTTTACCCAGCCATTCCCAAAGCTTACAAAGCCCAAGCCAATATTTGTATGCAGTTTGGTCGGATAAATCTCTGTGAGATTTCCAGAAGCCAATGACCTGATTTTTTCCAATTCCGTGCATCGATATCACTTTCTCTGTGGATTCTATCCAGTCAAGAAATTCAATTATTCTGGTAACCTGTTTTTTTCTATTTTGTTTGCCGCCGCCGCGCTGATATTCCATAAAGAATTTCTCTGCTTGTTTAGCCAAGGTACGCATTGCTTATCTCCACGCGGTTATGGCCTAATTCAAGCGAGATTTGTAATCTGGCCTCGGCATCTATTTTTTGAGATTCCTCTTCGGTAATATTCAGATAGATCGCTAATTGCGAAATTCTTTCTTTTCTAGACCAGCCTGCGTCTACCGGCGACGGGGCGCCGGTTATTTCACGATAGCGGTCTTGGGCGTAAAAATGGCGTTCGCTATGAAAACCGATCTCGGCGAGTCGCGCTTGTTCGTAACAGGCTTTTTGGAAATCTGCATAGGACATGTTTTTTGGAATAAGCGATCTTCCATCCTGGACAGATATTGCTTTTTCAAGCGCAGTAATGCCACAGGGTCTGCAGAGGACGCGGCGAAGCTTTCCGCCTTTGGTGCCGGCGCGAAGTGTTATGCGTCCGTCTTTGAGTGCTTCTTTAAGTGCAAGTTTAGGATTAAGCAGACAGCTTTCCTTAAAACGCAAACCGAATGCGCGTTGTAAACCCAATAAGCTGGAAATTCTGTCATCAACCGCTCGCTGTGCCGTTTGGTGGGTTGCCAGGCTCATGGCTTTGCTTTCTTTCGGGATATACGACCTGGCTTGAATGCCGCAATCTTTCCCCGGCTTGACTGTTTTCCATTCGCCCTGGGTGGCGAGCCGCAGCACGGTGTTCACTGCGCTGACATAATTCTTTGGCGAAGACGACGATTTGCGATCGCCAGCATCCAATTCCTGCTGCAGCGCTTGGCCGTATTCAATCACCAATTCCTGGGTGATTTTCTCCATGCGCTTGATGCCCTGCGGCTCAGCCCATTTGCAAAAATAGGCCCAGCGTTGACCAATATCGCGCTTGGACTGAAATCCGCCGGGAAAGCGCTGCTCGACCACCATCTGACCGGCAGTCGCCATGTCCCGGCTGCCGATGCTGTAGTTACGGCTGTATGAGGTTTTGCCCTTTGCCATTATTATTCCTCCTGTTTCCAGCGTATTGTTTGCCCTATCTCAAAGCGGTCTCGGCGAAATCGATTTGAGATAGGGCGGGAGTTGTCCAAAAATTATTTTTTATCGTGAGCAGGGGCCTCCCACCCAAACCCTCTTTTTCACACAGGACACATTCTCACGATAGTTGAGCGAATTTGCGCAGGCCATACGCCCGGCAGATATGTGTGATGAACAAGAATCAATGCGCGTTTTAATACTCGCCGCGCGCAAGCGAGATCATTTGGAATTCCTTTCTAGACGGTGTGTGTCAATCGTTCCAGCGTTCCAATACAACGCAGGTACTTACCGTTTCCAAAGGGATTTTTCCGTACAGGGAAGATAAAAGACCCTTTTTGTCCCGGCGTTCTTTAACGGAAGCAGGCGGTACTAAAGGGCTGTAGCGGTTCAGATAAAACGTCTCTTTGTGAGAAGCTTGAAAAACGTTTCTCGATTAGACCAAAGGCGGACGTTGGGGGAGTATTCGATAGTTAAGAATTGGCACAACCGATTTTTAAAAGCAAAAAATCAGTATCCTGTTTGTGGAAGCAGATTCCGGCAAACATTCGGCATTTCAAGGATAAAATGCAATACCAATAGCGCTGTTCGGACGCAGCTTACTAACGCTCTAGCGAATATTTTTTGAATGCGCACCAAGGCACGCGGGTTGAAGACTGGTGGAATACCAGAATAGCTTAAAGATAGGCATGTAGCGAGCAAAGTCTCAGACTAAATATGGGATCAATCCACGCAAGCGCGAATAGCCCTTGAAAAATAACAACACGGCAAGCCGTAAAAAATAATCACGCCGGAGCGCTTAACAGGTTCCTTATTTTAAGTGCTGAACTGGCACTACAAGTGAGCCGCAACTTGCAACGGTTAAAGTGGCAAAAATTCTATTTTGTGTTTTATTTTTTGTCAACCCGTTAAATTGAATAAATAGTGAAGTTTTCGATTAAAAATAAATGTTGATATAAGTTTGTATGGTCCATGCAGGAGTGTGATGGGTGAATGACGTTCAGTGAATGGTCAATGACAGTCAGTGAAGGGGCAGTGATAGGTCAATGACGTTGAATGAAGGTCAAAAACCATCTTACAACGTCCAAATCAGTTCTTTGACATGCCAAATTTATTTAATAACGCGTGTTACGCGGACTAGAGAAGTTATTATTAGTTTGTTCGAAGTAATGGAGCTAATTTCCGTACAGGAAGTCATGCAGGTTTTGCAGGTATCGCCAGTTTTGTTTTCTCCGTTAATAAACATTTGCCTCATAAGTCGCCCATTCGCGCGTCCAGTTACAACCGACCCATCAAATTAATGCTGATGCTGCTAAAGTGAAATTTCCGCGTCAATAGCCAAATGGCCGGAAATTTTAAAGAGGCCGATTCTGGCGTTCTTTCACTCCTATGAGATAAGAATAATCAGATTATTATTCTGATTATGTGATTTTTTAGGACGTTACCAAAATGAATCAATTAGTTACCATTATCCCCGCCGATGTTCGTGAACGCATCATCCAGGCAGCAAACGGTTTGTACGAGCAAGCAGGTTGAACAAAGCTTCCCAACCGTTGACCAGGTACGACGATATGCACGCGTAGACATGAATGCGGCTTCTGCTATCATGCGTGAATGGCGACGCGCTCAGAGCGTTCAGGCGGCACCAGTTGCCGTGCATGTGCCGGATGCCGTAGTTCACGCGAATCATCAGGTGTTGGTTGCGCTGTGGACGCAAGCTCAGGAATTGGCGAACGAAAGTCTACGGACTGCTCAATCCGCATGGGATGCAGAGCGAGCCGAGTTAGATGAAATGCGGCAGGAATTAGCCCATGCTTATGAAGCGCAAGCTGCCGAGTTTGATCTATTAAAATCCCAGGCTGCTGATGCGGCGATTGCGCATCAGGAAGCCGTGAAACTGGCCTCTGATGAATTGGCCCGAGTTCGGGCTGAACTGTCCCTGGTTTTGATTCGAGCGGAACGTGCAGAAGCACAGGTTGGCGAGATTGAGCGCCGGGCTACCGATCTTCGTACTGAATTGGATAGAGCTCATGAAGAAATAGACCTGGCGCGAATTGTATTGGCGGATCAGCAAAAAATAACAGAAGCCATAACTACTGATCGTGATGACGCAAAGTTCGAGCTGACCAAAGCACTAGCTACTTTCGAGGCATTGGTTGAGTCTCACCGAGAACAACGTAGTGCTAATGCACAAGAACTTGCTAAACAAACTGAACAACGTGATCAGGCTATGCAATCAGCCGCAGGGGCCCGTGAACATGCAGCTGAATTGGTTGGTAAATTGTCGGCTATGCAGGAACAAAATGCTGCATTGTTGGTACGTTTTATTCCGTGTAGCGACAACCCTTCAAGGTAACAAGTGCAATTTTAGTGAGAAAAAATAAAAATAAGTGAAACGCTGTATTTTATTAGAGTTTAGTGATGATATTCTCCATCCATACAATAATCGGACAAGTCTGGGTATTACCAAACCGAACCTCATGAAATCAATCGAAAATGCCTATTTAACTTTGATAGGAATGATACCAAATTTCATAATTTTTTTATTCCAGAAGCAACTAAGTAATTCATAGGTGAGGACTTGGAAAAATAATCGAGCACATAATTGCGTTCCGCTGATTTTAATGTCCGCGAACCAATTGCCGACGACCAAGACAACCAATCCGACTGGCCGGTTTTTAGGAATTCGTCCCGTAGTTGCTTAAATCCGAATCCCTGCTCGGGGATTTCAAGAATTTTAGCTCTGGCAATTTTCATATCTGAGGTGAGCTCATAAATTCTAATTAATAACTCACCATAAGCCCCCACACCCAATAAGTAGTCTTCAACGATTGCGCCCAGCCAGAACAACTGATATTCCAAAAATTGCGTTTCGGAGTTTAGAAAGCATAAAATAACATTGATTAGAGATTCTTTGTCGGATATCTCAGCGCAGACAGAGTGTATATGCTTGATAAGATTTGGAAACTTTTCAAGCAATATTGGCATTAGCTCCAGTAGTCTATCGCTATGGGCTCGCAAAAAGCCAAGAATTAAATCCGCATCTGATTCCTCAAGGGCATCGTTTTTGAGCAGAGCCATTGAGCATCTACTTGCTCTTGGCTTAGGGTGCTCTCTATTTCCACTTCTGTCTCAACCAATTCAACTCCTGATGCTGTGGCTACTTCTTCGAAGTCAGTAACGATCTCCGTTAGAGATTGCCTAATATCGGTAAGCTGCTCTTGAACATCCCCAACTTTATTATCATAATAGGTTTTTGATGGGTTAACGTTTAAGGCAAGCTGCCCGAGCAATTGTTGAATACGTATAAAATCTAACTTCAAGACACTTGGGTCGTTATCAAACAAAGTGAAGTCGTCCATAAATCTAACAATTTCAGCAGACTTCAACATCCCAGATAAATCTACAAATTTCAGAAACTCATTCCCGATCATTTTGCATGGATATATTCCATGCGGAAGAAAATCAACGCTTCTGCCTGAATTTATTTCTCTAAAAAACTGGCTAAGTGCTTGACCATCTACATCAGATACAACTTCGTTTGAGGTAAACCAATGACAAATGTCATGATGATAGATACTATTAAAATAAGATGCGATATCAAACTGAATATTATGCGTAAACATTTTGGAACATTGCTTTAGGTGTTTCTTGTATTGACTAAAGGCAACATGCACGGGAATCTGTGCGCCATTTTGAAATCGGTAGCCGAAACTGCGGCGGCATAGACTAACTTGTAGACGAAAAATAGATCTGTTTCTATAGCAAATGTCGTATATAAAATATTCCGCCAGCCCGCCCCGGAAAACGCCCGCCCGCCCATCCGCGGCGGCGAGCCACTCGGCCAGTAGCCCGCCCGTGCCGACCTCGGCAGTGGCCAGCGTCTTCCGCGCTGGCCGCAGCAGCCGCACGACGCGCGTCCTGCAATTGTTCTTCCTCTTCGCCGTAGACGAGTGTCCCCAGGCACTGGCGGATGGTGGCTAGCATCGGCGCATGAGCGTCTCGCAGTCGGCCGGCGTGCGCCCGGCGGCGGCGACGCGAGCGTGATCGTGGCTCTGCTGGCCGTAATGCCGACCTCGGGCAAGCGGCCGCGGCGGATGAGGTCGGGCAACATCGACTCGATTTGGCTCTCGCCGGCCCGAAGCAGTGAATCCGCCGCCGGCAGATGATCTGCCGCTGCGGGCCGAGCATGGCAATGATAGCCGGAGCGACCGATCCCTGCCACATCTCGACCATTTCGGCCGGCACGCCGGGCAAACGAAACACCCGGCACGCCGGCCGGCCCACGCGAGGCACCTCCAGGTCGATGCCCGGCGCCGTGCCGTGCGGATTGAGCACCACGCGGCTGCCGGCGGGAACATGCGCCTGACGCTCGTTCTGCGGCGGCATCGGCCGGTTCCGCACGGCAAACATCCGGCGGATGTACTCCATGCGCTCGGCATCGATCTGCAACGGCCGTTGGGTGGCCGCCGCCAGGGCGTCGCGCGTCAGATCGTCGGCCGTCGGCCCCAGCCCGCCGGTGGCCACCACCAGGTCGGCCCGCTCGATTGCTTGGCGGAAAACCTCGGTACATGCCGCCAACTGGTCGCCGACGGTCGTATGGAAGAGCACGGCGATGCCCAATTCCTCGAGCCGCTGGCTGAGCCATTGGGAGTTCGTGTCCAGCGTCTGCCCGCTGGTGATCTCGTCACCGATGGCAAGGATTTCGGCGTACACGGGACCTCCGTCACTCTGGGCGTAGCGCAAGATGTAAGGGCGGGCACGCGGCCCGTTCGGCGCAAGATTCTTCGCTCGTTGCCTCTAGAATGGCGGAACGGGCTTCGCAACAAAAAGCGTAATGCACCTGCCCCACGAATCCGCCACGTCTTCCTGAACGCCTTGGGGGGCGGCGACAACCAGGGCCATGCCGGGCCGCCAATAAGAGATGTCGGCCCGGGCCGCCGTTCCGCGCCAGGTCGAGGGCGAGATCGTACTCTCGATCAGGTGAACCAATTCCCAGCCCGCATCGCGCCAGCCCCCGGGCCGTTTGCCCCCGCCGCCGCCGATGCCGCCACCGCCGCCCGGCGGTCCGACCTGCTGGGCCAAGGGGCCGCCTTTCTCCGGGATCAATCGAGCCGGGCTGGCCGTCCTGGGGCGCCGTGGCTTTTCCGCCTTTTCGGTCGCGGCTTGCTTGGCGTTTTTTGTTGCCGTCCCGGTCGGCTGCGAGTTGCTTGCGGAGCGTCTTGGCCACCGCCGCCAGCCGAAAGCGCGAGTTGCGCCAGGAGTTCTTTGCGGGTCGACTTGGCCAAGGCCGTGTCGCGTTGCAAGTCCTTGTAGAGGGCCAGGTATTCTCACCCGGCCGGCTGCAGGTCCTTGGTCGCCGCGTGGGCCCAGCGGCGCAGGCGGCGTGGGCCGCCTTGTCCAGTTCCCGCCCCGAAAGAGCCGGACCGCTGCCTTTTTCGCAGCCGTAGTATCGGCCGATTTCACTGTCGGCGTGGCATCACCTTGTGCAGCGGCCGCGCAAAATCGCCAGAGAGACAATTACCGACATCGCACACCTCGTCCGTTCCGCCCGAGATCGCCGTTGCCCTTAGTAGAGCCCGTCGCGATGCGTACGCGAAACCGCGGCTCCCCGGGTTGACTCGCGGGCCGAGGCCGCGCACAAACGCCAGCACACCAAGGGATTATAGCGAAGTCTCGGGCCGATTGCAAACCCCTTGCAGACCGGCCTAATGCGTAACCGTCAATAAATAAGCTTCCTCAACAGAATTCGTGGGTGAATTTTGGTTCGGGAAGCTTGCCAAGGGCGTGATATAGGGCGATTTCGATGACTTTGTAGACGCGAAAACCGTATGATTTTCTGGTAGTCACTTTCGCTTTGTTGTTGAGCCCCTCGACGGAACCGGCCGAAACCATTCCCCGAGCGAGGAACCAGTTGAGGAGCAAGTGCCGATGTTCCCGCAAGCTGCGAGCAACCGCCTTCATCGGCTCGATCTTGCTCCGCATAGCGCGCGTGCACCACTGGTCCAGGAATTTCCCCGCCCATGTCGGGCTGACGTATTCCCAAAACTGCTGGAAGTCCTCCCGCAGCAGGTGGCTGCGGACGCTTTGCAGGTTGTACTTGAGCAACTCGGCCAGTTTCACCGTCTGTTGGTCAGTCAGGTTCTCCCGTCGCTTCAACAGACACCACCGCGAATGCTTCAATACCTCCTCGTAGCCGTCACGCTTCAAGCGCGCCGCTTCTTCGCGCCGGACCTTGTCGATCGCCTCATTCATGTTCTTCATGATGTGGAACCGGTCCAAAACATGGATCGCATGCCCCGCCTGTTCGGCGACGACGTTCAAGTAGGCTTGACACATGTCGCTACAGACAAAGCGGATCGACCGCCGACCCGCTGCCGTGAGGTACTGGAAAAAACCGCGCAGGCTCTGCTCGGTCCGTCCCTCGGCCACCCACAACAGCCGCTTCATACCCTCCTCGATCTCGTAGACCACCGTCAGGTAGTGGTGCCCGCGCTGCCACTGGATCTCATCGACGCCGATGGCCTCGATGTGGTCGAGATCCTGATGCAGGAGACCCCAAAAAACCGCGTGTTTTACCGACTCGAACACATTTCGCCAGGTGGTGTGGAAGACCGAGGCCACTTCTTGCCAGGACAGACGCTTGGCCCAGCGCCAGGAACCAGCGGTAGCTGGTGGTCAAACGGCTCTTTCCTCTGGCCCAGGGCACTCGCTCCGCCGTCACCCCGCAGTCCGGGCAATTCACCCGCCGCGGAGCGTACGCGAAGTATACGGTAATCCCCCAAAGAGGTACGAACTCGAACCGCCGTCGCGGAAGGCGGTCGTAACCCGGCCGTTGGCGGCCGCAGCCCGAGCAAATCGCCCGGCCGTTCTTCCGGGCAATCACCTCCACTTCGAGCGTCGGCCGGCGTTTGCCCTCCACCCATGTTGCTTTTCCGTACACGAAGGACTTGAAAGGTTCGACCCGATTGAGGATAGTCTTAAGTTGCATCCTGTGGTGGCTCCCGGAGAGATGGTTTGTTTTCCAACTCCATCTTTAACCGGAATCCCCGCAGGATGCACCTGTTTTTCTTGGCTCTCTCCCTGCTATAATTCCCTTGTCTGGCGAAACGGAGCCGGGCTCTGCTGGCGAGCAACCCGACAAGGGATAACCAGACCAGGGCGGGTGAATGACCCGTGGGCCCCGGCGGCTTCCGCCGCCAGGGCCTTTTCTTTCCTCCCCCCTCTCATTCATTTGCTCTGCTATGCCTGAAAAAACGCACGTCAACGCCGCCAACTAACCCCGTTTTTACCCACGAATTCTGCCGAGGATCCCTATTTATGGAGGCGTTTGCTGCAATTTTGGCGAAGCTCGCGTCAATATCAAGAGAAGCTCGCGTTACCTCGTTGAGCAGCAGCCGCAATACCCTAGGGCCCTTATACACAAGCATTTCGGACAGTTCCGGCGACAGAGCCAAAGCGTTGAATACTTCATCGAGCGTTTCCGACTTCCACTTGTCTTCGACTGACAACATGATTTGTCACGGTCCGTAGACAGCCAAGGTCTCAGAAGGGTGTCGTACCTCATGCCGGGAAAAAGCTGTTGATAAACGGAGGGGTCCTTCGCATCCAATTGCGATCGATACTGATTCAACACAGCCGTCAGTTCGTCGCCCGGCTTGTAATCAAAACTCGTGAACATGTATCCCAATCTCTGTGCTGTGGGGCGGTGCTGCATGCTGGCTAGATAGTGGGCTAGGCGGTCTTCGGGCAACTTCTTTATGCCCTGGTCCCAGGCCTCGAAGACCACTGCCGGGCCTCCGCAGTGCAAGGGACGCTGAAGAGTATCCAGTAGCGTCTGCTCCAAATCCGTGATGCGAATTATTGCTGTCGGCGCAATGTAACGTAGCTGAGAACCACGGAGAAGTCGTGTTTCACGCGACGTTTTGTAGTAGGGTAAGCCGCCATAGCCGAATAGCGCCGTACCGAGAGGGTTTCTGGGAGTGCGATGACGGGGGGATGCTTTTGCGCGCGACTTTCGGAACAGCAGACCTGACATAGGTCTCCGTTGGGATTGCAATATGATGGTGGACAGGTGGCTGCGTGGAAAGCGAGTGGAAACCAATTGCTGTGAAGAAGCAGATCGTACCCTCTGGGGCATACGCTTGAAGCAGTTCCAAATGACTGGCGTGAGAAGACGGGTTCTTCGCTACATCAAACGAGTAAAATCTGGTCCGGGCGAGCGATTTTCCGCGACCATAATCGACAGGAATCAACGCTAAAAGGCCAATTTGTTGGAGCCAAGACGTGATCTGTTCCTTGGCGTAGCAAAGGCGAAAGCCATCAGTTGCTAGCTCATCAAAGACGGTGTGGAGAGTGAGTTCCGAGAGACATCGCGGATTGATGGCAATAGACGGCTCTACCGAGAGACGTTTCGTGAGCCTTGCCAGGAATGCTTCGTGCCAGTCGCGAAGAAGTTCTGGGCATCGGAAGATCATCAAGTATCAAAATGAAAATCGACACGGACTTAGGCTAAAGTCGGTGTCGATGAGGATGCGATACACTTGCTATGCAAGTGTATCGCATCCTCATCGAAATGTCAAGACGCTAGTTGCCGTTCATGGCCTACACTTGCGAAGCAAGTGTAGGCCATGAACGGCAAAAAGTCAAGACTTGTCCTTCGCTCCGCTGCATTTTCTCATTAAAAAGCCATCAAAAAGCCACCGAAGAGTTACAATGTATACGCCGTTACGGTGGATGAATAAAGGGAGAATAAAGGTGCCATCCACCAAATCTGGGGCTGGTGGGCAATACGGATAACCGGGGCGTCAGTCGCTCTCTTGCGATTGTTCCTTCGGCCCTCCGCGAGCACCTAATATTGGCAGCCAGCCAATGGATGCGCCTGCTCCGGAGGACGTTGCGGTCTGCCAATGTTCGGCAGGCAAGAATGTTGCCCTCCGGAAACGCATCTCTTCGCCGCTCGGATAAAACCTCGACCCGGCCTTGGGGCGGCGACGCGTTGAAGCCGCCTACGCGCCACCGCTGGATCGACGCGACGGTCTGCTACTTGTGGGCCGGCATTTTCGCCGCGGCGGCCGCTCTCCCGCCAACGATGGCGTGGCATAGAGGCCCTGCGCAGTGCTTTGTCCAGCGGCGCTGCCGCCCGAGCCCGAACTGGAGCTCGAACCGCCCGAATTCGAGCCCGGAGCCACCGCCCGAGTTCGAGCCGGAGCCGCCGCCCGAATTCGTGGCGGTGTTCGAGCTCCCGCCCGACTGGCTACCGGAACCGTAGTAATCGCTGGAGCAACCGACCAGCGCGGAACAGGGTCGCGACATCGCCCACGACCCAGCCGTCGTGGCTCATGGCATAGCCGCGGCTGGTGTTGGCCGGGCGGCGTGCCAGCCGCTGTAGCTCCCCGATCATGATCGTGCAGGACAAGCCATCAGTGATGTCGGCAAAGCTGGTGGCGACGTTCGGCCGGCCGAAAATCCCCCCCGCCGCGGCGGCGGGTCGCGGCCGGGCAGAAATTTGCCTCCGTCGCTGGCAGATTATTGCTGCAAGCCGTTCGCCGGACCGCCTCCCGGGCGTCCTGCACGGCGGGCAACAGCAGGGCAATGAGCGCGGCAATGATGGTGAGCGCCACCACCAGATCAACCAGCGTAAACGCCGTTCGCGCACGCCTGATGCTTGGCATCGACGATTCCTCCGTCCCCGGAGAATCGGCCCTTTCGAACGCACGTTATTCTCGACCGTTGTCGCAACAAAGTCAATCACCGCCCGCGGCCTTTCTCGCTCCCACACGATTTGGTTCCTATGCGATTTCTCCCTATCGCTCTGATGGGAACCGATTTCGGCCAATCGAGGGATGTCCCGCAACTGAACTTTCGCAGATTTTCTGATGGATTTTGATATTAAAAAGAGGACGGGGTTCCTTGTAAACTTTGCGTGGTAAAGGCAAGACGCAAAGGACAAGGAGGTCCCCATCCATGTTTACGAGCATACCCTCTCTCGACTCGGTTCTGCAATGCCTGCTGCCCGTGTTCACCCAGCCGTCGTTTCAGACGCACATCGAGGTATTGCTCGGTTGGGTGATGTGTTTGAGCAAGCGAACGGAGTACGGAGTGTTCCAAACGATCCAGGCCGATACGCCGGTTTCTCGCCAACAGCGGCATCCCTTCGACCGCTTCTACAACTTCTTCAGCCGTTCCGCTTGGATCGTGCGAGACTTGGCCCATCAAGTCGCCGTGGCCGTGGTTGTCCGACTCAACCCGCGCGGCCTGTTGTATCTGGTCGTCGACGACACGCTGTTGCACAAACGAGGCAAAAACGTTTATGGCTTGGGTTGGTTCCGCGATGCGGTGGCCTCGACGGCCAAGCGGGTGGCCACCGCCAGCGGCAACCACTGGGTGGTGGTGGGATTGGCGATCTGCATTCCAGGAACCACCAAGATATACTGTCTCCCGATCCACGCCATGCTGCATCTGGCGGGCAAGAACCAAAAGAGCGAAGCCACGTTGGCCAAGGAAATGCTCCGGGACATCCTGGAATGGTTTCCCGATCGAAAGCTGGTTTTCCTCGGCGATGGGGCCTATTCGACGAAAAATCTGCTCGGCGATCTCGATCCGCGAGTGACCTACGTCGGCGTGATGCGTGCCGATGCGGCCATTTACGATCCCATGCCGCCGAAGCAATCCAAGAGCAAGCGCGGACCGAAGGCGAAGAAGGGGCCGCGTCTTCCCAATCCGAAGGAGGCCATGAAAAAGGCCGACCGCAACCGCAGCGGACAGGGACCTTGGGTTTGGCAAACGGTCAAAGCCACGGCCTACGGCGTGACGCGCAAGTTGCGGGTGGTTTCGTTTCAGGCGGTCTGGCCCGAGGTGCTGGGACTGCGGCCGATCCTGGTGGTGCTGGTCCGCGATCCGCGGGGCAAGTTCAAGGACAAGTATTTGTTCACCACCGATCTGAATGCCGACCTGGGCTGGATCATCGCGGCGTTCTCCCGAAGATGGTCGATCGAGGTCGCCTTCAAATCGAGCAAGCAGGTGATGAAGATTCAATCCCCGCAACACTGGTGCCAGGAGAGCGTGGAGAAGTTGTCGCCTTGGGTGTGGTTGATGCAAAGCGTGATCGGTCTGTGGTACTTCACCGAGGGTCGCAAACTGCCTGCGGCGCAGGCGGCGCGTCGGCGTTTCGGCGAGTGGGACACGGAATGGTCGCTTGCTCATATGCTCCGCATTCTCCGCGCGGCGATCCTCGAAGCTACAATTAACCCCGAGTCGGCCACCAAGGCCGACCTGCGTCAATTACTCGAAGCACTGGAAAACTACCTAAATCTCGCCGCTTGAGCGGCTTGAAATCTGCGAAAGTTCAGGTGAATGTCTGGACATTGGTATTTGCGTACACTTAACAGCCGATGGGCATGCATTTTGGGCTGACGGATGGCGAGTCAGCGCAGCCGTTTTCGACGGCCGAAAAGCACGAACGTTCGTTGACGCTTTTCGCCAGTGTTCGCGGTCTAGCTGCTTGCTTGTCCGGCAGGGTTATGATTGAATGCCTAACCAGCATCCCAAAGGCTGGGGGTGAGGGCTTGCACAGCGGGTTTGGGAGCAAGGAATGGGCCAAAGACATTCCAACCGCCGACCGGAGGGACTGCTTGCTGAGTAGTCCTCGCCGTGAAGAGGCCGAAGGGCCGGCGGATCGACCTGGGGCCGCGAGGTCGCAACGGCACCCGAGATCCCCGCTCGCCGGGCAGCCGTTTGTGGGCTTCGGAGCGCATCCGCCTGCTGGTCGTTTGCGGTCTGTTGCTGTTGGCCGTGGGGCTGGTATTTTGTCAGACGGCCGGGTTCGATTTCGTCAACTACGACGACGACGGGGGCGTATATGAAAACCGGATGGTAACCGGCGAGTTCAGCCTGCAAAAGCGTCTTGGCGGTGTTTACCGAGCGCCATTGGAAAGTTGGGCCCCGCTGACATGCCTCTCGCACATGCTCGTCTGGCACCTCTTGGGTCACGGCGCCGCGGTCCACCACTTGACCAACGTCGTGTTGCACGCCGCTTCGGCGGTCCTGCTGCTGTTGGTTCTCTGGCGGATGACGGGCCGCTTGTGGCCGAGCGCGTGGTGGCGGCCGTCTTCGCCGTGCATCCGCTCCACGTCGAATCGGTGGCTTGGGTGACCGAGCGGAAAGACGTGCTCAGCGGGTTGTTCTTCATGCTGACGCTCTGGCGGCCTACGCTCGGCTACGTGCGCCGACCGTTTTCGCTGGGCTCGCTATCTGGCCGTGCTGGCTTGCTTCATCGCTGGCCTGGCGGCCAAGCCGATGGCGGTCACCCTGCCGTTTCTGCTCCTGCTGTTGGACTACTGGCCGCTGGGGCGGCTGCGGAGAAAAGGAGGGAGAGCGGCGGAGCTGCGGGAGAGGGGGAGACTCAGCTGCATCCGCGTTCCGCGCAACTCGCCCTCTCCCCTGCTCCCCGCTCGCCCATCTTGTTCGGCAGTCATTTGGGAAAAGGTCCCCATGCTGGCGATTGCCGGCCTTTTCTGCCTGTTGACCGTCCGCGGCCAGGGAGCCGGCCGTTGGAAGTCAACCAGACAGTATTCCCTGGCCTGGCGGATCGGCAACGCAATGATTTCCTACGTCTTCTACTCGGCCAAGTTCTTCTGTCCCGTGGATATTGCGGTACATGTATCCGCCGGCGTGAGACTTGCTGCCGCTTGGCAGGTCGTCGGATCGTCCCTGCTTTTGGCCGGCAATCACGGCGGTGGCCGTTGTTGCTGGCGACGAAGCGTCCCTACCTGCTGGTCGGCTGGCTCTGGTATCTGGGGATGATGGTGCCGGTGATCGGGCTGCTGCAAATCGGGACCGGAAACGGGGCCGACCGGTTCACCTACCTGCCGCAGATCGGGCTTGGCGATCGCGCTGCGTGTGGACCCTAGCGGATGCCTGTCGCACGGCCGCAGCGCAGAAAGGGGAGGCCCCGCCCCCCCCCGGCCATCGCTGTCACGTTGGCTTGGTGATCCTGGTTGTCTCCGCTGGCGTCAGACCTGTTATTCGCGACAAAACCAGACGCTCTTGGACCCACGCTGGAGCTTGCACTTCGCGAAACGCCTTGGCCCATTACAACCTGGGCCTCGCTTTGTGGGGGCGTGGAAAGATTGACGAAGCGATGACGCATTCCAAGGCCCTGGCAATAAAGCCCGACTACCCACAAGTTCATTTCGGCCTTGGTACCGCCTTGGCAGAACCGTGGACAAACCGAAGAGGCGATCCAGCAATACCAGACGGCCCTGAGGATACAGCTCGACTACGTCGCCGCCCACGACAACCTTGGCATCACTTTGGCGGGGTGCGGACGAACCGCAGAGGCGATCGAACACGTACGGAGAGCTATTGAGATTGATCCCAGCATTGCCGAGGCAGTTAACAACCTCGGTATGTTTTGGCAAACCGGGGCGAAATCGACAATGCGACGGTGGAGTTTCAAAAAGCCTCGAAATCAAGCCCGACTACGCCGAAGCCCACAGACACCTTGGCATGGCTATCGCCGCACGTGGCCGAGTCGATGAGGCGATCGAACACTACCGGAAGGCCCTGACGCTGGCGAAACGAAGAGAACAATATGGTCCTGGCGAACGAGCTGACGGCTCGGCTGCGGTCTTATGAGGCAGGCAGTTCCCAACCAGCTCCGTAGCTGCCATTCTGCGCAGTGACTACCTTTTCGGCCGTTGGGACCGCGGCCAGGTTTCGGGAATAGAAAACGCCGGGGGCATTCTGGCCAACGCGCGAGCAACGCATTGTAGGACACTGCCCGAGGTTGCGGCAGGCGGAGGCCGGTGCTCCCGGCACTTCTGGCAAGGCGGCCTGACGCACCGCGGGACTTGGCGGAGTGCGCGGTCGCGGGCCTCGTGGCCAGTCGGAGCCCTGGACCGCGGCTGTCGAAGGCTGCTCGCGAATTGTGGTGCTGCGACGCCCGGCACCGTCCCCGGAGATTTTTCAATTTTTGGATGTAGTGCGCAGGCCAGTCCGCTTCGGACAACGGGACTATCGCGGACGGCGACCGAACGTTGTGAGCGATAAGGGTCGTCCGAAGCGTACAAGACAATATCCGCGCCACCACGCCGCGATCAGCCGAGGCTCTCGCTTTTCGGCATGACGGCGTGTCGGCGTTGCCAAGCAAACCTCTTTGCGTTGCGTCGAGCGGATGAACCGGCTTTACGAGCCGCCGTGCGGATGGCGTCCGCATCGGGGATTGCGTTCGACGGTGGGGGCGGTGGGTAAGGAGTGGGGTGGGAACGGGTTGCGATCCAACGAGAAGAGCCACCCGCCGCTCGGGTGGCTCATTTTTGGTCCGTTGCCAATCAGGTTCCGGTCTCCGCCCGAGGACTATCTCCGCTTTCGCCAAGCGTAGGCCAGGAGGCCGATAAGGCCGGTGGCGAGAAGGCTGACGGTGGCGGCTGCGGGGACGCACTCCGTCGCGATGTGCACATCCGTGAGCAAGGCGTAGTCACCCGCCGGCACGCTGAACGTGATGTCGAGGATCTAGCTCAGCGCGGATGCCTGGGACGCACAGATGCTCTTCTTCGGGAGCGGGCTATCGTGTGATTGCACATGACCGACGGGGACATGGCCGCTCCACCAGACCTGGGACGGCAACGAGATGGACACTTACGTGGACGACCTCGCGGCGCTATTCGAAGCGCTCGAACTTAAGACGCCATCATGGTGGGCCATTCCACCGGCGGAGGCGAAGTCGCACGCTATCTCGGCCGGCACGGCACCAACGCGTTGCCAAGGCGGTTTTAATCGGCGCCGTGCCGCCGCTCATGCTGAAGACGGACAAGAATCCTGGCGGCTTCCGATCGCGGTATTCGACGACCTACGTGCGGGGGTCGCCAGCGATCGGTCGCAGTTCTAAAGGACTCACGCTCCCGTTCTACGGATACAACCGGCCGGGCGCAAAGATCTCCGAAGGCATTCGGGAGCACTGGTGGCTGCAAGGCATGTTGGGAGGGATGAAGGCCCATTATGACTGCATCAAGGCGTTCTCGGAGACCGATTTCACCGAGGACCTGAAGAAGATCGATATCCCCGTGCTGGTGATGCATGGCGATGACGATCAGATTGTCCCGATCGCCGCAGCGGGACGGATGTCCGCGAAGATACTGAAGAAAGCAACGCTAAAGGTGTATCCGGGCTATCCACATGGCATGCCGTCTACCAACCCGGACCAGATCAACGCTGACCTACTCGCATTCTTCAAAGGCTCCGCGGCTGCCGCCGCGCGTTGATTAAATCATCCATAAGGAGGTGCCGTATTGCCAGCATCGGCTGGCGGCTTATAAACCTCTTGACAAACAATTGCTGAAGCCTATGAAATAGCGAACCGGCTGGTTCGTAAGTCGGAAGCGGAGGGACTCTCCGATGCAGACGTCGCGCAGAGATTTCTTCAGGGTCGCAAGCGCCGTCGGGT
>CAVXZR010000103.1:0-13459 GCA_963765965.1 uncultured Pseudomonadota bacterium
TCATGAGCATTGCGCCCGGGCGCTGGACGCCAGCCTCGCCGTCGGCGCCACGGCCTGCCCCTGATGGGGACCGGCGACTGGAACGACGGCATGAACCGGGTCGGCGAAAGGGCAAGGGCGAAAGCGTCTGGCTGGGCTGGTTCCTGCATGCGGCGCTGGCGCGTTTCTTCCGCTATGCGGAGCGGCGCAACGACGCGCGCGGGTGGCGCGCTGGCTGTTGACATGATGCGCTGCGCGAAGCGCTGGAAGAACGGGCTGGGACGGCGCCTGGTATCGCCGGGCTTATTTCGACGACGGCTTCGCCCTGGGTTCGGCCTCCAACCGCGAGTGCCGGATCGATCCCATCGCCCAGTCCTGGGCGGTGATTTCCGGCGTCGCGTCGCCGGAGCGGGCCGCGCGCGCCATGGAGGCGGTGGACAAATATCTGGTGCGGCCGGAGGACGGGCTGATGACTGCTGTTCACCCCGCCTTTCGTCGGCAGCCGCACGATCCCGGTTACATCAAGGGCTATCCCGCCGGCATCCGCGAGAATGGCGGCCAATATACCCATGGCGTCATGTGGGCGGTCATCGCCTACGCCCTGCTGGGCGATGGCGACCGGCCGGCGAGCTCTTCGCCATGCTCAATCCGGTCAATCATGTCGCAATCGGGCCCAGCCGCAGCGCTACCGGGTGGAGCCCTATGTCGCCTGCGCCGATGTCTATTCGGTGCCGCCGCATGTCGGGCGCGGTGGCTGGACCTGGTACACCGGCTCCGCCGCCTGGATGTATCGCGTGGCGGTGGAATACATACTCGGTCTGCGCTTTGTCGGCGGCCGGCTTTTCCTCAAGCCGGTCATTCCCTCGCACTGGCCCGGCTTCGAAGTGACGGTGCGGCGAAATGGCGGCGAATACCTCATCAAGATCGAGGAGAACTCCTGACGGGCTTTGCGCCGGGCGGCTGGAGCTGACCCTGGATGGCGCCAGCGCCGACCCGGACGCCGGCATCGACCTGGCCGAAGGCCGGCATCGGGTCCGCGCCGTGTTGAGGCCGGCGGCCAAGGCGGCGGCTTCCCTCCGCCCGTCCTGGTGCAACACTGAGTTCCCGCCGGGGAACTTGTGGGAACTTTTCCGCCCCAGGCGGTTTTTCTCAATTGCGGTCAGCTATTTCGGCCAATTTGGGGACCTGATGAGCAGCATCGATTCAACCAGTCCCGATGCCTGGTTCCGGTTGGACAAGGGCCTGCTCGAAATCGGCGGCGACTGGACCATTGGGGCCAGCGCCAGGCTCGATCAGGGCCTGCGCGCGCTGAAGACCGACCAGGATGTGCGGATCGACGCTTCCAAACTGGAAAAGCTGGACAGCAGCGGCGCCTGGCTGCTGCTGCGCACCCGCCGCGCCCTGGAAGGTGCCGGCCGCAAGGTCGAAGGTCCGGAACTGCCCGGAAAACTACCGCCCCCTGCTCGACCGGCTGCAGCGATGCCGGCCCGTGGCGGAGCCGGCGCCGCGCCGCCGTGACAACCTGGTGCGCCGCCTTTACCGGATTGGCAAGGCGACGATGCACGCCCTCGGCCAGGCCTATTCCATGCTGGGCTATCTGGGCCGCGTGACGGTGGAGACCGGCGAGGTCATCGCCAAGCCAAAACGAATCGCGCATCGCCGCCACCATCAATCAGATCGAGGAGACCGGCATCAACGCCTTGCCCATCGTCGGGCTGCTCGGCTTCCTGATCGGCGTGGTGCTCGCCTATCAGGGCGTCGAGCAACTGCGGCAGTTCGGCGCCGAGATCTTCACCGTCGACCTTCTGGGTGTCGGCATGTTCCGCGAGATTGCCGTGCCTGCTCACCGCCATCATCGTCGCCGGGCGCTCGCGGCAGCGCCTTCACCGCCCAGATCGGCACCATGCGGTCAATGAGGAAATCGACGCCATGCGACCATCGGCCTCAACCCGTGGAATGGCTGGTGCTGCCGCGCATCATCGCGCTTGGTCATCTCCCTGCCGCTGCTGGCCTTCTTCGCCGACATGGTGGGCCTGCTCGGCGGCGCGGTCGCCTGCACGGTCTACCTCGACTTCACGTTCGTGCAGTTCTTCGACCGCGCTGCGCGACACCGTCGGCGCCGTGGGCACTTCTATACCGGCATGATCAAGGCGCCGGTGTTCGGCCTCGTCATCGCGGCCATCGGCTGCTTCGAGGGCCTGCAGGTGCGGGGCAGCGCCGAGAGCGTCGGCGCGCTCACGACCCGCTCGGTGGTCGAGCGTATCTTCTGCGTGATCGTGCTCGACGCGGTCTTCTCCGATCATCTTCCTGCTGGCGGCTATGATGGCGACAACGAGACTGCTGGAAGGCGGGCAACTCGTCGATCATCGTGACGGCAGCGACATCGACCTGAAGCTGCGCGACGTGCGCACGCAGTTCGGCGACACAGGTCGTGCACGACAAGCTCGACCTCGACGTCTTCCGCGGCGAGATCGTGGGCCTGGTCGGCGGCTCGGGCACGCGGCAAGTCGGTCCTGTTGCGGACCATCATCGGCCTCAACCACGCCGCGGAAGGGCACGATCGAGGTCTTGGGCAACGATCGCGCAGCAAGGCCGAGCAAGACCGCTCGATGCGCGGACCGGCGTACAGTTCCAGGACGGGGCGCTGTTCTCCTCGCTCACCGTGGCGGAGAACATCATCGTGCCGATCCGCGAACATACCCAAGGCTCGAGGAGGGCCTTGATGCGCGAGATCGCCGCCCTCAAGTATCGCGCTGGTCGGTCTGCCGCCGGATACGGCCGCAAAAAGCCGTCGGAACTGTCGGGCGGCATGCGCAAGCGCGCCAGCCTGGCCCGCGCGCTGGCGCTCGATCCCGACGCTCCTGTTCCTCGACGAGCCGACAAACACACTTTGCCGGGCTAGGCGTATAAAAATAATTGTGCCGGTTTTCGACCGGCACAACGCATCTAGAGATTAACGGTTGTTTTGTAAGGCTGCAATACGTTCGTTCAGGGGCGGATGGCTCATGAACAGACGTCTTACGCCGCCGCCGTTAATGCCGAAGGCAGCCAATTCGCCGGGAAGTTGCACCGGTTCGTTTGAACGTTGCAGAGCTTGCAATGCCGAAATCATTTTTTGGCGGCCCGCCAGTTGCGCACCACCTGCATCGGCACGGAATTCCCGATAGCGCGAGAACCACATGACCAGCATGGAAGCCAAAATCGATAAGGCGATTTGCGCTACGATTTGCGTGATGTAGTATGCCGGACCATTGCCGCGTTCAGTTTTGAACACGACCCGATCCACGACATAACCGATGATGGTGGCGAAAAAATATACAAACGTATTGATTACGCCTTGTATCAGCGTCATGGTGACCATGTCGCCGTTGGCTACGTGAGTCATCTCATGACCAAGCACCGCTTCCACTTCATCACTGTTCATATTGTGTAGCAGACCGGTGCTGACGGCAACCAGTGCGTTGTTCCGGCTGGCTCCGGTCGCAAAGGCATTAGGCTCGGGGGTATCGAAAATCCCGACTTCAGGCATGCCGATACCGGCTTGTTGGGCCTGTCTGGCGACGATGCCGACCAGCCATTGCTCGGTCTGGTTTTGCGGTTGCTCGATAACATGCACCCCCATGGCGTTTTTTGCCGACCATTTCGACATAAAAAGCGAGATGATGGACCCAGTCATGCCGATAACTGCCGACATGACCAATAAACTGCCTAAATCGAGATTGACGCCTTGAGCATCCAGGGCGCCCTTTAATCCCAATACGTTAAATATGATCGTGATAGCAATCATGATGGCCGCGTTAGTGGCCAGAAATAACAACATTCTCATCATGGTATAATTCCTGTGGTTGTCAGTCTATTGAAAAAAAGTGGGGTGGCTTGTGCTTAAATTCAAGGCTATAGAGTGTTAAGATGGCAGTTAGTTTATTTTAGGGAGCCAAAAAATGAAAGTCGCTACACTAATAATGTCGTTGACCATGGCTGTTTCCAGTTCATTTTGTCTGGCTGATAAGCCCGAACAGAAAGCCGTTTTGCAGAAATTGCATCTACCTGACGGATTTAAGATAGCCATTTTTGCCGGCGATGTCCCTAATGCCCGAAGCTTGGCGCTCGGCGACAAAGGTATTGTCTTCATCGGTAGCCACGAAGGCAGTGTCTATGCCGTGCAGGACATAGACGGCGACGGTGTGGCCGAAAAGCGTTATGTGTTAGCCGAGCATTTGTATATGCCTAACGGGGTTGCTTATAAGGATGGAGCCTTATATGTCGCCGAAGTTAACCGGATTATCCGTTTCGACAATATCACCGAACACTTGACAGATCCGCCTAAACCGGTGGTTGTTTTCGACAGGTTTCCCTCTGACAAACATCATGGCTGGAAATATTTGCGTTTCGGACCGGATGGCAAATTATACACCGCGGTTGGTATGCCTTGTAATATTTGCGAGCCGGAGAAACCGATTTACGGCTCGCTGCTGCGCCTTGATGCCGACGGCGGCAATTTGGAAATTCTGGCGAGCGGCATTCGAAATTCAGTAGGATTCGATTGGCAGCCTAAGACCGGGCAGTTGTTTTTTAACGATAATGGCCGGGATTACCTTGGCGACGATTTGCCGCCGGACGAATTGAACCGGTGGTCGCAGAAAGGCGAAGATTTCGGCTTCCCCTATTGCCATGCCGGTACGATTGCCGATCCTCAATTTGGCGGCAAGAAGCCGTGCAGTCAATTTACCCCGCCGGTATGGAAATACAAGGCGCATATTGCCCCTTTAGGGATGAGATTTTATACCGGTTCGCAATTTCCGGAACAATACCGGCAACAATTGTTTGTCGCTCAGCATGGCTCATGGAATCGTTCGACACCGCAAGGTTACCAGATTTCGTTAATTAATTTCAAAGATGGCGCACCGTCTAACGAACAGACCTTCATTAGCGGTTGGTTGGCCGCGGATGGAGAGGCATTAGGCAGGCCTGTCGATATTTTGCAAATGCCGGACGGCAGTCTATTAATCAGCGATGATAAATTAGGCGTCGTTTACAAGGTTGAGTACAAAAAGTGAGCAGCAAACAGTTTGAGATATTGGCGCAAGAAACCGTCTATCGCGGTTTTTTTAATTTGGAACAATACACTCTGAAACACACTTTGTATAAAGGTGGCTGGAGTCAGCCTTTGAACCGGGAATTATTTCGCCGCACGAGTTGTGTTGCGGTATTGTTGTACGATCCCGATCGCGATGAAGTGGTGTTGATCGAACAGTTTCGGGTGGGGGCTATGTTCCAAGCACATCGCGCCTGGCTGCTTGAAATTGTCGCCGGGGCTATCGAAGCAGGAGAAACCGCCGTGGAAGTCGCTTATAGAGAGTCTGAGGAAGAGGCGGGCTGTCAAATCTCTGAATTGCTTGAGATCATGCAGTTTTATACAACGCCCGGCGGTTCTTCCGAACGGATTACGCTCTTCTGCGGTCGAGTGGACAGTAGCAATATAGGGGGTATCCACGGTTTACAAGCCGAAGGGGAGGATATTCATGTCAGTGCCGTTAAGACCGAACAGGTTTTTCAAATGCTGGAAAATGGTCAAATCGAGTCCGGCATTCCTATCATTGCCATTCAGTGGTTATACATTCACCGCGATCGGCTCCGTAAGCAATGGTTGGCGGCAACTTGTTAATTCTGTATATTGCCAGCATTAGCAAATTAATAATAATTCTGGAAGCAAAGTCAAAAAAATGATGTATTTGTTAGGTTAACCGCAGAAGTTTGCTATTCTGCTATATGGAACAGAACTATAAACAAACAATAACTATATTCCGTGGCCAATATCCTGATTTTTTCAAACAATCCTCGTCTGACTGCAAACTGGACACATATTTTGATCGGTGGAAATAGTGTCAGCATGTTGCAGAACATAAACGCGGATTTCGTTGCCGATGCAATTTTGATCGATGCCGGTAAACTGGATGAAGACGCCAATCTTTTGTCGATTTTTGCCAATCAACAAAAACGTTTTTTAGTGATCGGCTCAAATTGGCCCGAACAAAAACAGATTGAAGTTCTGGTGCGCGGCGCGGCAGGCTATTTAGACGACCTCGAATCCGCAGGATTGCTGGAAAGAGCCGTGCAAAGCATCCTGAATGGCGATATTTGGATACGGCGATCATTGGTACCCAAGGTTATAGAGGCTTTGACCAATGTTAGGCCATTTCACGGTACAACGACCAAATCCACCAATATCGAAGAATTGATCAAGATGTTCAATACCCTGTCTCTTCGTGAGATGGAGGTAGCGGAAATGATTCAGATAGGGGAGAACAATAAAAGAATTGCCTTAGTGTTAAATATAACCGAACGCACTGTAAAAGCGCATTTATCCTCGATATTCAAGAAATTGAATGTCGATGACAGATTGCATCTGGCAATATTCTTGAAAGAGATCGAACAATACCGCATAAAATCATCTTGAAGTTTGATCGGCAGAACCAATTTGATGTCGGATGGCGCGCAATGGGGTTTGCCGGTTCGAGTCAAGGCCGGCAAAATTGCTGAAATTGCCGAGCCAAGCCGCCTTCCGCTAAAATAATCAGTTTTCCCACGAGTTTAACCGATGCGGATACAGGCCCTACCCATTCAACTTGTCAATCAGATCGCCGCCGGCGAGGTGGTGGAGCGCCCGGCATCCGTGGTTAAGGAACTGGTTGAAAACAGTTTCGATGCCGGTGCCGGCCTGATTCAGATTGACATCGAACAAGGCGGTATGCGGCAGATCAAAATTCGCGATAACGGTTGCGGTATCGTTAAAGAAGATTTGGCGTTGGCCTTGGCACGGCACGCTACCAGTAAAATTGCCTCCTTGCAGGATCTCGAGCAATTGCTTAGCATGGGTTTTCGCGGCGAAGCTTTGCCAAGCATCAGTTCGGTAGCGCGCTTGACGCTGATTTCCAGAACCGCCGACGCAGACTGTGCCTGGCAAGTCAGTGCCGATGGCAGCGAACGTCATTTTGATCCGCAGCCTTATCCTCATCCACCCGGCACGACAGTGGAGGTTCGGGATCTATTCTATAACACCCCGGCTCGGCGTAAATTTCTAAAATCCGAAAAAACCGAATTTACCCATATTGAAAGCCTGATTCAAAAATTGGCGCTTAGCCGTTTTGATGTCGGTTTTGTGTTGAACCATAATCAACGGGAAATTCTCAATTTTAAAACTGCCCGAACGCAAGAAGCCCAGGAAAAACGTATTGCCGCGATTTGCGGTTCGCTGTTTATAGAAAATGCCGTGAAGATCGATTTTGCCGCATCCGGCCTTCATCTGGAAGGCTGGGTGGGCTTGCCGACTTTTTCCCGCAGTCAGCAGGATATGCAATTTTTCTATGTCAATGGTCGATTGATTAAAGACCGGCTGGTAGCTCATGCGGTAAAACAGGCTTATCAGGACGTACTGTATCATGGCCGTCATCCGGTCTTTGTGTTGTATTTAAGCCTGGACCCGGCGCTGGTAGATGTTAATGCGCACCCCACCAAACTGGAAGTACGTTTTCGGGAAGGACGCATGGTACATGATTTTCTGTTCCAGGCCTTGCATCGTAGCCTTGCCGAACAAAAACCCGGGCAATCTCCGAGAATGACCGGGCAGATTGACATGGTTACGGTAGATAGTGATCTTGCCGGTGTTGAGGCGCAGACAACAAGCATTAACAATAGTCGACCGCCTCTCAATCGGCAACTTTCTTTACCGATGAGTTTGATTGAAGATAGCCTACCTGCTCAGGCAGGCTCAAACCTTGATCAAGCTCATCTCAATATCACGGACAGGGCTGTTCAAGGTCAATCCGGCCGGCCCTATGACGGATTACAAACGACAGCATTGCAAGGCGCAGTCAACGAGCAAATCAAAAATTACGCTAAACTCTATCCGCAAGCCGAAAGTACTGATGCTTTCAATCCGCGCCCGGCAGGGCAAGACATACCGCCTTTAGGCTTTGCCTTAGCGCATATCCACAATATTTACATCCTTGCCGAAACGGCAAATGGCATCATTTTGGTCGATGCACATGCCGCCCATGAACGAGTCACTTATGAACGTTTGAAACAGTATTATCATCGGCAGTCCATCGTATCGCAGCCTTTACTGCTACCTATCAAGCTTAAGGTCACTTCGGCAGAGGCCGATATCGCCGAACAGCAGCATGAGTTTTTCATGGAATTGGGTTTCGAATTAAATCGTTCCGGGCCGGAAACCGTGGTATTGAGAGCAACCCCAGCCTTGTTGGCAAAAACCGATGTCGATCAGTTGGTTCGCGATATTCTGGCGGATATGTTAACCAACGGTTTTAGCCGAAAAGCGGTGGAAAAAACCAATGCGATTTTGGCAACCATGGCTTGCCACAGTTCGGTTCGGGCCAGACGCAAACTCAGTATCGAGGAAATGAACGCGTTATTGCGGGATATGGAACAGACCGAACGCATCGGGCAATGCAATCACGGCAGACCGACCTGGGTTGCCCTTAGTCATCAGGATCTGGATCGCTTTTTCATGCGTGGTCAATAGATGGAAAATAACGCTAAAACGCCCGTCATTTTGTTGATGGGGCCTACCGCCTCCGGCAAAACCGCACTGGCAGTGTCGTTGGCGCAAGCTTTGAAGGCGGAAATTATCAGCGTCGATTCAGCCTTGGTCTATAAAGGCATGGACATAGGCACCGCCAAACCGGCTTTGGCTGAGCGCGGCGGCATTCCTCATCATTTGATCGACATTATCGATCCCGGTGAAGTTTTTTCTACCGGCCAGTTCCGCAACCGGGCATTGGAACTGATGACCGAAATAAAAGCTCGCGGCAAACTACCTTTGTTAGTCGGCGGCACTATGCTCTATTTTAGCGTGCTGACGCAGGGCTTGGCGCAATTGCCGGAAGCAAATGCCGATATCAGGCAGCGGCTGGATCAAGAATTGCAAAATCTTGGCAAGACGGCCCTGCATGCCAGACTGGCAAGCGTCGATCCGATAGCGGCAGGGAGAATACATGTCAACGACCCGCAACGTATTCAGCGGGCATTGGAAGTTTATGAGATTAGCGGACGCCCGCTTTCCAGTTATTTTCAGGCAGAGCAGGCTGTCGATTTGCCCTATCGTTTTATCAAATTGATTATTGTCCCTGAACATCGCCATGTTTTGCACGACAAGATCGCAGAACGTTTTAGAGCTATGTTGGCGCAAGGGTTTATTGAAGAAGTACAAGCCTTGCGGCAACGCGGCGACCTGAATGAAACCATGCCTTCTATCCGTTGCGTCGGTTATCGGCAAGCGTGGTCATATCTCAACGGCGAATTCGATTTTACCGAAATGCAGGATAAAGCCATTGCTGCAACCAGACAACTTGCCAAACGGCAGTTTACCTGGTTGCGGAAGGAACAGAACGCCTATAATCTGGTGAGCGGTACCACGAATGTGCTGGAGCTGGCATTGCAGCACTGTTTGAGTCATGGTTAAGAACCTTTCCCATCGTCCCTGATTATGGAAGAAAACCTTCTTATGCCGGCAGCGATGACCGATAATGCGATATACCCATTCGCTTTGCAGAGAATCGGATGATCTTGGACGAACTTAAACGGCAAGTCCCCAGCAGTCCGGCATTTTTGCTGGATGAAGATCAGATCATCGCCAATCTCGGCCCGTTGCAGATTTTACGCGAGCAGACTGAATGTAAAATTCTATATTCAATGAAAGCTTTGCCGTTGACAGCGCTGTTGACCTTATTGAAAGGCCAGGTGGACGGTCTTTCCGTGAGTTCATTGTTTGAAGCCAGATTGGCAAAGGAGGTATTGGGCGATGAGGGCGGTATTCATCTAACCACGCCCGGCCTGCGCACCGAAGAATTTTCCGAACTTGCCGGTCTCTGTAGTCATATCAGTTTTAATTCTCTACCGCAGCAGCAAAGGCTGGCAGATTTGGCTGATGGTTATTCCAAAGGGCTGCGCATCAATCCGAAACTTTCCTATCTAAATGATCAACGATATGATCCCTGTCGCTGTCATTCCAAGTTGGGCGTCGATATTCAGCTTTTAGAAACCGGTATTCCGGCCGGGATTGAAGGTTTGCATTTCCATACCGTATTTGCTTACCGGAATTTTGAGCCGTTGCAGCAAACTGTCGCCAGCCTTATGTCATTGCTAAACCGCCATAGGCAGATCAAATGGCTAATCTTGGTGGCGGTTATCTTTTCAATAAAATAACCGACCATGGTTCGGTGATTAAATTGATCAAACAATTGAAAACGGAATTTGCTGTTGAGGTCTACCTGGAGCCGGGAAAAGCTGTCGTTGGTAATGCCGGCTATTTGCTGACTACCGTAGTGGATCGCTTTGATAGCGATGGGAAAACCGTACTGGTATTGGATACTTCTGTTAATCATAATCCGGAAGTGTTTGAATATCAGATTAAACCTTTGCTGTTAGAAGAATATCCGGAAGAAGGACAGGTGGCGATACTGGCAGGCTTGACCTGCCTGGCCGGCGATTTGTTTGGCGAGTATCGATTTAAACGCTTGCCGGAGGTCGATGATCGCTTGGTATTTAGCGATATAGGCGCATACAGTCTAATCAAGGCAAATCGATTCAATGGCTACAATTTTCCGGACATTTACAGGATAAGCCATGGCCGTTTGTGTCTAAACAAGCGTTATGAATATGAAGACTACCGAAAGGCCTGGAGCGGTAAATGATTGATGCTCCCGGCACATCAACTTATGGCGCCGGGAAATGCTTTCGCAAAATGCATTTCATGCTTTATGATTTTCTCTAATCCGTCTATATCAGCGACGGCCATGCCCCCAACCCCATCCCCGAAATCCGAAGACAGGACCGACGCCAATGCCTACTGCCGGAGGATAAAAACCAGGCGAATAACCGTAAGCCGGATAGCCATAACCTGGGTAAGCTGCAATCGGCGGTGGCGGCGCATAAGCTACACAGCCTTGTAAAACAATAGCCAAGGAAGCTGCCGCCAAGTACTTTGCTATTGAAGTTCTCATAACAATTCTCCTTTGTTTAAAATTAATGATAACCCTGAATTATTAAATTTCGCTTAAAATACCGATTATCCTGAATAAATGCAGTTGAGCATTTCAATAGCCTCCGGCTTGGTAGGGTGAACTGAATTTTCAATGCCCGGGTTGCTAGGGTTATGATACGAAATATGATCCCCATCTATCTATAAGGTGAAAGTGAACACGGATTTTTATACGTACTCATAAATTCTATGTCTGAATTTTGCTTGATAAGTTTTCAGAAATGGTTTTGACAAGGCAAACATTATGCTTAAATTTTTCAGTTGGATTATTATATGCAATAGAAGTTTAATCTTTTTTGGTTGTTTTTTATGGTTATTGGTCGCACATGTGCCTTGTTCGGAAGCAATAGTTAGTTTTAATTCTTAGTCGATATTGAGCCTTCAAGAGGTATTGCATGCCAAGAGTTTCAGTAGTTATGCCTGTTTTTAATGGTGAAGACTATATTGGAGAGTCAATTGATTCGGTACTAAAGCAAAGCATGGCAGATCTGGAATTGATCGTTGTCAACGACGGATCAACCGATAATACTCTCCAAATACTAGAAAAATATGCAAACATGGATGTGCGCGTTAAAGTACTCAACCGAGCTAATTCCGGACGGCCGTCATACCCCAAGAATGACGGTATTGCGTTAGCTAGCGGCGATTATGTATGTTTTCTTGATCATGACGATCTTTACGATGCCGATCGGACCCGGCAGTTGATGGATGGACTCGATCGGCACCCGGAATGGGTAGCGGCTTTTCACGATACCCGTTTCATTGATAGTGATGGTTCTTATTTACCGGCTGTCTATCTCAAAGACCATAACTTCTTGCAACGAGCCAAAATATATTTGTACGAACTATCGAACGATTGGTTCGAGTGCAACGAGGTATTCTATATATATCAATCTCTGGTAAGCGGAGCAATTCATACCTCTACCGTGATGATAGCCATGAGCCGTATCCCGGCAGGGGAGGTTAATTTTGACACTCGGTATACTATTTGTGATGACACTGATTTGTGGATACGTTTAGGCCTACAGGGCAAGATGGGCTATTTGAATCGTGTATTAAGTTCTTACCGGCAGCATCAGGCCAGCATCACCCGTAATCGGGAAAAGTTTTTAGTGGATGCCGTCTTGTTACAGAAAAATAATTTTATGCGTGTCGAAAAGCTTCTGACACCAGAACAGAGCGGAAAGCTGCGCTTCAGGATCGCTTGCTCTTTAGGCGATATTGCCTATTTAAAATACAGGCAATATCGACATAGGGATGCCAGAGAAGCTTACCGTGAAGCGTTATCCTGGCTATATGTATGGAGGTTGGTTATAGGGTACATTAAAACCTTTATCCCGGAGACCATCCATCGGGGATTAAAAGAACATAGATTATAATCTGCTCTGCTATCAGCTTTAGTGTCCTAACTAAAGCATGGAAATAATCCGGATGAGTCGAAGTGTCATTTCTTGTTCAACCGGCGTTCCGGATGCCTAATAAGTCAGACTTACGGCTTGTTTTTATAGTTTTATCTTGTTTATGTTCAATATTGTGGATTTAGATTTGGAATTTATCGGTCCGTAAATATGAGCAAATTTTTTAACAAATTATTGGAAGTATGAAAATGTTTTATATTGAAATGGCTCGAAAGGTATTGTCTGTCATTCCTTTTGCTATTTCCCTTTTTATGGTTGCAACCCATCCTTATTTTCCTATAGCTGCAACTTTTTTGTACGTTTTGTACTTGATAATTTTATTAAAATATCCTAATGCGTGGGTGTTTTTAATATTCGCTTTACTGCCATTGTTGGATTTTGGTATGTGGACAGGTAATATTATTTATACTGAATATGATGCATTTTTTCTTGAGACACTGGGTTTTTTACTGTTCAATGGAAAAAATAAAGTTAAATACCCATTCAAAAAGGAATTATTTTTTTTATGCATTTTAATATTTTTTATTTTAAGTATTTTAAGAGGTTTCTGGCCCTATTTCGAGGGACTCAAAAATTATGATGTTCACTTGAGTTACTGGAATAGCATTCGTGTCGGGAAAGGTTTTTTGTCTGCTTGGGTAATTTGGTATTTTATTAGATATAAACTGGTTACTGATTACCAAAATACCATTAGGCTTTTAGGGTATGGAGTTTGTGTTGGTCTTTTTGTTTTCTCACTGTTAATTATGTGGGAGAGGCATGTGATCAGCAGTATTCTTTTCGGATCCGGTGTTTATGAGATTTTATCAAGAATTTTGGATTTTTCGAGTACTTATCGGGTTACTGGTTTTTTTAGCGGGATGCATGTCGGCGGCACCGCCATAGATGGTTATCTTATTTGTGCTTTGCCTGTGTGTTTCTATGTGGTATCCCGGCAAGCCGATACATACCGATGGTTGTTGTCTACATCCGTATTCATGCTGGGTGTCTATTGTCTGATTGT
>CAVXZR010000104.1:0-7528 GCA_963765965.1 uncultured Pseudomonadota bacterium
GTCAGGCGGAAAAATACTACCGACTGGTTTTTCAACATAAGGCTTCTGCCTTCTTCCGGATGGCTTTCTATCCAGGATCGTATATTTTGCATGGATATTTGTTCCAGCGGGATGTAACCGTTATCAACTAGCCATTTGCCTATCGCATAGTAACTGCGGCCATTTTTACCGGCAAACCCGACGCCTTGCATATGACCGTCTTCCATGATGACCCGCCCGGAACCTTGCACTTCCATAAAAAAGGCATCGATTTCATTGTCAACCCATAATATTTCGGCGTTTTTACCGGTCAGCGCACCATTGACAATTTCCGCCCTATCGTAGTAGGGCAGAAATTTGCCGTTTTCAAGGCGGCCAACCTGACCATCGCGTTTCATCAGATCCTTGGGAATGCCGTAAACCGGGACGTGATAACGGGCGCTTTTTTGATACGAGCCATGCAGTTCCGGCAGGTAATAACCGGTAAATAAACCATCGAAGCTGCCGTTGTCGGCTACCGCATAGGGTCTAAACCATTTTTCGAAAAACTGTTTCTCCTGACCGTTATGTACCGGAACCATACAAAGCTGTTTCCAGTCGCCGATACGACCTAATTCGAAAATACCGCCCAATTTCCTATCGTCGGGTTGTATTCTCCAGCTTGCACAAGAGCGTTGAAATGAGCTGAAAGCAGCAGCGTGATTATCATTGTTCCAGCCGGCCAGATCCACAAACTCGGTCGGGTAAATTAGTACGGAACTGTTGTTTTTAAGCTTAAGCGGCGGCCCCAGTTTCAGCGGCTGATTAGCATGGCTGACGGCACCGGGTTTGGTTGCCGGGTTTTTAGGCGTTGTGGAGCAGGCAGAAATTAATCCGGCAAGTATTAGAAAAACAACCGTTGAATTAAGTAACTGATTCGGCATAAAAATTTTACTCCATTAACGCTTGCCAAATCTGCTCAACCTTTGTTCGCAATTCGGCAAATTCGCTACTATCGGCTGTAGCGTTATGGCCTTGCAGAATCTGATGATGACCATAATCGCGGTAACTGCAATACGCTTGTTTAAGTATAGCTGCATCGTTAGCGCTTACAAATCCCTGCTGTTTTAAACCTTCCAATAAACGGATATTATCGGTGTAAGCGGCTAGAGCGGGGTTTTTTGAAGTTTCGGCAAGAATACCGAATTGCACAATGAACTCAATGTCGGCGATTCCGCCTCTGCTTTGTTTTAAATCGAAAATATCAGCCTGCTGGTTAGTCAGATGTTCGCGCATTTTGTTGCGCATGTCCCGCACCTGAGTTTTCAATTGTTCATAGTCTCTGGGCAGGGCCAGAACCCGGTTGCGAATAGCCTCAAAGGCGGTTTTCAAGCTACTGTCGCCGGTTAGGAAACGGCCGCGTACCAGCGCCTGATGCTCCCAGGTCCAGGCATGGTTTTTCAGATAATCTTCGTAATGATCGATGTGGCTGACCAACAAACCCGAGTCGCCATCCGGACGTAGGCGTAAATCGACTTCATACAATACCCCTGACAGCATTTTGGTATCAAGTATATGCCGGATTTTCCGCGCCAGACGCAGATAAAACAGACCGCTGTCTATGGGGGTTGTGCCGTCTGTGACGGCGTTATCATCTGCATAATCATGCAGAAATACCATGTCCAGATCGGAGCCGTAGCCTAGTTCCTGTCCGCCGAGTTTTCCGAAAGCGATAATCGCAAAGTGTTGCGGCGTTCTGCCGGTATCCGGCGGGAAACCGTGTTTTTCGCCGAGCATTAACCAGGCATGATTTAGCGCCTCTTCCAGAATCGCTTCGGCTATCCAGGTTAGATAATCGCTGACTATCATGACAGGAATCGCCCCCATGATATCGGCGGCGGCGACCCGCAAAACATTCAGATGTTTGAATTGCCGCAGGGCGATCATTAATTGCTCGTCATCCTGACTATGAATCTTGCCCAGTTCCCGTTGCAAATCCCGGCTTAAGTCCGATTTTTTCAGCGGTTCGTAAAGAGAGCGCGTATCCAGCAATTCGTCGAACAGAATCGGATATTGGGCCAGATATTGACAAATCCACAGGCTGGCGGAAGACAGTTCGATCAATTGGGTAAGCGCGTCCGGATTTTCAGCCAATAAGGATAGATAAACATTTCGGCCTGCTACCGCTTCGAATAAAGCCAGGATGCGTCTTAAAGTCTCATCCCGATTGTCGTTGGCAGGCAAGCTTTCGATCAAAGCCGGGATTAAGCGTTGTACCACGCCCAAGCCTTTGTTCGACAAGCGTTTGATGGCAAAGGATGTCTTAAAGTCGGCTATGGCTTGCAGAACGCTGAGCGGGTCGCTGTAACCGTATTCGCTCAATACTTCCAGCGTCTGTTCGTCATCCGGGCCGCTTGCCCAGATCAGTCTGGCGTTTTGTTGTTTGCTGTCCTGCTCGCTTAAGGCAAACACCTCATCGAAAATGCCATGTACCCGCTCTCTGATTTCATCCAGTTCCTGTTTGAAACTTTGCCAATCTTCAAAATCCAAAGAAAATGCCAAAATCATTTGCGTTAGCGGCTCACTCGGTAAATCGTGAGTCTGTTTATCCTGATATTGCTGGATATGATTTTCTACCCGTCGCAGGAATCGATAGGCAAATTTCAGTGCCGCAACATCTTCGGCAGACATTAATTCTTGCTCGGACAGCACCGTGAGTATGATTTGGATTTCCCTTTGCTGTAAAGCCGCATCCTGGCCGCCGCGTATGAGTTGAAATGCCTGCCCGATAAATTCCACCTCGCGGATGCCGCCGGGGCCGAGTTTTATATTCTCCATGCGATCCTTGCGTTTTAATTCCTGCATGATCTGAAATTTAAGGGATCGGAGTTCTTCAAAAGCCCCGTAATCCAGATAGCGGCGATAGACAAACGGCTTGATCATCGCCAAAAGTTGTTTGCCGGTATCGAAATCGCCGGCTACTTGTCTGGCTTTGATCATGGCATAGCGTTCCCATTCGCGAGCCTGAGTCAGATAATATTTTTCCATGCCGTCGAAGGTCATGAGCAGCGGTCCGCTGTCGCCGAACGGACGTAAACGAATATCGGTCCTGAATACAAAACCATCGACGCTGATTTCATCAAGCGCCTTAACCAGCGAACGGCAGATCCGGGTAAAAAATTCGCTGTAGCTGATTTCTTTTTTCTCGGTCAGCACGCCATCTTCGGCGTAAGCGAAAATCAGGTCGATGTCGGAAGAAAAATTCAACTCCCAGGCGCCGAGCTTACCCATGCCCAAAACCACCAGATTAAACGCTGTTCCGTTCGCCAGCCTTGGCGTTCCCCAGCGCTGGCTGGCTTGCCGGTAAAAAAAGCTTAAGGCGGTTTCGATGCAGGTTTCGGCCAATGCGGTTAAATCTGTCAAGGTTTCGTCAAGATCCGACCAACCTGCCAAATCCCGCCAGGCGATCCGCACCATTTCCCGGCGGCGGAACAGGCGTAGCTGTTTGCTAAGCGCGGCTTCGGCATCGATAGACAGGTTAGCTAGCTCTGTGGCGTAATTGTCACTGCGTAGGGCCGAAAACAAATCTCCCGATAACACTAATTCCGGTAATAAATCCGGTTGCCGCAACCAACTTTCGCTGATGAATTTGCTGCAACTGCAAACTTTCAGCACTGAACTGGCAAAATCCTGATTCTCGAAACAATGTAGAAGCTCGACCGGGATTTTTTCGTTGATTTGTGTAAAAAAATCTACAGCTATGCCTTGCAACGCATTCGGTAAATGCGCGGATTGTCTGGTCAGTGTGGCAAGTAATGTCATAGGCGGATTCCGGCGCGTGCAGATAAAACAATCAATGATATACCGAACTCGCTTAAAATTTCGATAGCCGCGATTTTGGTAGGGGAAGTTTCGCAGCCCATACCTTTATATTTTGCTTAAATGCGTTTACGTCCGATGCTTGAGCTTGTCTGAAGGATCTTGCCAATCAGGAAATTTGAAGGGCGAGGAGTATATTTTGACGATATAGATGGCTATGTGTATATTCCCTGTTTATTTTGCTCTGCATTTTTAGTTTGATGTTTATATCAATCAAAAATAAAGGCTAAAAAATTGGTCGTGAGTAAGGTTAGCCGGCAAACAACCCGTGTCCGTATTAAAATGTTTGCCGTCGAAACCGCATTTGTTTTAGGTTTTTTCGATAACTTCCGCGCATCATTTTAAAAACCGCTGCCATCTTCGCAATCTAACTATTCTAATAATTAAGGATTATTCGTATGCAAGCACATAACAATTTGTCGTTTTATCACGATCTGCTGGTCCACTATTATCATTTTACGCTTGAAAATGGAGTCTATGCGGCTTGCCTGGGCCTTTCCGTCTGGTTGCTGACCTCCGCACTTTATAGTATTAGCATCAGCGGATTGAACAGACGGAATCGTATCAATCTTAAAGCCAGCCTTGATGCCCAAAACGACCTTCTGGTAGCGCAGCAACAAATACAAGCTTTGCAGGAAGAAATTGAAGTATCAAAACAGGCCTTAGAACAGGAATCGCAGCGCGCAAATGCTCTGCAAGAACGTCTAACCGAGATTGGCAGTCAGTTAGCCGAAAGCATCGTTGCCCTGGCTGCCGAACCCGATTTAGGTCAGCAAGGCTTATCGGTCAAGGAGGGTTTGCAGGCGGAACAGTTGTGGCAGCGGTATAGCATCGCCGTCAAACAGATTGGCGAAAGCCTTATCGCTGAAAAGAAAACCGCTAGCGAATTAAAACAGGCTTGTAGCGCTGAAACGGCGAAAGTCGGGGAAAAAGACTTGCAATTACAAGTTGCACAAATTCGTGCCGACGGTCAAAAACAACAGCTTGCCAAATTGGAATTATTGGTTGACGAACATAAAGCCCTTTTAGCGCAGCAACAGGAAAGCGCTAAACTGCGCTTGGCGGAAGTCGAAGCAAAATATCAGGCCGATTTGGCGCGGCTGGCAGCGCAGCCAAGCAGCCGGCAACCGTTACCGAAATTGCAAGAAAGTCCCAAAGTCGAAGTTGATACGATCAAGCAAGCTGAACCGATTAAACCGGTTGAAACCAAGCCCGCAGAGCAAAAAGTCGCTGCAAAACCTGAACCGCAAGAAGTCAAAGTCGAGTCAAAACCGGAGCAGGTTTACGCGGTAACAGCCGAACCGGCAGCCATCATAGCCGAGCAGCCAAAACAGCAGACCGCGAAATCGCCGGGGATCAGTGTCGGCGCCTTAAGCGGCAAGTTTAAAAATTTGATCGGTTCTTCCAAAAAACCGCCGGTTGAAAAACAGCCGTCGGCGGAAGTTGAAAAACCATCCGTTGTTCAGCAAGTTAAGCCGGTACAGAAAACTGTTGAAAGCAGCCCGGCAGGTAAATCCAAATCCCTGTTTGCCGGTTTCAGAGAGAAAATAGATAAATTGGATAGAATGATGGGGCAGGTGACCCCGCAACCCCAGGAAGAAGAGGAAGAATTGCCGGCACGATTTTATGCCCAACCGCAAGCAGCACAGGCAGAAACAGCATCCGTTCGATCGGAAGCACCGGTTAGGGAAAAACAGATAGACGCTTCCGTTAAAAACGCTTCTGCAGGTTTGGGCGGCAAATTCAAAAATATGTTCGGTTCATCCAAAAAATCGGCAACCGCACCTATCGAAGTGGCAAAACCTATTGAACCAGAACCGCAGCCAGTTGAAGAAATTGCTGAGAAAAAGGGCAAATTTAATAAACTTTTCGGAAAGTTTAAAAAGTAGAGCGCCAAATATTGGCCGCAAAGCATTGTAATCCGATGCATAGCGCTACTAGCCGGACAGGAGGGGTAATGTTTAATTCTCACAAACTTTATCGGCGGCGAGTAAACAAAATTGTCCATAGTGCGTGGCGGTTTGTCGCAGTGCTGGCGTTAGCCAGCGGGCTGCACAACGGATAATTTTAAGCAGATTGGCTATTTAACCGTCCAGAATATGCGCCAACTGCAATGCCAAAAAGCCATGAATAATGAATGCAGCTCCAAACCCGATTATGATGAATATCAGAGGGAACGTCAGATCGTCAGCAACTAGTCACTGTAGATTGGGCTGAACGGAATGAAGCCCAACAAAACCGACCAATCAAGAAAGGTGCTTATGTTGGGCTGAGCGATCGCTAAGCCCAACCAACGTTGTTTATCCTGCATTTATCAATGTCTTAACCTATTCGCAGTGCTTAACATGGGGTGGTTGAATGGATATTGGATGCCTGTTTTGCTATTAACCAGGGTTTTTAATTAGGTGGTTTTAATATGAACGAAACCTTGTGGAAACATCATTTTCCTGAATTTTTGACTTGCAACGACAAAGTGCTCAGCCAATTAATGGCTGCTGCAATTTTGCTTCATTTTCCGGTAGGCCAACAAATTTTTTATCCGGGAAAATCTTGTGAAAATTATCTATTGATACTTTCCGGGAGCTTGAAGACTCAAATTCTGTCATCCGATGGCCGCGAAGTCTTGCTTTATCATGTGCATGCGGGCGAATCATGCGTGCTGACGACCGCTTGCCTGTTAGGAGGCAATGACTATCCTGCCGAGGGTTATACTGAATCTGAAGTCAGTGTCTTTGCAATACCGGCTCATGTTTTTCATCGCTGTCTTGAACAATCCGCATTTTTTCGTGAATTTGTCTTTCGCAATTTTTCTAAAAGGCTGGCCGATGTTATTGAACGCATGGGGAGCATTTCTTTTGGATCGGTTGATCAGAAACTGGCCAAAGCACTATTGGCGGCCGGAGATAAAACTATTCATAAAACCCACAACGAACTGGCCCTGGAATCGGGCTCAGCTCGTGAAGTAGTTTCTCGCCATCTCAAGCGTTTTGAAAATATGGGTTGGTTGATTCTAAATAGAGGCAGTATCGAAATTATTAATTTCGATGCCTTAAAAAACATCGTTGATGCCGATGAAAGTTATTAATCTTCCTCATTCTTGTCTTGTTTTTGTTCATTGCCTATAAATTGTAAAAGGATAAATGCCATTACAAAACCTAAAACCGCACAAAATACCAGCGGTAATGCGAAGGGTATGTCATGGGGATCTCTTAAATTCATCTGTAAAATACCGGAAGCAAAGCTAAATATTAAATCTATCATTCTAATTTCTACCTTTATAAGATTGATGTATACCTTATTTTTAAGTTTGCCATTAATGACAAAATGAATGTTACAAGGTGGATCTAATATAAAATTAGGGGTATCAATTTTCAGTGACAAAGTCACAGTTGCCCGATAGGAACGCATTGATTAAGAAAATTGGTAACTATTCAGCGTAATAATTCTTTGCATTAAACAAGATGTTATAGGATGTGCTGAGCGATAGCGAAGCGCATCTTTCGCGAAAGATGCGCCTCCTAACGTCGGCAGCATCCTATAAGCACTTCGGAACGTTGCTGAATAGTTACAAAAATTGTTCTAAAAACCCAAATCTTGAGATACAAAACAGCGGGGAAATTATGGGATTAACGTCAATAACGATTCTTTTGATGATTGGACTCGTATCAGGTGTTGCATCCGGAGTGTTCGG
>CAVXZR010000105.1:0-5269 GCA_963765965.1 uncultured Pseudomonadota bacterium
CCCCGATCCTGCTGGTTGCCCTGGCTGGCGGGTATGTCTGTCTGCGAGCTACAGCGTGGCAGTGCTGCGCGTCCTGACCGTCGCCGTCCCGATGATGATCCTGATCGAATCCGCCCACTACGACTGGTGGGGCGGTTGGTCGTGGAGCTATCGAAAAATCGTGGATAACACGCCGGCCCTGTGCTGCTGATGGTCCCGGTGATCGACGTCGTGTCGCGCCGCCGCTGGCTGGCGGCCGTTTGCGCGGTCCTCCTCGCGTGGTCGATCGTGATCCAGGTGCTGGGGGCTTTCGCCTTCGACGTCGGCGGGTGGAACAACCGGCTGCTGGCGATTGAATTGCTGCCCGCCGGCCGGGACAAGCCGATCGTCGTCACGGATCTCGCTGCCGCCCGCGGGCAAATCCAATCCGGCTGTGCTGCTGGTGCGGGAGATCGGCTCTGACGTCGACCAGCCGTCCTGCCGCTGGCGGCTCTGGTCGTGCGCGACAATCCGATCTGGTTTTATGCGACTCACTTTGCCGTTAGCCGCGAAACGAGAATCAAGGACGCCCAGCAGCGGACCCTGCAGGCCGGTGGACACTGATTGATGCAGGGGCTTCTGCACGCTCACGCCGCTTTGGACGCCCCGTCGGCGGGCTGGATTCGCGGAACTCCGGATGCGCAGCAGCTTATTGGTTGGGATCGGCCCCGGCGCACACGAACACATGACTTTCCGGGCCAGAGAGGCAATCGCCGAAGCCGATGTCGTGATCGGTTACAGCACTTATATCAAGCTGGTGAAAGACTTGCTGGAGGGCAAGGAAGTCATCAAAAAAGGCATGACCGAAGAGCTGGACCGCAGCATCGAAGCTTACGAACACGCCAAAATGGGAAAAACCGTGGCGATGGTTTCCTCCGGCGATATTGGCGTTTACGGCATGGCCGGTCCTACCTACGAATTATTGCTGGAAAGCGGTTGGACGCCGGATAGCCCGATTCAGGTGGAAGTGATTCCCGGCAGCACGGCGCTATCCAGTTGCGCTTCTTTGGTGGGTGCGCCTTTAACGCATGATTTTTGTTCGATATCCCTATCCGATCTATTGACGCCGTGGCCTGTGATTGCGCGGCGTTTGGAAAGCGCGGCACGCGGCGACTTTGTGGTGGCTTTGTACAATCCGAAAAGCGGCCGCCGCACCCAACATATTGTTGAGGCGCAAAACATCCTCTTGCGCCATCGCAGCCCCGATACGCCGGTAGCCATTGTCAAATCCGGCTATCGAACCTTGCAAAACATCCAGTTGGTAAGATTGGCGGAAATGGCCGATTGCGATATCGGCATGCTGACCACGGTACTAGTCGGCAACAGCAGCACCTTCGTACGATCCGGTTTAATGGTGACGCCACGCGGCTACGCCAATAAATACGATGCATTGACCGGCGAAACCCTGGCCGGCGAGCAGGCCGGGCGTTCCTTGAGCATGGGGCTGGATGGCTGGAAAGCCTGCGTACGCAAGCATTTGCGTGAGACCGCCAAAACAACGTTGCAGGATGCAAGCAGCTATTTCGGCAGACCCCTGGCGGAAATCCTGGATGCCGTATCCGAAGCCGGACCCGATGATACTGCCGGGTTGTTTACGACAAGCGCTGTGGATGTTAAGAATCACCATGAGTTGTTGGCGGCATTGCCTAACTGGGGCAAATTACGCGCCGTGGTGCGTAGCGCAGGCGGTGCGATTGCGGAATTGCTGATTCAAGGCACGGACCTGCAGCTTAAAAACAACTGGCTCAGCATCGTTAACGAACATTTTCATTTGCATGTGGATTGGCGAAACGCCCGGCAAATCTGGTTTTTGAGCCGGGGCGACGAAGCTTTCGGCATCCAGATCACCGATCCGGAAGGCGAATCCTTATTGAACCTGTGGCTGGTCAAGGAGGAGGGCGTATACGCAGAAAATGCCATGCAGCATTATTGCCATGATCGGGCGCAATTAACGGTTAACCGGGAGACTGAAAACCATGAATGAACAAACATCGATTGATCAAGAAAAACCGACAATGTTGGCTTACAAACGCCACCTTCTGATTTGCACCGGCCCGCGCTGCACCGAAAACGGCGAAGCGCAAGCGCTGTTCGACCAACTCGGCGAAAAATTCAGAGCCGCCGGTATCGACCATGGCGAACTTCGGGTAAAGCGAAGCCGTACGCAATGTTTTGCGACCTGTAAATCCGGGCCTCTCATGTGCGTACAACCTGATGGCGTCTGGTATTACAACGTCAACGAAGCCAATTTGCAGCGCATTATCGATGAACACTTTGTGGGTGGCAAGCCGGTTGCAGAGCTTATCTACCACCAAGGCCCCGGTTTGGATGACGCGGATGGAGCGTAGGATGGGTAGAGCGACAGCGACTTGTAAAAGCTCGATAGAGAAACCCATCAAAGAAGACCACGAATCGCTATTGTCGCTATCGTTCCCACGCTCCGGCGTGGGAATGCATCTCTGGACGCTCTGCGTCTTCTTGATCAGCAGAATCGGGAGACCGAAACCCAGCATTTACGGGCGATTTATAAAACAGCAGATATTAAGCCGAATAATTTGTTCGGTATCGTTGATACCTGCTTTTAATCGCAGTTGTCATGATGAGTTTCACTTACGAGCATTAACTAGTCGCTGTCTCTCTATCCACCCTACGCCATGTTAATGGGTTAAGCACTCCGTGACTCTAACCTTAACAATTCTCCTGGCCGTTGCACTGGACTATTCGCTAGGCGAACCCGCAAACCGCTATCACCCGCTGGTAGTCTTCGGCAACTGGGCAAAACGTCTGGAAAACCGTTTTCTAAATCTTGACGATACACCGCATCGCCAACAGTTTGCCGGACTGCTTGCCTTGGTTTTGGCACTGCTGCCCAGCCTGGCCTGGCTAGGGTTGCCGGCTTTGCCGCTTTGGCTGCAAACCCTGTTCAACGTGCTGACCCTGTATTTTTGCATCGCTGCCCGTAGCCTGCAACAACACGCCCAGGCGGTGCGGATAGCCTTGCAAGCCGAGGATTTGCCGTCTGCCCGCTTGCAGGTCGGCAAGATCGTCAGCCGCCAGACCGAAAACATGACCTTGCCCGATGTCTGCCGCGCCGCTATCGAATCGGTGCTGGAAAACGGCGCGGATGCCTTGTTCGCACCCTTGTTTTGGTTTGCGGTATTGGGACCGTTCGGAGCCGTGCTCTACCGGCTAAGCAATACCCTGGATGCGATGTGGGGTTACAAAAACAGGCGTTACCGGTATTTCGGCTGGGCAAGCGCGCGTTTCGACGAGTGCTGAACTGGCTGCCGGCCCGGCTGACAGCCTTAAGCTACGCCCTGCACGGCAATACCGCAAAGGCTTTGCAAGCCTGGCGCTCTCAGGCCCCGCAACTGGAAAGCCCGAATGCCGGGCCGGTAATGACGGCAGGCGCCGGGGCCTTGAATCTGGAATTGGGCGGTCCGGCCTGGTATCACGGCCAACAAAAACACAAACCCTGGTTCGGTGGCGTTGACATCCCCCAAGACGCCGATATCGATAGGGCAGTGCAACTGGTTTACCGGACCTTGGGGCTATGGCTGGCCGTTATCTTCCTGGGAGAATACTTTGCTTGAGCATGGCGGCCGCTTGCGCCAAGCTGCAAGACAATATGGGATTCCCTTAGCCGGCTGGCTGGACCTATCGACCGGCATCAACCCCAACGGCTGGCCGGTTCCGCCACTGCCTGCCCAATGCTGGCAACGTTTGCCGGAAGACGATGACGAATTGTTACCCGCCGCCCGCCGATATTATCAAAACCAGTCGCTGTTGCCGGTGGCCGGTTCGCAAGCCGCCATTCAACTTCTGCCGCTGCTACGGCCAAAGTCCCGTGTCGGCGTGCTGCATCCCGCCTATGCCGAACACGCCGCTGCCTGGCAAAAAGCCGGGCATCAAGTGGTGATCGTCGCTGCCGATCATATAGAAAGCAGGTTGGACGATCTTGACGTATTGATCATCATCAATCCCAACAACCCCACCGGCAAGTTATATAACCGTCAGCAGCTCTTGACTTGGCACCAAACACTAAGCCGAAAGGGTGGCTGGCTGATCGTCGATGAGGCGTTTATTGATGCAATACCTGAGCAAAGCTTGTCAGCGCTGCCGGTGCAGACGGGCTTGATTGTATTGCGCTCGCTTGGCAAGTTTTTCGGTCTGGCCGGCGTGCGTTGCGGGTTTGTCATCGCCGAAAAGGAACTGCTCGATGTTATGGCGGAACGGCTTGGCCCCTGGACGATCAGTCATGCCGGCCGTTATGTGGCGGCGGTGGCCCTGGCGGATATTGCTTGGCAACAAACGACTGCTGTAACCTTGCAACAGCAAAGCCTGCGTTTGAAAACCCTGTTGACTGAAAGCGGCTGGCAGCCTAGCGGTGGCTGTGCTCTGTTCCAATGGATACAGCGTAACAATGCGGCAAGTTTGCACGAATTACTGGCCCGGCAAGGTATTCTAACCAGATTATTTAACGACCCTTGCAGTTTACGTTTTGGCTTGCCGGGTAACGAAGCAGCCTGGCAGCGCTTGGCGAACAGTTTGTCCATGCCGGAAATGAGAGATTGTAGGCTGGTTTGAACAATTTAAAACCCATCCATCAGGCTACATGCAAAAACATCTGAGTATTCGTTATATAGATTTATACGAAACTATCAAAGAAACTGCTGATTTATATGCAAAGAAAACGCGAGTGATTTATGCTACTCAAACTGTCCACCAGCCATGATTTAGCGAATGTACGAAAGCAGGTTGCGGTTGTGACAGACGGCGACAGGCAGTTGACGGCCCATCAGCGATATTCAGGATTGCCGACTTCGGACAGTGAATATTGGAAAGACCGGTAGGATGTGCCAACCAACGGGCGGCGCATCGCTCGAGATTAGGGCTTATGAATATCACGACATATCATATGAAGACCTGATGACCGAATATCGTAGGGTATATATTCCCGGCGCAGCATGGTTTTTTACGGTTAATCTTGCCGAGCGTAAGGATAATAGATTATTGATTGATAAAATCGATTTATTGCGGGAAGCGTTTGAAACGACCAAACACCGGTATCCTTTTCGTATGGACGCGGTCGTTATTCTGCCGGATCACCTTCATTGTATTTGGACATTACCACCCGATGATTCTGATTTTTCAATGCGATGGAATATGTTGAAAGGCGCGTTCTCAAAAAATATCGAAAAAGGCGAAAGAATTTCGGTCAGCCAGCAAAGACGAACCGTAAAAAAAAAAA
>CAVXZR010000106.1:0-20656 GCA_963765965.1 uncultured Pseudomonadota bacterium
GGCGTGGGGGCGAGGGCCTGCGCGGTCTGAGTGGCGGGTGAAAGCAGGCCTCTGGGCGGAATAGGACGGGTCCGGTGAGCGTTGAGCAGGGGCGGCGGCGGTGGCCGCGATCGCGAGGGATCGCGGCCATTCCATGAGAACGGATGAGTGATGCGAGACGGCTCCGGGCCATAGGCCAGTTCTCCCTGAATAAACACCTGCAGGAGTTGCTGGTTCTATTTTCGGGCCGCGGTCCTCCCGGTCTATACCCCGCTGCATTTTTCGGGTGATAAGGAATATTACGGCCCGATGGGCAAGGTTACCCCGGCCTGGGAACTCTGGCCCTGCGCTGCAAGCGTGAGCGCATAGTTTCCCGCCGCAAGCCCCGCGGGAAGGGTTACGTTGACCTGATATTCCCCGGCAGCCACCAGACCCGCGAACGTCACCGTTCCCGCGGCGGAGCCGACGTTTACCGTTACGGCGCCCAATAGGAGATGGGCGATCCGACGATGACGCCGCTCGGCGAGGGGCGATGCCGTTGACGTAGAGGACGATTGTCTCTCCGGCGGAGGCTTTCGATGTGCCGGGGGTCACGGCCGGGTCCCCAATGATCTGGCCGTTCACGTGAGTGGCGGCGGGATAGACGTTCGGGTCCCAAATCGTAGGTGAACAGCGACGGCGCGTTCTGCGCCACCGTGGCGGTGAACGACGTCGTGGTGGCCCCGTTGTAGGTCACGGTGACCGGCGATGTCCCGGAGATGCCGGAAGGCGCCTGCACGTCGATCTGGGTGGGACTGATGTAGTAGACGGCGGCCGGTACTGTCCCGAAGTTCACGCTGACGCCGCTCAGAGATGTCGGTAAATTATTGCCGTTATTGAAGTCGCTCGCCTGCCAGATGCGCGTGGTGCCCGCCAGCCCCTGCCCGTAGATGGCCGCCCAGGCGCCGGGAACGACAGGCGCGCGGCCGCTCGCAGCATCGAGCACGTTCGATATGGACGGGCCGCTCGCCGCGGCGGGCGTCAGCTTGATGTTCGAGAGATAGACGTCGGTGGGAACGACGGCCGGGCCTCCGGTGCCGCAGTTGGCCGCGACGTACAACATGACGGTGCCGGCGCTGGCGGCGGGCGGAGTCCAGCTGAACATATAGGTGTAGGAGCCCCCGGTACCACCAGCGATGGAATCCATCCAGCCGGTTTCGGTGTGCTCGATGTATTCGTCCGGAGCCGCGGCGGGACAGGTTGTGCCGTTGGCTTTCATGCTGCCCGTCGGGCTGCAGATGACCTGAGTGTTGGCGTCGGCGGTCGAGAAGTCGCCGGCCTGAGTGAGGAACCCGCTGCCGGAGCGCGCGGTGAGTTCGAAGCCGTAGGAGCGCTTGGTGGTGTCGGTGATCTGCACCATGATCTGCATGGTCTGGCCGGGCGTGTAGGTGCCGGTGTTGCCGGCGGGCAGCAGGATTTTGACGTTGCCGGGGCCGGAATTGGGCGTTCCCTGATGGCAGCCGGACTGGATGCAGGTCTGGTCGCCGGGGGCACCGGTGACGGCAGGGGGCGGCCCGTATTCGTAGGCGAGGATGAGGACCGGGAGGGTGCTCAGGATGAGCAGGAGTTTTATGAGTACTTTGTGTTTATTGCGCATTTACCCTGTTTCGTTAACCCCGGCCCGTGAGAGATCTCTCGCACGAGCCGTAAGTCTTTGAGGAAGTTCGGCTTAAATTGCCTTCACTTTTATGGACTCAGCACGTTTGCGGGCGGGAACGCTTTTTGCGGCGACAACGGCCAGGGCTTTGCGGGTAATGGTCGTCACGGGCACGGAATCCAGTTCGGCGGGGCCGAACCAGCGTCCGGGAGGACCGGCAGGCACCTGATCGCCGGCCGTCCGGACGGTGACCCGGAAGCGGTCGTTCACGATGCGGTGGGTAAATTCGGACACCTTACGCGCGGCGGCGTTCGGGAAGAGATCGAGGCGGGGCAGTTCCCAGAAGCCGGACGTCCGCTTCTCGGTGTCGCCGCGCCGGATCAGGAAGACCTGGCTGGCGCGGAAGAGGGCGAGCAGATCGAGCGCAGTCTCGCTGACGGCGGGCTTCTTCGCTTTCACCGGCAGTTCGCGCTCCCGGCCGGCGGCGCGGCCCGCGCAGAAGCGCAGGACCGGGCAGGTCTCGCACGCGGGGTTCCGCGGCAGGCAGACCGTGGCGCCGAGCTCCATCATGGCCTGATTGAAATCGCCCGGCCGGCGGCGGTCGAGCAGGCGCTGCGCTTCGGCGCCGAACCGGCGCGGACGCGGGGCAGGAAATCTCCGAGGCGTCCTGGTCAGGCGGCTGATGACGCGTTTCACGTTTCCGTCCACGGCCGCGGGCTCGCCGAGCGCGATACTGGAGATCGCGGCTGCGGTGTAGGGGCCGACGCCGGGAAGCGCCAGCACCCGGCGTGCGTTGCGGCATGCCGTCCACTGCCGCCGATCCGGGCGGCGCGGTGCAGATTTCGAGCGCGGCTGTAGTATCCGAGTCCGCTCCATGCCGCCAGCACGTCGTTCTCGGGCGCCTCGGCGAGGGCGCCGAGTGGGAAAGCGTTCGAGGAAGCGGAGAAAATACGGGATCGCCGCCTCCACGCGGGTCTGCTGGAGCATGATTTCGGAGATCCAGACGCGGATAGAAACCGGTCGATTGGCGCCAGGGCAGATCGCGGCGGCGCTCATCGTACCAGGCGAGCAGTGCGCGGCGAAAAGCGGCCCGGTCAGGAATCGAATCGAGCACCTCGACGAATTCCGCGATCACCCGAAACTCGTCGGGCCCAGGTTGAACGCTTCGAAATTCTTGGTTGAGCGGTTCGAGGCGGATTTCCTCGTGCTCCGGAAGTTACCCTCTTCGTCGTAGCCTTTGCGGCTGGTGTAGCGTTTGACCGTGTAGCGGCTGGCGAAATCGGTCTCGCCGAACTTTTCGATGAGGAGCCGTTTGCCCTGCCGGGTACCGGCGACGCCGGCGCGGAAAGATGCAGAGGCTGCCGTCCGGGAATAGCGGTTCCATCGACCGGCCCACCACGCGCGCCACAAACATGTCTTCGTTCAATCGTGCAGGTTGTCCGGAACGCGGATCCATTCTTCGAGCGGGCTGTCCATGCCTTCGCCGAACTTCGTCGCCGCCGCGCGCAGCCTGTAAAGCGGCAGATGCGTGACAACGGCCGCACTTCGCCGTCCACATACTCGTCGAACAGCCGGTCGGCGGCGCGCTGCGGATTGCCGGTGAATGCCATGGCCGTGCGGTCGGAGACGCAAGAAATCCGAGAGCGAATTTTCAAGAGAACTCAGCAGGTGCGGCCGCGCCGGATCGGCGGCTTTCTTTCGAGGTCCTCGGGCAGAGCGTCGATCATATCGACCTCGTGTTCTCGAGTTCGTCGAAAGCCGAGCTTTCCTGAGCCGCAGGCGTAGGCGGTCCGGGCGCGTCGACCAGCAGGATGCCCAGCGGACCGGGGTTTGGAGCCCGGCGAGTGCGACTTCCAGCAGGGACCACGTCCGCGGCGGAAGCCCGTGGGTCGAGACTATAGAGATGACGGCCGCGGGCATGGAAGGCTCTGTGTTAATCGTACAGGGTTGTGGGACGGATGGAAAGGATTATGGGGCGGCGCGAACGGGTAATATCCGGGCCGGTAGTGCAGGTCACGCTGAGGCAGGTTCGATGGCCACGTTAATCCGCCGGAACTGGCGGCTCGCTGCCCTTTTCGGCCACATCGGGCGTATAGCGCATCACGTACTGGCTGGTGATCTCGCCCGAGAGATTCGCGATGGAGCGGAAGATGGCGCTCGAAATCTCCGCCGTATAACCGCCGGTGCCGACCGTGAGAGCGTAATTGCCGTCGTCCGACGGGTTGGAAAGATAGCCGGAAATATCTTTATAAATGTTGTTGAGCGGGCTTTCGACCTTACCGCCGGTCTGTCGGTCAGCGCGAGCGAGATCGTCCTCGGCATCGGAATGGAAGCCAAAGGCCGAGTGCTCATGAGCGTAAATCGTCACCAGATTGCGCTGCGCGATCTCGATGACTTCCTTCAGGTCTTCTTGCTCGCGGTGTCGTGTCCGTCGCCGATGACGATGATGACGCGGCGCGGCTCGTAAGGCTCGCCCTGGATGGTCCGGCGGCTGGTGCAGGCCATGTAAACGGCGTCGAACAGCGCCGAGCCGCCGCCGGGCTTCATCTGCGCAGCTTCTCCACCATCTTCTCGGAATCGGTGGTGGTATCGACGATCAGTTCCGCCTTGTTGCCGTAGGTAATCAGATAGCCGCTGTAGCGCTTGTCGATGGGCAGCAGATCCAGCATCAGCTCGGACACCGCCTCCTGATATCTGGCCCAGTGGATCTTCATGCCGTTGCTCTGATCGAGCAGGAAGCCGATGACGATCGGCAGCGTTCTGATCGTGGCTGAAGAAGTTGATCTTCTGCTCGCGGTTTTCGTCGAAGATGTGAAAGTCGTCTTTGGTCAGATTGGAAACGAAGCGGCCTTTGTCGTCGGTTACGGTGACGGGGACGATAACGTCGTTGACCGTGACCTTGATGGTGTTGTCCTGCGCGCGTGCGCGCCACCCCGCCGATACCGCAGCGGCCGCGCCCGCGGTTATGAAATTCCTGCGCAACATGCTTAACGGCTATTGTATCGCTCCCGGCGGCCGGCGGGTAAAACTGCAATAATAGTTTCCAGATGCCCTACTCCGAAATTCTCATTTCCCCCATGCGCCACGATCTGACGCGGCACGGTATCGAGGAAGCCCGCACGCCCGCCGATGTCGACCGCCTGCTCGCTCCGGGAGCGGCACCGTGCTGATAGTGACGAACTCCGTCTGCGGCTGCGCCGCCGGAAAAGCGCGGCCCGGCGTAGCCATGGCGCTGCGGCACCCGGTGCGTCCCGATAAGGCAGCGACGGTGTTCGCGGGCGCCGACGAAGCCGCGGTGGCGCACCTGCGCGCCATTCTGTCGGACTATCCGCCGTCTTCGCCTTCGGTGGCGCTGTTCCGCGACGGCAGGCCGGTGTGGGTGATGCACCGGCGCGATATCAGCCGCGGGATGCGTATCAGATTGCGGATGTTCTGACGCAGGCTTTCGACCGCTACTGCGTGAAGGAACCGGCGTCCGTCTGATGGCCGGGGAAGCGGCGGCACCGGAGGACTGCGGGAGTCTCGACGAGATCCGGGCAGGGATGGATGCGATTGACCGGGACATCATCCGGCTGATCGCGCGGCGCGTCGGATACGTGCGTGCCGCCGCGAAGTTCAAGACGAGCGCGGCGAATGTGGCCGCGCCGGAGCGGGTGGCGGCGGTCCTGAAGACGCGGCGCGGGTGGGCGGAGGAGGCCGGTCGTGGACGGGGAGGCGGTCGAAGCGCTTTACCGCGGGCTGGTGAGTTACTGCGTTTCGGAAGTTGTTGCCAAAATGACCGAGTTGTTGCTGGAAAAAGGGCCGGTCGGAAAGGTGCTGGAAATCGGTACCGGCTGCGGTTATCAAACCGCAATATTGGCAAAACTGGTGGAACAAGTTTACTCGGTGGAACGTATCGCACCGCTAATGAAAAAAGCCCGTGATTTATTGTGGGAATTGAATCTGAAAACTGTAGGCTTTAATTTTGGAGATGGTAGTTGGGGCTGGCCGGAGCATGCGCCATACGACGGCATCCTTGCAGCTGCGGCGCCTTTGGAAATTCCGGAAGCCTTATTGGAGCAAATGGCTGTTGGCGGGGTGATGGTAATTCCGGTCGGCCGCGAAGGCATGCAGAAGCTGCACCGTATAAGCCGTCACGAAGATGGTTTTGAAGATGAGGTGATCGAAGCAGTCAGTTTTGTACGGTTTTTATCCGGAGTAAGCCGTTAGGATTTAGAAATACCGCTGATTTCGCAGCCAACTGTAGTGTAGTCAGGTGGAGAACTACTTTGCCAGATGAAGAATGTGCATGAGATTATTTTGCCCACTATTCCAGGGAGCGTTCCTTATTTCGACAAAAATCCTTAGGGCGTCGGTGATAGGTAATAACCGTATTACTCCAATCATTCGGCACGCATTACGCTATAGTTAATGCGATTCATGGTTCTTCTGGACTATGTTATTAATACTAAGCTTGACCAGTTTTTAGTCGGCTTTAGAGTACTTTAAATAATCCAATCAGTTATCTTTGCTGTCCACGATTTGGTCACACAATTATCCACAGATGGTGTGAGCAACATCTATCTAGTATTTATCTTGTGCAAAATTAGAGTAAAACTGGCTTCCGAATTCTAGAGGACTGAGTTTACTGACATTGTAATCATCCTGCGGCTGTTTGTTCGGTGCTGAGGAAATTCGTAAATCTTTGATTTTTAGAGTGACTGTCCAATAAATAGCCAATCTAAAGAGAATCCTTATAAATCATTTGTATACTATAGGTGTCGTTCACTTGTTAACAAAGTTATCCACAGTTTTTGTGTGTAAAGGCTATTGACTTAAAGAACTGTGTTTAAATTTCGGAAGACTTTACTTCCGATAGTTGATGCGCTTGCGGATAAGTTGTCGCTGGTTGGTGCAAACAGCAGTACTTACCCTATGGGAGTGGCGTGTCAAGATCATTTTATGACATTCCTTGCATTACCATTTAAAACGAATACGGTATATAAGCCGATAGATGCGCCCGCATATCGCCCGGCTGATGAGAAAAGGCGCCATCCAGCACGTAGGCACCGTCGAGCTTAAACTGGAGCGATTGCTTATAGCCAAGCCTTAAACCTATACCGACACTGCTGATGGCGATAGGCTGTACAATTCCACCGGGCAGGGCGTTGTTATGGCCGTTGCCATAATCGTAGAAAACCAGTCCGCGTAGATAATCGCCTACACCCAGTTTTTGAGCGACATCGGGGCTGTAAAATTCGGTATTGAGCACATAACCGATATCGCGGGTGGCTTCCCGTTCCCAAAATCCCCGCACCATAGTGTTGCCTGCCAGGCTGAACTGTTCGGCATAAACCAGTGCATTACGGCTGTATTGTCCGTTCCCTGCCAGCCGAATTTGCCAATCTGCGCCTAATAGTGCTGTATAATTGTATCCGCCTTTAAATAAAATGTAATTGGCGGGTGCGCCGTTTGTGCCGATGTTTGCCGGTCTAACCAGATTAAAATCGTTTTGACGGCCATACGGTAAGCCGGGTATGTTCTCGACTGCTGCCAAATAGAAATTAATGCTTTGCTGTTTTTGATTGAGTTGACCATTGTAGCTGAGACTGAATGGCAATAAAGTAATGTTATAGCTAGTTGGCCCACAATCCTGAGTGCCGAAGTTGGCAAGGCTACAACTATTATTGAATTGCCGATAATTTACGCCTGTTACGATCCGATGTGTGTATTCACCCCAATTCAATAATAAATGGTTGTAATTTAAACCGTAGATATTGCCGCTCCCTGAAAATTGTAGCGGCCCAGCCACGCTGGGGGTGGTTGTGTTGCCTATTTCGGATTTTGCGGCGGTGATGTCTATGGAGTTACCCAGGGCATACAAGGGAATTCGATAACTGCCGCTGAACAAATTGACATGATCCGGCCTGTCGATAGGCGTCATATAGTTAAAGGTGGCGATATGATCCAGGCCCCAAAGGTTGGCATGTTGCAGACCGAATCCAATCCGGTATTCTCCGGTTTGATCTGTGCCGGTATTGTCTATCGTCATATAAGCTTTGCGCGGCGGCACGCCCTTCACCTTGACCAAGGCATCCAGTTGGCCTGACGTATCCTTGCCGTCTAATGTGACTTCAAGTTGTCTGGCAGGATTTTCGTTAGCTAATTGCAGGTTGCTGGAAACGTTGTCGGTATGCAACTGCTCAGCGATTTTTAAGTCCGGTAAGCTGCCCAGTACGTTGGATTCAGGATAAAATTCCTGTAAAGCTGGGTTGCTGTAGTGCAAGCGAATGGTTTTTAACTTTGGCTCAATCACCTTTAAGTAGACTGTGCCATTGGTTAATTCCTGTTCGGGGAGGGTTAGCAATACTTCGCTGAAACCCTTTGCTCTGTATCGCTTGGTAAGCGCTTCCAGGGCTTTTTGCAGATCGGCAAGATGTATCTGCTCTCCCAGATACGGGCTGATTGCAGTTTCAACTTCCTGTTCGGATAATAAGCTGTTGCCCTCTAGTTGATAACGATTAACGGTAATACCGGCGTCATTTTCAACCGCAATGCCCGGTTTCAGGCAGAAAACGCTTTGTAGTATCACAATGCCGGCTGTATAAAGGTTTCTTTTGGTTTGAATAGAGTGCATTGCAATCGATGAAGATTTAGATATTTCTACGTTTTAATCTTCAGTCGCATGGCCGACAGAATTGCGGCTTATTTCAAACATACTATTTCCTTGCATGGCCGGTATATTTAATAAGGGGCGTGTTCCGGCATTGTCGGCAGTTATGATGGCAAGGTTTGATGTAGCAACAACTGTCTGTGCATAAAAATTGCTAAAATTCATTATGTCGGTGGTTAAAAAGTTTGCCGTCAGGGATTTAGAGTTTGATGTTGATGGCAATACGCCTTGATCAATGACAGTGACGACTGTTGGCGAGTAGTTGAGGCTTATAGGCTGACCGTAAGTATTCAGTGTGGAAAAGCTGCCTGATATTGGAGAAGCCGTTAAGACTTGATAGTTGCCGATACCGGCTGTGCCGTAGAGATTCAACGTGCCGCCAAGATTGGCTGTGCCGGTAGTGTTGAGCTTATTAAAGCTATTTATGACTGAGTTGAATGTTAGATTTAGAACGCCTGATGAATTCTGTTGATAAGCGCCGTCTACCGTTAGTAGTGAGGTGCCGGCCCCGGAAACAATGCCTACAGAAAGGGTGCCGTCATTTATTAAAGTGTAGAGGTTGGAATTACCTATCGTGCCGTAACCGCTCAGGGTGATCCCATTGTCTACGGTTAGAGTCTGCCCGCTGGAAAAGGTGGTCAGGCTGCCGCCGGCCATGGTTAGCGTAGCATTGCCAGACGACGTGGAGAGAGTGTTGGTGCCGCTGCCCTGGAAATTCAAAGTGCTGCTGCCAATATTCAGGTTTACGCCATTAGCCAGCGTCAGCGCATTATTCAGGTAGAGATAGCTGCTGTTGCTAATAGTTAGATTGGAGCCTAAGGTAACGTTGTCAAGCGTACCGGAGTTACTGTTCAATAGCGTACCATCGTTGCTAACCAAGCGACCATTTCCGATAGTGCCGTACAGTGCGCTCAATCCGCCAGTGCCGAAGAGGGTGCTGCCGATGTCCAGCGTTCTGCCGCTGTTATCGAGGGTGCCGGTGATGGTCAGCGCGCCGCCGCTACGGTGGATGGTGCCCAGATCGTCCGTGCTAAAACTGCCGCCCAGATTTAGGGTGCCGCCCGTTTCCGTTAGCGTTCCGCGGTTCTGCCAACTACTGGCTCCTATGAAGAGGGTGCCGGCGCTGAGCGATAAAGTCCCGTTATTGGTAAAGGACAGCGCTGCTATATCCAGGATGCCGCCAGCGGCGGTGCCTATGTGGCCATTGTTGGTGAAGTCGTCTGCCTTTAATGTCAGGGATTGAGTATTGCTATTGGCGATTATGATGCCGTTATTGAGGATGTATTCGCCCGGATTGTTATTACCCAGACTGCCGTAGCCTTTCAGTGTAATCCCTGTGCCTATGGTTAGGGTTTCAGGGGGAGAGTTAGGCAAATTTAAGGAGCCACCTTCTAAAGTCATGGTCGCGCTGCCGGTCGTATTGATAGATTGATTGCCGTTCAGGAAGTACAAGTTGTCCGCGCCAATATCCAGCGTTACGCCGCTATCCAGGGTCAGGCTATTATCGACATAGGCATTATTAGTTGAATTGACGGTCAGATTTGAGGCGATCTTTACGCCATTCAGTGTGCCGCCGGGGCCTATGCCTAGCGGCGATTGGTCGCCGCTGGACAGGCTGCTGTTCTGCAAGGTGCCGGAGAGGGTAAGTCCCCTGGTGTAGGTGAGGGCGCCGCCGTCTAGGTTTACGGTGGCTGAGCTAATGCTGCTTGTTCCATTTGCAGTACCTATGCCGGCATTTAAATAAAGGGTTAGCATGCCGGTTGAGCTTGTGATAGCTGCGTTGATATCGATATTGTTATAGGAATTCAGGGTTAGGCTGGTTGTGCTATTGTTGGTGGTGTTGATGGCGCTGGAAATAACAATATCACCAGTGCCCGTCCCACTGCTACCGGTGGACGTTAAAGTGACAGACGTGCCGTTACTGAGTTCGGTGCTGATGGTCTGTTTAGAGACGGTGCTGCTGCCGCTGGTGCTTGGTAACCAGTTGCCGGAGCCGGGTGGAGATTCGCTTGGCGCATTACTGCCAGTGCTGTTGCTGTTGCCGACGGTAAGACTGTAGGGGTCTAACAGCCATTGGCCGCTTTGGCCTTGCGGGGCGGCGGCATTTACCTGAATGCCGCTGACGTCCAGCCAGTGCCCGGAGGTTTCGATGAATCCGCCATTGCCGCCTTGGCTGCCGCCTGTGGCCGATAGTTGGCCATAGACGCGAGTAGACTGGTCTGACCAAGCGATGATTTGTCCGCCATTGCCTATGTCCGGGCCTGTTTGGGTATTTGCAGAGGACGGCAAAAGCTGCACGCCGCCATTGGCGTTAATGCTGCTGGCGGCGTCTATATAGGTAGCCTGAGCATTTGGCACGGTGCTGTCAAGTCCATGCATGCCGCCGCCGATTAGGATGTTGCCGCCTTTCTCCAGGCCATTGGCTGTCAGATTGGCATTGATCAGGCCGGCATAGTAACCGGTGACGGTAATATTGCCGCCGTTTGCGCCGGAGACATCGATGTTGCCGGAAATAAGGGTTTGGCTGGGGAGTGCAGTGCCGGATAAAGGGTTGGCGTTGCTGAAGAGACCGACGCTGCCGCCATTAGCGCTACTGCCTATGGCCTGTAGGACGCCAGCCATGTTAATGCTGCCCTGATCGGCGTTAATTTGCACAATACCGCCGGTAGCGCCGTTGGTGGTGATTGTCGCATCTGCCTGAATATTGATATTGCCTTGGCTGCTTTCCAAATTGATGTTGCCGGCTGATGAGCCGGCTAATGCCGAATTGCCGTCGGCGCTTATACTGCTTGCGCTGCCTATGTTTAGGTCTTGGCTAGCCCTTAGAAATATCCGTCCGCTTTCATTTTGGATGATTTGATTGGCGTTGATGAGGCCATTGTTGGTTACCAAAGCCCCGAGTATGCCGATTTGCCCGCTGGCGGCGACGAGTTGACCGAGATTAGTGGTGAGATTGTCATTGCCGGTGACGACTACCGAGACATTGGGGGTGGCGGTGTCGTGGATTTCCACCGTTTGTCCGGAGGCCAGAATGATTTGGCCTTGCGGCGATTGGATAATGCCCTGGTTGCTGACTTCGCTGCCGACCAGATAGACGCTGCCGCCGTTAGGGGTCGTTATTTCGCCTAGATTTTCGACTTTGCCTCTGGTCAAACTGTCGGAATGGAATTTTAGATTATCGGCTTTAAAGTTTGCCGGGTTTAGATTCAGGTTGCTGGCGACGAAGCCTGCTACATCAATGATTGCGCCTTGGCCGACCAGAATTCCGGACGGATTAATCAGAAAAACTTGTCCGTTGGAGGATAAGGTGCCTAGTAATTGCGATGGGTCAGGGCCAGTGACGCGGTTAAGAACGCTGCTATCGGAGGAAGGTTGATTGAAACGGGTGGTTTCACCGGGATTGATGGAAAAGCTTTGCCAATTGATGATTGTACCGTTGCTGTTGGTTATCGCCAGTGCGCTGCCTTGATTGCTGAATCCAGCGCTTCCTTGCATGACTTGTGGGTTGGTGGGGTTTGCGTTAACCGATAAGCATGGCAATAGCCAACTGATTGCCAAAGCTAACAAATTCCGTTTGGAATGTTTCAAATCATCAAATTTTGACATCGCTTTAGGCGCTCTGTTTAAAGGTCTATAATTTTTTTTAATAAAAATCGATATCGGAGTGTCAATCCCGATTTGCTGTTTGCATTTTGGGCTGCTGCGCTGCACCCGATTTTGCTGATCTACCGCTTATATGAGCCACTGAAACGCTGTAAATGTTGTTTCAGCACAAAAACGTCCATTAAGGCGTAGCAGCTAACGGCGATTCTTCCTGCCTATCTTTTTTCTTTGGGTGTAATGGATTTTTGCGGATAAATTCTTTCATCGTCCTTGCGAAAGTATATAATATAGTCATGACACTCACCTGCCAAGTAGGTATGCAGATTTATTTGCTGGAATCTTAACTGATTTGTGATTTTTTAAATCAAAACTGATTTCAAACTTTAAGCCAGTCAAGTGTCAATAGTGCAATTTTAATCATGTCCGACCGAATTCAATTTGAGCTTGACGCTATCAATGGTCACAAAATGCTTGATCTCGGGATGTGGCGCAGGGACGATTGAAGAGCCATCTCTTTTACTTTAGAAAAAGAACCAGGGTTTTTGGTAAAAAAAATCGGCATTTTTTTTCTTGTATATGAGATAAAATTTTATTGCTGTTTTGTGTCCGTTCCTCTGGTTTGGCAGGATACTCGCAACAATGGCATAATGATTTACCTTTTAAATGGCGGGGGTAAGCTGTAGAGCCTGGTTAAGCACTTGGTAAAGGCAGTAAGATTTGAAAGCTATCGGTCATATATTTCCTAATCTCAAGTTTGATGAAAATTTGTTGAAAGAAAAAAAACCACTTTAAATTTGAAGAATATTCATTAAATGCTAACCTTTTGCTAATGAATTATAAGGATGGAAGTAATGCCACAATTTTTTTCGCAGCTAATTTTTGATGTAGATCAGGAAATTCCAAATAAAAGCAGATTTTGGCATGATCATGAGTTATCTCTGTTTAGCCGCGTTCTTGTTGACGATAATCGGATACTTGATTCACTGGTCTTTAAAGTTAGAAAAAATCCTAAAAATCTACTCACGCATCTGCGTCGCATTTATTTTTGTTACGATAGGCGTTTATCTGAACAGCTCTATGCTGCATTGCTGGATTTTTTAATCGTTTTGCGAGGCAAGGGCGAAGCCATAAGTCGCAGGATGATATTTGGTTGCCGTCATCAACTTGACACGCAAAAACTTTTCGTTCTTCAAACCACTCTTAGTAACGATTTGGAACAATATGCGAATTCGTATTGTTTATTCACTACTGGTGTCACTGGAAAATCCGAACTGGTTGAATACCGGCGGAAAACCGGCAGACAGTATGACACTATGGCTCTGGCGAATGATTTTATCGAATTTAGCCAACTTGAACAGGCCATGGATGTGCTGGAAAGTGGTATTTTTGCCAGTCCGGAACGGCTGGATTTGCAGAATGCTTTATTGCAACTCTATCAGTTAACCGGAAACCGTGAACGTTTTTTAAGTTTTTACCGAAAAATCGTTGCATCGGCCATACTGCTTGGCGAGGACTGGCGGTTAGCAGCGAATTTTTTTGAAGGTTGACTATGATCAAAAACGGATCTAAGCCACCATTACGCATTGCACTGTATGGAATGGATGCCAGGAGTAGTAAAAATATGGAAATGTATCTAAAGGGACCCTGTCAAGGTATTGCTGTTGTTGTCGGCGAAAAAGAGGCGGATATCGATATGATAGATGCCGATTTTTACAAGGCTAAAGACATTCTGGAAACCAGAAGAACCTTGAACCCAAATCGGCCTGTCATTTTACTGTCGATCCAAAATTTACAGATAAATAATACTTTTTTTATTAAAAAACCGATTACTGTTGCGCAATTGGAGTCTGTGATTGCAAAAATTCAACTGACGACTAAAACCGTTCCTAAGGTTGGTAAAAAGTCAGTAGCTTCGCCAATGGCAAGTGGTTCTTCGCCTTTAGATGCCAAGTCAAAAACACCTGACAAAACGGTAACCGATGATTATCACCAGAAATTCTCCAGCCAAAAATATCCTATCGATCAGGAGCATCAGAAAACCGCTAAGCATCAGACAGCCATACAACTGAATGAAGGCGGTTATACCGCTTTTTTAGGTACATTGAGCGATATCGATTTTAATGATAGGCCGCAAGTACTCGCAGCCAGTTTTGATAAAAAACAATTTTTTCTTGGCTTTGTTCATTCGGCCTGCCGGACTGCCAAGCAACAATCCCGCACATTAAAACTTAAATCGATATGGAAAATCCTGATTATATTTCCGGATAAGCACGAAATTTGGCTTGATGCCGATGATAAACAACTAAGAGCGTTTGCCGGTATTACGATAAATTATGGATTCGCCAAAAGCTTGAAATTATTGGCTGTTGATGCTGCGGCAGCCAGATCTGAATTGCCGTTGGATAAATTTCAGGATATTGATGCATTTCTCTGGAAATTGGCGATCTGGACATCGAAAGGTAGATTTCCGGTTGAATTGGACATAAAAAGTCCGGTGTTACTGAAAAGATGGCCAAATTTTACCCGTTTGGTTATTACGCCTGACGCGCTTCGCATTGCTGCATTGTTGGCGCAAGCTCCTATTATTCCATTAGATGCAGTCAGTAAGCTGAATACCAAACCGCAATTTGTATTCGTATTTATTAGTGCCTGCTATATGCTTGGTTGGCTGGAACAATGCGAGCAACCAACTAAAACGATAAAAGTTGAGCAAATTGTTGAGACTAAAAAAACCAAAACAGGGCTATTAAGCAAAATCCTCAACAAGCTGCGTGGCGCTTAAATAGCTAGAAGGAAACCCGATGAATCAATTCAAAATTATTTTTACCGGGCCAGTGGGTGCCGGTAAAACCACGGCCATTGGCGCAATAAGCGATATTTAACCGATTAAAACCGATGCCATGGCCACTGATATGACTAAAAATCGTAAACCTTCAACGACGGTAGCGATGGATTATGGGGTAATGAATTTGGCAGGTGGCGAAAAAGTCCATCTTTATGGTACACCTGGACAGGAACGTTTCGATTTTATGTGGGACATATTGTCGGTGGGGGGGATAGGCTTGATTTTATTGCTGGACAATACCCGCGAGAATCCATTTCAGGATATGAAATTTTTTCTGGATGCATTTGCCTCATTCATTAAAACTACCAGCGTTGCTATTGGGGTAACGCAAATGGATATTAGCGCTAAGCCCATAATAGAGGATTATCACGCACAATTGGAATTGCTAGGTTTAAAGCCTCCGGTGTTTGCAGTCGATGCCAGAGAAAAAAACGATGTTTCTTTGTTGGTACAAGCTTTGTTATATTCCTTGGATCCGGGATTGGCGGAGTAGAGTATGCAAAGACTGAAATTGAGAGAGGGTCTTTTCTTGCATCCAACTCCGGCGGGTGCATACTATGCAGTCTCGGCTTTTGATCAAGATAAGCCGCGCCGGTTTTTGACTCATTTGCTGAAACAGGAGCAAACGCCTGCATTGAATATTGGACAATTGCAAGATTTGATGGAAGTCGATGATGAGGATAAAGCCTTAGAGCAGTTGCTTCATTACCAAAACTTGGGTTGGGTTCAGGGTTTTGATACGGTTGTGCATTCTCCGCAGGGCGCATTGGAAGAAATATTACCGGAATTATTGGGAAAAATTTCTGAAAACGGGAAAGTTCTATTGGCAGATGAGCAAGGATTTTATCTGGTCTGCCATGGATTTCCACATGAAGTGGCAGAAGAGTTGTCTGCACTTAGCGCCGAATTGGCGACCGTCCACCAGCGCCGCTCCGGCGTATTGATAAACAATCTGGGTATTGCCAGTCATGCCTGGGCTATCGTCGATGCTTTCGGCAATAGTCAAATCGGTTGTTGGCCATTGTTTATCGGTAAGCATCGTTTTGTACTGGCTATTTCAGGCGTGCCGCATTTCAATCATCCGGAGTTCGTGACATTAGTTTGGGCTTTGGTAATCCGCTATTTAAAAAATAGCAATTGATTTTTTCCGTTGGATTGTTTGCCAGGAAGTTACTAGTTTTTTCAACATTACATTAAGAGGATAAATAAATGAAAGCAGATATGCTCACAGCAGTTTTGACGGAATTGAACGGAACATCGGCAGACATTGAAGCATCAGGTGTGATCTCTACCGATGGGTTAATGATGGCGTCGGTATTGCCGGCCAGCATGGATGAAGATAGAGTCGGAGCTATGAGCGCAGCTATGTTATCTCTAGGTGACCGGACAGCTCAGGAATTGAATCGCGGCAATCTGGAACAGGTTCTGATTAAAGGTGCGAAAGGTTATGTACTGATGACTTATGCCGGTCATGAAGCGGTACTGACGGTCCTAGCAAAGCCCAATGCTAAATTAGGGCTGATATTTTTAGATGTTAGACGTGCAGCAGAAAGCATTGCTGAAATGTTGTAACTGGCTAACTTTCTCTGCAATTTAAGTAAAGTTATGATATCAGACATGAAACCCGAAGAAATAGTTGGGGAATTCAAGGAAGTCACGCTTAAACACTTTGATGGTTGTGTTCGGAAAATTCTATATACCGAAATTGAAACACCCTACCCCGATGGGAAGTTGATTGTCTCCACCACAACACCCGACGGTGTGATCACTCATGTTAACCGGTCGTTTCAGGAAATGTCCGGGTATAGCGAAGCAGAATTGATAGGCGCGCCACATTACATCCTAAGGCACCCCGATATGCCGCACGCTGCCTTTAAAGATTTATGGGATACAGTGCTACGAGGTGAAAAATGGCAGGGTATTGTCAAGAATTTGCGTAAAGATGGCGGTTTTTATTGGGTAAAAGCGACAGTAATACCTAATATTCGCCAAGGAAAAGTGGTTGGCTATACCTCAGTTCGGAGAAAGCCTTCACGGAGCAAAGTTGATGAGTGCATCAAACTTTATCCGCAACTATTTTGATGGTGGAGTTAATAATGCCCAACTTATTTACCGTTAGTCCGGATTTTGCTCCGGATAGACTTTCCGGCTGGTATATATTCAATACGTGGCTACAGAAAAAAACCGGTGAAGCGATACATCTTGAATTGTATAATCATTATCAAAGTCTGCATGAAGCTATCGAAGCCGACAAGGTTGATTTGATTTATACAAATCCCTTCGATGCCACCATCCTGGTGAGAAAAAAAAATTTTTTGCCGTTGGTTAAGGCGGAAGGCCAATCCGACGAAGCGATTATTGCCGTCAGCGCGACCAGCCAAGCAAACGATGTCACTGATTTGCTGCCCGGTACCCGTGTGGCTTTCACAGAAGACCCGGATGTACGGCTGATGGGTATGATTATGCTGGAGCCGGGCGATCTGGATGCCGGCAATATTGTTCCAAAACTAACGGATAACTATGTTTTGGTTGCCAAACAATTGTTGAAAGGCGATGCCGATGTCGGTATTTTTCTAGCCGAGGCTTACGACAATCTGTCATCGGTGATAAAAAAACAACTTAAAGTTCTGGTGAGGAGCCAGATTAGCGTTATCTATCATGCCTTGATGATAGGACCGAAATTGCACAACAGGCGAGCCGAAATACAACAGATACTCCTGGAAATGCATCAGGACGAAAAAGGCAGAGGCGTATTGAGCAGCCTTGGCTTTAGTTTCTGGCAAAAAATTGATGATGAAGAAATGGAGTTCATGATTGATTTAATGGATACTTTGAATTTTTAGTCGATCATCCCATTAAAACGTATAAACTTTAAAAATAATAAAATACCGGTATTGCCCTGATCATTTTTTCGGAAAGGTTTTGACGAAACGAATTATTAGGAGACCAGCTTCGTTGGCTATCATAAGGGCGTAGATGTCATCAGTACCTCTATCAGTATGTCGATACCCATTTGGGCATCATTACACCTGAATCTGTAATTTCAATATAAATAGCAGATGTAATAGGCTGATTTATATAATGAGTAATAGTGTTTTGAGATTTTCTCAACTAAAATTGATTGTAATTACAAATCAACTGGTTACTTTTTTAATGACGGTTTCAGGTAAAATCAGTAGCGTATGAATCATGCGATCTTAATTGTCCAGCAAGGTTCGGAAGCAGACGAATTTGAGGTGTGCTGGTTGTGTCATCCAATTATTTTAAATCAATTAAATCATGAACAATTTATTATTAATTTTATCGGATTCTGATTTTCTTAAGGCGGTACCTTGTCAAAAAATCAGGTACCCAGCCAATAGCGTTATATTGCAAGAGGACGAAGACGGACAGGACTTGTATTTGATCATTGATGGTGAAGCAGAAATTATCAGCGGTTTTTTGAAGGATGCCCAGGGTCAACCGTTAAAGCTGCATCGTTTAGGCTTTAATGACATTTTCGGTGAATTGTCGATGTTCGACAGAGACCCGCGTAGCGCTCAAGTGAATGCAGTGACCGATTGTGATGTGTATAAAATAAACGGTCCGAAGTTGATGGCTTTTCTGGATGAACATCCTGAAAAAGGTTATTTCGTGTTGCGAGATATATTAATGCAAATAATCACGCATCTACGTCAGAACAATTTGCGTACTATTATGGTGACACAGATGTATTTAAACGAGCATATTAATGACTAAACCGAAAAAAATTCGGTTGATATATTCAAAATCCGGTTTTCAATAGCGGATTTTATTTTCCAGCTTGTCCCAATCTTGAAATGGTTGGTTAGCCCCGGAAAGTTCAATGTAGCGCATGGCAATCTTACGTTTGTCGGGTTGTATGGGGATTTCGTCGTAGATAAAACTATCGTCGAAACCGGCTGCCGAGGCGTCGAAACGTTTGCAGGCATAATAAACACCGGCAAGTCGGGCCCAATAAATGGCGCCAAGACACATCGGACAAGGTTCGCAACTCGTATAAAGTATGCAATCCTTTAATTCAAAATTACCCAGAATCTGGCAAGCGGCACGTATCGCCATGATTTCGGCGTGCGCGGTGGGATCTTGGTTAGCACTGACCCGATTACCTTTAGCTGCAATGATTTGCTTATTTTTGACGATGACTGCCCCGAAAGGGCCGCCACCATTGAAGACATTTTCGCTAGCCAGATCGATAGCTTGTTGTAAAAAAAGCCGGTGCATTTTATAAACCTAGCGGGTTGTTGGGATCTATGCCGCTCATAAACGGCAATCGGCGATCTTCATTGGTAAGCTGATAAACTTTGCCAAGCCAGTTATTGAATACCGCTTTTGCAGAATCGCGCCAAGTGTTATCCAGACGTTCAATAATCAAGTTTTCCGGCATTTCCTGTAGCGGCAAACCGTGGCTTTTCGCTGCTTTTACATGTTCTCTGTACTCATCCAGTATTATCAGCGATTCTGTATCGAAATAATGCTCAGGGTAGGGCGGATAGTTCTCGCGCTCATTGCGATAGAAACGTAACACCTCTCTTTTATATTCTTTTAGTAGACTGATGTCGTCGTATTCCGGATGCCCCTGAAAAAACACGATACGAAAACCATCCGGACTAACCGCTAGGTGGACACCGGCTTCTTGGCTAGCGACTAGCACTTTCAGGCCTTGTTTTTCCATATCGCTTTGAAAAATTTCGTTATACCGCGAGTGCGGGACGTCGAAGCGGGAATTGATTTCGGCTATCAACGGATGATGCCTGTCTATCACCTTATGGCTGAAAACCCCCCAGCGTTTGCTTGGCAATCGGGTGCGTTCTATACCGTAGCAGCTTTGTATCAGGGCGTGAGTGGCCAAGCATGAACAGAGTATCGAAGTAACGTTTTGCTTAGCCCATGCCATCACTTCGGTAAGCGGTTGCCAGAAAGCCTCTTCCTGCAAATGGGCTTTAGTGACATTGGCACCGCTGATAATCAGCGCATCCAGACCTTCACTACGGATTTGCTCGAAGCTATCATAATATCTATCGATATGTGCCCAGGCTTCCGGGCTTCTTTCCAGGCCGTGTATGGTAAACGGATGAACATGAAATTGGGCGATTTGGTTACAGGCACCTACCAAACGGAAAAATTGTCTTTCAGTTGCTTCTAGAGCAGCGTCGGGCATAATGTTCAGCAAACCGATATGCAATTCGCGTATCGACTGATGTTGGGCGCGATCCGCAGAGAGAATTTCTTCGCCTTCTTCCAGAAGCCGTTGAAAAGTCGGTAACCCGGTGTGGGCAACTAAAGGCATAGGCTTTAAACCTGATGCCGGGTAATAGCTTCGGCAATCAGACCGATAAAATCCTCTTCGTTTTTCACCTTACAGGTGTCGTCGGCGTGGATAGTGTAACCGTATTGACGGGCTATCGCTTCATAGCGGGGAACGCGGGATTTGAATAGTTCGGGAAAAACCCAACTGACGAAAATGTCGGGGATAATCTCATCTGTGGAGGTATAGTTGTGTTCGCGCATGAATTCGGCGAGTTTTTCTTCAATAAATTCCGGGCGGTAATATAACGGCTTCGGATCTCTTTTAGCGCGTTCGATAATGGTTTGTTCAAGAGCCTGCGGAATTTTGATATATACCATTAGGGTATGTTCCGCCAATGTCTCTATCATTTCCGGACAATCCAGTTCGCAAACGCTACCGCCGGCATCGTTGATAAAGTGTTTATAGCCGTAGATGTCTTCTGCTTTGTGAATAAACGCCGGTACATCATTCATGGCGGCGATTTCAGCTTGATGATGCAGAGCCTGGCGGCGTTTGAATTCGGGTAATGACAGACCGCCATGAGCCGGTTTGCCGATATTGCCAAGAAAACTGGAAACCGGGCCAGATTATCGACGGTAATATTGCTACGGAAATAGATAGAATCTGATTTCA
>CAVXZR010000107.1:0-27785 GCA_963765965.1 uncultured Pseudomonadota bacterium
GCCATGCCTTACAGCGCTAATCCGGAGCAAAAACTGCCGGAGTATTTTTATCTCCGCCGACGATATCACCCCTAAACAGCATGTTGACATTCAGGCTGCGGCGCAAACATGGATCGACTCCTCGATTTCCAAAACCGCCAACGTACCAACCGATTATCCTTACGAAGAGTTTAAATCCATCTACGAATACGCGTACGACAAAGGCTTGAAAGGTTGCACCACCTTCCGCTTAACCCGGAGGTTTTTCAGGGCATGCTGGTCAAGATCCGATCTGGAAAACACCACTATCAGTTCACGCTGGAAGACGGCATGTCGTGGAATTTAAAGGCAACGAAGAACTGGATACGACGGCGAAATTCACACCCGGCAAATCTGTCGATGCCTTGAAAGAAGGCTATTACGGCGAGTTTTGAAGGATAAAGCACCATGACACATAGAATCACCAAAAAAATCGTCAGCTACAAAGTCCTGAATAAAGACGACATCGAAACGGTTAAGCAGGAGAGCCAAAATCGCTGGAAAGCATGCACGAAAGGTCGAACGTCCGGAAGTGCTGCTCGGCTCTATTTACAAATCGAAACGCCGCAATCCAACATGCTTTGTACATCACCATAAACAATATGATCCTCAATCGGTATTCGCACGAAGAGCATAGGCCCTACGAGATTTCTATAAACTCCAAGAACATGGAGCATTTCCAGTGGGTCTGGCCTTAACGCGGTTATGTCGGCCGTATTCCGCAAAGGCGGCGACGCCTGCTTTCTGGTGAGAAATGAAAGCGTCTTCGACCCGCGCGGCGGCTATTTCAAAAAAGGCCGCGTATTCATGCCGTCCTGGTCGCCGAAATCGGCTACGCCATCGAATCCATCTAAAACACATCGGATGATTAAACCCGAAGCCATGACCGACCACCAAAAGGTATCGGAGGAGAAACGCCGGGAGTTTGAGGCTTTGCATGGGAAACGAAGACAACCAGGCCTTTCCGGAAAAGGCTGTGCTATGTGTTAAATGCAGTACCAAGGCGATGGTGTTGATGGATGGGTGTATGACTTGCTTGAACTGTGGGGAGAGTAAGTGTGGGATTAGGGTTTCTTGTAGGTTCGAACAAGTCGGTAGGGCAGGTTAGATGCGCGGCCAACGATTGCGGTTCGTTGAACAACTAGACGCCAATCGTAACCCGCCTTTGGCACGTTCGCTGCTGACGGACTATCGTCACTAGATGTTTTTTCCTGAGTTAAGCGGGTTTAACGCTAGCTGATGGCATAATCCGTTCACAATGCTTTTCCAGGCCGGAAATTAAACCATGAGGTTAAGTTATGACAAAGAAACCGATTCACTATATATTCACCTGTCCAATACGCCATCGGTCGATTCGGATGAAGTAGCCGATGGCGTAGTCTTGGATTTTGATAGTAATGGGGGGTTGGTAGGTATTGACGTACAACACGCCAGTCAAAAAACAAACATTTAATCCGTTTCTCTATCGCATTTGCCTTTAAATGATTTGCAGGTTGCTTAAAATGGAAAAAAGGCAATAGCTAGCCAAATGAATTGAACCTGCCCCCCCCCCCTTTTTTTCGAATCTCAACTGCTTTCAAGCATTTTTTTAACATTTCCATCCAACGTTATATTGAAATCAATCGATGTAACTATTGTATTGCTTATAACATTAACCAACTTAGCAGTTACAAACACAGTATCTGCTCCAACGGTATATGTTCCGACAAGTGCTGCATGTGCCTCATATTTTAGGCTTAGATTTTGTACTTCCCTTGATAACATTAATTGATGCCTTTTTGATCAGAAACATATACATTGTCTCTGATATAAAGCTCTGATACGGGTATATCCGTTTTGAACAAATCTTGTTGAAAATTGCTGGCTAAGGGTTCGTCCAAATCCGGTAGTACTGCTTAAATTTCCTGAATCTGTAAAGCTAGTTATAATTAAAGGGTCACCCTTCGGAATCATGTTTCCAGCCTTATTAATCAGTTCTTGAGCAGCTAAGGCTGCAAGATTAATTGGCAAAGTATCTTTTTGATCAACATACCGCCCGACGCCTGAAATGGGATTTGTGCGAACTGTATGTACATTTGCTCGCAGCCTAGAAGAATCACCTAAAGATGAACAGCCTATCAAAGTGAATGCTAAAAATGACGCTAGTACGAAGGCCAGAGTCAGTTCTCACATTCCAACATTTATGTCATGATATTCTGCACTGGGGTTATTGTGCAAATAAACTTGAGTTCGTAGCTCATGCCATTCCCTTTTTTATTTGTGCAATCACTGCGGCTGAAATTCGATAACCGATCCGATTGAGTTTAGCGATCAATGCCTCGGCATCGGTAATCATTCCCTTACGTTGTGCGGCAAACAACAGCGCTGCTGTGCCAACGATTTCTAACTGTTTACGGATGGCCTGTTTTCGGGCTAAAGCATCATCCATGATTAACAGTGTCTTAACTTCAGTTTGTAAGGCATACTCAATGCTGGATTGTTCACCCATACCAAGGCTTCGGGATAAAGTGTGCTGAAATAGCGGATTAGCAACACATAGCAGCCAGCCATCTTCTAACGCCTGTTTAATTAAAAGCCCATCGCTGGCTTGACTGCGTAAACACTCCTCGGCAACGGCCTGAGTCACAACAACTTTGGTAAACAGGGCAGGCAATATGGGTAATTGATTGATCTTGGACAGTGCGATTAACGGACCGGCATCTGCAATTACGACAGCCATGTATCCAGCGTTGTTAATTCTTTAGAGGTTTGTTGATCAGCCACCACCAAGTCAATATCTAATTGAGCAAGATGATCAATAAAATCAGACAGGCTTAAACCGCTGATCTGGGCCGCCGCACCGAGCGACATTACCCGATCTTTAAACAGGCTGGCAGCCAAGGCCGGTTTTAATTGTTCGCTAATATCACCCAGAGATGTTTTTAAATTAAACAGCAGAGCATTGGGCTCATTGCCTTTTAAGATCAGTACAGGTTCTTGTTCGGCATGCCGCAGCGCTTCTGAAGGATTGCGTTTTAAATTTCTGACATTGGTTGCAAACATAGTCGGTAAACCTCATAGTAAAACCAAAGTGTAGTCCGCGCAAAGAGTGAACGCAATTTTTGTTTTGTAATAAGTCCATATTATCCATTTATGCGCAGATTTTGATAGCAATGGAGTGTTGGTAAGTATTGACGTACAACATGTCAGAAAAAAAAGACATTCAATCCGTTTAACTATCACATCTGCCTTTGCATGATTTGCAGACCGCTTTAACTAAACAAGCACAGGCGTAAGTCTGTGCTTGTTTAGTTTATTTAACCCAGCCCTGAGCATAAAAAAGCGCCGACTTCTTGGGGAAGTGGTCTGACTCTTAAGTTCGGCAAGTGGGTGAGAAGTCAATTATTTCTCAAATAGAAACAAATCATGTATTTATTGTGTCATTGTAAATAATTTTCAATGAATTATAGTTAAGCCGTCTTTACTAATTGGCTGAATTCAGTCCTGGACGCAAAAATGAATACTTCAAACAACCTTTATAGAGATATCGCGACCGGCCTGTTTTTTACTATCGGCTTGTACGGCTTCATGTCAGGTGAATTTGTAATTTCCACCCTGTTGTTCGGCGCGGCTTCGATTTCCAGCAATCTAAATTTAGATAACGCATTACAGCCGTAATCGATTTTTGTAACATCCGCGTTGTTTAACCAGCAGTATCTAAGATCCTAACATTGAAAGTAAATGATGGACTAAGCCTTTCATTAGCAACTTAAAGCACTTTACCAACGTAAGGAGTGCAAAATGACTTTTCCTATTCATTGTGCGATAGCAAATTCCAGGGCAGTTAGGTTTTTAGAGCTCCGCTATTATTGTTGGCAAACGCTGCCGAGGCATTATGTCAATACGCTAATGATCGTATTGTTTGGCTTATTACATGTGGCCGATGGCGTTTTGACCTATCTAGGGTTGAGTTGCGCAAAAGTGGATGAGGCCAATCCCATCCTCAATTATTTTGCTGGGCAATTGGGGCTGGGTGTTGCCATTGCCTTGCTCAAACTTTCGATTATTGCCGTCATTACCTTAATATTCTTTGATCGGCATTCGATCAAAAGCCGTTGGGGTACCGCGACGCTGGCGTGGGCTGATACATTTTACAGTTGGGTTGTAACCAACAATTTTATCTTGGTAATGGGTACCTAAAGGTTAGGCCTTAGCCGAGCAGGTGGCGGCGTTCCCGGCAATTCAATTTACCTCCGACAGACGACTAGCAAGAAAACGTAAAGAGCAATAATATGTCCCATCGCCAGATGGATGGGGGAACCAAAATCCTATGAGCTTTCCGTATCATGACAACAAAGCACGCTAAAGCTGAAACCCACTGTATTCATCGAACCGGATGGCTACGCGCCGCTGTTCTCGGAGCTAACGACGGCGTCATCTCAATCGCCAGTCTATTGCTCGGCGTTTAATGGCCAATCACCAATTGGCATTGAAACTGGATGCCGACCATAATGCTGTGACAATCCAGCGAGTAATTATTGATTATGATTTGCAGAAAGAACTTTGCAAAGTGCCTGATGCGTCATCACTTCGCCAGGACGGAATTTTCTACTAAAAAAATTTTGGTTAGGCATGATGAAAACTAGCATATTAATTTATAGTACCCCGTCAGCCGTTGCACTAGTTTACCCGGATACGATGAGGCAATATGAAGAAGATAAAATCCAGGACTGATAGCGAGCGCAAAGGCTTGGCTATTGACGATTTCTGCGCTTGGGACGGCGATACATTGGTGTTGAATGTACTCGGTACGCCCGGTGCAAAACAAGACGTGATCGGCAAGGTTAAAGGCCATCAACTCAAAATCAGCGTCACTGCCCAGCCGGAACAGGGCAGGGCAACCGATCATATGGTTAAGTTTCTGGCAAAAGAGTTCGGGGTCACGGTAAAAGATTTTGAAGTGGTGTTCGGCCGGTTTAGCATCCATAAACAATTACGGATTAAATCTCCGAAGAAATTGCCGGCAGTTATAAATGCTTTTTTGAATTCAAAGTAACGTTGATGATGCTTTTGGTTACTAGCTCTCATTTCTCTTCCTTTCAAACCGCCAATCGAACTTCTTGAACTTCACTGTTAAGTTAAGCCAGCGATGAGTTGAAGCGGTACTCAGCGTATCCCGGATTGGTGTTTTGCATAAGACGCAGAGCGTCAGTGGACGCCTTCCCGTGCGGAGCGCGGGACAGATAATCTTGACCATGGTTTGAAGGACAAAGCATCTATAAAAAAATTATAAATAAATCCAAATAAGCAAAGCGGGAGCTTCGATAAGGAGTATTATGGTCGATTGAATATGCCGATTTGCGGTATGTTTAAATCGTTTGATTTTTTATCGGAGGGGGTATGGCTTCACTTGAAATGCAAGGGGCTTTTGATTTGACCAATGTCAAGATTGACGAACTGATCACCAGTGCTTGCGTGGGTAATTATGCTCTGGGTGTGATCAGTGCTAAGACCAATAAATTTGTCGTTAAATATGTTGGCCGTTCGGAAACCGATTTAAATACGCGTCTTAAACAGCATGTGGGCGGTAGGCATACTAAATTTAAATTTAGTTTTGCATCGTCACCGCAGGAAGCGTTTGAGAAGGTCTGTAAAAATTTTCATGATTTCGGCGGCATCAAAAAACTGGGTAACAATATTCACCCGGCCAGACCGGCTGATACCGATTGGAAATGTCCTTGTTGCGATAAATTCAACTGATTTCACAGCGAAGGCTTGCGGAAAATGCCTCTGAAGGCAAGGCAGGTAATTGCTTATGCCTTACATAAAAAATGCAGGATAAGTTAGCGCTTTCAATGGTTCCGTAAAAGTTTGCTAAGGTTTATGCCGTCAATAACATTTGCTGCGAAATCTTAAGCTTTGACCGCAGTTCTTTCACCAGTTATTAACCAATCTGAGTTGTCACTCCTTGATATGTATCGTTCCCTATCGATATGCTGCATAGCTCCAGCATCAACGGCGTTAAAAAAGTGGGATACTATGGGTGCTGTTTGAGCTGCCGGTCAACGCTCAATACTGCAAATCCGTGTATAAAGCCGATGCGTATTTGTACGCATAGACAAAATATTTTTCCAAAACATAGAATTCAACAAAAATCGGCAAGTAAGTCTATTGCTTTTTCTTGAACCGCGCGGGAAGGATAGATTTTGCTTTGCCTCAAAAGCTCTGCGGCAAAAGTCACACCAATTTTTTTAATACCGTGCGTAAAATACCGCCATCCCGATAATATTGAATCTCGATCGGCGTATCTATACGGCACAAGGTCTTGAAGGGGATGATAGAGCCGATGCTGGACATCGCTGTGACGTTGATTTCCTGTTGAGGCTTGATGTCGTCGGTCAACTCTATGGTGAATGATTCTGTGCCGCTCAATCCCAGGCTAGCCACCGATTCGCCAACAATAAACTGTAACGGCAGTATTCCCATGCCGATCAGATTGCTGCGGTGGATTCTTTCGTAACTTTCGGCAATCACGGCTTTTACACCTTGCAGATACGGACCTTTGGCTGCCCAGTCCCGCGACGAACCGGAGCCGTATTCCTTGCCGGCCAGAATGCACAGCGGAATACCGGCTTGCTTGTACTTCATCGCCGCATCGAAAATACTCATCCTTTCGCCGCTGGGATGATGAATGGTGACATTGCCTTCCACGCCCGGCAGCAGCAGGTTACGAATGCGAATGTTGGCAAAGGTGCCGCGGCACATCACCTGGTCGTTGCCCCGGCGCGAGCCGTAACTGTTCCAGTCCTTACGCTGTATGCCTTGTGTCAGAAGATAAATCGCCGCCGGCGAATCGACAGCAATTTGTCCGGCCGGGGAAATGTGATCGGTCGTCACCGAATCCCCGAATAGCGCCAATACCAGCAAGTCGGTTATCGGCTCAAGTTTTTGAGTTTGCGCGGTTAATCCGTCAAAAAACGGCGGTTTTCGGATATAAGTCGAACGCGGGTTCCACGGATAGCGTTCGGAAGCGCTGATGTCCACTTGCTGCCAAGCCGGACTACCGGTAAACACATTGCCATAACGTGCCTGGAACATGGCGGGAGTGACGAACTGTCTTATGGTTTCGGTAATTTCCAGATTACTGGGCCAGATGTCTTTCAGATACACCGGATTGCCGTCTTTGCCCTCGCCGATAGGCTCGCGGCTGATATCCACCGCTGTTGACCCTGCCAGCGCATAAGCCACCACCAGCGGCGGCGAAGCCAGATAGTTGGTCTTGGTCAAGGGATGTACCCGCCCTTCGAAATTTCTGTTGCCGGACAGCACTGCCGAAACCACCAGATCGTTTTCCAGTATGGCTTTTTCCACGGCGGCATCCAGCGGCCCGGAGTTGCCTATGCAGGTTGTGCAGCCGTAGCCCACCAGATAAAACCCCAATTGTTCCAGATAAGGCATTAACCCCGCTTTGTTTAAATACTCGGTTACCACCAAGGAACCGGGCGCCAGCGAGGTTTTGACATAGTTTTTGACATGCAAACCTTTTTCTACGGCTTTCTTGGCTAACAGACCGGCGCCGAGCATCACCGATGGGTTGCTGGTGTTGGTGCAAGAGGTAATTGCCGCAATCACTACCGCGCCATGGGTAATCGCTTCGCTGGTGCCCTTGTTCGATACCACGCCCTGTCGATTAAGATCGGCTTCGGTAAGACCCATGCCCCGGTTGCCGGTTGGTGCGGTAAGGACTTGCCGGTAGGTCGGCCCAACCTGACTCAGTGATATACGGTCCTGGGGGCGTTTCGGCCCGGCCAGCGCAGGTTCGATGCTGCCAAGATTCACTTCCATGATCCGGCTGAATTTCGGGTCCGGTGTATCGTCATCCCTAAACAGCCCCTGCTGTTTGGCATAGCGTTCCGTTAGTTCGATAAGCTCGCTGCTGCGTCCGGTCAAGCGCATATAGGCTAGGGTTTCGTTGTCGATCGGAAAATAACTCACCGTCGCGCCTTGTTCGGGGGCCATATTACTGATGGTGGCTCTATCCGGCACGCTCAGCGACGATAAGCCGCGACCGTAAAATTCGACAAATTTGCCCACCACGCCAAATTGCCTGCAAAGCTCGGTAATCCGTAGTACCAGATCGGTAGCGGTAACCCCCGGCGGCAGGCTGCCGGTCAATTGAATGCCGACCACATCCGGCGCCAGCATGTAGATGGGTTGATCCAGCATCACCGCTTCCGCCTCAATGCCGCCGACGCCCCAAGCCAGTACGCCGAGGCCGTTGACCATCGGCGTATGTGAATCGGTGCCCACACAACTATCCGGATAGCAGATGTGCGTGTTTTTGTCGCGGAATACCACTGACGAAAGATATTCGAGATTGACCTGATGGACGATGCCGGTGGCCGGCGGCACCACCCGCAGGTTTTGAAAGGCGGCTTGTCCCCATTTCAGAAACTCGTAGCGTTCGGCATTTCTTTGAAACTCTACCGCTTCGTTCAAGGACAGGGCTTCGGCTTTGCCGAAATAATCCACCTGCACCGAGTGATCGATGACCAGATCGCAAGGAATAAAGGGATTGATTTTTTTCGGATCGCCGCCTAGATCGGCCATCGCATCGCGCATCGCAGCCAGATCGACCAGCGCCGGCACGCCGGTAAAATCCTGCAAAACCACGCGGGCCGGTTTAAACGGTATTTCATGCCTTGCGCTGTCCGGTTGCCAACCGGCAAGTCGTATCACATCCTCTTGGCTGATCGCGTAGCCGTCGCAGTTGCGTAACATCGACTCCAGTAGAATTTTTATCGAGAACGGTAGTCGCGAAACGTTTGCCACGCCGCTACGTTCAAGACTGGCTAGGGAAATATAGAATGTCGAAGCGTAACCCAGCGGTTGTATGGCACCAAACGGATCGCGATTTAACATGATTACCTCCCCGAATTTCGGAAAAATGCCGACTTGAAAAATCGGACATAATTTTTCTAACTACGTTCCTTTGAACCTGATGCAAAAATATCAGTCAAAGTTATTTAAGTCGTCGTGTCGATGATCTGTTTAACGACTTGACGATTGAATCGTTTGTTAAGTTTCAGAAAAGTCTTATAGTAAACTTTGCTTCATTCCTATTTAAAGGGGGTTGTGATGGCTAAAATCGAAATTGATAATGACGCAATCATCAAAGTTCTAAATAACATCCTGGAATCCGAATTGGCCGGCGTTGTGCGTTATACGCACTATGCTTTGATGGTGTTCGGCTATAACCGTATTCCCATCGTTTCCTGGATGCGGGCTCAGGCCACCGAATCCTTACTGCATGCCGATCAGGCCGGTGAAATGATCACCCATTTGGGCGGTCATCCATCTCTGGGTATCGGCACGTTGCTTGACACGCATCGTTACGAGATCGGCGATATTTTAAGAGAATCTCTGGAACATGAACTCCAGGCTTTAGAGGAATATCACCATTTGCTGGAACTGGTAAACGGCCGTAGCGTTTTGTTGGAAGAATATGCGCGCCGCATGTGCGCTTTGGAGGAAACCCATGTGGGCGAGGTGCGTAAAATGTTGGCAAAACCGGACTAATAGCCTAGGTGTTCGAACATCAATGCCAATCCGGTTTTAAGATCATGAGCGAAGCGTCATCGGCCACCCGTATAGAAACCGACTCCCTGGGCGGGATTGCTGTGCCTGCCGATAAATATTGGGGCGCGCAGACCCAACGGTCGCTGGAGCATTTTAAAATCGGCAACGAGCGTTTGCCTAGACCGTTAATAAGAGCTTTGGGTATTGTTAAATATTGTGCAGCGCTGACCAATATTGCGCAGCATAACATCGACGAAAAAATCGGTATTGCCATAGCTGAAGTCGCTGAGGATGTGATTGCCGGTACGCTGGACGAACATTTTCCGCTGGTGATCTGGCAGACCGGCTCCGGTACGCAATCCAACATGAACGCCAACGAGGTGATTGCCAATCTGGCCTGCGTGCGGCTTGGCGGCGTGCTTGGCTCTAAATCGCCGGTTCATCCCAACGATCACTGCAACCGCAGCCAGTCGAGCAACGACGTTTTTCCGACCGCGATGCATATCTCCACCGTTGAGCAACTAAACCGGTTACTGTTGCCGGCACTACAGAATTTGCATCAGGCATTGTTTGATAAATCCCAAGCCTGGGCCGGCATTATCAAGATCGGACGCACGCATTTACAGGATGCCACGCCGCTAACGCTGGGTCAGGCGTTTTCCGGGTATGCCTGGCAACTGCAACTGGCTATCGAACGGATCAATGATAGCCTCAAACGCCTGTATCCGCTCGCTCAAGGAGGTACCGCAGTGGGTACCGGCCTGAACAGCAAACCCGGTTTTGCCGATCGATTTGCCGAACAGGTAGCGAGCTATACCGGGCTGCCATTCGGTTCCGCTGCCAACAAATTCGAAGCGATGGCGGCGCACGATGCGCTGGTGGAAATCTCCGGCGTGTTGAATTGCATCGCCGTCAGCCTGAATAAAATCGCCAATGACATTCGTTTACTAAGCTCCGGCCCGCGTTCCGGACTGGGCGAACTGATCCTGCCCGAGAACGAACCCGGCTCGTCTATCATGCCGGGCAAAGTCAATCCCACCCAATGCGAAGCGATGACTATGGTTTGCGCACAAGTCATGGGTAATCACACTACCGTCACTTTTTCCGGCGCGCAAGGTCATTTGGAACTTAACGCCTTCAAGCCGGTCATTATTTTCAATGTGTTGCAGTCGATACGGCTGCTCGGCGAAGCAACGATCAGTTTCACCGAGCATTGCGTCGTGGGCATAACAGCAAATACCGAGCGTATAGCCGAGTTGCTGGAGCAATCGTTGATGCTGGTTACCGCCCTGGTTCCGCACATCGGCTATGACAATGCTGCCCGTATTGCAAAGCTGGCTTTACAAAATCGCACTACGTTACGCGAAGAAGCGGTTGCCAGTGGTTTGGTGACTTCCGAAACCTACGATGCGATAGTCAGGCCTGAACAGATGCTGTTTCCAAAGTAAGTTATCTTTTTCATCGCTACAGAAACGAGGTAATCGGTTTTGCTGATTTACCGTTCCAACTATAGAGGGCCGGAATTTAACAGTCTACGACATCGACTAGGTTATTAAACCATAGGCAGGCAAATCATGAATAGTGTTGACAAAGGTAAACTTCCTGAAACCCAGCAGTGGGTTTGTCTGCAATGCGGTTACAACATGATCGGCGAGATGCCCGATGTTTGCCCTTTTTGCGGCGCGCATCCCGATAGTTTCATGACTTGGGACGAAGCCGAAAAAACTTATCGCGTCACAACCTTTGCCGTGAACGAGTACGTATCTCAATTGCTTTCCGTGCCGAAACTGGGGTTGGAACATGCTGCTTATCGCGTCGCAACCGGCGATGGCGCTGTCTGGATCGATTCGCCGTCGGCGTTTAACCGTGATCTGGCGCCGGTTAAAGCCATTTTGTTTACCCATCACCATTTCATGGGAGCATCTAATCAATACCGCCGCCTCTGGCATACGAAAGTGTGGCTGCACGAACTCGATGCCGAGCACCGTCTGGCGGCCTTGTTCGACGTTGACAAACGTTTCACCGATGACTTAAACGCCTATGGCATACAAGCTTTCCATATCGGTGGGCACACACCGGGCTTTACCTTCTATATCTATCGGCAGGTCTTGTTTATCTGCGATTATGTGTTTATGACCGATGCAGGTATGTGTTTCAATCCCTACGGACCGGAGCAGGAAACCCGGAAGCAGGCGCGACGGATCTATGAAATCGTTGAGAACTTATCGCTGAAAACGGTCTGCGGCTATAACTATGTCGCGGATTTCGCCGATTGGTTGCCTGCATTCGGACGTCTTGCTCAATAGCGGTGAAGCTGTCGTGCCGTCAATAACCGAAAAATCGCCGGAGGGCAATCCTGAATCGGATCGGCTTGTGGTTTATTACGACGGAGCCTGCCCAAAATGCAGACAGGATAGGGCTAATTATGAAAAGTTAGCGGGTCGGAATCGAGACCAGGTTTGTTGGTTCGATATTACCGGCCGGGAACAGCAGTTACAGAATTTGGGTATCGATCCGAAAAAGGCGTTAAGCGAGTTGCATGTCCGCGATGCTTCCGGCCAAGTGGTTTCCGAATTGGATGCCTATATTCTGTTAATGAATAAAGTGCCATTGCTGAAACCCGTCGCCTGGTTGATCGGTCTGCCATTGATTCGTCCGTTATTGGCCAATTATTATCATAGGCAAGTAAACCGCCGATTACGGAAACGCGGTTTGCTTTGATGTATTCATTTACCGCATTCAGGCAGAGCAGCAATGCGTCCATCTATTTCGGGGCTATGACGATAATGCCTTTTATTAGTTGTCAGTCACGGCCTGTTTGCTGCAATGCCTGTTGGCGAGATGATCACACTTCAATTTATTCCGCAGTTGTCGAATGGTGCTGACTATGCGTAGGTAATACCGCATTGCCGTGTTCGCTTACTTGAGCGTCGAACCATTCATGCAGGGCCTGAACAAACTGGGGATATTCGGTTGAATAATGTATCTGCCCGCCGTTTTCTAAAGCTTTATACTCGAATTTTATGTCGTTGGGGTTGGCCATTTTTAACTGGATAAGCCCAGGCATGTTAGGGCCGTGTTGACGTTCGGTTAGAGAAAAATCGCCCTTTCTGAATTGCTCAACTGTTTTAAGCAGATGCGCCTGAATCAATTTTATTTGTGAAGTGTTGTCAGCCGATTTGACGACAACATGCTGAACACCGCCATGAACTGTTTTGGTAAAGGTTTGTACGGTTTGGTCTAATGAATAAGGCAGTTCTCTTTGCGTACGTTGTTGAAGGGTATTGGTCTGCACGGAAGGGGTGTTCTCAACCGCTTGTGTTACGCCGTTAAAAACCAAAAGACCAAAAATTATCGGGTAGATATTTTTCATTTTCGTACTCCACGTCGGGTTAAAATCAAATGTATCTATTTAGCCAAAACTTGGTTGGGATGAATGGAATCAAGCCCAACATTTCGAAGCTTACCACCGTTGGGGTTTGAACCGGTTAAATGAATTTTGAATTCCTTGGCCGTGCTCATAGCGAATTGTTTTGCTCATGGCCTTCTTTAGGCTATTTTTTATTCAGTCCGGCTTACTCCGGATAGATGCAATTCATTACCTAAAGTTTCGGAGTTCAATATTTTCTGCCATTGTTGTAAAAGATCAAATATTGGTTTTACTTGGAAAATTGCAAGCCCCGATTCGAAAATATTAAATGATGGAAGTCAAGCTATTGATTTGTATAAAATAAAAGTCATTTATAGCAAGTAACTGACTTGCTGTTTTTATAGCCTGTTTAAAAAAACTGATCGGTTTTCACTTTAATCTCAGCTAGATGTTTATATAAAACAATAACTTATTAGCGTATTTTTCCCAAAACCGAACGCTGAAACCTTAGTAAATAAGTAATACTACTTAAGTATTTATTAAGTTAGCCATGGGTGTCTGTTATTTTTTAACCTACCATTTTTTAGCTATAACACGTCTAGACTTTTTTTACTTAGTTTTTTAACGTTTTTTTTTGGTAGCTAAATTTTTACCCCACTTTTTGGGGGTGCGGTGAAAAGTTAAAAAAACACTTGTTTATTTAACTATGGGTAGTGTGCAAAATGACTGTCACTTTTCTAAGTCAATGTCAGCAGCATTCAACCCGATGTCAGTGGGGAGTTTTAGAGATGCCATACAAATTCAAATTTTTACGCCAACCTCTTTGTACTGCTGGTTACAAGGTTTCTGTTCTGCCAAATGGCCCCTTATCACACGGTTGCTGATCTACTCATATTTGCGCCGTGCTGACATCGACTATGACATTTTAATTTTCGGGAATCTAGGTAATGCCGTAAACGCATATCATTACACACATCTTTTGAAGCTCTGGTAGCACCCGTACTCTGAGGCCCGCAGAATGCGGGCTCTGGAACATGGTTGCCAATTTTTGGCTACTAAATCAAAGATCGTAACTTATTGATTTTTAATGCAATAAAAAAGATGTGTGTAATGAAATGCCGTAAACGGCATCGAAGAAATCAAATATCTGCGGCACTCGATTCCAAGACTCTGCTTTTTTTTCTGTGCTCAGTTTTAAGATTACTTTCTTGACAAAAGATAACTACGTTTATTAAGATAACATCGTTAAGTATATGAACGGTATTTATGAGCATTTCCGAACGGCGTGAGCGGGATCGCCTGAAAGTCCGCATTAAAATCCTCAATGCAGCGCGTGAGCTGTTTGCCGCCGAAGGTTACGACTCAGTGACGATGCGACGAATCGCTAATGTCATCGAATATTCTCCCACCACCATCTATCTCCACTTCAAAGACAAGGGCACCCTGATTCGAGAACTGTGCCGTGTGGACATGGTTTCGTTGGCGCAGGAGTTCCGGAGCGTAGCCACCGAGCCGGAGCCGCTGGAACGTTTGCGTAAGATCGGTCAGGCCTATGTGACATTCGGTATCGAACACCCCAACCAATACCGGCTGATGTTTATGAGCAACCGTAGGCACGAAGAGGAGCAATTGGCAGAGTTGGGGCACGGCAATTTGGAGACCGACGGCTACCTGCTGCTGTTGAACACGTTCACCGAAACCATTGCCCAACATCTTCTGTCGCCGGAACTGTCCGATCCCGACTTGTTGGCCCAATCCTACTGGGCCAGTGTTCATGGCGTTGTCGCCATGCATATTACCCTCTATGGCGATCCTTGGAACGAGTGGCGCAACGTTGAAGAAACCGCTAGGATGACCATAAACGCGATGATAAGGGGATTGAAACGATGAAGAGTTCGAACACTACTTTCAAAGTCTTAAGTAGCCCGCTGCCCGACCGTGTGACGTGGCGCATAGGCGCGCATTCTAAGCTCATCGCCACGATGATCTTAGGAGCACTATTCCTGTCGGCCTGTTCCGAATCCAAGGCGCCAGAGCCTCCGCCCCGCCCGGTCAGGGTTACCTCGGTGCAATATAAGCAAACCGCGACCACAGCGCGTTATTCCGGCGAAATCCGAGCCCGCCACGAAAGTCCGTTGGCCTTTCAGGTCGGCGGCAAACTTGTCAAGCGCCTAGTGGACGTTGGGGCGGCTATTGAGCGCGGCCAGTTGCTGGCGACCCTTGATCAGACCGATGTCCGGCTCGACGAAGCCGGCGCGGCGGCGCAATTGGCGGCGGCGCAAGCTGAGCTGGATCAGGCGCGTAAGGATCTTGGTCATCTTTCCAAGCTACAGGAAAAAGATCTGGCCAGTCTGGCGGCCCTGGAACGCCGCCGGGACCAGGTGCGTACCGTCGAAGCCCGCGTAGCCGCCGCGCGGGCTTCCCAAGGATCGTATTCCCGTAAATCCGGCTACGCCGAGCTGCGGGCCGATCACGCCGGCGTCATCACTGCTGTAAACGCCGAGCCAGGACAGATCGTGCCAGCTGGGCAAGGTATAGTGCGGTTGGCGCAAACGGTCGAAAAAGAGGTCGTCATCAGTGTGCCGGAAAACCGCTTGCAGGATTTGCAAGCGGCCTTCGCGATCCGGGTCAACCTATGGGCCGATCCTGAACGGTTCTACGCAGGCCGTCTCCGGGAAGTATCGCCGGGCGTGGACGCGGTACTGCGCACTTATACCGCCAAGGTATCGGTGCTGAGCGCCGACGCCGGAGTAAACATGGGCATGACCGCCACCGTGCATGTCCTAAAGGATGAGCCGCAGCCCGTGGCCCGGCTGCCATTGACGGCTCTGACCCAGGATAACGGACACCCGGCTGTATGGGTATTCGATCCAGCCACCGAGACCGTTAACCCTCGCACAGTCGCGGTAGCCGGATATGACGATGAGAACGCCATAGTGCTCAACGGAGTATCCGAGGGCGAACAAGTCGTCACTGCCGGTGTACACAAACTGTTAGCCGGGCAGAAAGTACGCCTATTGGAAGCGAAACCATGAACGGGCTGAATTTATCTGACTGGGCCTTGCGTCATCAGTCCTTCGTCGCCTATCTATTGGGTGCTATCACATTGGCGGGGTTCTTGGCTTATTTCTCACTGGGGCGGGCCGAGGATCCGGATTTTACCATCAGAACCATGGTCGTTAGCGCCGAATGGCCTGGGGCGACGGCGCGGGAGATGGAGCAGCAAGTCACCGACCGTCTGGAAAAGAAATTACAGGAGACGCCCTGGCTTGATTTCGTGAAAAGCTACTCCGAGCCAGGCCGCTGCTTCATCTTTGTCAATCTCAAAGAGTACGCTCCCAATGCGTTGGTGCCCGATGCCTGGTACCAAGTGAGAAAGAAGCTGGGCGACATCGCCCATACCCTGCCCCAAGGCGTGCGTGGGCCTTTTTACAACGACGAGTTTGGCGACACCTACGGCACCATTTACGCCTTTACAGCCGATGGTTTCAGTCATGCCGAGCTGAAGGACGCCGTTGACGACGTGCGCCAGGAGTTGCTGCGTATCCCCAGCGTCGCCAAGGTCGATTTGATCGGCGTGCAGCAGGAGAAGGTTTATATCGAGGTGTCGCACCGTAAATTGGCCAATCTTGGCATAGATCCGATGATTATCGCTCAGACCCTGCGCGAACAAAACGGCATGAATCCGGCCGGCAGTATCGAGACGGCCAGCGACAAGGTCTACCTGCGCGTCAGCGGCGACCTGAAGTCGGTCGAGGCGATCCGCGAAATCGGCATCGAAGCCAACGGCCGCCAGTTCCGTCTGGGCGACATCGCCAGAGTGTATCGCGGTTATGCGGAACCGATTACGCCCAAGTTCCGTTATATGGGGGAGGACGCCATAGGTCTTGCAATATCGATGACCAAGGGCGGCGACATCCTGGCATTGGGTGAGCAACTTTCCGCCGAAATCGGCCGCCTGTCGGTCAACCTGCCGGTCGGTATAGACGTGCATCAAGTATCCGACCAGCCTCGGGTGGTCAGACATGCTGTCAACGAGTTTATGAAAAGCCTGGAGGAGGCCGTGGTCATCGTTCTGGCGGTCAGTTTTCTGTCCCTGGGCTGGCGTACCGGCTTGGTGGTGGCGTTGTCCATCCCGCTGGTGCTGGCCATCACCTTCCTGGTGATGAAGTTGTTCGGTATCGATTTACAGCGTATTTCTTTGGGCGCACTGATCATTGCCCTGGGGCTGTTAGTGGACGATGCGATCATTTCCGTCGAGATGATGGTGGTGAAAATGGAACAGGGCTGGGACCGGATCAAGGCGGCGACTTTTGCTTACACCTCCACGGCCTTTCCGATGCTGACCGGTACCTTGGTCACCGTGAACGCCTTCACGCCTGTGGGTTTCGCCAAGTCCTCGGCCGGCGAATACTGCTTCACCATCTTTGCGGTGGTGGGCATTGCGTTATTAGTGTCCTGGTTGGTCGCCGTGATATTTACCCCTTATATCGGCTATCTGATTTTGCCGGATATCAAGGGACAGGGCGTGCATGGCGAGGCCGAGGTCTATCATCGCGGCATCTATCCCCGGTTTCGGCGGCTGATGGCCGGCTGTCTGCGCCGCCGTCGATGGGTGCTGGCGGCGACCGGCTTACTATTTGTGCTGGCCATGGCATCGTTCCACTTGATCGAAAAGCAGTTTTTTCCGTTCGCCGACCGGCCCGAACTGCTGGTGGATCTTTGGTTGCCCCAGGGATCGTCAATACTGACCACGGAGCGTGAAACCAAGAAAGCCGAAGCCTTGCTCAAGGACGATCCAGACATCGTCAACTTTGTTAGTTATGTCGGCGCGGGTTCGCCCCGGTTTTACTTGCCGTTGGACCAGCAATTGGATCATGACAACTTCGCCCAAGTCGTGGTACTGACCAAGGATCTGGCGGCGCGCGAACGGCTGTTGGCACGCTTACGTACTGGGTTCGACAACGGTTTCACGTTGCTGCGCGCCCGCGTGAACCGGCTGGAAAACGGGCCGCCAGTCGGCTTTCCGGTCCAGTTTCGGGTTTCCGGCCGCGACATAAAACAAACCCGCGCCATCGCTGAAGAAGTCGCCAAGGTCATGCGCGGCAATCCGCATACGCTGGACGTACAGCTGGATTGGAGCGAACCCAGCAAGGTTGTGCATCTGGACGTGGATCAGGACAAAGCGCGGGTTTTGGGCGTCAGCTCCGAGTACATTTCCTTGGTTCTCAACACCGTACTGTCGGGACTCGGAATTACTGATTACCGGGAAAACAACAAACTGATCGAGGTACTGGGCCGTGGCGAACCCGGCGAGCGTAACAACCCGTCGCTAATCGAGGAAGTCAATATCCCGACCAAGAACGGCAAGTTTGTGCCGCTGAGCCAATTGGTGCATACCGAATACGGTTTCGAGGAAGGCATCATTTGGCGGCGCGACCGTTTCCCGACCTTCACAGTGCGTAGCGACATCCGCGATGACACCCAGGCACCCGAAGTGGCCGCGCAAATAGAGCCCTTGCTGGAACCCTTGTGCGCCAAACTGCCCGACGGCTACCGCATCGAGTTGGGCGGCGCGGTGGAGAGCAGCCAGAAGGCTCAGGCCTCGATCAACGCGGTGATGCCGGTGATGTTGTTCAGTTTGGTGACCTTGTTGATGATGCAATTGCAGAGCATCAAACGCACCGCCATCGTGCTGATGACGGCGCCGCTGGGGATGATAGGCGTGACCTTATTTTTGTTGATCTTCGCCATGCCCTTCGGATTCGTCGCCACACTGGGCGTGATCGCGCTGGCTGGGATGATCATGCGCAATTCGGTGATCCTGGTCGATCAGATCGATCATGACATCGCCGCCGGCGTTAGGCCCTGGGATGCCGTGATCGAGGCGGCCGTGCGCCGCTTGCGTCCCATCATGCTGACCGCCGCCGCGGCGATCCTGGCGATGATTCCCCTCACCGGCAGCGTGTTTTGGGGACCAATGGCCGTGGCCATCATGGGTGGATTGCTGGTGGCGACTGTGCTGACGCCGCTGTTCGTGTCAGCACTTTATGCGGCTTGGTTTGGAATACAGGAGGAATAGATGAGTACGCCAATATCGACTCCGATCCATCGCCGCATTAGCCACCTCATAATGCTTGGCCTATCTAGCCTGCTGGCAGCCTGCACGGTCGGCCCCGACTATCGTGCCCCGCAGCCTGTGGTGCCGGATAACTGGCTGGAATCGGCGGCTACGGTACCTGCCGGCGCTGTTAACGATTTAGCCCAATGGTGGCGCGGGTTCAACGACGAGCGCCTGAACCGGCTGATCGAACGGGCGCTGCAGAGCAATCTTGATCTCAAGGCGGCCAAAACCCGCGTCCTGGCCGCCAGAGCCCAGCGCGATGCCACCGACGCGGAAAGTTGGCCCAGCGTCAACGCTTCCAGCGCCTATCAGCGGCAACGGATCAGTCCCAATGCCTTGTTAGGGGTACTGGGCTCAATACAGGGAGGCGGCCAAAATAAGAACGGCCTGCTTTCCACTTTGGGTCCGATCGGAACGCCGTTTAACCTGTTTCAGGCCGGTTTCGATAGCTCCTGGGAACTGGACTTGTTTGGCGGCATCCGCCGCCAACAGGAAGCAGCTGAAGCTAACGCCGAGGCCATAGTTGAGAATCTGCGCGACATTCAGATCAGTCTGGCGGCCGAAGTGGCTAGGGCTTATTGCGAATTGACAGCGCTGCATACTCGGCTGGCGATTGCTGAAGACCTTGTCAAAAATCAACGCGAGGTACAGCGTCTGGCCGAAGCCGGTTTTCAGGAAGGCATGGCGACGGCGCTGGATGTGCAGCGGGCAAAAGCGGAACTGGAGACGGCCGAAAGCGCCGTCGCGCCGATTGCCGCGCAGATCAAAAATACTCGGCATGCCTTGGCGCTGTTGTCGGGCTTGGCGCCGGGAGCGCTGGAAACCGAGTTAGCCGATGTGCGGGCGGAGATTCCCGTTCCACCGGCGATTCAGCCTGGTCTACCTGCCGATTTGTTGCGGCGCCGGCCCGACATCCGTCAGGCGGAGCGCACGGTCGCAGCCGCTTCCGCTTTGATAGGCGCGGCGGTGGCCGAATTGTTTCCCAAACTATCCCTGACCGGATCCGTCGGATTGCTAAGCACGGATTTGAGCAACTTCACCAGTTTGTCCAGTGGATTCTACGGTTTCGGCCCACGCCTCTCGTTACCCATTTTTCAGGCTGGACGGTTGTCGGCGAACGTAAAGGCACAAGAAGCCCATCACCAGGAAGCCCTGGCGGCCTACGACAAATCGGTATTGGCGGCGCTACGTGAAGTCGAAGACAGTCTGTCCACGGTACAGGGAGAACACAGCCGGCGTCTAGCCTTAGAAAACGCCGAACAGTCGGCCAGCAAGGCTGCGGAAACCGCCAAGGCCTATTACACCGAAGGCGAGGCCGATCTCTCAAGCGTCCTGGATAGCCGCCGCGTTTGGTATAACGCTCGCGAGCAACTGGCGCAAAGCCGGCTGGCCTGGGCAACGACGCATGTGGCCTTATACAAGGCCTTGGGCGGGGGATGGTGATCGTCCGACACATCGCATTGGAAGGTGAGTCACGATACGTATCAGTATCTTAAGCATTAATTATTTATATGTAAAAATTTATTTCGTTAAAACCAACAAATTAGAGGAGTTAACATGAGTGAATTTTCAAACGATTTGGGTATCGCTATAGCGCTTTTAGAAAGACTTACGATAGAGATTATTCCAAAAGCAAAAGGTATTCAGGAAAGGCTTGCAGGTGGTGAGCAGTTAGATCATTGGGATAAGCAGTTATTAGAGGAATTGATTAAGGATGCCGAACGCATCAAACCTTTAGTTGAGCAGCATCCTGAGTATCAAGAGTTATATTCCCAAGTCGTTCATTTGTATAAACAGATTACCGATCAAGCATTATTGAATGAAAAAAGATTAGATTCACATACTAATTAGCTTATCGATGAAATCACGAATTGGTTCTTTACGGAAGATATTGAGATTCCGGCTGATAGCCTTGTCGGCTGTAGTATCCGTTCTGGTAGGCGTCGGCGTATTCTTTCTGGAGCGCAATAAGTTTGAGGCAGTCATCGCCGAGCGTACGAATCTCTCCGTCGAGTTATTGAAACTGCGGATCCTAGATATCGCGGCAATCAGTCATCGCTCTTGGGAAACCTTGGTGCAGCAAGCGGTAGACGATTTGGAGAAAGTTTCTGCGGATAGTGCATTTGGTCATTTTGTTTGGTTGTCAATTCGCAATGCTGAAGGCTTGGAAATCGGGCGTCTGGCCGATTTGGACTATCCCGAGTTGCAAACTTTCATTCAAGACTATGACCGAAAAGCCGTCGCTACCGGAAACAAGGTTGAACTTAGCGCCATTAGTGGGGCCTGACGGCAACCCTGGGTATACGGTTGGCTTGAATATTGCCGATCCGGAAGGCAAAATCAAGGCGACAATACGAGGACTGTATACGATTTCTCCCGAGGCTGTCGCGGCATTCTGGCGCGATATTATCCATTCGGTGGCCGCTTCGGTATTGCTAGTGATGCTAGTGACGGCCTTGCATTATCCGGTGGTACGCCGGTTATTCGATCACCTTGGACGATTATCGATACATCTGCTCGACGCGAATTTGGAAACCTTGCAAGCTTTTGGTAGTGCGATTGCCAAACGCGACAGTGAGACCGATGCGCATAATTTTAGGGTAACCATCTATTCTGTAAGGCTTGCTGAGGCGGTGGGGCTGGAGGCCGGCAGTATTCGCATGCTGATCAAAGGCGCCTTTTTGCATGACATCGGCAAAATTGCCATCCGGGATCATATATTGCTAAAACCTGGAAAGCTGGATGCCGACGAATTCGAAGTTATGAAGACCCACGTCCGCCATGGATTGGATATCATCAGCCATTGCCATTGGCTACGCGATGCCTGTGCTGTCGTCGGCAATCACCATGAAAAATTCGATGGCAGCGGTTACAATTTCGGTCTGAAAGCGCAGGAAATACCCACGGCTGCACGTATTTTTGCCATCGTTGACGTCTTCGACGCCTTGACGTCGGCGCGCCCTTACAAATCACCGTTCAGCTACGAAGAATCGATAGATTACCTCCAGCGAGAGGCGGGTAAGCATTTTGATCCCCAGTTGCTGGATATTTTCGTTGGTATAGCGGAACCCTTATATCACCGATTTGCACAACATGAAGACTATGCCAGAAATGAGTTGGCCGAAATTATTCAACAATACTTTAAGTGCGATATTTCTGATTTATTCGACGAAAATCTTTAACTTGGGACTAATTCAGGTCGGAAAACGAACTTTGACGATCCGCAAACGATTTCATGAATTTAGTAATTAATACAAATACTTAAATAAGAGGCAGCTGTAATGGATCAATCAATCATCAGCGGGCTTTCCGCTGTTCTCGGGTCTTTGGTCGGGGGGGCTTCTTCCATCGCGACCGCGTGGTTTACTCATAAAGTCCAAAGCCGGCGCGAATCGGTTAATACTGAAATTCGACGGCGCGAACTAGTCTACACCGAGTTCATCAATGAATGCTCCAAGTTGGCGATTGACGCCTTGAATCGCACCCTTGAGAATCCTGAAACGCTGATGAATGCTTATGCGCTTATGAATCGCATTCGGCTTACTTCATCTGATGCAGTCGTTGACGCCGCAGATCAAACTATAAAGAATATCATCGAACAGTATTTTCAACCCAATCTATCCATAGAAGAACTGCACAAAATAGAGGCTTTAGGACACCAAGACCCTCTGAAACAGTTCAGTGTCTGCTGCAAACAGGAACTGCGCCAACTCAGTCGTTTCAGCTAAGATTCCAGGGCATACCGGCCGACAGATGCCCATCTCAAACTCATTGAGGGTATAAGCCGGGTTTATGCGTCGGCAAAGATCGCCGAATACATCAAGGGGGTTAAAGTCAAATAAATGCCGACTATCGACTCCTGCCGCTATGAGCGCGTCGCGCTGTAAGTCGGTAGTCTGGCGATCAGAGTCGGACGATACCCGCATATAACCAACCAGCATGTACGAAAAACCCTTAGCAAGTAATTTACGTATGGTATACCATAGCGACATGGTTTTTCGTACATGTTTAAGGGTGATTTGGACTGCAATAGTCGCACCCTATCTAACCAACCGGAAAACAAGTGTTTTCCGACAGATCGGCAAAGACCAAATAATCCAAAGCTGTAATTTGATCTCTAGTTAGTGTGGCAAAGATGACTGTCATTATTTCATCCGATTTAGGAAGATATACTGAAACCAATAATCACTATTTGCGTATGCACACTGGTTTTGCCGAGCATGCCTAAATTACCACGTCCATTGGAATCACAGCCACAAAAGCAGCATGGCTTATGCCTCATGCCGGCGGGCCCCTGGTCGTCCTCAGCCAACAAGTTCTCGCCAAGTGACTCTTCGGCAGGATTGCTCACTTGCAGGTTGCCAAGTCAACCCGCCCGTTCGCCCGCCGCCAGGGACTACTCGGGCACCGCTCGTTACCACTTTGCTTTCCGGTCCTCGCAGCGATTGAAAATGGCCTATGCAGCAAATAAAATCAATGGCTTGAGCTTTAAGCTACCTAAATTCACTGATTTTTCGCAATCTTTCTGATTAGCACAAATTTACCGTAGCCTGTTAGTACTGGATATCGCATTTTGGCAGAAATATTCTTATAATGATATCCTACAAACTCTCTAAGGTATTTTTAACATCTAAAGTTTCGGAGTTCGTTTTTACTAGCATGGTAGGCCCTCATCGTTGATTTCCCTGGCTTCAAGCCTTAGGGTCTTGGGGTCAAGTTGAAGGACTTGCAAAAATAAGCACTCTATGTGGGCATCAATGGTATCCATCGCCGTGGCGATGGCATCACCCAATACCGCTTTCAGGCCATCCAAAGCCCCTGTAATCACTGCGCGAAAAACTTGCCACAGTTTGCCGGCAAAGTGATGTCGGCGCTATTGCTGCACAGAGACTGTCGCACAGTTGAGATATTTGCTGCTCCTTGCATTTGTTTGGCCATCACCAACAGACAAAACCGGATGGCGGTTAAATGGATGGAAGCCACATAAGCGGCATAGTGGTTACTTTGCTCTTTCAATAAACCCAGATGCTGCTTGGCCTCTTTAAAATAAACTTCAACGGACCACCTCAAAGAATAGGTTTCCAGAATAGCATCCGGTGACAAAGCCATCTCTGTGGTCAGAAATACCGCCCAATCATGCTTGCCGACAGCCGCTTTAGCATCGCCGGCATGACCGCGTACGAATAACAAGCGTACCTTAACCCATTGCTCAGGGTCTTTGGCCTCCGCCAAATTAAGCTCGACATCAACGGCTTTAGCTTGGTACTTTTGCCCACGAATGGGCTCCCAGTTTTTGCGCACAGAGTGTTTGTATAACGCTTGAATATCCAGCTCCTTGGTCATCGTTTCACCGCGCACATACTCATTTATCCGATATTTCATTTTGTTTTTCTTCATGCGAAGTACCGGTACCAATGAGGTTTCCTGAGTTAAACGGATCATCGCCTTGGTGCCAAACCAGGCGTCAGCCAATAGATAATCAGCCAGTATCCCTGTGCTTATGGCTCGTTTAACCATCGCGTTGACCATCTGAGGCTTTGTGCCTTGTTGAGCGGTCCGGTAGCGTTTGGCAGTCGTACTGCGACCATCCTCAAATTGATGATGCAACTCGATGGCTTTCGTTTGGCTAATAAACAATTCGTTGTCCAACGGAATAAAGCCCTCTTCACAACTCAAGCCCAATGTCAGCACTTGCCGGCCCATCATGTGACGTCCGGTCGTATGATCAAAATGGCTTGATATCCCAGGCATTTTTTTACCAAACCGTTGCGCCACGGTATCATCGACAACATAGGCTTTTTTTCCGGACGCTTTAAATGTTTGAAGCGTCTTGATAGCAATCTGTTGATGATACTTTCGCCAATTCAGGTCTTCCCGGTTCATCGTGTCATAGAGTACATCCTTGCCCATAGAGCCTTGCAAGCATTCCCGTGCAAACATACCGATGGAGTCTTTCTTCAACCACAGCCAGAGCATCAAGCTAAACATAACTTCGCCGATGGGCGTGCCAGACCGTTTGCAGAAGCCGGCTTTTCTAAGAATCGTTTTCATGCCGATTTCTCGCCAGAGGCTAGCAAACACGTTGTCGATTAATATCCCGTTCGCGTTTAGTAGATCGATAGTTAATGCTGGTAGTTCCATGAGTTTTGTGGCACGATTCATCTGGGCGTCCTTTTTGGGGTTTGTTTTGGACTTCAACTAACCAATATTATACCCCTTTAGGACGACTTTTTCATTAAATATCAATATCTTGTGCTTAAAAACTCAACTCCGAAACTTTAGTTAACATATTGTAGTTTTTTTGAACCTATCCACTTCAGAGAGGGAAAAAAATGACAGCATCGGATAACCCAACAACAGCAATTCAAGCTTCACCGCTAGGCACCGACGAGCTTTATAGACTTAATGCCTACTGGAGAGCTTGTAATTACCTGGCTGCCGGTATGATTTATCTATGGGACAATCCCTTACTCAAAGTACCGCTCAAGCCTGAACATATCAAGAATCGGCTGTTAGGTCATTGGGGGTCGAGTCCTGGTCTTAGCTTCATTTATATCCACCTAAACCGGCTGATTAACAAATACGGACTTAACGCCATTTTTCTGGCCGGGCCAGGTCACGGCGCACCAGGTGTATTGGCCCCAGTTTACCTCGAAGGCACTTACACTGAAATTTATCCTAACAAGGGTGAAGATGAAGAAGGCATGTTGCATTTTTTTAAGGAGTTTTCCTTCCCCGGCGGCATTGGCAGCCACTGTACCCCGGAAACCCCTGGTTCCATTCATGAAGGCGGTGAATTGGGTTACAGTATTTCACATGCTTACGGCGCAGCCTACGACAACCCCGAATTGCTCGTGGCCGTGGTGGTCGGCGATGGCGAATCGGAAACAGGCCCCTTGGCCACATCCTGGCATTCCAATAAATTCCTAAATCCGATACGCGACGGCGCGGTATTACCTATCTTGCATCTGAACGGGTACAAGATCAATAACCCGACGCTCTTATCTCGCATTTCCCACGAAGAACTAAAAAGCCTATTTCAGGGTTACGGCTATACCCCTTATTTCGTCGAAGGCAACGACCCCGAGGCCATGCATCAACACATGGCCGGCGTTCTCGAGGCCTGTGTACTTGAAATTCGTCGCATTCAGGAAGAAGCACGCAGCACCGGCATTCCAACCCGGCCGCGCTGGCCAATGATAGTCTTGCGTAGCCCGAAAGGATGGACCGGGCCCAAGGAAGTCGATGGTCACAAAGATATCGCATGCAGTTCGGCCACTTCGACGACGAGCGCCGCGAGTACGTGATCACCACGCACAACACGCCGTACCCGTGGATCAACTACCTCGGCTCCGAGAAGTTCTTCGCGCTGATCTCGCACCAGGCGGGAGGGTACTGCTTCTACCGTGACGCCCGGCTACGCCGGCTTCTCCGCTACCGCTACAACAACGCGCCGACGGACGTCGGGCGGGCGTTACTTCTATGTGCGGGAGGAGGACGGGTCTTCTGGACGCCCTCGTTCATGCCGGTGAAGGCCGCGCTCGACGCCTTCGAGTGCCGCCACGGCCTCGGCTACACGACCATCGCCGGCGAGCGCCGGGGGCTCCGCGTCGAGGCCACGTATTTCGTTCCGCTCGGTCACACCGCGGAGGTGCACCGCGTCACCGTGAAGAACACCGGCCGCGCGCCGCGGAGCTTCAAGCTCTTCTCCTACCTCGAGTTCTGTCTGTGGAACGCCTACGACGACATGACCAACTACCAGCGCAACTGAGCACGGGTGAGGTCGAGGTCGAGCCGGGCACCATCTATCACAAGACCGAGTACCGCGAGCGGCGCGATCATTTCGCCTTTTCGCACGTGAACGCGCCCACCTCCGGCTTCGACACCGAGAGGGAGGCGTTCCTCGGGCTCTACAACGGCATGCACGAGCCCGAGGTCGTCATGCGGGGCGAGCCGCGGAATTCGGTGGCGAGCGGCTGGCAGCCGATCGCGTCGCATTGCCTCGAGGTGACGCTCGCCGCGGGGGAGGAGAAGACGTTCGTCTTCTCGCTCGGCTACGTCGAGAACCCGCGCCAGGAGAAAATGGGAGAAGCCCGGCGTGATCAACAAGACGCGCGCGCGGGAGCTCATGGCGGCGTTCGCGTCCCCCGCCCAGGTCGACGCCGCGCTGGCGTCCCTCCGCGAGTACTGGTCCCGAAACCTCTCCGCCTACCAGGTCGGTCACCGGACGCGAAGCTCGACCGCATGGTCAACATCTGGAACCCGTACTAGTGCATGGTGACGTTCAACATGTCGCGGAGCGCCTCGTACTTCGAGACGGGCATCGGTCATGGCATGGGTTTCCGTGACTCCAATCAGGATCTTCTCGGCTTCGTTCACCTCGTACCGGAGCGGGCGGGCAGCCATCCTCGATATCGCCTCGACCCAGTTCGCCGATGGCAGCGCGTACCATCAGTATCAGCCGCTCACGAAGCGTGGCAACAACGACGTCGGGGAGCGGCCTCAACGACGACCCGCTCTGGCTCATCTTCGGCGTCGCCGCGTACCTCCGCGAGACCGGCGACTTCGAGATCCTCGAGGAGGTGGTGCCTTTCGACAACGATCCGAAGAACGCCGCCCCGTTGTTCGAGCATCTCAGGCGGGACTTCCATCACATCCTCGAAAACCTCGGCCCCCACGGCCTGCCTCTCATCGGGCGCGCCGACTGGAACGACT
>CAVXZR010000108.1:0-7661 GCA_963765965.1 uncultured Pseudomonadota bacterium
GCACTCATCCTGGTCAATAAGTTCATTGAGCGGCAAAGCAAATTGATGCTGTTTAAGGGTCGCCATCAAGGTTTGGTCGTCGTTATCCTCGGATAAGGAAGCGTCCAGTGAATGCGTGGCCTGATAATAAGTGCTGATGGTTTTAATTTCATCCGCTGTCAGACTGCATTGCGCCTCGAGTTCGGCTTGACTGGGCCAGCGGTTGTTTTCCTGATAACAGATGCGCATGGCGTCAAACACTGCGGAAGCTTTTTCAGCCAAGGCGATGGGCAAGCGCACGACTTTTTCTTGTTTAAGTATCAGTCTGGAAATAGCCTGCTTAATCCAGAAAACCGCATAAGTTGAGAAACGTATGCCACGATTGGGGTCGAAGCGGTCAACGGCTTTTATCAACCCAATGCTGCCCTCCTGCATTAAGTCGTCGAAACTGAGCGAACTGGTTTTATGTTTGTATGCCACAAAAGCGACCAGTCCGGAATTAGCGGCGATCATTTTTTGCCTAATTTGCTGTAGCGCGCGGCGGCGGGCGAGTAATTCAATCTTATAATCGGCGTCGCCGAATGAGGCGGAGAGCGGCCGTAGCTTGCCTATCTTTTCGGCTACCCGCAGCAATAAAACCGGAAAAACATGCATTCGTCGATAGACTATTTCGCTATCGCCGACTTCGTTTGCCGCGGATGGGTGCAGGTGGGCCAGCTTTTGGTTGCCGGGTTGTACAAAAGTTTTATCTTGTACAATGTTTGAAAACATGGTTTCATCATTTCCGGATAGCGAAAAATCAACGCCTTCGCCGCTGGCGCCGGCCAGGGTTTCATTGAGCAGTTTCAGGGCTGGCGGGTAACCTATAAGCCATTCCAGCAACCGCAGCCTGGACTGTTCCATTTGTTTCGCCAGCGTTTGCATGGCCGGACTTCCGGTTCGGCTTCCACTTCCGGTATGGCTAATGCAATTTCTGTACAGGCCAAGGTTTCGCCGTTTCCGGAAAAACAGTCGTCAGGCTGGGCACAGGCCGGCGCCGGCGTTGCGGCTAGAGTCCGGAAGGGAATATCGCTTAAGGAAAAAAAGTCTCGTAGCGCCATGGTTACACCGTCATAAAAGAGTAAACGCGAAGGATGCGTTAATTGTAGCTCAAATTACCAAGCAAAACAGTAGGTTTTTCAACTTAATAAAATTATAGGTTTAATGTATGCTTTATTCCGCCTGTGTACTATAAGAAGCCATTTCTGGCGCTTTGTAAAATAGTGTTTGGCTATTATGGATAGGAAATACCTATCAATAAGCAGGCTAAATAATTTAAACCAGCAAAGGCTCGAAATACATGTCGGTACCGTCTAAAAAGTTTTCTGTTGGTCTATAACTTAGCTTATTGTACAATATTTGTCAATATAAAAACGTAAACAAAACATAAACAATGTATTCAATTAAAGCGGTTACTGCTTTGACAGGTTTAGGCGCCGAGACTTTAAGAGCCTGGGAGCGCCGTTATCAGGCGATAGTCCCACGCCGGGATGAAAATGGCCGGCGTTCTTATTCGCAACTGGATCTGGAAAGGTTGACCTTGTTGGCGAACCTTACCCGGCAAGGACACGCCATAAGTAAAGTCTCCGCAACCACAATTTAGAGCAGTTGCAAAAACTTGGATAGTTCCGGGTTGATGAAAATACCCAGGCGCGCGGCAGGGAGTTCATACTGAACAAATTGTCGAGGCTTTATCCGCTTATCGGATAGGACCGTTGTGAGCAATTGTTGAAGCGGGCGTTAATGGCGAACGAGCCTTTGGCTTATCTGCGGGATATTTTTGTCCCCGGCTTTGAATTATGTCGGGCAGCTGTGGCATGACGACAAGATCAGTATTGCCCAGGAACAGATCTTTTTCCGCCTGTGTGAAAGCGGATTTTGCTGGGCATGGTGAATAGTTTGCATAGCTATTCCGATCTACCGGCCGGGGATTTTGTTCGCCACGCCCAGCTGGCGAGCCGCATGAGTTTGGGATTTTAATGTGTTGCTTTGTTTGGCGGCTGAGCAGCAATTTAATTGTTTTTATTTGGGGGCAAATCTGCCGGCGGCCGATTTGCTGGATGCGGCCGCCAAGTTGAAAACCGAGATTGTCGTGCTGAGTCTGGTGAAAACCCCGCCTGATGAGGAGACTACGGAGGATTTATCGGCTATCCTGGCGGCGGTGGGCGTCGAAAAAAACTCAATCTGGCTGGGCGGCAGCGGTGCGCGTCACTGGTTGGTTGAACAACAGAACGCGCCGGACAATTGCGAATTTATTTGCGATTTGGATGCGTTTCACGCCAAGGCCCGGCAGCGGCGTTTTGGCTGAACGAATGTTGTCGACGGTTTAACGCTTATAAATAGGCGTCAGCACACAAGCTATGAATTGTAGTAAGTAACTTAAGCCATTAAGCAGAGTTTTCTTTTGTTGTTTAAAAAAGCAATCCTCAGCATTTATTATCACCTATCCATTAAAATGAGTTCACTGGTGTTTGCATCTAGCCCAAAATTCAGTTTAAGTGAGTTTTGACTACAAGCTTTGGCGTTGCAAACATAATTTAATGCCTTAAGCTTCAGAGTATTCTGTTGTTCGGAATCTAAAACCAATTCCGGTAAAATAATATACTGATCGGTATCACCTGCGATCAAGGCATTACAATTACCCCAATAACCTTCAAACCGGTAGGCATTATCCCCAGGTTTGTTGTGAAGCCAGGGAAGCAAAATAATTGAATTCCAGCGTTGAAAACGTCCGCTTTTGCCTAAACCACTATGACTAAACTCAAGGCAATTTCCCCAGGTTGTCCGGTTTTTGGATAAAACGCGATAGGCGCTTATCGGAGTCCAGTCGATTGGAACAAGATTATCTTGATTTGGAAATATTGAAATGGAAAGCTGTTGACCGCGAAACCCCTTAAAGACCGCGCCTGTTTCTTTATTAATAGATATTTTATCAACAATTTCAAAGCAATCGGATTCAAAACAACCATGTTCGACTTTAATGGGCGCAAGCGTGAGTGGAGTATGCCCGGAAACCAGCACCTCCCTTAATTCTTGCGCGTTAGCCATTTTCTGATCTGCCGCCAGTTGAAATGGCAGGCACAAAATTAAGAGTGATGAAAAATAATAGATTAATCGCATTAGTTATAGACCTTGTTTCCCGTGGCTGCGATATATTTAGGATTATATTCCCAAAATATCGTGCCTCCAAACGCTGCCGTGGACTGATAGACATAGTCCCATTTTCCGCGTAACTTCGCTTTTTTACCATCCTTGTCTAGCCACCATGCTTCATCCGGTACCTTCTTGTCGCCAATGGAGTAAATATCATGGGTTTTCTGAATAAAATGTATACCAACTTTCACTTTTGGATGATTAGAAAAATTGGTTTTAATATCGGCGCCATCCCAGAAATAAGCGCCGTTTGAATAACCCGTACCTTTCGCATCCAAGGCGTTTTTTGCGGCTAATATAGCTTTATTCATACCCGTGTCTTTTAGAATATCGGCATCTTTGCTACTGATCAACTGAGTGTAGCGTTGATTACCATCGTGAGCGGCAAATGCATAAGTCTTGTCTGCTGAAATAAACGCGCTGATGTTAGCGTAGCCTCGCGCTTTTTGCTGTCTCACCAGCACATTTGCGATAGCGGCCATTTCTTCAAAAACATTTTTTACCGATCCTTCGCCATAAGCTACCGCCGCTAAATTCTTTGTATCATTGTCAATAGCTTGCGGTAAATCAGGTAACTGAGTTGCGTTTAATCCAACTGCCGGGTTTGGAACCGGATACATAGATGTCGACCAGTCTCCGAATATCGTACACTGATGTATGGAAAGCTGGACGAAGTTTGGAGGCCCTGAAGTTGAATAATTGAAACCGTAGGGTTCGGCTTGTGTCGAATTTCCAAACCCGCAGCCACCGGCTGGGGCATTAGGGTGTATGCACTTATTGTCTATTTCCATTTTCCGGCTCTTGGTGTTAGTTTATAAGTGACGCGTTCAGAGACATTTTTAGCTTAGAACACTGATTTTTTCCTTAGCCTTGATTAGACAGTGCGCTAAAAACTAAGGCTTTCATTGTTCGGTTATGAGCTAAATTACCGTAAAAAGTATAAGTTGAAACCCTGCCTTCAAGTACAATGAAGGCTTTGCAATAAGGGCGCGTCAAAATCAAACAGGGTTTTTATGACCTTGCAGATCAGTTCCGGTAATTTATAGCCCAAAACCTTGTCTATCAATTTTATTATTTCTGCTTAAAGTTTAGCACTTTTTTCAATCAGCGTAGGCATCCACATTATTTGATTGGCATGGCCGCCGGTAGAGGAATGCAGATTACAGAATGGGCTAATGATATGTTCAAACCTGAAATCCAGAGCTGAGCTGCCGTGAAGAAGGCTCTTTTTTGCCGTTTGCACTATTTGATAGCCAACATCCGGCGCAATACGCTACTCTATTGAAACCTTAAAAATGCGACTTATCGCGTTGCATACGCCGTGTTAACACCCTAGCGGGCCTCGATATAGAGTTTGCTGAACGGCTATGTCCAAATCTGTCGGTTCATGCCAAGGCTCTGAAGCGGCTTTATGGCCGAACGAGTGTTGCGGATGGTTTACTGCTTATGATAACTAAGGAATATGATGCAAAGAGATGAATCATTAAAAAGAATCGAGTTGAATCGGCGCGAGAAACAATTTATTCATGAATATTGGTTTACGGCGTCTCAGGAAATGCAGGCGCAATTGTTGAGTAAGAAAAAATACATCGACATTACAAAAAGTGATTTGGAAGACTTGCTCGGTAGGCTGTCCGGAGAGTGCAATCACTGTAAAAGTAAAGTTTTAGCCGCCGAATTGGATGAATTATGCGAAAGATTGGAGAGTTTGTTATATCCTTTTGCTGGTTACTGAATGCTATATTTTTGAGCTATTGGCATTTTCATACAAAACTAATAACATTGTTACAACTCGTGTTTAGGAAATTTATGCATAGCCAACTAAGAAAAATAGGCAACTCACGTGGCATAATCATTCCTGCCGCTTTTTTGGAAGCTTGCGGATTGGGTGAAGAAGTTAATTTGCGCGTAGCACGGAAAACTCATGTCATAGAAGCCATAATAGCACCGCGTAGCGGTTGGTTTGACAATTATCAGCCTGAAACGGACGTCGATGAATTTGCATCGCTTCCGCCTGCTGAGGCCGATGACGAATGGCAATTGTAAATCGTGGTGAAGTCTATTGGGTAAATCTCGACCCGACTGTTGGAACCGAAATCAAAAAAACACGTCCAGCTTTAGTTGTATCAGCCGGTGATTTGAATAAAGCATTGCCAAGGGTAATCATCGCGCCATTAACCAGTAAAGGCCAAGCCCTTGGACGCCGCCCGGAGATAAAGTTTGATAACCGTGACGCCAGAAATTTGTTGGATCAAATTCGTTCTGTTGACAAAAGATGTTTGTTAGGCAAAGTGGGGGTAATTGAAGAAAGTTTATGGCATCCGGTATTATTGGAAATGCTCAGCTAAGCGAGTTGGATTTGAAAATTTGACTACTTTCAAATACCTGCCAAAATTTTTTCAACTGTAAATTTCCGGCTAACCTTGGTTATGATTACAACATTGAATGCTTGCTGGAAAAATCAGATTTCGGATGAATGCTTAGCCGCCATTTTAAAAGGAGAGCGTGATTTTTCCGGTTTTGAGCCTCAGATGGGGATGTTGTTTAATTCCGTGTCCCTGGAACAATTATGCAGATTTTGCCTGAAATACGGCATATCTTGGCAAAAATTGGCTGATTGCTATAAAAAAGCCAAGCTTATAGGCTCAACATCAAAAGCTTTTGAGAAATGGATTGCTGAAATGGGTGCGGCATTATGATGGATTGGGAAAAGTTATTAATTAAAGCTTTTTCGTGCATAGATTACGCTGAAAAAATGGCTGGACAAGCTGGTTTGGAATGGTCGTTTGGCGGCGGAACCGCGATGATGCAAAAATACCATCATCGCAAAAGCAAGGATATTGATATTTTTTTGCGCGATGTCCAATACCTATCCATGTTTTCGCCAAGATTAAGTGATGCCGCGGAAGTGGTGTCTGATAGCTATGACGAGCAGTCAAATTATGTCAAAATTTATGCTCAAGAGGGCGAGATAGATTTCATCATTGCGGCAAGATTGACACAAACGCCCGTAGTAAATGTCGAGTTGTTGGGACGATCCATATTAATGGAATCACCGGCTGAAATCATTACTAAGAAGTTATTTTTTAGGGCAATTGATTTTCAGGTACGGGATATATTTGATACCGCCTGTATTTTGCAGCGAGAGCCGGATGCTCTTTTTAATGAGCTGGACGTATATTCATCAAAGCTGGATATTCTGGAAGAGCGCGTTAAATGCATGTCAGCATTCTATGCTAAACAAGCCAAGGAGATGGTTATAGAGCCGTCAGAAGAATTTATTGGACTGTTAAGTGATGGACATGAACGAATGATTTCATTTATCCAGGATTGCAAAAAAATAATATTTATGGGAATTAAGTAATTGCGCTGACTTTATTAACTGTTCTTGAATTGAAAATAATGCTTGAGAGTTGAAAATTTCAAGACCTGACACCGATTTTTTGTGCAAATTTCCTTGGTAAATTTTATGAAACATTGTAACTACTTTCCCCCTAATAAGCCCAATTCGCCAGCCAACGCCATTTGAATAGCTATGAGAGGGTTGTATCCTTTATTTGCCATCGTTTGCAGGTAACTTGATATTCTGCAATAGGCTTTAGCATACATCTCAGACCTGAAACAGCCGGAGACCTTTTGCTTGACCTTGGACATCCTTAGATCGCGCTCCGCTCGGTTATTGGTAAACGAAACATGTGGGTCTTTGGCAAAAAGCAGCACGGCTCGCTCATGATCACGCAAGCGCTCCAGTAAATTATGTGCATCGGATTTGGCCAGTTTACCGCGTTTCCCACTGGGCTTGGGGGGTATTCCGGCAGTTCTTTTGCGCCGCGCGTTAGGATATTACGGTAGTGTTTTTGAAGATTGGCCAAGTCGTTATCGTCCAATTTTTTTTCGGCGCTTTTAGAGACCTTCGCACACGTTTCCTGTAAAAGGCCTTTCATGTTTTTCGCCAAGGCATAACCGTTGGTTTCAATAAAGGTCAGTTCGCGTAGCAAATGAGAACCACAAAGCCCATGCCCGCAGTGATCATATGACAAATAAGATGACCAGCAATCATGGATGATCTTCCCGTGATATTGCGGAATAATATTAATCGTTTCTATAGCTTCCTTGCCCCGCTTTCGGTGCAAGAATTTGAGTGTTGTATCCCCTGAGGCGTACACATGTATCCAGTGGTTTTTCTTATCCACCCGAATGGATGTTTCATCGACATGAATAGCGGGAGCCTTAAGAATCTGCTCTGTTGCGTGAACTTCCCAGGCTTCCAAAGCCAGATAAAGGCGTAATACAAATTTCAGCAGAGTGGCTTCAGCAATCACCTCGCCAATCATTGATTTGAGCAATTTTTGTACGCGATTGAGCGCTACCATCTGACATACGAGCAGGTTGATCACAAACGCCTTTAAACCATCGCCATATTGCAAGGGGCCAGATGTTCGCGGGAAATTCAGCCTTGACCGTTGAATGGCAAGAGGGGCATTGCTTAA
>CAVXZR010000109.1:0-7545 GCA_963765965.1 uncultured Pseudomonadota bacterium
GATGTTTATGTAACCTACTCGTTCAGTTAGTGCTAACCACGGTTGCCGCTTTTTATCCTGCTACTGGGCTGCACCGCGATGTTGACAGCCTGTTCACCGTCCGCCGAGTTCGCCTGTAACAGCGGTGAACAAGCCAGCTTTGAAGATACGCTCTACTTTGGAACCAGTAAACTTGGAGGCCCTGTCACCACGCAAGAATCGGCACAATTCCCTTAGCGGTTTCGTGGACCCCACGCTTTCCAAACGGGTTGACAGTGTCTCAAGCTGCCGGCCAATGGCGCGGCGGCGACGGCAAGTTGATCCGCGAGAATAGCTTTGTGCTAAAGCTGGTACACGCCAATGCACCGCTAAGCAATGCAGCCATTCAGGAAATTACCGACGAATACAAAGCAAAATTTCAGCAACAGGTTGTACTTCGAGTCAAGTCCCAAGAAAGGCTTGCGTCAGTTTTTAATGCCCGAGGCCGGCGGCTAAATTAGCCAAATATTTCTAGCAATTGATAAAGAATTCTATTTGCTCGTTGCCATGAAATATTTGGCTTTTACAAAATTGCGACTCATGCTAAGCTACTAAACAAGCATGGCTAAACCGATCAAAAACTATGTATTGAGATGATGCGGTGTTAAGCCATGCACTTATATCCTAACGTTTTCAAACCCCATCAAAGAAGTGGCGCAAATTTCGTTGATCGAAGAATTGGGCTTTTGTGTTTATCGTGGAGCAGGCTGCTGAACCTTAAGCAAAACCGGCAACAGTCAAATTCAGACAGGCACAGCCTGAACTATCGTAAAATGGCGCAAAAAACCAATAGTTGCCGTGAAAATATTATATTGACAAAATTGGCCTAATTTTTGACGTAAACCCGGTTGCAAGATGACGTTAAACTCCAAGACAGATGACGATTACCAGCAGTCAAACCCGATACGAAAGACCGTTTAATAAAAGATGGCGGCGGTCTCTTTCTTTATGTTAAAGCCAATGGCGACAAGTGGTGGCGCTTTATTTACACCCTTGGCGACAAACCCGAAAAAAATGTCCTTGGGCCTTTACCCGCAAGTGACGCTTCGCCGCGGCCCGGGCCAAAGCCGAAGAGGCGAGGGAAAATCTCGCCAATGGCATTGATCCAGCCAATACCTAAGGGCGGAAAGAATGAGCAGGCAAATCATCTTAAAACTGATGGCCGCGCAACAACCGGGTGGGAAACGTTAACCATCTCGAAAAATAAGGGGCAGACTTTGCTTCGGCAAGGCTGTCCAGATGCAAAAGGCCACTTCCTGGCCAATGAATTTAAAGATTTGCGAGGAGTGATTACAGTGCTGTAAAATGGCGGTGTGAATATTGTCCTAAAGCTTGCGTTGCCGAAGAACTCATCAAAAAATCCGTTTTATCGGCCTGCTCTATCCTTGCCGCAGCAAACCGATGCGCTGCTGTTGCTAAAACAATTGCATGAACAACATCCCAACGCCACGCATAGTTATGCCTACCGCATTCAAGCCCCCGACGGACTGATCTGCCGCTTCCACGACGCCGGCGAACCTGGCGGCACGGCAGGTAAGCCGATTTTCGCACTTGGAAGGCAAACAATTAATCGATGTGTTGGCGGTGGTGATACGCTATTTGGCGGGGTAAAACTGGGCGCCGGCGGCTTGACCCGCGCCTATGGCAATCTCGCTAAACAAGTCATAGCCCAGGCGGAGATCGCCACCGATATTGCTTATACCCAATTCCGGACTCTCACTGGATTACCACCGGTTATAAATTTGAAATATCAATTAAAAAAGTTGGACGGAAGCATACTCGAACAATCCTTTTAGGAAAGGGTGCAATTGCGCATCAAAATTCCGGACAAAAATATCCAGGCCCTCACGGAATTTTTAGCTTAGTCACTTAGCCGCAGGCCTGATGCAAGCTGGAGGCTAGACATGATGCAGAATAAGAAACAGATTTAGCGCATACAAAACAAGGATTGCAAAACCATGACATTATTGTTTACTAATAAGAAACACATCATCCACGAAATCCTATATTGTAAATAAACAAATTCAGGTTATAGTTTACCCGTCTTCATTGAATCGACTGGTAATTAGTCTAGGGGCAAAAATGAACAAATCACAGATCTTTATAGAGACATCGTGACTGGTCTTTTTTTCATCACTGGCGTATTTGGCTTCATGTCCGGCAAATTTATCATCTCCACCAGTGCTTTTGGAGCTGCTACTATCTCCAGTAATCTTGACTTTAGCGGTTCATTGAAAAAGCTTAAATCTTTTTGTTGTAGCTGGTCGCGTTAATAAACAGTCTTCCTCAAGCACTGTTTAACTCCAAAACCTTCACCTGACAGGTAGAAGGGTTCTTTTGTGAATGTGGCCTACCCTTCTTCTGCCTTGGCGTCCGCAACAAGCGTTGCGTTTCGTGTTCCGTGCGCTTTTATTAAGGCAAGAATCATTCTGGCGCGAGTTCTTATCTAATGCTTCCGCCGTCAACTGGCTTATGGGATGATAATAAACTTAAACGTCCCGGTTAAGACATTTTAGACCCTTGTCCGCCTTCCGGCCATAATCCTGACAAAGTCAAGCGTTGATGCTATGATTGATAAATTAACACTGGTAAATGCCGTTTATCATGGATAAATTACCGACCGAAGCTAGCCCTGAAGCAACGCCAAACAAAGCCGCGGACAAAGCAATTAAATTATCAGTGACAGAATCCAAAACCACGCTGCCGGTCATCGGCATCGGCGCCTCCGGCGGGCGGACTCGAAGCCCTGGAGCAATTTTTCAGCTCTGCGGCCGCCGTATGGCGCGGCATTCGTGGTGATTCAACATCATACCTACCCAACCGGGCATGTTGGCGGAATTACTGCAACGCTCCACGCCCATGTCCGTGGCCACAGCCCTCGAAAACAAAAACTAAAGGCCGGGATTGCGTGTATGTGATACCGGCCAATAAAGACCTTTCGATCCTGCACGGCAAACTGCATTTGTTCGAACCGATCGCACCGCCGGCTTACGCTTACCGATCGATTTTTTCTTTCGCTCGCTGGCCGCCGATCAACACGAACAGGCCATGGGCGCTCATCCTCTCCGGTATGGGCTCCTGATGGGATGCTCGGGCTGCGCGCCATTAAGGAAAATGCCGGCTTGGCGCTCGTGCAAAGCCCCGAGTCCGCCAAATTCGACGCCATGCCGCGCAGCTGCATAGACGCGGGCCTGGCCGATATTATCGCCAGCCCACAGGAACTGGGACTACGCATCTCCACTTATCTGCACCGTTCCGAGGTTGGCAACGTTTTTGCCCAGGAAAGCAAACAGCAGCTTAAAGCGCATAGCGCCCTTGAGCAGATCATCATTCTATTGCGGGATAGACCGGAAACGATTTCAGCCTGTACAAAAAAAACACTATTACCGCCGTATAGAGCGCCGCATGGGTTCTGCATCAAATCGACGCCATCAGCAGTTATGTGCGCTATTTAAACCAAAATTCGCAGGAAATCGACCTGCTGTTCAAAGAACTGCTGATCGGCGTCACCAGTTTCTTCCGTGACCCGGCGGTATGGGAATCCCTACGCGCCAAGTTTATCCCGGAACTGTTGGCCATGTATCCGGCCGGCAAGGAGTTGCGCGCCTGGATTCCGGCCTGCTCGACCGGAGAAGAGGCTTATACCCTGGCCATGGTGTTTAAGGAAGTCGTCACCGAGGAACGCTTGCAACACCTCTATAAATTCCAGATTTTCGCCACCGATCTCGATCAGGACGCCATCGAACAAGCCAGAATCGTTTTTATCCGGCCAATATTGCCGCCGACGTCTCCGCCGGGCGCTTAAGCCGGTTTTTTACCGCCGAGGAGCATGGCTACCGGATAAACAAGGAGATCCGGGAAATGGTCATTTTTGCCCGGCAAAACATTATCATGGATCCGCCCTTCACCAAACTGGATATTTTGAGCTGCCGTAACCTGATGATTTATCTCGGAGCGGAATTACAGAAAAAACTATTACCTTTATTCCATTTCGCCCTCAGCGAGCGGGCATCTTGATACTCGGCAATTCCGAGTCCATTAACAACTTTACCAGCCTGTTCGCCGCAATCGACAATATCCACCGGCTATATCAACGCATAGACCGGCCGCTGAATAACATAAATCTAGAGTTCCCAACCAAGTATTTTCCAGTGTCAACCAACAACGAGCTTGAACCGCAAAAATTCAAATCCAGCGGTAACCTGCAAAACCAGATCGACCAGTTTTTGCTGAACCACTACGCGCCTGCCGCCGTGGTGGTCAATGCCGAAGGCGATATTCTTTATATTAACGGCCGCACCGGGAAATATCTGGAACCGGCCGCCGGCAAGGCTAACTGGAATATCCACGCCATGGCGCGAGAAGGCCTGGCGCATAAATTATCCGGCGCCATGAAGATTGCCCAGCGGCAAACCGAAGCGGTTATTCTGCCTAATCTGAGCATAGGTTCCAACGGCGGCGCGCAGCTTATTAATCTGACCGTGCAAGCCATTAACAAGCCTGACGCCTTAAAAAACCTGTTGATCATCTTGTTTCAGGATATCAGCGCCAATCGTCAAACGTTCGCGTAAAGCGCCAAACGCCGAGCAACAAGCCTTGCTGCTGGAGCTGCAAACAGCTCAGGAGGAATTGCAGAGCCTGCGAGAGGAGATGCAAACCTCGCAAGAGGAGCTAAAATCCTCTAATGAAGAACTACAATCAACCAATGAAGAACTGCAATCGACCAATGAAGAACTGACGACCTCCAAGGAAGAGATGCAGTCCTTGAATCAGGAATTACAGACCATGAATGTCGAATTGCAATCCAAGGTCAATGATTTGTCCTGGGTCAACAACGACATGAAGAACTTGCTCAACAGCATGGAAATCGCCACGGTGTTTCTGGACAACGCGCTGCATGTCCGCCGCTTCACCAGTCACGCCAAGCAGTTGTTCAAGCTGATAGGCGGGGATGTCGGCCGGCCGCTGAGCGATATTGTCACCGATCTGGACTATCCGCAACTGCAAGAGGATGCGCGGGCAGTATTCGAGCAGCCTGATTTTTTGCGAAAAACAGGTTAGAACTCACGATCAACGCTGGTTTTCCGTCCGCATCATGCCTTACCGCACCCAGGATAATGTGATAGACGGCGTGGTCATGACTTTTATCGATGTCACCGCCATGAAAAACCTGGAGAGTCGCCTGGGGAAAGTCTCCAACTAAAAGAGAATGGGCGAAAGTACAATTAGTTAGTCTGATTTATTGCTCAAGAGTCACAAACGACAGCTTGCCGACTCCTGAACGCTGAGCACTCGCCATGATCTTAGTGTTGACAATAGCTATACGTTACACTATTGTTTGTATATCTGTTATGTATGTGTGATGGGGAGATGTTAATGCGTGATGCTGCTATTAATCTGCGGGCGCTACCAGAACAGCGAGAGCTAATTGATCACGCCGCGAGTCTGTTGGGTAAAAACCGATCAGATTTCATGCTTGAAGCGGCTTGCGAAAGGGCAAAATTAGTGGTGCTTGATCAAGTTTTTTTTACCCTCGATGCGGAGAAGTTCGAGCAGTTTGCCGCATTGCTCGATGCGCCGCCGACACCCAATCCAGGGCTTGAGCGCCTAATGGCCGTTAAGCCACCATGGAATACAAGTAAAACATGAGCTTGGAAGTTTCAGCGCCAAAGAGCCTGACTATTGATCACGTGTTAACTGAATTCGACTGCGGAGAACTCTCGCTTGATGATTGGTTGAAACGCCGAGCCTTTTCCAACCAGTTGCAACGGCGCTAGCCGCACATTTGTGGTCGCGGATGCGCATAAACGAGTTTATGGCTATTATGCCTTGGCTGCGGGCGCTGTCTCGCACGAGGTAGCAACTCGAGCTTTACGTCGCAAATGCCTGACCCGCTGCCGGTGATGGTACTGGCCAGGTCAGCTGTTGACCGCCGAGCGCAGGGCTGCAAAGTTGGAGCAGCGATGCTACAAGACGCAGTTAATCGGGTCGTCATGATTTCTCAAAACGCTGGCGTTCGAGCCATTCTAGTTCACGCGCTTAACGATCAGGCAAAACAGTTTTATGAACACTTCGGTTTTCAGGTGTCACCCGTGCATCCAATGACGCTGATGCAGCGAATTTCATCCTGAAGATGCAAAAGACCCGCCGGGCTCTCTTAAAAAACCATCCATAGCCTGGAAGAACTGGATTCTATCTTGTTCGCGCGTCAAGTGGTGGTCGCCATTTTCCTTAAATTTAATCTGATTGTGTTTTGTCAATAGTGTGCCGTGATTAGGCGGCCGGCATGATAAAGCTCAACTGATTTTTTTAGGTTCAAGCACCCTAAAGGTATGCCATGCCTACCCCTACAACATAATCCGACAAAGTAGAACTAATGCCGCCTGTTTATTGCCACGGAATTTTCAGCGCTTTTTTAACAACTGTTGCATAGCCTCAGCAGCCAATGGTTTGCTGTACAAATACCCCTGGATCAAGTCGCATTGTTGCGCTTCCAAAAAATTAAATTGCCTGATTTCTTCCACGCCTTCGGCTATGACGCTTAAACCGAGTTCGTGGCCCAAGCTAATGATCGCCCGGCTGATAGCCGAATTATTGCTATCGTCAGGAATATTTTGGCAAAAGGAACGATCGATTTTTAGCTTGCTGATAGGGAAACGGCTTAAATAAGTCAAAGAGGAATAACCGGTGCCAAAATCGTCAATGGATAACTGCACTCCCATCTGCCTTAAGCTGGTCAATAAGCGGACACTGTATTCGGAACAATCCATTAATAAACTCTCGGTCAGTTCCAGTTCCAGAAAACCGGGGTGTAAATGACTGGCGGCCAAAGCTTCCTGGATGATTTCCCCTAAGTTATTCTGGCGGAACTGGACAGCGGACAAATTGACCGCAATCGGTATGCTTAACAAGCCTTGATCCTGCCAGGCCTTATTTTGGCGCAGGCTTCGTCGAGCACCCATTTGCCGATCGGAATGATCAAGCCGGTTTCCTGGCCAGAGGAATAAATTTATCCGGCGCGATCATCCCCAGATCCGGGTGCGGCCAACGCAATAAGGCTTCCATGGCGACAATTTTTCCACCCTCCACCGCGAATTGCGGTTGGTAATGCAGGATCAGGATGTTATTTTCAACCGCTTTTCCGCAAACTATTTTCTTTTAAAGACAAACGCTCAAGCGCATGGGTGCTCATAGCGAGGAAAAAAACTCAACATTATCGCGGCCATGCTTTTTCGGCGCAATCATTGGCGGTATCCGCATTTTTTAGCAATGTTTCAAATTCCTCGCCATCGTTGCGATAACGCTAATACCGACGCTAGTGGTCATATGCAGTTCATGGTCATCGATCTTGAACGGATTACGCATGGCAAGGATGATTTTTTTCAGCGACGGTTATGCATTACCGATGTCATCCAGGCCGGTAATCAGCGCGGAAACTCGTCTCCGGATAATCTGAAACATTGTCCACTTCCCGCATGCAATCCTTCAGTCTAGCCGCGACTTCAATCAATATCCGGTCCCCGATGC
>CAVXZR010000110.1:0-8529 GCA_963765965.1 uncultured Pseudomonadota bacterium
TGAACTTGAGGGGAACCGAGGGATATCGAAGCTTACAACCTCGATTACGCAATGCTTCAGCGAGGCAACAGTGTCTTTTCCCGGCGGCCGAATAGATACGAATTGTTTAGATATTATATTTTCAGGATTTTGACATCATGACATAAATATAGACAATTTTTGGCATGATCATTTGGCCATGATTTTTTCAGCGTTCAACAAACGACAATTTATGGCTGGTTTGCTTGCCGCCTTTGCTGTTTCACGCTGAGGATTGAATCAATTCCGGAAGTGTTTTGAATTTAGCAATCAATGGTGTTGGTTCGCAATCCAGCGCAGCCATCTCATCAACGAGTCAATTTTGGATGATAACGGCCGGTAATGGCTAAGGTCAAGGTAAGGATTCGTACAAAAATCGGCAGTAGGGGTTGTCGCTAAACTCATATGATCTTCGCATCAATGAGTTTAACTCCACAAGTTTTTCTGTCGAGTATCGAAATTCCCGAAAGTAAAATACAGTATCATTATAAAACCCGGTAAGGCGCCAGCTTTACATTTGGCGCTTTACTTGGTTTTGATTAAGCCGGTTTTTCCGGCTGAGTTTCCGGTTAATATTGATGTTGCTGGCGATGGCTGTCCCGGCAAATATTGCGCTGGAAATGATAAATTCGCCGGACAGGAACCAATCACTCCGGTGATAAATGCCAGGCCATTTAATATGTTCTTTTTGTAAGTCGGTCATGATCGTTTCCTAAAGTTAAACACGTCTTCAGTATAAATTCGCTTTCTTAACAACAGCTTAAATATTAATTCCGGTTAGGGCCGCGGCGGTATTCCAAAACCATCGCCTTCTTTGGGCGCCATGATGATGAATAGGGCTGCGATGTGTAAGCAATGCCTCAGGTCATTAAAACTAAGCAACGAATGACAATGATGGATTTCAGTTTACTTTTTACAATCATATTGACTCAATTTCCGCTCATGAGTTCAAACATAATTAACGATGTCATAACTTATTGATATTAATTGTATTATTCTCTTTGCCTCTGGTGTTTTCCTCTTGATTCTAGCCTTAATATTTGTCCTGCCAGGTTTTCTTGTCCGCTAATCCTGGTACATGATGAAAACGATAGAGGTTCCGTGGAAATCGGCATCAACTTGAAGAAGGCGCAAATATTGTCCACTGCGCTAGGGTCAAGAAAATACGTATTATCCATGGCGATTGGAAAACAGGTCGATCAATTAGCCGCTAAAATCTTGGAATACTATCCTTTTGTATGGTTTATACTATTTTCCATCCTTACTTTTACAGGTTTCATAATGAAAACGCCCAAGACTACCGCCGAACAGCCCGTGTCCACAACCAAAAAAGCAGCGCCTGTCTCAGCAAAAGACAGCAAGCCCGCAACCAAAAAAACCGGTTCCGGCCCGGCCGTTGAAAAAAAGGTTGAAGCCAAGGTTGACGCTGTGGCGGCTGAAACTAAAGTTGAGCTGCCGAATGAGCCGGTGGTCTGTGAAACAACACACGAACAACCCAGCGCCGAGCCACTAGCCCCGCAAACAGCTCAAGTTCTTGAGCCTCAATCAGTGGCAGCGATGCCGGAATTGACTATATTCGAGCGCATCGGTTTGACCGCCGGTGGCATTTGGCATTATTTGTCTGAAAATGGCGCTACCTCGGTCGCCAAGTTGATCGCGGCGCTTGAGGAAGAAGAAAAAATCGTGCAACGCAGTATCGGTTGGTTGGCTCAGGAAGGCAAGATAACGGTGGCGACCGTTGACCGGGTTGAGACTGTCGCTTTAAAGAATTAGGCCTACAGTGGAGCGGTTTTAGTTGGCGGCATGATCAGTTTCGCGCCGGGGGCGATAGTGGTAACATTCCCGGCACATCTGCCGGTTAAAATTAATGGCCGTGATCATATTCGGCCGGAAAACTCAGTAAACTTTCCCGATAGCGGTAATAGTCGGGGTGCTCCAATTAACGGGTAATGATTAAACCTAACCACAAAGCTGATAAAAAACCATCCAGCTCTCAGTAAAATTTTGGTTTTGCCTTGGAAGGAAAGCAGTTTGAAGGGCGCAATCGGCAGGGCGGGTTATCGTGATGAAAAGGGTTTGCAACAGTATTAGAGCAGATAGCATGCGATAACAGGCGAGAGAACAACCGTTGGACAAAGACTGGGCTGTAAGTGTTTTAATTTGGTGCGCATTGCTTACGAGAACGACCTGTTTTGGTGCGCATGGCGCTGGCCATGGAGGTGAAATTTACATAAATAGCTGACTTAAAAGGTTATTATTTTTTGGCATCTAAATTGCTAAAATAAATTCGTCTCCTGCTGAGATATATTTACCATTGTTATTTTAGACAAAGGCGTCCTGACTGAATGTTTGCTCATTTCTGTTCAGGGCGCCTTTTTTTTGCCCTGAAAAAACTGGAAATAGCTTCGCGGGGTTTTTGGTAGCGCTCCATTAGCCGCTACGAAATCAATCAGTAGAAGTCATTATGAATTGCAAACAAACCTCGGTCGTTTCCGGAAACGGTATGGTCGGTCAACATTTTCTGGCGCGTCTGATGGAAAGTCACATCAGGGAGCAGTTTCAAATCTTACTTTTTGCCAAGAACCCAGAGCCGCGATATACCCTCGCCCGCACGGTGGTCGCGCATTTATCAGGGCATGAGCTGACGTTTACTGGCGCGGAGATGAGCACCAAGTTGAAACTCATGGGCGTCGATGCCGCCAGCATCGGCGATGCGCATGCAAAAACGCCTGGCGTCCTGGTCTACACCTATCAGGATGGGCGCGCGGAAATTAATAAGCGGCTAATTGTATAGCGTAGCGTTTCAAGTATCAATAAGACAAAAAGCTGATATAAGTCACAAAGTTTAGCCGGTGACCGTCGAACTCAGTCAGGCTAATCAAGTTTTGTTTTGTTCGTCTTTGATTTGCCCTGGTTTTCCCCTGATTTACCGCCTAAATTTCCGATACTTTAGGACAGCTGATTACAAATCCGTTTAAAAAATTGTTGCCGATTTTTTCGATACCCGATAGCTGCTGATAAAAAACCCCGATTAGCCTTAGTGCTTACGGGGTCTTGGCGGGCTGGCTTGAAACAGCCCGGTTAACTTTTTGAATAATAATCAAAGTCTTCAGATTTTTTCAGCTTATACCCTGGGATATAGTCGATACTCGGTTCTGCGTTCAGCGCTTCTTCCTGCTCGGGTTTGTTGCGCATCCCCGCCAGGAACTCTTTAAACCAGGGCAATTCAAGTACGGCGATCAGATCCGCATCCTGCAAAATAACCGGTTCGTCCGGCAGGGTGCCGTTGTCTTTGGCCTCGCGTAAAGCCGCCAGGCAAGCTGCTTCGTCCATGTTCAAGGCATGGATGCAGGCTAAATTATAAGCGGCGCTGCCTTTTTGGATGGCCCCGGCTTTTTCGAAGAAATGTTTTGCCATATGATAAAGATTGCCTTTGCCTTCTTCCGGACTGACCCGCGCCAATTCCATCAGGGCCACGCCGCCATCTATCGCCGCCGCCAGATAATTGGGCGAAACCAGCAAGCAAAAGGAAAACTTGGAAATAGCCTCTTCCAGGGCGTCGGTTTTTTGCTCCGCCGCCTGCATGGCGGCTTCATGCAAGAGCGCAAAACCCCAGATGATAAAGAGCCTCGGCCTGCATAGGATTATCCGCCACCACGCCGGCAAAGCCTTGATAGGCGCCTTTAAACAATTGCTCGGCCTTGCCGCCTTTGCTTTTCCGGGCTAGCGCGACCTGTTTTATCGCCGCATCCAGGGTTGAACGTTTTTTAAATGAACTTAAGAGTGACATGCATGGTTTCCGCTAAATTGTAAGGGTCAGAATTGGGTTAAAATAACTACAAATAGTACCGCAACCACTCCTAGACCGACAATGTTAATCACTGATTCCGTATCCGAGCTGGAAAAAGCCAAAGTCAACCTGGAAACCGCAAAAATTCCCTGGGCTGAACTGCAGCGCTGCTTTGCCGCCGGTCTGGCGATAGCCGTGGCCGGCGATCTGGATCTGGTCGAGGTCGCCTACCAATTCTCGGCTTGATAACAAAACCCAGGTCGAACACTGGCTAAGACAAAACGCATCGCCCCGGTGTCCGATCAACAGGCCGGCGCCTGGTGGCGAATCAGGCCGAGGTCTGGGCGGTGGTGGTCAAACCCTGGATTTTGGTGCAACCTGCGTGATAGACATCAGTCGGTCATTCCTTAAAATAACGGCGCCACAACCAGAAATCGGCGCTGACAAAGCGCCCGCCGCCGATAAAAAACAGGGTTAACAACATCACGAAATAGGTAGCGGCAAATTCGATGCCGTTGTTCAACACCACCAAGCCGCCATGTTCGGTCAGCCATTGGTAATCGCCTTGCGACTGCAAGATTTCCTGGGCGCGTTCCAGGCGCTTAATGGCTTCCACCGTGCGTTCATTGGCGAAGAGGCCGCTGCCGGTGGCGATGGCCAGCCAGCCGTTTTGCCAATGCGCGGTAAACATCGCCACCAGCATGATCAGCATCAAGGGGATGGAGATCAGCCGGGTGGCGAAGCCGAACAGCAAAAACAAAGCCCCCAGCGTTTCGAACAAGGCGACCAAAAACACCATGACATAAGGCAGCGGCAGACCCAAACCGCCGTCCGACACTGCCGAACCAGGCGGCCGTCTCGGAAAAATGGGCGAATTTTTGCGTGCCGGCCATCCAGAATATCGGCGCCAAATACAAACGCAATAACAGCGGCGCTAAAAAGTCCGCGCATTTCGCCTGATCGAAATAGCGTCTAACCAGCGGTATCACAATCGGCGTTTGCTCGAGAAAAAACGCCATAATCGCGGAAAAAAATTTATTATTCATTACTCACTCCCCCTCATTATTGTTATTGCGATAGGTAATATGAACATTGACAACGCCTCCATATTTGCCGGCATTCCCAAACAATTACCTGAGGAATTATGCCAAATCTTACTTAGCAGTCCTAGCGTCCACATCGAACGCATCGTCTCCCGAGGCCATTGCAGCGCCGAGGGCTTTTGGTACGATCAAGCCGAGGACGAATGGGTCTTGCTGCTGCAAGGCCAGGCGCGGCTGGCGTTTTTTGACGGCGCCGCCGTCGACTTAGCCGAGGGCGATTATCTGCTGATTCCAGCGCATTGCAAGCATAGGCTTGCCTGGACGCACACCGGCGAGGGAAACGGTGTGGTTGGCGATTCATATTGCCCAACCGGTCGCTTAACGCATTCTCGATCTTTGCGGGTTGGGTTTACGTTGCGCGGCGGCGGCAGGTTTGCCGTGGGTTGCCGCGCGGTTTCCGTTCTGCGGCCTTTGGCCGGTTCTGGGTTGTTGCGGCTTGGGCTTGGGTTTGCTGTTGCCGGCATCCAACGAGACTTTTTCATAGCCGGTATCCGCCACCCGCGGAATTTCTCTTTTCAAAACTTTCTCAATCGCCGCCAGCAAATAGGCTTCATCGGGATCGACCAGCGATATGGCTTGCCCGTCCGCTCCGGCGCGACCGGTTCTGCCGATGCGATGCACATAATCTTCCGCCACTTGTGGCAAATCGAAATTCACCACATGCGGCAACTGGTCGATATCGAGACCGCGCGCGGCGATTCGGTGGCGATCAACGCGGTAATGGCGCCGCTTTTAAATCCTCCAAAGCCCGCACCCTGGCGCCTTGGCTTTTGTCGCCGTGTAAAGCCGCGCAGCGCACGCCGTCTTGTATCAATTGCTTGCACAAGCGGTCGGCGCCGTGTTTGGTTCTAACGAAGACCAGCACCTGTTGCCAATTGCCGTTACCGATTAAATAAGCCAGTAACTCGCGCTTATATTCGCGTTTGATGCCGTAAACCAGTTGCGAAACCGTCTCGGCGGCGGCGTTGCGTCTGGCGACGGCGATTTCCACCGGATTTTGTAGCAATTGCTCCGCCAAGGCGCTGATTTCCGGCGCATAGGTCGCGGAAAACAACGGGTTTTGCCGCTTGGGCGGCAAAAGACTGATGATTTTGCGGATATCGCGAATAAAACCCATGTCCAACATGCGGTCGGCTTCATCCAGTACTAGATATTCAACCCGCGATAAATCACATATTTTTGTTGAATCAAATCCAGCAAGCGTCCTGGGGTGGCGACCACGATATCGACGCCGCGTTGAATTTTTGTATTTGCGGGTTGATGCTGACGCCGCCAAAGATCGCCTCGACAAGAAACGGCAATGCGCGCCATAGGTTTTGACGCTTTCATAAACCTGCATCGCCAGTTCGCGGGTCGGGGTCAAGTATCAACACTCTTATGTGGCGAGGTCTTTGCGGGATGGCTTGATTCTGCAGCAGTTGCAGCAACGGCAGTGTGAAACCGGCGGTTTTGCCGGTGCCGGTCTGGGCGCCGGCGAGCACATCGCGGCCTTGTAAGATAACGGGAATCGCTTGGGCCTGGATCGGTGTCGGCGTCTGATAGCCTTGTTCGGCAACTGCTTTAAGAAGTTGCTCGGACAAACCTAGTTCTGAAAATTGCATGATTTACCTTATTGAATGTGTTCCTGTTCCGGTAGGGCAAAATTTTAAAAAGTAGGCGACGATATGTTGTCATTCATATCATGAAAATGCGATGTGGAGTGTACGCTATATCGTTAATATGCGGGTCGGTTATGACTTTATGCGGGGCGATTATAGCTAATCTGTTAATCATTTAACTGCTAATCACAAAACGCAGCGCATCCAGTCGCAATTGCGCTTCTTGAATGCATTCATGAGACAACAAGGCGGCTTCCTTCAGGAGTTCGATTTCCTGCTCCTTAATGCCGGGATTAATTTTTTTCAAGCGCACCAAGCGTTTGATTTCGCCGGTTAAAGCGGAGACCATGCGATTAGCGCTTTCCGCGCACAATTTCTGCATTTGGATGTTTGCCTGTTGTTCGGCAATTTTTATCATATCCAAAATATGTGGGCGCTGACTGTTCAAAAACTGGCTGATCTGCGCCTGTTCAAAACTATCGCCGGTTTCGACCAGATCGTCGTGATCAATAACAGCTGTTTGGTCGGTTTTGTTTTGATAAAATTAGAATGCGGATCGGAGTAGGGGGTAAAAAACGCCCTAACTGCAAGTCGGCAGGCGCGCTGCATTCCACGACGAACAATAACTCCAGAGAAAACTGACCCGGCTTAAGCTTTGGATGGCTGACAACGCTAACGGCTGCATTGCCTGTTTCGCTGGAGATTACCAAATCCATTGCCGCCAAAACCATAGGATGTTCAATGGTAATAAACTGCATGTCCTCTCTTGCCAGGGCTTTCTCGCGATTTACGGTAACCGTTAATCCATCGTCCAGCAACATTGGAAAATCGGCAATGCGCAGATTCTCGCTTGGCCAGAGAATATGACAATCCTTAGAGTGATATTCGACATCCACTCCGTAGCAGTCAAATAACGCTTCCATATACGGCCATAATTTACCGGCATTTTCCTCGCGGCTAATCTGATTGACCAGCGCTGCAGCTTCTTTAGGTCGGCAAGAATTAAGTTCCAACAAACAATCCCTGCCTTTGTGCAATTCATCTTCAACTTGACGGTTAATTGTTTGAGTATGCATAATCAGCGCATCGACCACGCTTTCCTCACCGGCTAGCTAAGGCTACCGCCAATTCCTCGTTCACCAGCTTTGCAACCTGGGAGGCGCCGGAGCAATTGTGACGAAATGCGTCTAAACCCTCGTCATACCAGCGATACAGCACTTGTTGAGCACTACCTTGCATATACGGGTATATGAATCTAAATCACATGTTTTTGACCGATTGCGGTCGAGGCGTCCGATACGTTGCTGTAGTAAATCCGGATTTTCCGGTCAGATCAAACAGAATCAAATGCCGGACGAATTGAAAATTACGACCCTCACTGCCGATTTCGGAGCAAATCAATACTTGGGCGCGGCTATCCTCGTCCACAAAAAAAGCGGCGGCGCGATCCCGCTCCACGATAGTCATGCCTTCGTGAAACACGGCGGCAGTATGTCCGACATGCTGCCGCAATGACTTGCTCCAATAGCATGACAGTTTCCGCCCGCTTACAGATCAAAAGCACCTTCTCATCACCTAAGGCTTTCAGTTTTTCAATCAACCATTCTAGATAAGGACTGTTCTGTAAATCGGAATACTCATCACCTTGCAGCAAATAGCCATATTTTTCACGATCAGGAAAACCTTGCACTGTTTGCCGTGAGTTGCGGAATAGGATCCGTCCGGTGCCATGATGGTCGAGCAACAATTTGATAAGTTCTTCGCGTGCATCATTTGCACCATTGGCAAACTGTCCGCGGCTAGTCTTATCGGCGGCAAGCTCTACTGGACCGGTGTTCAATTGTTGTAATAATTCTCGACATTATCCTGCCGTAATAGGTTCTTAAGCGCTCTTGTTCGGTGGCATTAAGGCGTTTGCCCGGAAATCAGCAGGTTGGCGAGCTTGCGCTGCCTGGGGCGAACTGGCTTTCTTCCAGCAAAAAATCCTGAAACCGATAAAAGCGGTAGCAAAATGGAGAGA
>CAVXZR010000111.1:0-32546 GCA_963765965.1 uncultured Pseudomonadota bacterium
GAGGTAGGTCGCGGCATCAAGGTTAATCAGTATTTGCAGACAAGTGATAAGTCCATTTACGCGCTGGGCGATGTAGCCGAACTGCCAAATGGAAAAACTATACGCATTCATTTTACCGATACGCAATCAGGCCTTGTGGCTGGCCGAATTTTTATCGGGACAAAAACACGAATGCTGGACTCCACCGGTTTTTACCACCAAAGCCAAGGTTCATGGATTTGAGGCGGTTTATCCTTATATTGTTTAAGCATAGTCTCATCTGGGCGGGTTTTTACATGAATGCTAAAATAGACCTAAAAACCCTGTCAGCACCGAAAAAAGACGCGACGATCTCTCCCTCCTATAGCCAAGGAGGTTGTCCGAGAATAGCGAAGTTAAAACTTTTTAACCACAATATGTAGACCTAAAATTCAAGTTAATGCACTGCATATTGTGTGCGTTTTTCGTAAAACACTATTCTCGTAGTGACTAATAGCTACAAAACCAAAACATTATTCCTCTTTTGGTTTGGCACAACAAGAAATGATTGACTTGCGATATCTATAAACATAACAGCCCACAACGGCACCAAGACTGAAAATTACCAAGGGATGTGTGAAGATTTTTCTGATGGCACTTTCACCGGTTCTATAACCGGTGTACACAACAACCCCTGTGGCGGCGCCCGGCATTTTCATCATTGGCCCCATGCCTTCTTTCATCATCATCGGCATCATTCCCTCCATTTTCATTGGCGCCATACCTTCCATCATAGAGCCCATATCCATTTTTCCCATCAGTTGATTGGCTACAGCTTTTTCAGGATTTACGTGAGACATGATATTTCTCCTTTCAATTTTTATAAAAAATAGAACGCAACAAACAACCCGTCTAGGAATTAACCTGAATTGGGCATTTATTATTTTTTAAGTTTTAAACAAAAAACGGTTCTTTTATTTTCATGTAACGCTATGTAGATACCGATTGCAGGGTATGGTTCAAAAGTCACCGATTTTGTGAAACACTGGGATGGCGATGCCGGAACCCTTTCCATACGGATAAGATGATTGATGATATGCCTGCACTCACTTAATAAAAAGCACAAATCTGCTTGGCATATTTTGATTTGTCCAAAAAGCCAGAGCGCGACACATGCGGATTTAATCAAAAAATAAATAGCGACAATTTGTAAATGCAGTTAATCTGGATTTAATTGCTACGGAATACCATCGGTCAAACTCATATGCCTATTATGAACCCGCCAAACGCAAAAAACATCTCTCATGGCCTTATCGGAAAAATTGCCGCTGTCCTGCTGTCGCTGCTGGGTATAGGGCTTATCCTGTGGATGGACAGATGGCTGATCGGTCATGGCGACTTGCCGGAATTGACTGGCGACATCAACATTGGTTTGTTGCTATTGATGGGGTTTTTAACCGGTTTTCATTGCGTAGGCATGTGCGGGCCCTTGGTTTTTGGTTATACCGCTAAAATCGCCGGCGCCGGTCATAAGTCCTATGCCACGCATCTTCTCTATGGTTTTGGCAAAACCATGTCCTATACCACCATTGGCGGTTTGCTGGGCGGGTTTGGGGCCATCGTGGCATTTACTCCTTATACGCGAGGTCTGGTAGGAATAGCCGCCGGGGTTTTCATGCTGCTGTTCGGCCTGCATATGCTGGGAGTATTTAAGGTTTTGGAGCATTTCCAATTCAGAACGCCGGGTTTTGTGATGCGTTTTATCAGTAAGGAATATCGCAAACACAGCAACCCGTTCGTGATCGGCTTGCTGAACGGCTTGATGATCATTTGCGGCCCCTTGCAAGCCATGTATGTGATGGCGGCAGGTACGGGAAGCTGGTCCGATGGCGCGGAAATTATGTTTTTTTTCGGCCTCGGCACCTTGCCGCTGATGTTGGGTTTCGGTTTTCTGACCAGCTTGCTGTCCCATAATTTAACGCCGAAAGTACTGAAATTCTCCGGCGTTATTGTCATGGGACTGGGCGCGATCATGTTGAATCGCGGCTTGGCGGTCACCGGTACGAGCATCGATTTTAATAGCCTGGTTGTCCGGCTTTCCCAACAGTTATCGCCCCAAGCGGCCGAAAATCATTATGGCGTTACCGAGCAAACCATCAACATGGTGGTAACGAAAAAGGGCTATTTTCCCAATCATTTCAACCTGCATAAAGGTGTTCCGGTTAAATGGGTCATCAATGCCCAGGAATTAACCCAATGCAACAGAGTGATCTTGACACCCAGTTATGGGTTGACTATAGAACTGAAACCGGGTATCCAAGTCATTGAATTCACGCCCAAGGAGGACGGACTTGTATCCTGGAGTTGCTGGATGGGCATGATTCCGGGTACGTTTATGGTTGTTGACGATCAACACCCCACCCAGGACCAGGCTACTAATGATTCTGTTAAGGAGAAAGCGCTAGGCGCTCTACAAGAACTAATCCAAATGTTTAGGGAAAAATGGGAGAAACTATTATCTCTTTCTAAAAGAGAGCAAGCTCTTAGGTGATAATTCCGGCTAAATGGACAAGCGGGGGCATTTGAACAGAAAATTACGGTTACAATTGAGTTTACTGTAATTTCAAAAAGATAGAGTCTCATTACACAATTACTAAACAACCAAATTATTACTGTTCATTGGTAATATAACTCATTTTTTTAATAAATATCTATGGCTTGTTTACTCAAACCAACCAATGAATAGGGGCATATTGTCGATCCTGATGCAGCACTTGTTTGATTTGTTCGTAGCCGATAAAGTCTTCGGAACTTTCAAGAATATGTATTGCCAACGCAGTCATACGTTTCCAATTTTCATCGGCCTGAATAAAGCGAAAGGCTTCGCCAAACAACTCGTCAAGCTTTGCTTCGCCTTCCTTTGCCGACGATAAAAAAGAGTCCAGGTAAAACCGGACTTCCGCTAAATCGGCGCTGCCGCCGTAATTATTCAGCGACTCCGGTCTCAATAAATTGAAATTGAAGATTTCATTATCTCGCAAGGCGACATATTTCGCTTCCGCCAGGGGACCTGCCAGATAATTGATAATGTCGGCTTCATAGGCAGATTGATAGCTGTCCAGGTCGGATGAATGGCGGGTTTTGGCTGACGCTTCATGGCTAATCATTAATAGATCGCCTATCTGTTGACCCCCGCAGATTTTGGTTAAAAACGGCGAGGCCAGCCCATTGTGTTTATGGCGCTGTATCTGAAAATAGATTGAAGGCAAATTTTTGCGTTTGTTTTCCAGACAGATGGCGGCGGCATGTCCTGCCTCATGGAAGGCTGTCCGCCGATTGATTTCCAGATGAGTAGAAAAGTCCTGGTCTTGATCTTGATAAAATCGCTGCATAATTCCCTGCCCTTGTGAAAGTTGCGGCTTACACCGCGAAAAACATTCTGTGCAGATATCCGAAGACTGACTAGACTGTTACAACCGAATCAGTCCCCGGAAAGAGGTCTACTGGTTAGGTTTAATTGCCACCTTTAAAGCTGATTTCCAATGCGTGCAGTGAATTAACGCAATTCGGTGTGGATTGAAGGCTGGGATTATCGTGACATTCTTGGTTTTGTGCTTTGGCGGCTTGGACATTGGCGACATACCAAGCGACGGTTTTTTTCTCAGACTTCGATTCGCCAGCATTGGTGGCTTTGAAAGCGGTGATACCTAAAACTAAAGTGATGGCAATTGCAATTAAAGCATTTCTTTTCATAACTAATCTCTTCTGTCCGTTTAAAAGGGTAATTTCATCGCACGCATTGATGCGAAGGGGCATAGATTATCAGAGTGCATTTAAATATAAAATGTGGTTAATTGTCGCGCGACAAAGTGTCACAAAGATAAATACTTTAATAAAGCAAAATATGAGATTGTTTAAGTCAAAAAAAATCCGGCAAAGAACCGGATTGGGAGAGGAAGGTAAGCATTTGTTTAAACGCTTATGGTCAGTTTAACTATTCTTGTCTTAAATGGGAATGTGACCAATTGCCGCATTGCATCGTTATCTTTCTTTTGAGTATTTTTCTGAGTAGCTATGCGCTAATTAAACTATGTTATATGCCGTACTAAAAGTATGTTAAAAGCCCTATTTATTTCAGGAATTAACTTCAGCCGATTTTTGCACTGTATTGGACGCAACAATTAGGAGATGAAAACGATAAGTGCAGAATATTTAATGCTATGAATTATCGTGGTTTATTAAATTAATGCTTGGTTGAGTAGGATGATTTTCAACTTTATTAATATAAAAGGCATGCTTTTTGTATGGATACTGAGGAGCGTTATCGCTCGTTAATAAAAAATACAGAACTCAACTTTGGAGGTGAAAATGAAAAGATCACAGAATGGTATTGTGCTATTCGCTTTATCGTCAGCCCTAATGTTTACCGCTACCCAAGCTCAAGCGGACTTAATTCCCGTTATGAACGGCCAACAATTCGGCACCCTACTCAATCCAACCCTTGATCCCAACTTCGATGTCAATGCACCCAACCCTCCAGTTGTTAATAGTACCGATAATCCAGTAGTCGCAGTATACGACAGTGTCGCCAATGTCACCTGGATGTCTGATCAGCATTTATTTCAAGAACAATATAACGCCAATAACTTTTTCCTATCAACATTGATTGGTAATGAGGTCACAAATCCAGATGGCAGCCATCATAAAATCACTGCTAACGATTTCTGGTACGATTCCGGTGTCAATCGTCAGCTTGCGTCAATGTCAGGTGTTGTGGCATGGATTAACAATATTAACGCAAATCACTATCTCGGCGTGACCAATTGGAGTTTGCCAAAGCTTGCCGATGCGCAAAGTCTGTGGAATCAGCTTTTCGAAATTAAAACATTGCCTAATCAAACTCAAAATGGAATTCCTTGTAACGTACTTATAGGTTATGGCATCCTTGGCTGTGGCTATTATGATAGTAATGTCGGCCCATTTACCTACATTGTTCCAACTAGTTGGACATCAGATACGACGGGAGGCCCAGGCCAAGCTAGTTGGTATAATTTTGGAACCTCTAATCCTGGCGCGCAGTTAACCAGCGCTCTAAATGCCGGATATGAGCCCACCTCAATAACCCCAGGTTACACCGGAGTCAATCAACAAAACGGACCTGGAAGTAACATAGAAAGTTTTTCAAATCCTCAGGCCGTAGTACGTTGCAATGTCTTCAATGTCCCGGTCCCAGGCAAGCCTAGAGACTACGGACGTTGTGATAATGATATGAATGGGCATAACTAAAGTAAATCAAAAAATTTGAAATCAAAATACAAAACATATGATTGCGTTCAAAGATAAATTGCTGTATTTCTTATCGTAGAAAAATAGACTGTCTTTTGTACTGGGCTATTTTCTAATTTGGTTGGTTTTTTGTCTGGCGATGACGGAAATGGCAACTGCATAAACTGGGTGCTAATAAACAAAAGGCTCTAAAGTTCCACGGGATTTATCGGCACCCCCATACAAACCGCGAATGTCAGTGCAATTCACGCGAATTGATAAAATACAGCCCGCGTAGGTCCGATTAGCAAAGCGAAATCGGACGCATGTTAGGCACGTCATTCATCCCCGTTGACCAAAACATCCACATCCCCGCACCAATCAACAGGATAAATGCCTTGCGCAACATAGCGATGGAATGAGGAATAAGGCCAATCGGCGACACGCTGGACATGCTGGTGTTTCACAGGGGTTGAAATGCACATAATCGATATGGCGCTGATAGTCGGTATCATCGCGAATCAAATGCTCCTAATAATGCCGCTGCCAAATGCCGCGCTCCCCAGCTGCGATATGCACTTTCGAACGACGTTCGATTTTGGGTAACGCCCGCAAAAATCCGCTTTTGATCAAGCGCCAACGTGTACTAAAATCGGCGTCGCCAGGGGGTAAGGTCCATACTGCATGCATATGTTCCGGCAAAACCACCCAGGCATCCATTCCAAATGGGTAGCGATGTCGCACCTTCCTCACGGTTTCGCGTGACAAGCTGATTTCGCGAATCAACAAATCGTTGCGATGTCGTTGCAGCAAATTGACCGTGAAAAACTATGTGCCTCCCGGTATGAATGCGCGTCAATAGTTGGGCATGGCTTTTTATCGGGTTAGCAAAAGCCCAATGTTAACACTACGGCTGTTGACATTCGTCCGATTACGCTTTGCTAATCGGACCTACGCCGGCTTCGCTCTCGCAATCACTATATATGGTTCGATGGCAATCTACACCACCCGCTGGATTGAGGTTTACGGTCTTCCATATATACTACATCTAGTGGTGTCAAACAGCTTTGAAAGTTTGCCAGTAAAGAGCGCCATAACTTGCCTTAGGCAACGATAAATCAATATTTTACAAGTTTTATCCGCCCTTTGACTGAAAAAACCGATGCTGACAGTGGAAAAATTAGAAGCTTTTGGACAACTACCGGGCTGGATTCGTGATAAGTCGGTAGTCATTCCGAAGTATGGCGTATATACTATGGATGTACATTTCTGGCTAACAGGGGAGGGTGTTATGCAAATCGCTCGTATTTTTACCAATGGCAATAGTCAGGCTGTTAGATTGCCCAAGGATTTTCGTTTCGAAGAGGATGAAGTGGTCATCAAGAAACTGGGCGACATCGTTGTGCTTTTGCCCAAACGCTACCGAGCGGAAAGTTTAATGGCCATGCTACAGGAAATCGGGCCGATGGACATTGAACGTCAACAGCCAACCGAACTTCAGGAACGGAACTTTGAATGAGTTTTCACCTGCTTGATACCAATATCTGCATTTTCCTGCTCAACCAGCGCCGAGGATTTGAGAACATCGTCCAACACATGGACGGCATGAGCCGCGAGGACATCGGGATTTCCGCCATCACGGTGGCTGAATTGGAATTTGGTATAGCCGCCAGTAAAAAACAAAACGATAACTTTAATCGCTTAGAGCGTTTTTTACTAGATTTTGAAGTTATCGACTTTGATCGTGCATCAGCGGCGGCTTATGGTCCGCTGCGATCAGGCCTGCAGGCCCAGGGTACACCGATTGGTCCCATGGATTTTTTAATCGCCGCGCATGCCCTGGCTCTAAAAACCACCTTAGTCACCAACAATACTCGGGAGTTCCAGAGAGTGCCCGGCCTCCGGTTGGAGGATTGGTCTGTTGGCGCCAGTTGAAATTTGACATTTATAAAATATTATTCCGGAATTCGCCTGACCAGGGAATTTTAGGTTCAGATTATTGATTTGCCGAATAGTTAAGTCCGTTCTTCTATTCAAATTTCAACCTGCACATCGGTACCCACACCGGTACCAGGTCTTGCAATGACACATCTACAATAAGGCCGTAATCCTGATGTAACCGGATTTTCGACAACCCGATAAGTCGGAGTTCAAGGGTGTCGTACGGACGGTTAAACGCCGCCGACGCTAGGACAGATAAGCTTATCGGCGGCGTATCAAACGGGCTTTGAGCAATGTCATCGCCATGACTTGGCATTTTTGCATAAGGGGTATTGTGTCATGCTAGAAGTTCCAGCAACCAAATTTGTCAAAAATTTCGGACAATACAAAGAGCAAGTTCAACGGGAAGCAATTACGATTACAAGTCATGGCCGAACAAGTGGATATTTCGTTTCCGAACATGATTTTAATGAATACTTGTTTCTCAAAGCCCACTCACGCCACGCATACCATATAAGTGAGCTGCCGGAAGAAACTATAAGTAGTCAGGCCTGAAAAAGTTAATAATTTAAAAAGTCACCCTGTATCAAGCCGGGAAAAATTTTTGGCTAGCAATTAGAGCTTGCCAAAAGCGCCAGACCGCCTTCCAAAAATAAGGCAAAAAAATCCTCAACTGCCTGAGGATCAAACGGATGTTGTGGCCTGCGCCGCACAAGATAGCATTCAGGGCATCGCCTAACTCACCTTTGAGGTAATTGCGTCCGAGTAATCCATCGTTTTTCAAGTGGCCGATAATCGGTTCGATCGCATTGCGCCGCTTCAACGCCCGTTTAAGTCGTCGGGTGTCGATCCCACGCTTCTGCCGGGCCTTGTAAATCGTGACATTGGGCACCTCAACACCGCGATAGCCTAAATCCACAAACACTTCTTTCGCTCGGGTTCCGCTGAGAATTTCAGCCTGCTCCAGACAGGACTCCAGCGTATGTCCATCATAGGGATTGCCTGCAAAGCTACGCGCGCCCGGCACGAAGTTGCTTTTATTGGTGACGGTGATGCCGACTTTGACGCCAAATTCGTATTTTTTGTGAATTTTGCCTTTCGAGATGCATTCAACTTCCGGGGCATGAAAACTGTAGAGCTTGTTCTTATCATGCTTCTGTTGTGCCAGGATGCGCTGGGTTTTCTCCAGCGTTTCTTTGAATGCCATCTGCACGTCGATTGGTTGCCCGGACAATTGACGTTCGAGGTCCCGGTAAACCCGACCGACCAGAGTTTTTAATTGCTTGAGAGTTTTACGTTGGCGCTTCATTTGTTTAGCATGACCATAGCGGTGGGTCATCATCAGTAAGAACGGAGCCTTGCGGTTGTAATTCTGCCGCAGGTTGAGGTCATGCTGCTCGGCCAATCGAACCATGTGCTGCCGGCATCGTTCATACAATTTGCCGTCGGTGGGGGTACGTGATGGCTTTTTCCTGAACGGTGCTATCGATTGTCACCGATTGAAAATCTTTAGGTTTCACGGTATGACTGGTCACACCCGCCTGGATCGTGACCGACAGCATCCATTCGCAACCTGCTTCGCCTATGCGGTTCCGCCACTTGGTGAGCGAGGTGGAGTGACAGGGCATTTGATGCTGGAAGAACTCAGCGCCACAAAAATACTGCCAGTAGGGATTCTCCAGCCAGCGAGCAACGGCATCTTCATCAGAGACCGCAAAAGCATGTTTCAGGTAATGCAGTCCGGCAATCAGTCTTGTGGAGAGTGCAGGGGCGCCATTGGTCGCTGTGAAATACTGACCGAAAGCCTCATCCAGTGTTTTCCAGTCGATGAGATCAGCGAGTTGGTACAACTCGTGTTTCGGATTCAGTAAGTCAGCGAGAGGGGGGTTGAACAGATCGGACTGGCCGCAAGTTTCCTGGGATTTTGGCTTCATTTTGAATAAAAATTTGCAAGCAATTAATATCTATTTTAACAGTTTCTTGCAAATTTTACACGCAAAATATCAATAATATCTTTTAACAATCAATAGATTGAGGTATTTTCATGGCCGACTATATAGTATTATTTTTTCAATAGCTCAATTGCGTTTAGAATAATTTTGTGCTAAACACCATGATTGGTAGTTAATTTATTGAAACTATTAATTAATTCTTAATTAACAGACTGGTGGAAACAATTTTGTCATGAGTTTGATTGACCTCAAAATCGAACCGCGCTCTAAAGACTTGGGCGGATTTTCCGTCCGCCGTATCCTGCCGTCTCCTCAGAGGCAAATGGTAGGGCCGTTTATCTTTCTTGACCATTTGGGGCCGGCCACGTTCGCGCCAGGTGAAGGCATCAATGTTCGTCCACATCCACCATATCGGCTTGTCAACGGTCACCTATTTGTTCCAAGGCGAGTTATTGCACCATGATTCGATAGGCTCTAAACAAACTATTACACCCGGCGCGATAAACTGGATGACCGCAGGACGAGGAATCGCACATTCAGAGCGTACCAGCCCGGAAGAAAAAGACAAATTACATTATGCTCATGGTCTGCAAAGTTGGGTCGCGCTACCAAAGGCATACGAAGAAATGCCGCCGCAGTTTCATCATCATCCGGCTGACAGCTTGCCGGAATGGACGCAAACGGGCGTCACCTTAAAACTGGTCGCCGGATCGGCCTATGGCTACGAAGCCCCCGTGACCATTTACAGTCCGATGTTTTATGTTGAAGTCAAAATGCAAGCCGGACGCCGCCTGAAACTACCTATGGAATACCGCGAACGTGCAATTTACCTGGTCGATGGAGGCTTACGCGTCGGCGATACGCGTATTGCACCTCAAACAATGATAGTTTTTGAGCACAATCAAATCATTGATTTGGAGGCCGAAACACCTACTCATCTTATGTTGCTGGGCGGCGAACCGTTATCCGAGTCGCGATTTATCGAATGGAACTTTGTCTCCAGCTCACCCGAGCGTATTGAACAAGCCAAAGCCGATTGGAAAGAAGGACTTTTTGACAAAGTGGCTGGAGACGAGATTGAATTTATCCCTTTGCCGGAGTAACGCGTGGACAGCAACCTTTTCACCGTATTTGTTTTTCTGTCGGCAGCCTGCCTGGTGGTGCCGCTTGCCAGCCGTTTCAAGTTAGGCTCTGTACTCGGCTATCTGGCGGCGGGCATTATGATTGGTCCATTCGGGCTGGGTCTGATTGGCGACGCTGAGAAAATCATGCATTTTGCCAAATTCGGCGTGGTGATGATGCTATTTCTCATTGGCTTGGAGCTGGAGCCGGCGTTACTTTGGCGTTTGCGCAAATCGATACTCGGACTGGGCGGTTTCCAAGTGGCACTGACAAGTTTGGCATTTACGCTGATCGGCCTGGCGCTGGGCTATTCATGGCAGATTAGCCTGACGGCAGGTATGGCGCTTTCGCTTTCTTCCACTGCCCTGGTTTTACAGATGCTACAGGAAACCAGCCTAATGAATACATCCATGGGTGAAACTTCGTTTTCAGTGTTGCTGTTTCAAGATATCGCCGTTATCCCTATCCTTGTCATCATGCCTTTGCTGACGATTCATGGCGCCCAAAACCAACAAATCCATGCCAGCATGATTGCTGCCTTACCGGGATGGGCGCAAGCATTGATCGTGGCATGCGTCATCGTAGCGCTTATTGCGGCGGGCCGTTACCTGTCGTACTATCTGTTTCGAGCGGTTGCCAGAACCCAGTTCCGGGAAGTGTTTACTGCGCTTTCGCTCGCTGTCGTCGTGGGAATTACCCTATTGATGCAACTTGTTGGCGTATCGCCCGCCATGGGAACATTTGTCGCTGGTGTTGTGCTGGCAAATTCCGAATATCGCCGTACGCTCGAAACGGATATCGAACCTTTCAAAGGTTTGCTGCTCGGACTATTTTTTATTTCGGTCGGCATGAGCATGGATTTTCATTTATTCGCCGATTCGCCGCTACGTTTAATACTGGCGGTCTCTGCACTCATGTGCGTCAAAGCCTTGATATTGTTTATACTCGGAAGGCTTTTCGGGCTCAATGCCCTTCATAATTCCGGTTTTGCGCTTGCGCTTGCTCAAGGCGGTGAATTTGCTTTTGTTTTGTTTCAGTTTTCGGGTACTTTAAATATATACTGTCCCTGGCGCAGGAGAAGTTTTTAACGCTGGCTGTAGCCGCTTCAATTGCCGTCACGCCACTGCTCATAGCGGTCTACCATCGCTATATCGTTCCGAAATTCCTAAGCGTATTGCCTGAACCTTCCTTTGACAGGATTGAGGAAGAAAACCCTGTCATTCTCGCTGGGTTTGGGCGTTTCGGGCAGGTGGTCGGCCGTTTTCTCACGGCCCAAGGCGTTAAAACGACAGTATTGGAAAAAGATCCGGATCAGATCGAGTTGCTCAGAAAATTTGACTTCAAAGGCTATTTTGGCGACGCATCACGTCCGGATTTACTTCGAAGTGCCGGAGCACACAAAGCAAAACTGCTTATTGTTGCCGTGGATGATCCAGAAACATCTCTTCAAATCGTGAGGCTTGCAAATGAAGAATTTCCTCATTTGAAAATTTTCGCACGCGCCCGCAACCGCCGTCATGCCTACGAGCTTTCTAAAGCGGGCGTGAATTACTACAAACGCGAGGTATTCGATTCCTCGCTTGAAATGGCTCAACAAATTATGGTCTCATTGGGCAAAGATAAATCTGACATACAGATCAAAGCGGCAAAGTTTAAGGAACATGACATAGCTGCGCTTAAAGCGTCTTTTGCTTTCTTTGATAATGAACCGGAATTGGTAAATTTTTCACGCACGCAACGGGCAGAACTGGAACGCATCCTGCGAAACGATAACGATGCCGCTGAAGATAGTCTTGACCAGCCCTGACATTTTGGCGCCTTCCTAAATTTTAAGTTTGCGCATCCTACAGTTGAGCAAAGCAATGAAGTAGCCCAGCAATCGAAGCTATAAGCCTTTGAGCTTTTTGGGATTAAAATCACATCCTCATGACGCCAGGAGCCATCTTATATTACAATCCCTACTAAATACCTAAAAAAACCAGGGGATAGTGTGGCCGATATATTTTTGACTTATGCTCAGGAGGATTTAGCCAAAGCGAAACGGCTGGCGGCGGCTTTGGAAAAACAAGGCTGGTCGGTGTTTTGGGATAGCCTTATTAGGGCAGGCGACAATTTCGGACAAGAAATTGAGCGGGAAATCCAACAAGCCGGATGCATGATTGTTGCCTGGTCAAATAATTCCGTAAGCTCACATTGGGTTTTTAGTGGGGCAACGGTTGGACTGGAACTCGATATTCTGGTGCCGATTCTGTTTGAGTCTGTCAAACCGCCTCAGCCCTTTGGGGATGTCCATACGGAAGATTTGGCCGCTTGGCAAGGGGAGGCTGATTCCGCCGCTTTTATAGCCTTATGTGAAACCATTAGAAAGCGCATAGGGTCAGGGGAAAACCTGATAGGCGACCAGGAAGACAAAACCAAAACCAACCACTCGCAAACTGCTAAATCGTCACCTGGGTTCAGAGAACTAAAATTTGAAATAGGTAAAATTTAACCGGTTTTGCTTATCGCTGTTGCCATAAGTCTATTGCTGGGATTTGGCTATTACTATAAGGACGCTATTCAGGCGGATATCAGTAACGCCTTTGGTAAACCCGCTAAACAAAGCGAATTACCTGCTAATAATCCGGATTTCAATACTCCCGCTAACGTTCCAGCAACAAAATCAGATACGTCCGCAAATATTCTGGAACCCAAAATGCTAACCATCCCTACCGGGGAGTTTCAAATGGGTAGTAATTACGGTTCTCCCGGCGAGAAACCGGCGCATACAGTCAAACTGAGCAGTTTTGCAATAGGCAGCACAGAAGTCACTTTCAATGAATATGATCAATATGCCGAGGCCACCGGTAAGCCTAAGCCGAATGATGAAGGCTGGGGCCGAGGCGATCGCCCGGTGATTAATCTCAGTTGGGACGATGCGGTTGCTTATGCGGCTTGGTTAGCAAAGAAAACCGGTAAAAACTATCGTTTGCCGACTGAAGCGGAATGGGAATACGCCGCCCGTGCCGGTACGCAAACCGCTTACTGGTGGGGAAATGCTGTTGGTACGAATCGGGCGAATTGCAAATTTTGCGGCAGCCAATGGGATAATCATCAGACCGCACCGGTAGGTTCTTTTGAACCCAATGCCCTTGGTTTATACGATACCGCTGGTAACGTTTTGGAATTCACGGCGGATTGCTGGAATGATAGCTATAAAAATGCGCCGACTGACGGCACAGCATGGCTGACTACGGATGGTGGCGAATGTTCCCACCGGGTGGTTCGGGGCGGGTCTTGGAACAGCAATCCTCAAAACTTGTGGTCGGTTGTCCGTTACTGGGTCGGCAACGGTGATGCGGGCAATAATCTCGGTTTTCGCCTCGCCACGACTCCGTAACATTGCCCTTTGTGGTTTATCTTTTTGTTTTTGGGGGGTAGGGCGACAGCCCTTGCTCAATTTGGTAGTGGGTGAACGGAAATGCTCATATATTATCGGCTGCACTTCGCGGACAATCTCTGCTTCCAGTTTTTCCACATCCTCATAGAACGTTAGTCCGCCTAACTTTTCAAACCTAGTCTTTGGTTGCTCAACCAGCTTGTAACTTAAAATTTTTTCCGGTCTTAGAAAACCTCCGCAGGCTCGAACTCCATATGGAATTCAGTAGATTAGGGCCGTAGACCGGGTTTCGCTATCGCGCTTTAACAAGTCATTTTATTCAACCAGGCTAACGGCCCTTTCTTTGACTACCGCGTTACGCTTGATTAACTTTTCTACGTGAAACACAAAAACCAAGTATACCCGAGGCTAGCAGTGCTATAGAAGTAGGCTCTGGGATGTTTATCGGCTGATCTTGCAGCGTTGTAATTGGTATATTGTTGCATTGTTGCCCATTGACCATAGCGGAGTATTCAGCAAGAGAGATGGTTGTGGCATTAATATTGATGGTTTTTCCATTTTCGTATGAATACTGTATATCCGATACTCCGGTCGATGTTGGATTACCAGTAGATTTATCAATATCTGAGGTCGTGGTTATTACAAGCTGGTACGTTTCATAGGTACTGGCACCAGTCTTAATGGTATCAAGAAGAGTGATGATATCTTCAGCAGTTCCGCTTTTTTGGGTTATTGTGTAACTAGTGCTGTAATTAGTGGATGCACCATCAAATAAATGTGAATTTGATGAATCAGATATATTGACATCGACGTTACTAATCGTTTGACCGTTGAGGTCAAACGAGTTTTTGGTTACACCCACATCAGCAGCATTCAGAATATTCCATTCCACTACAGAGGCGTTCGATACCCCTACATGGCACATAAGAGCAAATGAAAGCAATGAGGTGTATTTAATTGGTTTTAGATTTAATATTTTCATAAGGATATTGATCAGATAAGTTTTAGGATGTTTTTGCTAACTTATCCAATATTAAGCACAGAATGGGCCATATCTTATATAATATTGAATATCAATAGGTTGCACATCTCCGCATCTAAATAATCAACTATTTAAGTATCATAAGCTGTAAAAATAATCGACACTGCCAAATATGTCAGGGATTAATTTATAATTAGTCATAAAATTGTAAAATGCGCCATCTAAAGTAATGACATTTTTGTCAGTTTTTCTTTTAAGTATTTTTTAAAGCACCTAGACTTAATGAAGAGTTGTAAAAAAAACCGACACTTTTCGAGGTAAACATACGATTACGTGTAAAAGTTTCCGACAACATCCTTAAATAGGGCCATAGGGCGTATTAGCGAAGCATAATCGCCGGATGACCGGAGGCCAACATGCGCCTTTTTGCCTTGAGAAACCTGCAGAATTAATTGCCTAGACTATAACAATCAAGGATGATATATGGAAACCGCATAACCACTTGTTATGCGCTATGGGAATTCGCTCTTTTATAGAGTAGTGACATGACGGCTATTTTCGTAGTCACATTAAATGTTAGACTGCTTGCCGGGAGCAGGCGGCAGATTAGTATCGCAAGGCCAATTGACTGACACCCTGGTTTTTATAGACACTCGCTGTATAGCAAACGCACTTCAACTTGCTGTAGGCGGAATTTTGGCTCTGAGGAATTTTAGCAGAGTTTTAATACCGGCTCAAGCCTAGGGATGGTTTCACGGTGTCCTCTGACGGAACTTTCCGGAACCAAAATTTAATGTGCAAGGAGCATATTTCCAAATTGGGGTTTATTAAAACAAACATAGTGGTTTATAATTAAAGAAGAATTCCAAAAACTGCTGGATTCTCTATGAATTTTCAAATCTCAACCAAACAACCACCTTTAATAATTGATCTTGACGGCACATTAATCAAAACAGATTTACTAATCGAATCCGCTCTTGTTCATGCTCGATCAAAACCGTTAGAAATCCTAAAGCCCATATTCTGGCTGCTATCCGGCAAGGCGTTCCTGAAACAAAAACTGGCGCATTCGGCAAAAATCGATGTTAGCACCCTACCTTATAATCAAGAGGTGATAGGTTTTATCGAACAAGAGAGAGAGAAAGGCAGAATCGTTATACTTGCTACGGCATCTCATAAAACCTATGCGGACCAAATTTCTAACCATCTCGGCATTTTCGAACGTGTTTTAGCAACAGATGGAACCACTAACCTCTCTGCCAAAAATAAACGCGATGCATTAGTTGCAGAGTTTGGTGAAGGAGGGTTCGATTATGTTGGAAATTCCAATGACGATTTCCCCGTTTGGCAATCCGCTCGCGTCGCTTATGCAGTCGCCCCTGAATTTGGAGTAATAGGCAAAGCAAAAAAACTGGATATTTCACTTCAAGTCATACCCATTTCAAAGCCGAGTCTCGTCAAATCATGGGTAAAGGCCCTACGCTTTCATCAATGGGTAAAAAACCTGCTGATTTTTGTACCTCTTTTAGCGAGCCACCAAATTGGCAACATTCACCTGATATTGATTGGATTGCTAGCCTTTCTATTTTTTGGACTATGCGCATCCAGCGTCTACATACTGAACGATTTACTGGATTTAGGTGACGACAGGCATCATCCCAGCAAACGTAACCGCGCCTTCGCCTCCGGCCGTGTGTCGGTCAAATCGGGGATAATGGCCTTTCCGGTTTTGCTGCTAGCCGGTCTGGCCGGCTCTGCATTGTTATTGCCTTGGCAATTTACAGCAGTGCTTATTAGCTATTACTTTTTAACTCTGGCTTATTCGATTGCCCTTAAGCGTATGATGGTCATTGATGTCATAATGCTGGGAATGCTGTACACCCTTCGAATTATCGCCGGTTCCACCGCTATTGGATCAGTCCCAACGTTCTGGATGCTGGCATTCTCAATATTTATGTTTCTAAGCCTGGCTTTTGTAAAGCGTTATGCCGAACTACGCGAAGCTAAAAATAGCGGAAAATCCGAAAAAACCAGAGGGCGAGGCTATTACCCGGATGATCTGGAAATAATCTCCAGCATGGGTGTCGCATCCGGTTACTTGTCCACCCTGGTTTTGGCATTGTACATCCAAGATTACAACACTACGCAACTTTACCGGCACCCGCAGATAATTTGGTTGTCTTGTCCTTTATTGCTATTCTGGATATCCCGTACCTGGATGTTGACTCACCGTGGTCACATGCACGAAGACCCCATCGTTTTTGCCTTGCGTGACACGGCAAGCCGTTGGACCGGTATCATATTTCTGCTTATTTTTGCATTGGCTGCCTAATGACGAAATCGCTTTCATGGGGCCGGTATCCCCGTATTCCACAATATCGGCATTCGGTTTTTTGGCCGGAAGAGATCCCCTCAACCTTGCAGGAAATTTTTTCCTTGAATGCCGGCGGAACTCTGGCATTCGGCATGGGCCGCAGCTACGGCGATTCTTGTCTTGCAGAATCGAACCATGTTGTTGCCATGCAAAGCATGGATAGGGTGATCAACGTTGATTGGTCAACCGGTATTTTACAAGCGCAGGCAGGATTATCACTGATAGAACTCATTCGTCTTGCCGTACCCCATGGCTGGTTTTTGCCGGTCACACCGGGCACCCAATTTGTCACTTTGGGCGGCGCGGTAGCCAATGATGTTCATGGCAAGAATCACCATGTCATGGGTACCTTCGGTTGTCATGTACGGCGATTGGTTCTGTACCGTAGCGATGAAGGAGTGATTGAATGCTCGCAGTCCTTAAGGCCGGAAATATTTGCAGCCACTATTGGCGGCCTTGGTTTGAGCGGCGTCATTCTGGCGGTTGAACTCCAGCTTCGCCGCATCCAATCCAGCAATATCCGGCAACGCAGCATTCGTTTCGGCAATCTGGATGAATTTTTTGAACTTTCGCGCTTACATGATGTTAGCCACGAATACACGGTAGCCTGGATCGATTGCCTGGCTAAAGGCGCCGAAACCGGGCGCGGACATTATCTTGCCGGCAATCATGCCGATGACGGCATACTGGAAGTTGCAAAAACCGGCAAACTGTTTATGCCGGTAGACCCGCCGGTTTCCCTTATAAATTCACTGAGTTTGCGACTATTCAATACCTTTTATTACCATCGTCAACGGCAAAAAGAAATTGTAAGTTGCGTCAGTTACTCTCCCTTTTTCTACCCGCTTGATAAACTATTATATTGGAACCGCATATATGGCCGTAAAGGATTCCAACAATATCAATGCGTTGTCCCACAGCAACATGCCAGAGAAGTGATCGGAGCGATAATGGCGGAAATTGCTAATAGCGGCACCGGCTCCTTTCTGGCAGTGCTAAAACAATGTGGAGAAATGATCTCACCCGGCTTACTGTCCTTTCCTATGCAAGGCGTGTCATTAGCACTCGATTTCCCTCAACGCGAGCCCCTTAACAAACGCTTATTTAACCGATTAGATGCTTTGGTGCATGAATGCGGCGGAAGGCTTTATCCTGCGAAAGACGCCCATATGACTGCAATCCATTTCAAAAAGGCTTATCCTCATTGGGATACAATTGAAAGCCTGCGCGATCCGCAATTAATGTCCCACTTTTGGAAGAGAGTAACGAAATGACACAAAATGTACTGATTATCGGCGCCACTTCGGCAATCGCCACAGCCTGCGCCAGATTATGGGCGGCAGAACAGGCAAATTTTTTTTTGGTCGGACGAAATAACGATAAATTAGAGCAAACCGCAAATGACCTGAAAGCTCGAGGCGCAGTTAACACGCACATCTATACGCTGGATGTTAATGACTTTGCAAGTCATGCGAAGATGCTTGAAACCTGCTTCGATAAATTGGAAAAAGTCGATATCGCTCTTTTCGCGCATGGCACATTACCTGATCAAAATGCTTGCGAACAAAGCGTCGAATTGGCATTACAAGAATTTTCCAGCAATTGCCTGAGCATTATCGCTCTACTGACACTGTTGGCTAACAGAATGGAAACACAGCATTCCGGAACGATTGCTGTGATATCTTCCGTAGCCGGAGATCGAGGCCGTCAATCCAACTATCTTTATGGAACGGCAAAAGCTGCTGTGACAACCTTTTGCGAAGGTTTACGGGCCAGAATGTTCAAGGTTGGCGTGCATGTCATGACGATCAAACCGGGATTCGTTGATACCCCCATGACTCAAGGCTTACCTCTCCCCGGATTATTGGTTGCCTCTCCGGAAAAAGTTGCCGGTGTTATTCATAAAGGTATTAAAAGACAAACCGATATGGTCTACGCCCCTGATTTTTGGTGGTTAATCATGGTTATCATTAAAAATATTCCAAGCTTTATTTTTAAGCGAACTAAATTATGACAAACATTACTAAATGTAGATATGCCAATATAACAATGGTTTTTTTCTATTTTTTTTTGTTGATAACCATTCTAGCTATTTTTATTCCTTTAAGCCCATTGATGCCTGAGCGAGGGCTTGATCCATCCTGGGCATTCAGCATTAATCAAGCAATAGCGCAAAATCTGGTTTTTGGTAAAGATATCGTCTTTACGTATGGTCCTTATGCATCCATTTATACCAGATATTATCATCCGGCCACTGATAATCTTATGGTGTACGGATCTTTAATTTTAGGATTGTGTTTCGGCTGTTCGTTAATTTATCTCGCAAAAAAATCATCCTCTAAATGGTTACTGATTTTTGTGCTTACTCTTACAGTATTGACCATTCCAAAGGGATTATATACTTTAACAAGGGATGCATTGTTTTTTCTTTATCCACTCATTATTTCTTTAATTGTATACCGGCTAACCCTCCCTAAAGACAGCAATAAGAAACTTGAAATCAACAAATATACGCCATTTATAATAGGCGTTCTTTTTTCGCCCTTTGGTTTGCTGCCTTTAATAAAAAGCACATTGATTATTATTTGCCTTGCGGAAACCATGCTTTGTTTTTCGATTTTTTGGTATAAAAAGCAAAAAAATATTTCAGCAATAATCCTAATATCTTTCCCGGTTTCAATGATTTTGTTCTGGATATTGACTGGACAACCTATTAGCGGATTGTCGTCTTATCTTATCAATGTAATGCCTATCATTTCAGGCTACACAGATTCAATGGCTATAGGTTTTGAACCGGAGGAAATTATTTTTTATATTTTAGCCTCTACCGCTATCCTATCTATCATCGCAACAGCAAAAAGCTCCTCATTTTACTCAAAATTTTTCTTGTTTTCGTCTGTTGGATTATTTCTGTTCCTTGCGTTCAAAGCCGGTTTTATCCGCCACGACGGCCATGCTATTATTTGCGGCATAGCTGTTATAACAGCTACTTTTTTACTACCTTTTGTTTTGGAGCATACGCAATTTATTAAGGTATTTGTGTTTTCCGTGTTCACTTGGGCAATATTCGATCAATCGTACATTAAGACATCCACCAAGACTATATTTGACAACATAAAAAATACATATATTAGTGCTTATGCAGGCTTAGAAAGCAGGGTTGTAAATAACCATGAGTTATATAATGCCTTCAACAAAAAAATCGATAGCTTAAAATTAGAGAGTCAGCTACCGAACCTGACTGGAACAACAGATATATACAGTTACGATCAGGCCGACCTGATCGCATCCGGCAACCAATGGCGGCCACGCCCGGTGTTTCAAAGCTATTCGACTTACACGCCTAAATTAGCGCAAATCAATGCCTCTTGCCTGATATCGAAAAATGCGCCGGATAATATTATTTTTAAAATACAGACCATCGATGCAAGATTTCCATCGCAAGATGACGGGTTAAGTTGGCCTATTTTATTAGCCAATTATTCGCCATTACAATCAGCCAATGACTATCTTGTTCTTAAAAAAAATACGGATGTAACCATACCTGAAAAAATTGAATTCTTAAAGAAGGAATTTAAATTTGATAGTGATATTGCTATTCCTGACTCTGTCGAGCCGTTGTTTGCAGAAATTGAAATCAAACCAACCCTATTAGGGCGTCTTTTTCTGATTTTATATAAGCCATTATCCCATATAAAAATTAAAGTCGAACTTGAAAACGGGACTAAAGAAGAATACCGGATTATTCCCGGGATGGCCAGTTCAGGATTCATAATATCGCCATTTATAGATAACGCTAAAGATTTTTCGCTTCTGTATAATGACAAAAATGGTTTGAATGCTAAAAAAATAAAAACGATAAACATTTTTGAGAAAGGCTTAAAGTCCTTATTTTGGAATGCCCAGTACACTCTCACGCTTAGTAAACTAAAATTCAATAGCCACTCTGACAATAGTTAAAATGCTTGTAACGCTTACTAAAGACTGTCATATTATTTTCGTATCTTTTGGGTATACTTCATGAAAAATGAAAAAATCATACTTCCCGGCGGTGCTGGCCTTGTCGGTCAAAATCTGGTAGCCAGGCTTAAAGCAAAGGGCTACAACAACATCGTGGTTCTTGATAAACGCCAAGCCAATCTTGCCGTATTGAAGCAAGTCCAACCCGATGTAACAGTTGAATATGCCGATTTGGCTGAACCTGGCGACTGGTTACGACACTTTGCGGAAGCAAAGGTAGTGGTCATGTTGCAGGCACAGATCGGTGGCAATCATTATGAGGAGTTTTTTCGAAATAACATTGAATCGACGCGATTAATACTGGATGCAATTAAGTCCAACAAAATTCCGTATTTGGTGCATATCAGTTCTTCTGTCGTGGAATCGGTAGCCGATGATTTTTACACCAATACCAAAAAGGAACAGGAGCGCTTGGTACTGGATAGCGGCATTCCTTGTCCGATACTTCGACCGACCCTGATGTTTGGTTGGTTTGACCGCAAGCATTTGGGTTGGTTGTCAAGATTTATGAAGAAGGTGCCGGTATTTCCCATTCCAGGAAATGGCTGTTATATGCGCCAACCGCTTTATGTAGGCGATTTTTGCAATATCATCATCAGTTGCATCGAGAACCGTATCCAGGACGGCATCTATAATATTTCCGGGCATGAAAAAATCGACTATATCGATATCATTCGCGAAATCAAAAAAGCAACAAAATCCAAAGCCATCATTCTGAAAATCCCTTACGGTCTATTTTTTGCATTATTGTGGATTTGGGGGCTATTCGATAAAAATCCCCCCTTCACCACACAACAACTTGCCGCACTGATTGCCAAGGATGAATTTGAAGTGATTGATTGGCCAACTATTTTTGGCGTGCCTTATACCCCGTTTGCCAAAGCCGTTGACGAAACGTTTAACGATCCCACTTATAGTCAAGTTACTTTAGAGTTTTAAGATATGAGAGAACGTATTGCCGTATTAGGTGCCGGTCCGATGGGGCTGGCAGTCGCTTATCAACTGGCCCTTGATGGATACTCCCCCGTGTTGTTTGAAGCCGATGATCGAGTTGGCGGCATGACGGCTACTTTTGATTTTGGCGGATTAAATATAGAACGTTACTACCATTTTCATTGCACATCCGATCATGCCTTTCTTAAAATGCTGGATGAACTCGGATTGTCTGAAAAAATGCATTGGATTGAAACAAGGATGGGCTATTGGTATCAAAACAAGCTTCAAGCTTGGGGAAATCCTCTCGCGTTGCTGGCATTTCAGGGCTTGAGTATGACCGCTAAGTTCCGTTATGGTTTGCACGCCTTTCTTTCTACTAAACGGAAAAACTGGCAAGCTCTCGATAAGATAGAAGCAACCGGTTGGATCAAAAAATGGGTTGGTAGCGAGGCCTACGAGGTCTTGTGGCGACGCTTATTCGACTACAAATTTTACGAATACACTGAACACTTATCTGCAGCCTGGATCTGGAGCAGGATTCGGCGCATCGGACGTTCTCGCTACAACTTATTCCGGGAAAAACTCGGGTATTTGGAAGGAGGTTCGGAAACGCTGTTGCAGGCCATGAAATCGGCGATCGAATCCAAGGGGGGGAATATACGGCTCAAATCGCCTGTTAATCGGGTCGTGATCGAAGCCGGTGCGGTCAAAGGCGTTGAAATCGATGGAAAGCTGGAAGAATTCGACAAAGTCATCAGCACAATTCCTTTGCCATTCGTTCCAAAACTGATACCCGATTTGCCGTCAGATGTGTTATCAGCGTTTCAATCTATTAAAAACATCGCGGTAGTTTGCGTGATTGTAAAATTAAAAAAACCGGTAACAGAAAATTTTTGGCTGAACACCAACGACCCGGAAATGGATATCCCCGGCCTGGTTAAATACACTAATCTGCGCTCCCTGGATTGCCATGTCGTTTATGTGCCTTTTTACATGCCTGGCGAGCATCCTAAGTTCGCCGAACCGGATGCGGTGTTTTTAGAAAAGGTTAAACGTTATCTGCAAAAAATTAATCCTTTGCTTCAACAAGATGACTTTATCGATATACGGGCCAGCCGATATCGCTATGCACAGCCGGTTTGCGGACCAGGTTACCTGGATCGATTGCCGCCGGTTACGCTGCCTATAAAAGGCCTATGGGTTGCCGATACTTCGTATTATTACCCGGAAGACAGAGGAATTTCCGAAAGTATTGATTTTGGAAGGACATTAGCTAATAAAGTGATATCCTCAAATTAACCAGATACATTTTTAAGAATCATGTCCTTCCAATTTATTCGTTTTCTATTCGCCGGCGGCCTAGCCGCCGCAGCAAATTTCGGTTCGCGGTTTCTATATAGCAAATATTTAGACTATGAATTGGCTATCGTCGCCGCCTACCTGACAGGCATGCTGATCGCTTTTCTATTGATGCGAGGACATGTTTTTCGTGCAAAAAAAGGCAGACTTTTACCGCAAATATTCAAATTTATTCTTGTAAATTTAGCCGCTGTAGGTCAAACGCTTGCGATTAGTCTGTCCTTGGTGAAATGGGGTTTGCCATACATCGGTATCTTTGTCCACACAGAAGCGATAGCGCATTTGGCCGGGGTATTGTTTCCGGCAATTACCAGCTTTTTCGGTCACAAGTTTTTAACATTCCGTTAACTTTGGTTGTTCTGGTTATTGGATCATCTGGTTTTAATGGGATATATATCCCATATCATTTTACATAAGCCTGAAAAACATAATAAAATCAACACCATTATCAAAAAGCTACATTGTTGATTTGTAAATAATTTTCAGACTTGTGCATAAGCAAACGAATGCACCCTCCTCAATCGTTCACGAGTTTCAATCAAACACCAAGCTCTCCAAGATCTAACGCAATTCGCTATGCCTAATCCCATACCCAAAATAAATCAAAAACCCAATTAACAGCCAAACAAACAACCGCACCCAGGTATCGGAAGGCAATCCGGCCATCAAGCCTAGACAGACTAAAATACCTGCGACCGGTACAAAAGGCACATAGGGGCATTTGAATTGTCTGGGTAATTCCGGGTGGCTGTTACGCAAGACCCAGACCCCGCCGCAAACCAGTACAAAGGCGAACAAGGTGCCTATGCTCACCAACTCGCCGAGTTTTTCAATTGGCATGAATCCGGCCAGTAAAGCCACAGCTATACCGACCAGTATTGTCGATAAATAAGGCGTTTGGAATGTTGGATGAACCTCGGCAAACAACGGTGGCAATAATTTATCTTTGGCTATTGAATAGAAAATCCGGCTTTGCCCCATTAGCAACACCAGCATCACGGAAGTTAAACCGGCGATTGCCCCCAGCTTGATGATAGGCGATAGCCATGCCAGGCCAATATGGTCAACAGCCAGCGCGATCGGCGCGGGAACATTCAATTCCTTATAGGAAATAATCCCTGTCAGTACCGCAGCGACCAGAATGTACAGCACTGTACAGGCCAGCAGCGAAGCTATAATGCCGAACGGTACGTCTTTTTCGGGATTGATGGCTTCCTGGGCTGCCGTGGAAACCGCATCGAAACCGATATAAGCAAAGAATATCACCCCGGCACCAGTTAAGATACCGCCGAAACCATAGGGTGCAAAGTTTGCCCAATTTTCGGTTTGAATATGACCGCTACCGGCAATGATAAACACCACAATCACCGAAAGTTTAATCAGCACCATGACAAAATTAAACACTGCCGATTGCCGAATGCCGACCACTAACAAACCTGTCAGCAATAAAATAATCGTCATGGCCGGTAAATTCACAAAACCCTCAGCCGGATTGGCCAGATAAGCAGTGTTTAAGTAGACCGGCAACCGGATACCGACAGATTCCAGAAAGCTGGTCAAATAACCAGCCCAACCAATAGCCACGGTACTGCTGGCCAGCGCATATTCCAGAATCAGATCCCAACCAATAATCCAGGCCATCAATTCACCCATGGTGGCATAGGCATAACTGTACGCGCTGCCGGATACCGGAATCATGGAAGCCAGTTCGCTATAACAGAGAGCAGCCAACGCACAGGCGATACCGGCAACCACAAAAGACACCATAATCGCCGGCCCGGCAAATTTGGCAGCGGCAATTCCCGTTAAAACAAAGATGCCGGCTCCGATAATGGCGCCGACACCCAAGACCGTTAAATCTTTAGCGGTTAAGGTTTTCTTCAAGCCGTTTTCAACAGAAGTCAGGGCTTCTACGGATTTACGTTGCAGTAATTGTCTGGCAATTTTCATGGGGGATTCCGGCTATTAATTATCGGCTGCTTAAACCTTTGATATCGGGTTTATTAAGAGCGCCGTCAAAGCGGGTACTACTGTTGGTAATGACATTGGTAAAATTGGCGTCGCGGAGTTTGGTTTCCGAAAAATTGGCACCGCTTAAATTGGCGCCGCTTAAATTGGCGCCATCCATATCCGCAGAATATAAATCGGCATTTTGCAAATTGGCATTATTTAGTTTGGCGTGTCTTAACATGGCGCGACCAAGTTTGGCGTTATTCAAATTGGCTTCGGTTAAATTGGCTGCTTTCAAATTGGCACGCATCAAACCCATAGACTGATTTTTCATGTCTGCCGCCCAATTGACATTGCTGAGATTGGCGCGACTGAAATTGGCGTTTTCCATCACCGCAATCACCCGGCTACCGCTGAGATCGGCATCGCTAAGATCTGCATTCAGCAGACTAACGCCGAAAATACTGGTATTCGCCAGATTGGCCCCGCTGAGGTTGATACCCACCATCACTGTCAAATCCAGCGTTAAACCGGACAGATTGCTATGGCTAAAATTGGCGTACCGCAGATCCGCCCCCCACAAATCGGCATTTCGAAAATCCAGCCCCGATAAATCAACACCATTAAAATCTTTGCGGCGCAAATCCGCTTTGTGCTGTTTGTCGGCTTTAGCTAATATTTGTTCGACTTGAGCACGGGTAAGATCAGCGGCATCAGCCATGCTCCATGCGAAAGCGCAAAGAACAAAAACAGCTTTCATCTTCATTGAAAATTTCATCGTCAATCTCCCGGGAGGTTTAATTATTAATATAATTGAGTCGGCAGGTATGCTGCCTTGAAGAATTTCATTGAGATGATTCTACAAGCTAAAGGCTGGTAAATATACTAACCATTAACGTAAAACCGCGATTAACAGCCAACCGCTAAGTGATTGCCGATGAGTTGCCGCCAACTGGCAGTGGCCGGTGTGCCTAGCAATTGTTCAACAAACCGGCAAGCCAGTTGGAAATTGGCCGTTGATTGTTCGCTTAAGCCGCTACCCAACTCGAAACCAATACCTTGAATACTCAATAAAAAACTCGGCGGCGGCAATTGACCGGTAATGGATTGATAAACCTGTAACACCGCAGCCGGGTTCATGGCATGACTGGTATAACTATTGTCTTTAGCAGATTTGAGTTCGGAAAATTCGAATGCATCGGTACAAGCTACCGACGCATCTATGAATAAAGCCAATTCGCGGTTTTGCAAATCCAGGGCGTGTTCGATTTGCAATTGAAAATCGGTTATCAACTCGATAAGCGTTAAATCCAGATGCCGCTCGATAAAATCCAGCATAAGCGGTCCCAGTGCATCGTCACCGCGGCTTGGATTACCAAAGCCCACAACCAGAATAGGTTTGGTCATTACCTGCCGCGATCGAATGTTCCATCGCTATGGCGACTAAGCCGATCGAGCAGTTTGCCTTGCGCATCCAGCAATTCCAGTTGCAACGGCATTTTGCCGACAGCGTGGGTAGCACAGGACAAGCATGGATCGTAGGCGCGGATAGCCACCTCCAGGTTATTGAGCAATGGTTCGGTTAATTCTTGACCCGACAAGTATTCGGCAGCCACTTGCCGTACCGATTCGTTCATGCCCATATTGTTACTGGTGGTGGAGACTATTAAATTGGCCTTGGTAACAATATCGTTTTCATCGATTTGATAATGATGAAACAGCGTGCCGCGCGGCGCTTCAATCACGCCGATGCCTTCATAGCGTTTTTCGCCTTTGGCGACTAATTCGCTGCCCATGATATCGGCGTCATGAAGCAGGGTTTTGATGCTTTCCGCACAGTGTAGCATTTCGATTAAACGCGCCCAATGATAAGCCAGCGTACTGTGCACCATGGCTTCATTAGAGTGCTGTTTGAAATCGACCCGGGCAGCTTCCGCCAGAGGCGTATCTATAAAATCGCAGTTATTGACTCTTGCCAGCGGCCCGACCCGGTACCAGCCCATGGCTGTTCCCATTGAGGTCAGGTAGGGAAATTTCATATAACTCCAGGAACGGACTTCTTCATGGATAATTTCGTTGTAATGGCAATAATCGAAATGATCCAGAATGGTTTCGCCGCAGTCGTTTTTGGCGCGTATGCCGCCATGATAAACCTCCAGAGCACCGTTGGGCTTGATCAATCCCAAATAATTGCTGCGGATGGTCGCGAAATCATCATAGTAAGGCAGATTGGAGGTATGGACTTTTTTGATCAATGCCACTGCCGCCTCTGACCAACTGATCATCTGATCGATATCCTGCAACAAATAATCGCGCTCCTCCCTGTTTAGAGCCTTGTTCATGCCGCCGGCAATAGCGCCTGTGCCATGTACCCGTTTGCCGGATACCATACGAATCACTTCCTGCCCATATTTACGCAGCTTTACGCCCTGCAAACCGAGCTCTGGATAATCGCCCAGCACTGCGATAATATTACGTTTACCGATCTCACTTTCAAAACCATATAACAAATCCGGGCTGGAAAGATGGAAAAAGTGCAGGGCGTGGGATTGCAGTAGTTGCCCAAAATGCAGCAAGCGTCGCAATTTATCGGCGGATGGCGGTAGATCCGCCGGATCGATGCCGACTAATTGATCGATAGCTTTGGCGGCGGCAAGATGATGACTGACCGGGCAGATTCCGCACAGGCGCTGCACAAGCACCGGTAATTCCCAATAGGGGCGGCCCTGAATAAATTTTTCAAAGCCCCGAAATTCGACGATATGCAGCCTTGCCTGCTTGACTTTGTTATTTTCATCCAGCAACAAGGTGACTTTACCGTGACCTTCAACTCGGGAAACAGGATCAATGACCACCCTTTTCAGGTTGGCGGAATTTTCGGCGGTTTCAAGATATTCGTACATAATCAGTCTCTTTAGTTCTTGTTGGGTAAGCCGATGCTCACCAAGCCATTATGAATGCTTGCCAAGCCGGACTATGCCGGACCGAAGCTAATCATAATGGACCAACTCATAGGGCAATGCCGGTTCGCGGCCCTCGAGTAAAGCACTTAGAAAGGCCCAGAACACATCGGCGGATGGCGGGCAACCGGGCAAAAAATAATCGATTTTGACGATTTCATGGATCGGGTGCACTTTATCCAACAACAGCGGCAACTCCGGATCGCTGGGAATTTGCGCATTCTCTACGCCTATACCATCCCGATAAGCTTCCAGCAAACAGTCTTCCAGAGAAAAAGAGTTGCGCAACGCAGGCAGACCACCGTTGATTGCACAAGCGCCGACCGCCACCAAAATTTTGCAGTTTTTTCGAAATTCCCGCAAAACATGGATGTTTTCCGAATTGCAGACCCCTCCTTCAATCAGTCCGATGTCGCAAACACCGCAATGTTCTATGTCGGTGAGTGGCGAACGGTCAAATTCGGCAACCTCAGCCAATGCCAGCAAACGTTCGTCAAGATCGAGAAACGACATGTGACAACCGAAACAACCGGCCAGCGAAGTGGTGGCTACTCTGATTTTATTTGCCATGTTCTTGCTCCTGCTGCAAAGCCGCTTCGCTGATTTGCTGATGATCGTATAATCTTTGGCCTATCGGAACCTGATAGCCGGTTCGTTTGATCAAAATCGCTCCGGTCGGGCAAACATGGGCGGCGCAATCCTTGATATCAATATCACTGTCTTTTAACTTCCCGCTAGGCGAATTGACGATTAAATGCTTATTGATGCCCCGCCCGCTGATGCCGAATACGTTTTTGCCGTCATTTTCCTGACTGGCGCGAACGCATAAATTGCAAAAAATGCAGCGATTATGGTCAATCAATATGTCAGGGTGTGAGGCGTCCATTTCCCGAACCGGGTAAAAATGCGGGAAATGGCTATCGAGCATATTCAGGTGATAAGCGACCGCCTGCAATTGACAATTGCCGGACTTTTCGCAGGATGGGCACAAATGATTACCTTCCACGAACAACATTTGCGTGATTTTTTGCCTGTCATGCATTAGTTCCCGGCTGTTATTAATGACTGTTTGACCTTCTGACGCAGGAAAAGTGCAGGCTGAACAATTTCGACCGTTGACGTTGACTGTACAAAGCTTACAACTGCCGTGCGGTGTGTAGCCGGGTTTGTGGCAGAGGTGCGGGATGTATACACCGGCTTCGGTAGCAGCCTCAATAATAGTCTGGCCTTCTCTGAAAGGAATATTCTGTCCGTCGATGTTGATGGTTTTACTCATCTTAATCCTCCACTTGTGTAAGATGCGCGCCGCTATCTTCGCGATTAGCCATGCGCCTGGCTGCATCCAGAGCAGCATCTAAATCGAAGCCGGGTTCATAGCTGATGTTTTTTAGGCGGCTCTGATATAAATCCGGATAACGCTGCAAGGTTAACAAAATAGGGTTGGCGGCGGTTTGACCCAATCCGCAATGACTGTGATTTTTAACCAGCCTGGACAAGGCTTCAAGCTCGACGACATCGCCAGCCGACCCATGTCCTTCGACAATTTTATCGAACTGGTTTTTCAGCAAGGCAGTGCCGACTCGGCAGGGTGTACAAAAACCGCAGCTCTCGTGAGCAAAAAAATGACTAAAATTTTTAACGATGTCAAGAATGCTACGGCTATTGTTAAAGACTATAAATGAGCCTCCGGTAGCAAGATCTTCGAATGCCAGTTTCCGATCCAGTTCCTGATTGCTGATAAAGGTGCCGGAAGGACCGCCAAGCTGAACACCCAAAACATTGTCAGCCCGGCAATCATGCAGAATTTGCCGGATCGTGGTACCGAACGGATACTCGTAAATACCTGGAAACTGACAATCGCCACTGATACTCAAAATTTTACTGCCGGCCGATTTTTCGGTGCCGACCCCGGCAAACCAGGCCCCGCCATTAACGGCAATAGACGCAGCCGCCAAAAATGTCTCCACGTTGTTTACGACCGTGGGTTTGTTTAAATAGCCTTGGGTTACCGGATAAGGTGGACGATTACGAGGAATGCCGGGTTTGCCTTCCAAAGATTCGATCAACGCCGACTCTTCGCCGCAAATATAGGCACCGGCGCCAAGACAAATCTCAATATCGAAATCAAATCCGTGTCCAAGAATATTTTGGCCCAATAACCCGCTATCTCGGCGCTGCTGCAAAATAAGCTGCAATTTATCCTGAAGATACTCATATTCGCCACGTAGATACAAAAAACCCTGATTGGCGCCGATAGTCATTGCGCATAGCGTCATGCCTTCGAAAATCTGATCGGCATAGCTATTAAGCAATACTCTGTCCTTAAAGGTACCCGGCTCGCCTTCGTCGGCATTGCAGACCACAAAATGCCGGTCGCTGTTTTCCTCTGCACAAAGCCGCCATTTGATTGCCGTTTTAAATCCTGCACCGCCGCGACCGCGCAAACCGGAATGATCCAGTTCTTCAAGGATTGACGGAAAACCTCTGGAGAAAGCGGCTGATAACCCGGCACCTTTAGCAATAACCCGATTCAACAATAATCCGGGTTTACGGATGTTATCGATAACTTCAAACAAATGCAGGGGCCATTCCGGCAAAGGTTTTTGCTGTTCGACCAAAAAAGCGATTTCGTCGAGTCTAGGCCTATCCAAACGAGATAGGGGTAAACCGTTAACCAGACCGGCCGGTCCTTGATCGCAGAGTCCGGTACAGGACGTGTTATTAAGACTAACCGCTCCGTCGTCTCGCACCTCCCCGATTTTAACTTTTAAAATTGCCGATAGATAATTAATTAGATTTTCTTTACCAAGCATCTGGTCGGTAATCGAATCGCTGATCAGAATATCGTAGCGGCCTTGTGGCGTTAAATGTAAAAAGCTGTAGAATTCGGCAACCGCAATGATTCTGGTTCTTGGAATGCTCAGCATCTCTGCCAGACAATCAATGGCCTCTACCGGAATATACCGATAGCGAGATTGGACGGATCTTAATATTTTTAACAGCCTGACCGGTTGGAAGCCTGCCTCTTCTAAAACAGTCTGAATAAATTTTTTCATTTTTCGGCACCGATAATTTAATGACTTTGGATTTAAATGGGCAATTTAAAAAAATCTGCTTTCAAATCGGCCTTAGATTTCGAAGCCCGGCAGTTGGCGGTGTCTCTGGAAATCATAGCTCAGCAACAAAAGTTGCTGGCAATTGTCAGAACCGCTTTACCTGATGAAATCGCCGTTCATGTCCAGCATTGCGTACATTCAGGCAAACGTTTGCTGGTTTACACCGAAGCGGCTTGCTGGGCTTCGCAAATACGTTTTTACAGTGAAGCCATTCTAAACAAAATCATAGCGACCGGACAGTTAAATATTACTACTCTGCAAATAAAGATTACCCAGCAATTCGATCAACAATTTCAGCAAAGATACGCCAGATTGCCTTCTGCGGACAACATCAGCCTGCTTCGTAATCGGCTCAAAACCAATGAAGACGACATTTTAGCGCAAGCTCTGATTAGACTTGCTAAAACTTTAGAGAAACGGATCAAAACTTGAACTTTTCAAAGCTTTTAGGGCTAGGTATACCTTGATTCCCACCCTGCAATTTAGTGTTCGATTTTATATTTCTTGCGTTTACGCCAAAACGTAGCACGACTCATGCCGACATGGCGGGCAGCTTTTTCCAAATCACCGCCAGCCAGTTGCAATGCATCCCGAATCATTTCCGCTTCATTAGAGTATCTGTTATGTCTGACTATCGGCTGCTGTTCATGAATGAACAATGGCATGTTTTCCCGAAATTCCGGAGGCAAATCCTCTAGCCGTAACTCGTTTCCGCGTCCGACTGCAAAAGCATATTCGATAACATTGATCAATTCGCGCACATTCCCCGGCCAGGAATAATCGAGCAAACGCCGCATTGCTTCCGGCGCAATACTATCGATACGCCGTAGTCCGTGAAGATTATGTTTGTTGATATTGTGCCAGAGCAGCAAATTTACATCCAAACGCCGTTCCCGTAGCGGCGGCAGAAAAATTGGCACCACCCGCAACCGGTACATCAAGTCTTCTCGAAACCGTCCGGCTTTCATTTCTTCACGCAGTGACCGATGAGTTGCTGCAATAATCCGCACATCCACCCTGACGGCTTCATCCCCACCGACCGGGATAAAGCTTTGCTCCTGAAGAACCCTAAGTAATTTCGCTTGCAGTTCAAGCGGCAGTTCTGCTACCTCGTCAAGAAACAGGGTTCCGCCGTTTGCGCGTTGAAACAGACCTGCATGGCTACGTATCGCTCCGGTAAACGCACCTTTAACATGGCCGAACAATTCGCTTTCCAGCAGGCTTGGGGTAAG
>CAVXZR010000112.1:0-7744 GCA_963765965.1 uncultured Pseudomonadota bacterium
ACATATTTTAGACACCCTAGGAGATTTAACGTTTTTAGAATTGTACATGGCTTGAGCACTCACTTGTATGATATTTAACCGGCTTAAGTCGGATTATGACTATCATTGCTCTCCTTTTCTAAGGAAAACTTATGCCCTCTTGTAAATCTTAGCGTGATCAATTAACAAGCGATCACCATGCTCAACAAAGATAACTTCAGAATTTCTTTATCAGTTTTTTCCAGAAGATTCATAATTAGGTATGTCAGATAAACATTGCGCCTTATCAAGTTATAAGTAATGCGTATCCTGGGTTTGTAGGGGCGAAATTTTTTTCGCCCCTACAATCGAACAGAATGAAAGCCTGTGCGGCATTTTTTCTTACTCCCCTCCCCCCCCCTTCCTAACCATCATTCCCTTGGAAGGGTTATACCCCAATATCGCCGCACCCATAAATACCGCAAAAGACACCGCCGTAAAAATTAGCGCCTGCTGGTTAAATTGCAGATACAAGGCGAAGCGGATTAACTCGACCGCTTGCGAGAATGGGTTGTATTGCGCCAGATGGTAAAGCAGTTCGCTGGATTCCTTGATTTTCCATAAGGGATACAAAGCGGTGGACATGAAAAACAGGGGGAAGATGACGAAATTCATCACGCCGGCAAAGTTTTCCAGTTGCTTGATAAAAGATGACAGCAACAAACCCAACGCCCCCAGCATCATGCCGGACAGCAGCAGAGCCGGCAATATCCAGACATAACCCCATAGCGGCGCTTGAATATCATACAGCCAGGCGATGCCCAGAAACGCGTAAGCTTGCAACACCGAAACCGCCGTACCTGCAATCAGCTTGCTGCACAGCAGAAACCAGCGCGGCAGAGGACAGACCATCAACATGCGCATGCTGCCCATTTCCCGGTCGTAGACCATCGATAGCGAGCTTTGCATACCGTTAAATAATTGAATCATGCCGATCAGGCCGGGGGTAATGTAGACCTCATACAGAATATAGGTTTCGTAAGGCGGGCTGATGGCGATACCCAGCGCGGCACGGAAACCGGCCGCAAACACAAACAGCCAGACCAGCGGTCTGACCAGCGCCGAAATGAAGCGCTCGCGCTGATGCAGAAAACGCAGCAATTCGCGGCCGACGATACCTGACATTGCCCGCCAGTAATGTAGAATTTTCATGCGTTTGGCCCTTGGGTCAATTGGGAAAAAACCTCACCGGCATTGGCCGCCCCGCTGGCTTGCAAGACATCGTTGAGTTTGCCTTTAGCCTTGATTAAGCCCTTATGCAGGACTATTAAACTGTCGTCCTCGGCGATTTCGTCGATAAGATGCGTAGCCCACAATACCGCCAGGTTTTCTTGCTTAACCAGCGCATGCACATGTTCAACAATCGCTTGCCGGCTGGGCATATCCAGCCCGATCGTCGGTTCGTCCAGCAATAACAGACTGGGTTTATGCAGCAAGGCGCGGGCTATTTCTACCCGGCGTTTGTGACCGCCGTTGAGTTGCCGGACTTTTTCGCCGCGCCGTTCATACATGGCCAAACGTTGTAACTCTTCCTGAATCCGCCGGTCCGCAGCTTTACGGCCTATGCCGTGCAGGGCAGCGTGATAGCGCAGGTTTTGCGTCACGCTTAAATCCGGGTCCAGCGTGGTTTGCTGAAACACCACGCCCAATCTCGCCAAGGCCTGGCTGCTGTTGCGTTTAAGATCGAAACCGCAGAGTTCGATACGACCTTCGCGAGAGTCGTATAATCGGGTAATGAGGGAAAACAAGGTGCTTTTTCCTGCGCCATTCGGGCCAAGCAGAATCGTGCATTCCCCGGAATGAACGCTAAAACTGACCGAGTCCAGGGCTTTTTTCTGACCATAGGCAAAGCTTAAATTTTCTACCGTCAAGGCATTTTCTATCATGGCTTGACCGCCACACCCCAGGGATAGCGGCCAACCGCTATGGATTTACTGACTTTCTGATCCGGCAAATCGATAATGGAAATATCGTTGCTGGTGCCATTGGTGGTGTACAGGCGTTTCTGATCGGGCGAAAAGGCCAGATTCCAAACCCGCTGCCCGACCAGCAGGAATTTCTCGACCTGATAAGTCTGGGCGTTGATCACCGCCACCCGGTTGGCCGGCCCTAATGCCACATAGGCAAAATGCCGGTCCTTGTCTATTACCACACCGACCGGCTGCACCAGATCGGTACTGACGCCGGGCACTTCGAGTTTGATGGTGTGCACTATCTGTTTGGTATTGGCGTCCAATACCATCACCGTGCCGGCCATTTCCGAAGTTGCCCACAATTCCCGGCTATCGGCGGTAAAACACACAGCTCGCGGACGCGGATCGACTAATGTGTTCTCGACTATCTGCCGGGATTTGGGGTCTATCCAATGCAGCATGTTGGTGGTTTCCGAGGAACTGATCAGCCAGCGATTATCGGGGCTGACCGCAATACCTTCCGGTTCGACGCCAACCTTGATTTTTTGCAGGGCTTTTTTGGCATTGATATCGATAACGCTGACTTCACTATCGTCTTCGTTGGAGACATACATCAGTTTGCCGTCAGGGCTGATGGCGAAAGTCTCCGGATCTTCCCCGGATGGCAGCCGGCCTAATTCGGTCAGCTTATCGCTATCGAAGATTTTGATGGTATTTTCATCGCCTGTGGCTATATATAAGATCCTGCCGTCCTGACTGATGACTATTCCGCGAGGCCGCTGACCGACATTGACGGTTTTCAGCAATTTACCTTCCAGCGGATCGACCACTGCAATGGCATTGTCTTTTTCAAGTGTCACAAACACCGTTTCAGCCTGTAAGGCTGTTGCGAACAGGGCGGCAATCCCCAGACTTCCGAATTTTAATAGCTGCATGTTAATTCCCTAGCATGATTTATGCAAAAAATGGCTATAAAATAAAGGCTGGCAGTGTACCTTAAACCGAGAGGTATTCGTAGTTTTGAAAACCTGGAACCGCATTAAACCGCTTTCTCCGGACGTTAATAGCATATAATATTGCCCCCTATTGGACTATTTACTCACTCAAACAGGACCGAATGTGCAAAAAATCCTGCAAATCACCGACCTGCATATCCTGACCGAAGAATCGGATACCCTAATGGGCGTCAATACTGAATATTACTTCAAGCAGGTTTTAAAACATGCCCATACCGAGCATGGCAGCTTCGATTTGATTCTTGTAACAGGCGATCTGACACAAACACCAAGCTCGGCAGCTTATCGGCGAATATTGCAGCAGTTGCAAAGTTACGGAACTGCAACGCTATGCTTGCCGGGCAACCATGATGATTTCGGATTGATGCAGGCGATTTTGAATGAAGGCGTCGTGAGTTGCCGCAAACATTTGCAAATGCAGAATTGGCAGATTATCTGTCTTAATAGCCAAAAAATCGGCAGCCCGGTCGGTGCTCTCTCCGCAGAGGAATTTGTTTTCCTGGAGCATCGTCTAAAAGCCCTCCCGGATCTGCACACCTTGATTGCCGTGCATCATCATTGCGCGAGCAGCGGCAGTATCTGGCTGGATAGCATGCAAATCGTCAACAGCGCCGCATTTTTGAAGCTCCTTGAGCAGCATCCGCAAGTTAAGGCGATTACTTTTGGACATGTACATCAGGAAATGACAAGCAACCATGGAGACATCCGGATTTTTTCGGCACCGGCAAGCTGTTTTCAATTCCAGCCGCATTCGCTTGAATTCAGTGTAGAAAACATACCGCCGGGTTATCGGATTTTTGAGCTCTTCGAGGACGGCAGCCTGAACTCGGCGTGTTACCGCATCGCTGAACCCTTGCAAGGCTTACTGACAGATGCTCATGGCTATTAACAAGTTTTCTTGTAGAAAACTATTCCTATAAAATTTCAGACAATTGCTCTCGATTTCGATTGAAACCAGTCCAGTTGTTGCCGAAGGGTGACTACCGTGCCGACAATGATCAAAGTCGGCGGCTTTATCCCAGCAAGCTCGGTGCGCTTCGGCATATCCGTCAAGGTGCCGGTTAAAACCAACTGATTACTGGTTGTGCCTTGCTGAATAATGGCGATAGGCAAATCGGCAGGACAGCCGTGGCTTATCAGCGACCGGCAAATATTTTCCAATCCCACCAGCCCCATATAAATAACGACTGTCTGGTTGGGCCGAGCCAATTGCGGCCAATCCAGATTTACCGTGCCGTCTTTTAGATGGCCGGTGACAAAAATACAGGATTGAGCATGGTCGCGGTGCGTGAGGGGAATGCCTGCATAGCTGGCGCAACCGGCAGCAGCGGTGATGCCGGGCACAACCTGAAAGCTGATGCCTTGTTGCATCAGGGTTTCTATTTCTTCGCCGCCACGGCCAAAAATAAAGGGATCGCCGCCTTTCAGCCTTGCCACTCTTTTGCCGGACAGCGCCAGATCGGCTAACAACCGATTAATCGACTCCTGAGGCAAACTATGATTATTGCGCTGTTTACCGACATAAATTTTTTCGGAATCGCGCCGCGCCAATTCCAGAACGCCTGCCGAAACCAGTCTGTCATAAACAATCACGTCAGCCTGCTGCATGAGCCGCAAGGCTTTGAACGTCAATAAATCAGGGTCGCCTGGCCCGGCGCCGATCAAATACACTTCGCCGCGAACTTGAGAGTTTTCGGTTTGCTCTAATTGATATAGAAATTGATTTTCCGCTTCTTGCTCCTTACCGGCAAATATCAGTTCGGCGACACAACCCTGCAAGATGTTTTCCCAAAATATTCTCCGCTGAGCGGGTTGGGTAATGCACTGCTTGACCGTCTGCCGGAATTTTTCGGCGAACACGGCCAACCGTCCATAAGAAGCCGGAATGGCACTTTCGATTTTCGCCCGCAACAAGCGAACCAGTACCGGCGATGCGCCACCCGATGAAACGGCGGCAATCAAGGGCGAGCGGTCGATAATGGCCGGGAAAATAAAACTGCAAAGATCGGGATTATCAACCACGTTGACCGGGATGTTGCGCTGATTTGCGGCGTTGGCAATTTCGATATTTGTCGATAGCCGATTGGTTGCCGCCACAACCAGCCTCATGCCATCGACAGCATCGCCAGTAAAAGCTTGGCGGTGAACGGCGATTTGCTTCGCTTCTGCCAAAGCGGCCACCTTGTCGCCAATATCGAGAGCGACAACAGTAATGTTGGCACCGGTCCGGGCGAGCAATTCGATTTTACGGGCGGCGATTTCACCGGCACCCACCACTAAACAAGGCTGGTCTTTCAGTTTCAGGAAAAGCGGGAAATAATCCATTAGGAGGTTAATTTATTGCGGGTTAAAAACAATATGGAGAAAAAACCGGTATTGTTCCAAGAGCTGCTGAGTTGAGTTAAATCGTAGGGTGGATGCCGATAGGCGATCCGCCAAACCTAGGACAGCAAAATACCCGACAGCTCATTCAACAAACCTTATAGCCAAAAACCCGGAAAGCTTACCGGCTTCGAGGGGCGGAACCCTTATCAGTTTCCGCTCTACTGCCCGGCTAATTTTACAATACGCAGCAACGCACCTATCAAAGATATCTAAATGTTATGCCGATCGATTGTTTCAGGCTAACTATTTAATAACGCTTCGGGGGTTTCCGCCTGAAATATTTGCTTTGTCCAGCTTTCAATTTGTTCCGGGCTGGCCTGACGGATTTTTGCTTGTAAATCCAGGCTCACTGCACCGAATCTAGAGTCGAGCAGCAACAAAAATAGCTTGGCGGCTTCTCTGCTTGCCTGCCTTGCTGCAATCCTTCCTGACGTCCTTCTTGTAGGCCTTCCAGACGACCCTTCTGAATCCCTTCCTTTCTCCATCTTTTAACGGTTTCTGCCAACATCGTTTGTACCTCTTGAAGATTGTTAAATTCCGTAAAATTTGCGTTCGGCAATTTTCTGGGTAACAACACCCGGTTAAACCACACGGTAAACGCCCTTCTCAAACCGGTTTGCTCCGCAGATTTTAACCAGTCCAGCAGATGGCGCAACACCTCCTGAATATCGAGTTCGGTCCGGCTGTTTTCCAGTTGAAACAAAGCCGCTACCAAGTTATTGAGACCGCTTAATTCAGTTTTGTCGAATCGGCCTTCATCCAGCAGCAAATAGCTAATTTGTGGACGATATTTTTCCAGGCCAGCCGGTGCGGGCTGTATTAATTTATCCAGTTCCAGCGGAGCTTTCCAGCGCCGTTCGCCATTATAAAGCAAACGAAACTGGAAGAGATAATGGCAGAGCTTGGCATGCGGGCGTATCATACAAACATCTGCTGCCGGGTTCGGAAATTTACGCCGCTATTGAAGACTAAATTAGGCTCTATCTTTAATATAGTTTGATATTAAAGCGATAGGTTACTGTCTTCTTATCCCGTACCCTGATTAAGTAATACGTTTAGAACACTCTTTGAGGTGACTATGACTACCAATCCAACCTCCCTGACAAAAAACGACCTGAGCCACTTCCGCCAACTGCTGGCTGATGGCCAGCTTGCGCAGGCCTATGACGAACTCGCCGCACGCGGCTATCAATACGCTGCCCTGGCTAACGGGGTGGTTAAAGGTAACACGTTCTCCGGTCGCATCGCCCTGGAATTTCTGGAGAAAACCGCTGAAGCCCAGGAGCGTTCGCTGTCCGAACAAGCTGTCGATGCTATCCGCATGTCCTTGGCGAATGTTTACCTGGATACCCTGAGTTTGCAATTCAGTAGTCCAACGGCACTCGTGACCCGAGATATCCTGGCCGATGAGGCCTGGAATTTCCACGCCGCCGTTTTTCAAAACCAGGGGCTAGGCACCGATGCCTGGACCTTGAACCAGCCTTTCATACTGATGGAGGCCGAGGTGCGGCAGGTTTATTGGACCTATGCTGTCGACAGCGCAGGTGATTTTGCCAAGGAAGTGCTGCTTGGCCTGGCGACCGATGTCATCATGAAGCGGGCCGCCCTTGATCTGCTCGAACCGCTAGAGGCGGAAAACGCTTGGAGTTGGCTACACCGCTTGCACAACCTGGATACCTACCTTACCGCTGTGGAATTTACCGGCTCTCAACTCGATGAACTAGCCTCCGCCTTGCTGACAACCATATCCGGCAAAATGCAAAACGGTCTGGATGCTCCCACAATTAAGTCCATTCTGGACTACATCGATCAAGCTTCTCTTGATGAACAGCTGAAAACGCAGCTGTCTGACTTAGGTAGACGAATCATCGACTCGCGGATTTCATCCGGTTGAGAGGGTTGTACTACATTAGCGGGGTGGCCTCTGTTTGGAAAGTTACCGATTTATTAGACATTTACAATAACATCGAGGTGAATTAATCTGGATGGGTATTAAGGGTAACCAATGCGTAATTGAGTAACAACCTCCTTTGTGTTTTTCGAGTTATTTCTCTTAGCCGATTTTTACACCAACCCAAGCATTTTTTAAGACATTGAACTATTATTTTTGATGTGATAAACAACGCTCATGAGATCGGTTGGCTGGTGAGATTCATGACCCGTTGCTGAAGGAAATCTGGACCGGCAATAAGCGCGAGAATATCCAGTACCTGCGAATTCTCGTCCGCAAGCTGCGGCAGAAGATCTGAATCCGATCCCAACGACCCTCGCCTGCTCGTGACCAATCGGGTGTCGGCTAAAGGCTCAAGAGACGCCTGGAAACCAGCGCCGCGGGCGAGAAGGCCTTGCCGGATCGTAGGGGTCAAGCAGACAGCGGCGAAAGCGGGCGCACCGCCCGCGTCAGCCACAGCT
>CAVXZR010000113.1:0-9049 GCA_963765965.1 uncultured Pseudomonadota bacterium
GATTTTGCACCGAATGTGAAACAATTTTGACTGTTACATTTACGTCAATTTTTTCCACACCTTCCAGCGTTTCAAGTTTTGTCCTCAGTCGGGTTTTCAGCTCTTCTGTATAGCTTTTCGCCGGATAACCCAATTCGATAGACACTTTGACATCGTTACCACTGACAGTGATCTGTTTTACAGATTTAGCCGAGACCAGATCGGTTTCAACATTTGGATCAATAAAGGTTTTTAGTAAAGCTTTTAGACGGTTTTTGTCAAAAATCGGCATATACATCCTCAAGTTAGGAAAAAATAATTACCCATTTAGTTACAAGGGATATGATGGCTCTTATAGCTCTGCATTAAAACCGCATAAGCAACTAAAATAAAGTCTTTACTGATAAATTCAAAACTTATTTGCACATACAGACTGTACTCGACTGTTTTGAATTAAAAGTGGCTGATACCTAAGCACAATTTCTCAAACCCATGAACAGTTTGCCTTGAATGATATGATCTTGCCCAAAAAAATACTGTTAGCCTACGACAAATTTCCGCCAATTGCTTATGATCTTGCCCGCGCCTTTAGTTGCTTAGGCATCGAAACGCGGCTATTTATCGCTTCTGAACATGAACATTGGTTTTATAAACAAGTCATCAAGCGCCTAAATAAATCAGCCCGTAATCTGCGCCTAGTGAAAAAAGGCCATGATTTATTTCTAAACCATCCTTTAAATCGACTTCCTTATTTGGCAAGTCAATATCAACTGCTGTTTGAACAATTTCAACCCGATTTTGTATTCAGCATACATGGACAACCGTTCGGAAATGCAGTTTTTTCGAAAATAAACGTGCCTAAGGTTGCCTGGTGGATAGAACCAAACGAAAAAATTGAGGATTTACGTAGATATGCCGCACCATTTGATAAATATCTGTCCTTTAGCTATGCCGCTATGGAGTTATTAAGAGCAGAAGATTTTAATGTCGGCTTTTTAAATCATGCGGCCTCGCCCGACCGATTTTTTCCCATGACTGCTATGCCGCAAATCTATGATATTGCCTTTGTAGGCAACTGGAGCCCGTGGCGTGAAGAAGTCATAACTAACATATTAGCTATCACCAAAAACATTGCTCTGTATGGTCCGCACTGGAAGAAAAAAAGCAAGCTGGCAAAAACCGACCTCGCGCAAATCTTTAAGGGTGAATGGGTCAGTGGGGATGAGTTGAATCGCTTATTCAATTCTGCGAAAATTATCCTGAATACCAATAGATTTAAGGAAAGTAGCGGACTTAATATGCGTTTTTTTGAGGTGTTGGCGGCACAGGCATGCTTTTTAACCGATACCTCACCCGAGCTACAAACTTGTTTTACGCCAGACGAACATCTGTGCACCTATCAGAATCTGGATGAATTAGTGCAGAAAATAGAAAAACTATTGGCTAACAAAAAATTACGCGATGAGCTTCGGCAAGCCGGTTATCAGCAGGTTTTGCAAAAGCACACTTACGACACTATGGCGAAGACCTTAATGATGATTTATCAAGATGTTAAATGCAAAAATCTTTACTTCTAAGCTAAGCAGTCGATTTCAGAACAAAGTTTGATTTCGTGGAATCGGATTTCAACATCAGATGGATTCATTAACTGGTTACAGCCTCACAAACCCTGCCTAAAACCCTATTTTATGCCATAATTCGCAATCTGAAATCTTAACATTCGACCGTTCCATGTCCGATAGAAAAATTCTCGTCACCAGCGCTTTGCCTTACGCGAATGGCCCAATTCATCTTGGTCATCTTGTCGAATATATTCAAACCGACATTTGGGTGCGCTTCCAGAAAATGCGTGGACATGAATGCTATTACGTTTGCGCCGACGACACACACGGTACGCCTATTATGTTGCGGGCGGATCGGGAAGGCATTAGCCCGGAACAACCTTATTGCCCAGGTTGAACAGCAACATCGCGCCGATTTCAGGAATTCGGCGTGGCTTTTGATCATTATCACAGCACCCATTCCGAGGAAAATAAAACGCTATCCAGCCTGATCTATAAGCGTTTACGTGATGGCGGACATATCAATAGCCGCACGCATTACCCAGGCATACGATCCGGTTAAAAACATGTTTTTGCCGGACCGATTTATCAAGGGCGATTGTCCGAAATGCGGGGCTGCCGATCAGTACGGCGATAATTGCGAGGTTTGCGGCGCGACCTATTCGCCAATGGATTTAAAAAACGCGGTATCGGCGATTTCCGGCGAGAAGCCTATAGAAAAAGACTCCGTGCATTACTTTTTTAATCTCGGCCAATTTTAGCGAGATGCTCGGCAAATGGACAAAAGCCGGACATTTACAGCCGGAAGTCAGCAACAAAATGGCGGAATGGCTGGAGAACGGTTTACAGGAATGGGATATTTCCCGCGATGCGCCTTATTTCGGTTTTGAAATACCCGATGCGCCAGGTAAATATTTTTATGTTTGGCTGGATGCCCCTATCGGTTACATGGCCAGTTTTAAAGCATTATGCGTCAAACAAGGGCTGGATTTTGACGACTTTTGGCACAAAAACAGTCAGCGCAGAACTTTACCATTTCATCGGCAAGGATATTATTTATTTTCACGCGTTATTCTGGCCTGCAATGCTGTCCGGCGCCGGATTCCGCACCCCTAGCGCAATATTTTCGCACGGTTTTTTAACGGTCAACAGCGAGAAAATGTCGAAATCGCGCGGCACTTTTATTCAGGCCCGTACCTATTTAGAACATTTAATCCTGAATATTTGCGTTATTATTTTGCGGCAAAACTCAGCTCCGGTGTGGATGACATCGATTTGAACTTCGACGATTTCACACAACGGGTCAATGCCGATCTAGTCGGTAAAGTGGTCAACATCGCCAGCCGTTGCAGTGGTTTCATCAATAAACGCTTTGACGGCTTACTTTCTTCCGAATGCTCCGAACCAATCTTGTTTCAGCAGTTTGTCGTCGCCAACAATGAAATAGCCAAACTTTACGAAAGCCGTGAATTCGGCAAAGCCATGCGAGAAATAATGGCTTTGGCCGACAAAGCAAATCAATACATTGACGAGAAAAAGCCTTGGCTGATCGCAAGGGATGAAGGCCGGGACTTAGAGCTAAGGGCAGTTTGTAGCATGGGATTAAATCTATTTCGCTTGCTGGTAGCTTATTTGCAGCCGGTAATACCGATCTTGGCTGCCAATGCCGCAAATTTTCTTAATGTCAACTCGGTTAACTGGCCCATTGCTGCGCAACCATTATTGAGTCACAAGATAAACGAGTTTGTCCCGCTCATGACCCGGATTGAAGCCGATAAAATTGCAGCCATCGTCGCCGCTTCTAAAGAAAATCTGGAGAAAACACCGTAACAGCCCGTTACATCCAGGCAACCAGCCAGCGAAAAACGCTGCACTTAGCGAAATTCCGCCCTTTGCCGCCCCTATCGAAATCGACGATTTCACTAAAATTGATTTGCGCATCGCCCGAATTTTAACTGCTGAAGCTGTTGAGGGCGCTGAAAAACTGCTGCAATTGACAGTCGATCTTGGTAATGAAACCCGGACGATTTTCGCTGGGATCAAATCCGCATATACCCCGGAAGATCTAGTGGGCAAACTGACGGTGGTGGTCGCCAATCTTAAGCCACGAAAAATGCGCTTCGGTACTTCGGAAGGCATGGTGCTTGCCGCCGGACCTGGCGGTAAGGATATTTGGGTGTTATCTGCAGATCAAGGGGCGCAGCCTGGCATGCAAGTAAAATAGTAATTTGCAATATTTGCTTGCCAGTCCACCTGATTTCACAATGCCTACCAGTACCTAAGAGTCATGAGCTATTACAAAAAAGTCCTAATTATTTGTCCTGGTGGAGCAATCGCAGCCGCCGGGCCAGAGGCATTACATCAATTAGCCGCTCACCTCAATCGGTTACAACAGTCAGCTGTCATGATCTACCATCCGTTTAATAAGACATTTGCTGTTCCAGCACCGTATGCGAAATATCAAGTTGAGGTAGAACATTTTCAAGACAAAGAGGACACGCTCATCGTATATCCGGAAATTTTCACCGCATTGGCACTTAAACCCAAGCAGGCGAAAACGGCGATTTGGTGGATGTCCGTGAATAATTTCACTTGTATTCGTTATGCAAACCCAATTCGAGACAAGATACGTTACTGGAAAAACATACTTAAAGGACGCATACCCTGGCGGGGAATTAATGCGCTCAAGAAATTGTCACATTTCGCCCAAAGTCATTATGCAACTGAGTTTCTTGCCCAAAATGGCATTAATGCATTTTCACTTTCCGACCCAATTCCGGTTTATACAGATACTGATTATTTACATTCATTAACTTTACGACTGGAAAAAACTAATCGCGAAAACATAATTTGCTACAATCCCAGTAAAGGCGCGGAAATTACAGACCGATTAATTAAGGCTTACCCCCAATGGAGTTTTAAGCCCTTACGAGGTCTAAATCGTGAGCAATTGGCAGATGCATTTCTGAGTGCAAAAGTCTATATCGACTTTGGACACCACCCAGGTAAAGACAGACTACCCAGAGAAGCAGCGATTCACGGCTGTTGCGTCATCACTGGTGTATATGGATCAGCCGCCAATCCTATAGATATACCAATACCAGGTCGATACAAATTAGATGACCGTAAAGAAAATTTTCTGACTGCTTTCGGGAAGATAATTGCGGAAATTTTCGAAAATTTTGACTTATGTACGCAGGAATTAACAATGTATCGGAATATTATTTCCCAAGAGCCAACCAATTTTGATAGTCAAATTATAAAAGCCTTTAGGCTAGACTCCAATTAACCTTAAAAACCTATTTAGCACCGAAGAGTATGAAATATAACAGATAAAACCTTATGATTTTGCATCGTTTCGGCGTAATCGGCCACCCCGGCAATAAATGGCTGGACAACTTAGTTTTAGCCTCCTTAGTCTTAAGTCTTCTGGGATTTCTAACAATACGCGGCTGCACGAATGCGACCTTATTTGTGTTGCTGGTTCCAGCACTATTAGAATGGAAAACCGCTTATCGCTTCGCTAAAGACAGCGGCGCATTAGTAAAAATGCGTCAGGTTATGCTTGTGCTGGCAATGCCTGTTTTAGCCGTTCTAATCAGCCAATTATTAAGAGAAGATTGGATATTAAAAGCTTACGACGGTCCTGCGCGTATGCTCATTTCGATACCCTTACTGGTTTTTTTCGCTTATAAGAAAGTCGATTATGCCAGATTGATTAGCCTTAGTGCTGCACCGTCACTATTGTTGGTGGTGCCCCTGGTACATTTACATCCGGAAATTTTAGCTCATTGGGGGGGGCGCTTTGCCACGCCGGCGGTTGATCCAACTCAATTTGGCACTTATACCCTTGTGCTCACAGCTTTTTGCCTGTTTGGCCTGGAAAGCTCAACACATGCCAACCATAAACTTTTATTATTACAGGCACTGGGAATATTGGTCGGTTTGTATTTAATTACCGGATCGGGTACACGTGGCAGTTGGATTGCCATTCCGCCCCTTTTTGCCCTTTGGCTAGTTTTGAGCGGTAAATTTATACATCCAAGAGTCTTACTGATCTTAGCGGTGGTATTATTTTTTAGCCTGATTCTAATTTACTTTTTGCATCCCAATACTCTATATCGCTTTTATAGCGGGTTTTACGAACTATCATCCTGGCTGGATAATTCTAATAGCCAAACAGCTACTGGTTATCGCCTAACTATGTGGCAAATGTCCTGGGAGTTTTTCAAGCATAATCCATTTCATGGCTATGGAGATGTTGGCTTTGGGGCTTATCTAAATGAACCCTGGATCACAGCCATATCCAGTCCGGAAACCAGGCAAATCATCATGTACAATGGTCCGCATAATGAACTACTTGCCAATTTATTGCGCTCTGGCATTTTTGGCGGCATTTCAGTATTAGGTCTGTTTTTTATACCTTTCAGCTTATTTTGGCGCAACAGAAATGCACCCAAAATTAAGCGTGCCTGTCATCTGGGATTGGCATATATCGTAACTCTGTTGTTTTGCAGCATAAGTAGCGAGGTGCTAACATTCAAATACACCACTTCATTTTACGGCTTGATCATTGCCGGACTGGTCGCACAAGTTATATTAGGACAACTGCAGGGCAATCAAACCCCAAATACGCTTAAATAAAAATATTTACCCTCTTGCCTTTTAAATCATCTCCGGTCCAGTTTGGTATTTTTATGTTCTTACTAAATTTTCAGCGTTGCTTGATTGGTACTTTCGCCCCTCATTCAGGAATCATCGGAAATGAACCCGTTTAAATACGCCATTACTTTTGCTTGTTATAATCAAGTTGATTACACTCGCCAGTGTGTAGAAAGTATGATTAAACATGGAATTGATTTAAGTCGCCTAGTGATAGTCGATAATTTTTCGACGGATAATACGCGTGAATATTTACAAACTTTGCCTTTGGGCGGACTTATTCTTAATAAGGAGAATTTAGGTTGCGGTGTGGCTTGGAATCAAGGGGCATTGGTATTGCAAGCCGAATGGACCATTATTATGAATAATGATGTATTGGTGTCTAGAAATTGGTTGGAAAACTTAATTAATGTCGCAGAGCAAAACCAGCTTAAAGTCATTTCACCGGCAATGATAGAAGGGCCTTTGGATTACGATTTTGACACCTTTGCGGGTCAAGCCAGCAGCAAATTGCAAACTGTATTACGTTTAGGCGCCAGACATGCAGTTTGTTTAGCGATTCATAATTCAGTATGGCAAGAAATTGGTTACTTCCAACCTATCCCCAAATTACTTGGTTATGAAGATACGCTGTTTTTCATGAACTTGAAAAAGCCGGTATACCATGCGCCATAACGGGAGCATCATGGTTGCATCATTATGGCTCGGTTACCCTAACCGCTATGAAACAAGAGCGCGGCTTGTCGCAAAACCAAGGTTTAGGATACCGTTACAACTACCGTTTATTAAACCAAAACTGGCTTGAACGCAAACTAAAAAAGATGAAGACTGTTAGCCTAGCCAGGCAATGGCGAGATGAGGAGATATCTGCTTATAGGATGACTCTTCACGGCGTCAGGAGTAATGGTGAATTTAGCTGGCAATAATATTCCTGATCTGAAAATGGCAATTAAACTGCCTACTCTAAACTTATCCAAACCAATTCAGCCTATTAGCTTTTACATACTTGAATTATGCTTAGCATTATTGTGATCACCAAAAATGAAGCTCAGCATATAGCCCGCTGCTTAAACTCTGTGGCCTGGGCTGATGAAATCATTGTTCTAGATTCGGGCAGTAATGATGATACAGTCGCCATTTGTAAACAATTTACTGAGCATGTTATCGTTACAGACTGGCCGGGTTTCGGGCCACAAAAACAACGTGCTTTAATACAGGCCAGTCACGACTGGATACTATCTATAGATGCCGATGAGGAAGTAAGCCCCGCGCTGAAATTAGAAATACAACTGGCCATGCAGACCAACGAATTCCGGGGTTTGAAATTCCTCGTCTGTCTAGTTATTGTGGCCGACAAATCAAACATGGAGGTTGGTGGCCGGACTATGTTCTTAGATTATTTCGCCGTAATGCTGGTCATTTTAGTGACGATATTGTGCATGAACGTATTTTTGTCAATGGCGCCATTAACCGTCTAAAAAATCCACTGCTGCATGAAGCCTTTGTTAATCCAGAAGAAGTTATTCGCATAAAATCAACAGCTATTCCTCGCTTGGCGCAGAAAAATTATATGGACAAAAGAAACAGGCTAGTCTGGGGCTCGCCATGGGAAAGGTCTGTGGACTTTTTTCCGTACTTATTTTCTGAAAGCAGCAATTATTGACGGCCCGGAAGGATTGATGCTGGCTATTTCCAATGCAGAAGGGAGTTATTACAAGTATTTAAAACTACGTGATCGGCAAAAATAGACTGTCAGCAAAATGAATAGTTTAATTTCAGTAATTGTCACTACCTACAATTGGCCGCATGCCCTTAGTCCTTGTTTGCAAAGTCTATTATTCCGGCAAAATAAGAATAATGTAAATTCTTATCGCTGATGATGGATCTACAGCAGCTACTCACCTATTAATTGCCGATGTTATAAAAACCAGTACTATCAATATAAGACATGTTTTTCACGAGGATCAAGGCTTCAGAGCTGGGACAATACGCAATAAGGCAGTTGCCGTTAGTCGTGGCGATTATCTGGTATTTGTAGACGGCGATTGCGTAGTTTTTCCAAATTTTATCGCTCGCCATCGCCGACTGGCTGAAGCGCATTTTTTTGTGCCGGGAAACCGTGTACTATTGAATGAACTTTTTACCGGACAAGTTTTGCAGAATAATATTTCATTGCATCACCAGCCTCTGGTTTTTTTTCTAAAACAAAGGTTACAAGGGCACATAAACCGTTTACTTCCCTTATTGTATCTGCCTTTCGATAAACAGCGTTATTTGCAACCGGAAAACTGGCAAAAAGCTATGACCTGTAACCTTGGGGTCTGGAAACAGGATTTTCTGGCAGTCAACGGCTTTGATGAACTGTTTGAGGGTTGGGGGTACGAGGACTCGGATCTCGTTATACGTCTAATTCATTACGGCGTCAAACGTAAAGAAGGTCGTTTTGCTGTCGTGGTATTACATTTCTGGCATAGTCAAAATGATAGAAGCCGTCATGACCAAAATTATCAACGCCTCATGCAACGTTTGCAGAACCCTAAAATGATCCGAAGCGAACGAGGTTCGGATAAATACATTTCAAAATTACGCTAAAACGCAGGCTTGCCTGCATGTAAGCGCACCAATAAAACTGCTTCATCTCGTGTTAAACGGCAATCTTTGACCAAATCATCCACGCCCGCCCCATGTCTAATTTTTTGAATAGCGTCAGCGTAATTTTGCTCTATATCCTCCATTTTTTGGCTGTGCAGTTGTTGTCTGGATCGATGTTCCGTGTTTACCATATCGATGATGCTGTTCAAGCGTTCAATGATGCTGCTTAAACTTGAATCATTATCAGCCAAATG
>CAVXZR010000114.1:0-59944 GCA_963765965.1 uncultured Pseudomonadota bacterium
GATCTCGGTTACGATTTTGTGAATATATTGGCTGTGCTGCTACCCATTTCCTTTACGATAAGCCTTTTTCAAATTTCGAAAGACCATATTCATATAGACTTTCTGTTTGTCAGGAAAATTGTTCAATTCTCTTTACCGCCCATCGCTATTTCGCTGTTTCTGGTCACTCATTCCCAGATTAATATCGGTTTGATGATCGGTGTATTTTTGCTTTTGATTGCATCAAAAGAAGTGTCGTCCGGCGATAAGCAAAATCATTAATGGCATAATGCAATATGAGACGGTTTATTTTTTGACCATGGGCGTGGTGCATGGAGTCAGCAGTCTCGGCGGGTCGCTGTTGACTGCCGTGGTTCACCAAAAAGATTATGCAAAAGATACCGCGCGAGTCACGGTCGCCGCATCCTACGCCGCTTTCGTCTCGGTGCAAATCGTCACACTGTGGCTATTTAGCCGCCAACAAATCGATGTATCGGTCAGCGATAATATAGCCTACCTGGTGATAGGCGTATTAGTCTATGTGCTAACGGATGAAATGCTATATAAACAGCTTGATCGAAATAAATACCGGCATATATTTACGGTATTTCTGGCGTTTTCCGGCATAGTGCTTATGATAAAATCCTTAATGTAAAAATCTATGCCGGCATTATCGATAGGGTTGCAATAGATTATGATCGAACTTAAATTATTTTCTCTATGAAACGGTTAAACGGATGAGCCAGTTAATTGCCATCGCTCTGGGCGGATCGGCAGGCGCATTGGCACGTTTTTTTGTAGCCAACGGCATTTATGCCTGGCTGGGCCGAACCTTTCCCTTTGGTACCTTATTTGTCAATGTCTCAGGCTCATTTTTAATGGGCTTTCTGACGGCATTGCTAACGCTACGATTCACGATGGTAGTGGAATATCGCGCCGCGCTACTGGTTGGTTTTCTGGGTGCTTATACCACTTTTTCGACCTTTGCCTTGGAATCGTTTTACCTGTTTGAGGAAGGTAATGTACTAAAGGCTACGCTAAATATTTTCGTAAGTGTCGTGCTTTGTATGGTGGCTGTTTGGATCGGAATTGTAGTTGGACGAAAGATTTTTGACAATGACGCTTACCAATGGCTGGATGAACTACCCTATATCGAAATGATGCTGGGCATTATTGTGGGCTTTTTATTGGCCGCCTTGGCTCAATTCATGTTTCAACGCTTGAGTTTGACGCTGGAGTGGCGGCTTACTGTGTTAGTTCTGCTGCTTGGCGTGTTAACAGTCGGATTAACCCTTTGGATTTCGTTCAAACTGTTCAACTTTCAGTTAGATCTCCAAGAAATATTAGGCATTTTCATCTCCACCAACTTGTGGGGCATGCTGGTAATCTGGTTAGGTACGGTATTCGGGAATTGGTTATGGCAACTCAATCTATTACGGTAGCCCGGATTTTTCTTCGGGAAGGCGAGCATCTGCTCGCTAAAATCATTAAATTTTTACACGATGAGGAGAAGGTCTCCGGCGTCACGGTTCTACAAGGGGTGTTCGGTTTTGGTCCCGATGGTGAAATTCGCACCAGCCATCTGGTCGACTTGAGTTTAGACCTGCCGTTGGTGATCGAATTTTATGACCTGCCTGAACGGGTTGAGAGCGTGATAGATCATCTGCAAACCCACATGGGGCTTGCCCACATCGTCAGCTGGCCGGCAACTAGCCAAATAATAGATCTTTGAGAGGGTTTACAGTTTTTTGCAACCTCAAAAGCCCGGAACAGGCATCTAATCATTGTTTGCCGTAAGCATTCAGTGTAAACCGGAAAAGACTGTAGGGTACGCATCGCGTACCTTTTCAAGCCTTTGGTTTATCAAAAATCAATGGCGGCAGGATAAGATGCCAAGATAATTGATGGCCTAAAAAAGGTATGCAGTGCATACCCTACTTGGCCACAGAAATTAAGGAGTGGTCTTTTCTTCTTTAGCCTCTCTGGCTTTTTTCGCCAATGCACTGTAATGGCTCCGCAACGCTACGAGTTCTGCCTCTTCCAGTTCTTCCAAATCAAGCAGCGCATTATTAGCGCCTTCGATAGTACGGATCAATTCATCCAATTTAAGCTGCATGGCTTCCGTATCCCGGTTTTGGGTATGCTGGATCAGGAACACCATCAGGAAAGTAATGATGGTTGTTGCCGTATTGATGACCAATTGCCAGGTATCGCTAAAACCAAAAACCGGGCCGCTAATAAGCCAGAACAGAATCACGCCAAGGGCGACATTAAAAGCAAGCGGCCTTCCTGATAATCGTCCGAATAATCGGGCGAAATGGTCAAACTTAGCGTTCCAGTAGGCCGCTTTATCAATGTCGCTTGAAATATTGAGAAGTAATTTTTTAAAAAACTCCGCTACTGATTGACTATTCATTCATGCACCCCTTTTTATTATAAAATTTAGGCGGATCTGTATTCTTAAAACTCCCTGTATGCCTTTGTTCTAATCTACCGCCAACACTATGAGGCCATTTTGAAACTATCAAAATTGAAAGTAAAGAGAACTTTAAATATGCTCCATGCAAGGTTCTATGTTCGTACTTGCCTTGCGAGCGCGAATAGCTCTAACGACTGATAAATATGCAAAAACTCGTAACTATTCAGTGAATTCTTGATACGCCCATCGATTCGATGAAATTGAAAGTGTTTTGGTACGCCCCTGGTGGGTTACGATGCACCCAACGAATTTAACTTTATCTAAACTCAACGAGTTGCGCATCTAACCCTCCCTACGCTGAATAATTACAAAACTCATGCAACAGTTAATAACTACAAAAGCTGTTGAACTTTCATGATAGAGAGGGAACATAATATCATTCGAGGTATTAGGTGGATAGGCAGGCGTAAAAGTTGTTACGGAGCAACGATGCGCATCGTTATCAATCGATGATCTTTACTGATTCTGAACAGATATTAAATTGATGCCGCGTTGACAAGATTGGAGGAATTAAGACATGTTAGATTACGACAGCAAATGGCTATTCAGGCGATTATCGGTCTTGTTTCCGGCTATATGCTGTCTGATTTCGGCCGGCGCCTTTGCGCAGCAAACCCCGGTCTATAACATGCCGCCGCCACCTCCGCCCGCAAATTCTAACCAATCCGCCAGCCAGCCCGGCAGTAATCCGGCCTTGGTGGCACAACCTTTGGTGCCGGAAAGCTTTTTCGCCATACAACTCATTGAAGCCCTGAGTTTGGAGCCGACCCAGGATCAGTCCAAGGCCGAGGCATTGTTGAGCAAACTTGGCATAGAACCAAAAAACGGCTGGATTTCCGAATACCCGGTCACCCCGGCTATATTGGGCGAAGTCGATAAGGGTATTGTCAATGCCAGCGATCAGGGAAAAATCAGTCTGGGCAAGGATCAGGCCCTAAAACGTGTTGCCGATCTTAAAACCAGACTAGGATTCCAGATTAATTCCGATCCCAATAAAATTCCGGCGGCAGGTCAACGCCAAAGCCAAAACATGAACATTTCGACCATCTATAGTTATGTCGATAGTAAGGGCGGCAAGCATTTTACCGATGTTTACGATTCCATACCGCCGGAATATAGAGCAAAGGCTAAAATTCTCAGCCAATCCGCAACCCCCTCGGCTGCTAGCGGTATTAGTCCGTTTACCCCGGATCAACAATACGCGCCGGTGCCTGATCCAGGTTTCCTGAATGGCTATTACCAGAATCAGGGCCCGCCGGCGGTTACTTACTTTACCCCGCCGGCATCCTACTATTATCTTTACTCCTGGGTGCCTTATCCATTCTGGTCAACCGGTTATTATTTTCCGGGTTTTTTTGTGCTGAACGACTTCCATCGGCAGATCGCTTTCAATAACAATACTTTTTCCGTTAGTCATCATGCCGGGCCGCACTCCTCGGCTTCAACAGGTTTTATCTCGAATGGTCCTACTGCTAACGGCTTGTTCACTACGCCCAATGCCCAAAATGGCGCCAGGGCTATTGTCACGCAACAGCAAAATCGGACCTTGGACAGGGCAGAGGAATTGCATGCACAGGCAGCGGGAAGGCCTCCAACTTCCGGGCTTGCCGGCGGCGAAGCTCGGGCCGGGTTCAATCAGAGGGCTATGCAACAAGGCATAGTCCAGTCCGTACCGAATCAAATTAACCCAATCCGCAGCTTTCAGCCGAGTTTTGTTCCGGAAGCCCCTGTTTTTCATTACGCACCTATGGAAAGCAGGGAGTTTCACGCTGAGGGAAGAGAGCATGGCACGAATGCAGGTGGTGGTGGGCGAGGCGGCGGAAGACGCTGATCAGCCATCCTGAGCGGGAAAACCAAGGGCAGAAACGGATATTCGTTTAGAGGACTCCTTTGAAGATTTGAGTCGCTCGATTCTAGGGAAAGCGGATACTATTGCTGAAGCTAATATCCGCCCCTGTTTCCTGAATTCGCCGGTTGCAAAAAAACCGGGCGATGAGGGAATTTACTGCACCAAAGTCCATTGTCCGGTTTGCGAATTCAGACAGGCCTGACGGTTTTCGGTAATGGATTGTCCGTTTTGCAAGGTAACGACTTCCTGCATATTCCGGCATTTTTGTTGGGTTTGCGGTTGAACGGCGGCCTGGCCGACCGGATTGATAGCAATGGTGCTACCGGTTTGCGGGTTAACCCATTGCTGAGATTGATTAACCGAACCGGATTGAACCAGTCCGCCTAATTGCTGAAGGCGGAAATTTTGATCGGCAGGCGAGATTTGCGAACCTATTTGACCGTTTAGAACGCTGCCGGCCATGTTTTGAGCAACAGAGTTGATTGCCGCGCCCTCTAGGACGGTGAGGGGGCTAATGTTCGTTGCACCCTGAACGGTTGTGCCCGGCGCACCTGTTGCGGGCACGGTCTGCATGGCATTTCCCATCGGATTGACGCCCAGCATTTCCTCAGCAGCTATGCCTGCCAAGTTGTTATTGGCATATCCGCCGCCTGCACAGGCAGTAAGCAAAGAAACAGCCGCTAATGAGGCTATAGTGGCGAATTTATAGGATTTATTCATCGTATGACAACCTTTGTGAGGAATTAAAACAAATGCCGAATTGCGGCAGTAATAAGGCAAATAATCGGAATTACAGCAGCCGGGTATTTAAGGGGGTAATCATTCGCAACCCCGTTTAATAAAGGATTACACTCAGAGCCTTGATCTAATTATTAATTTACGGTTGCAATTATAATCCTAAACCCGGTTGTTCAACCACGAAAAACACGAAAACTTCAATGCAATTACGGGTAAAAAAATATCCCTTTTTATTTGCGTTAACTTCCATTACATATTAATAGGTAAATACTTTTTGGTTTGCCGTACAATTATCTTGCTAATCGTAAGGTATTATATGTCGAACACATATCATCTTCATTTATAACTAACTGAATTTATTAAATTTCTATCTCATATTGCGAGCTTATTAGCAAAAAATATTGCCATATTAGTCATAAGCATGGTATATCTATTACAGGTACAAAGTTTTTACATGCATGGTATTTTTATTCAATTTAACGCGAATTTAACCCGGTTCAAATCAGGTATTGAATATAAAAAGCTTATGAAAAGTTTATGAATAGAAACATTGTGCAAGCTGTGGTTAACAGTTTTTCTAATACGGCTACCTATCTAAACTTGCGATGAAAAAATATTTTTCCATGATCAACCGTTGCGTTTTCGGTACCAAGAGAAGTTGTGTTTCCCTGGATTTTAAGCCGAATTGCAGCCATTTTCCGTAGAACCCGAGAGTTGGACAAAGCGACTCCAATCTCGTCATTATTTAACTTCGCCAAGACTAAACTAAATAGTAAAGATGTTGTTGAAAATCGCACAGTTATCATCTATAGGCTTTGCTGTTATTGATGAGCTTGGCAAAATAGCCAAAGCCAATCAGGCATTTTGCAATATGTTTGCGCTGGATGCACCGGCAAAACGGGTAGATCGTTCCTTGTGCGAACATATTGCTTCGCGATTCAACACAACTTTCCCCGAACTTAACGAAGCACTGAAATGCGCGGATGCCGCCATTTTCGAATTGCATCTGCAACGCGGCTCCGAGCCGTTGATTGTACTTATTGCCGAACGCCGCGAGGGCCGGCGTATGCTGGTGGTGGATCGTCTGCCCAGGTTGACGATCAACTTTGGGTGTAGGTCTATGCTCAGCCGCAACGATCCTCTGACCGGTTTAGGCGATCGAACATTGCTGGAAGAAATTATCGGCAACTGGCAACCAAGACATCCGGATGACCTGTCGCTGGCTGTCATCATGATCGATCTGGATCGCTTCAAGCAAGTCAACGACACCTTGGGACACGGGGCTGGAGACATCTTACTGAAGATGGCTGCGAAGCGTATTTCGTCCGCCGCCCGTAGCGAAGATACAGTGATTCGGATAGGCGCGGACGAATTCGTCATCATTCACACCGCCGGTGAACAACCCATGGCTGCCGAGGCGGTCGCCAAGCGTATCGTAGAACTGATAGGCCAGCCTTTTCTGATAGGCGGCCAACCGGTGAATGTTGGGGCAAGTATCGGAATTGCCGCTTTAAATCAAGGTACCGATGACAAATCCGAATTATTGAAGCATGCCGATCTTGCGCTTTATGCCGCAAAATGCGCCGGTCGCGGCAATATTAAATTGTTTGAACCGGTACTGGCTCAACGGGCCAATCAGAGAAGAGAACTCGAAATCGATCTAAGACGCGCGCTCGACTTGGGTGAGTTTTCATTGGTATACCAACCCCAGGTCAATATCCCGGACGGCGCCCTGGTCGGTTTCGAGGCGCTCATTCGCTGGCATCATCCGCGGCGGGGGTTGATATCGCCGACGGATTTCATTCCTTTAGCCGAAGAAATAGGTGAAATTCACGTCATCGGCGAATGGGTTATGCATACGGCCTGTCGTGCCGCAACGACATGGAGCGGGGCTTTCACCGTAGCAGTCAATGTTTCTCCGATACAGTTCGAAAACGATCGCATCATCGATGTTATTAAGAAGGCGCTGGCTCACAGCCGTCTTGCCCCGGAACGGCTGGAAATCGAAATCACCGAGGGCGTGTTAATGAAAGATCCGGCTACCGTACTAAAGCATCTGTGGGCTATCAAGTCGCTGGGCGTAGGCATCGCAATGGACGATTTCGGCACCGGCTACTCTTCTCTCAGCTATCTGAACAGTTTTCCGTTTTCCAAACTTAAAATAGATCAATCCTTCGTTCGCGGCGATACTTCCCACAAATCGCGGGCATTAGTCAAGGCCATTGTCGCACTGGGCGAAAGCTTGAATATGAACACACTGGCAGAAGGCGTAGAATCCGAAGAGCAGTTAAAGGCATTGGCCGCCGGAGGCTGTACGGAAGCGCAAGGTTATCTGATCAGCAAGCCCATCCCGTCCGCAGAAATAGCCGAGTTTATAGCGGCCATCGGCAGTCGGCTTAAGAACAAAGGCCGGTTTCGGAAAATTTTTCCGTCTATTTGATGTTATTATCGGCAACTCAATTGCCGATTAAAATAGCCCAACACCCCGTGTTTTCTACATGAAGCAAAAAACCTTGTTTGGCCATCCCATTGGCTTATTCGTATTGTTCTTCACCGAAATGTGGGAGAGATTCTCTTTTTATGGGATGCGGGCTTTGCTGGTGCTGTATATGACTCAGCATCTTATTCGGAGCGCCCAACTCGAAGATGCCGTGCTGGGTTTTAAAACCCTGCAATCCGGTTTGGAGGCCCTATTCGGGCCCATGTCCAATCAGGCTTTAGCCTCGCAGATCTACGGACTCTATAACGGTTTTGTCTATTTCACGCCATTCTTCGGCGGCATTCTGGCAGACAGGCTGTTAGGGCGGCGCAAGACTATAGTCATCGGCGGGTTGCTGATGGCGTTAGGGCATTTTCTAATGGCTTTCGAAGAATTCTTTTTGGTAGCCCTACTGTTATTAATCATGGGCAGCGGTTGTTTCAAACCCAATATATCCACCCAGATCGGCAGTCTGTACCCGCATGGCGACCCGCGCCGTGACGGCGCTTTCACAATTTTCTACATGGGTATCAATCTTGGGGCCTTTTTCTCCCCTTTAATTTGCGGCACCCTGGGCCAACTCTACGGCTGGCATTATGGCTTCGGCGCTGCCGGCATTGGCATGTTGATAGGATTGTCGATTTATCTGTTCGGGCAACGCTATCTGGTAGACGAGCTCTATACGCCGACTATTCAAGCGCACAACGGCTCTTTACCATTAACCGGCGATGAATGGAAAGCTATCGGCGGGCTGGTGGTTTTGGCTGTGTTGAATATTGTGTTTTGGGCGGTTTACGAACAGCAGGGGAATACCCTGCAATTGTTTGCAGAGCATAATACCGACCGGGTGCTGTTCGGCTGGGAAATGCCATCGACCTGGTTTCAATCGCTCAACCCGGCCTTCATTTTCTTGCTGGCGCCTATCCTGGAAAGACTGTCGGCACGGCTGACGCTCAGAGGCGCCGACCCTTCCAGTATCGGCAAGATGGCATTCGGCGCCGCCTTGCTGGGCGGTTCGTTTCTGGTACTGGTTTTTGCAGTATCGGGCCTTCACCACCTGGAAAAAATCAGCTTTTTATGGTTAGTGCTGTGCACCTTCATCTATACGCTCGGCGAGTTGTATCTATCGCCGATCGGGCTATCGCTGGTTACCAAGGTGTCTCCGCCCAAGTTAGTGGGCATGCTCATGGGCATGTGGTTTCTGTCCTCTTTTTTCGGCAACTACCTATCCGGTTATATCGGAACATATTATGAGATTATGCCGCTAGCTGATTACTTTATATTGTTAGCCGTTTTGGGCGGTTCGACAGGCTTGGCGATATTTTGCCTTAAAGCGCCGCTGAATAAGGCGATCGGCGATGTTTAGGGTAGGATTAGGAATAACTTCCGGATACGGAAAATTTTGTTGGGAGTCTATACGCCATCAATCTATTTGACATATATAAATTAATATCGGTTCCCGGAGATAATCCGGGAACCGATATTTTTCAAGCCCTTGTACGAACAAACGCTTGTAATGTTGAAGACTATAAGGTTTTCTGACCCTATGCGAACAATCAAATAATATTCGGGACCAGAATCAATGCAAGCAAAATCAGCGAGTACAATCGGAACTGCCTCCATGGTTTGCTCTGGAATGAATGTAAGTTTTCAGCTACCCATGGCAGAAAAGATTGAGTCTTGCTTTTTTGAATTGAAATATCCATCTGTCATTTTCCTTATAAAAAAGCTAAATAAACAATGTATGCGCGCAGCTTTTCACAAAACTGCGCGTACTATAGTTGCATCATAAGCTTATTTATTCAATTGTACCAAAGGGAAAGATTGAACTTTGCTTTTTCGTTCTAAGTTTGTCGATAACAAACACTGCACCGCTTAGGTGCTCATGCACCATTTGTTATCATTAAAATTGATCTCCCTATGAACAAACCCCCGATTTAGAGGCGTTGTGTCATTCGGCATAAAATATGCTTTATGAAATACAAATACCAATCAACATATTTACCCGATAGGAGTTACACATGAATATAGGCTATTTTATAATTACAGCGGTCTTTTTTGTGTGGACTACAATTCTGATTTTTGGCGGCGCATCGCTAAAGGCGCTGATATTATAGCTTGGGTAACAATTCAGCGTATTCACAGCGGCGGTGACGGACGCCATCGTTCCCACGCGCTGGCGTGGGAACGCATCCCAGGACGCTCCGCGTCTTCTTGATGTGCAATGCTCAGGGGATACGCGATCAAGCAATTGCCGGTGATTTTACGCTGAATAGATACTAATTTGTTTAGCGTAACCCAACCGGCTGAATAATTGCAAGATATTGATCCGGCGGTTTATTGCTGTTATTAATAGGTAAATACACAGACAATATCCCGATATAAAATATTCCCGTGCAAACCTTAAATACAGCAAAATCGATAAAAAAAGCCCTTATCTTTTACAAGGTAAGGGCTATAGAGTTAGCAGAATATGAAAACTGCTTTACAACAGAGGTGGTACAACAAAAACTATGCTTTAATGCCGGTTTCGAAATTCAGATTGCTGGAGATGGACGCAAGACCGAACAGCACGGTAGAAACAATAAACTCACCGGACATGAAACCGAAGACACCGGTCAAAAAAGAAAGTCCGATAAAAATATCTCTATACAGATTAATTGGTTTGTTCATTTTCTAGCCTAGACTGAATACAGTCGATTTGTGAAGATGGTTAAACTATATAGGATTCTAAAAAAAATACAATACCGTATGTTATGCATGATTTGTTTCTTAAAATGAAACAATGTCGATAAAGCTTTTTTTGGCCGGTTTTATCTTTCGCCTCTCTCTTTAAAATATGGGTAACCATTCAGCGTATTTCCGGCGGCGGGGATGGACGCCATCGTTCCAACGCTTCCGGCGTGGGTATGCATCCCCGGACGCTCTGCGTCTTCTTGATGAGCGACAGAGTGCGGGTAATTTTTAAGGCTTCGGAAAAAACGCTGAATAGTTACAATGGTTCAAAAACATCGGCCAGAGTTTTCGCATCCAGTATGCGTTCTCCCCAGCATTCAAGCTGTTCGACTTTCGCTTGCTCCAACTTTTGTTGAGTCCAATCCGGCAAAGGGCCAAAACGTTTGTTGAGCAGTTTATTTAAAAATACGCGTTCGCCTTCCCGCCTTTCTTCCTCAGCAATCTCTTGATAGAAACGGGTTTCTTTTAATTTAACATCGTTTAACCCTAACATGATTCTAATCTCCTCGCGGCTTAAATTCGGTAGTTTGTAGACCAAAACGGTTTCTATAAATTCGATCACGTCTTTATCAAGTCTACCACTTTCTTGCGCTAACGTTTTCGCCAGGATCACTGTGTCGTCCGGCGAACAGGCTATCGGGCGTAACAGGTCGTAAACCGGCTCCGTGCTGTGTTCAAAATCTTCCATATAGAAGCGTGTGATTTGCGGCAAGCCGAGCAACGGCTCGAATTCGATACTGGGAGGCTTTTCGGTTTGCCGGTCCGGGTAGATGACGAAAGCCAGCCAGTGCCGACCGGGCTTTTGGCGATATAAATACAGTATGATTTCGGAAAAAAATCGGCCATAAAAGTCATGATCCGGTTGATATTGCACTTCGGTAAAGATAATAGGCTGTTCCGGATGGTTGTCAATAGGCTTGAATATGCCGTCGATTCTAAAACCGGTTTGCTTGATTTCCTCCGAAACGAATCGGTAACTGCTCGCCTCGCAAGGCAGTTGCAGCAGGTTTATGACGATTTTAGGCCAGTTTTGAAACAGACGGTAAAACAGGCTATCGGTTTGCATGGTCTATTCGGTCGGTTGTATTGGTTAAAAGCTGGAGCCTGAAAGCGATGACAAAAAGTTAGCATGTCGGATTCTAAAGATTTTGCAAACTCGAATGGATTTATGGTTTAATTCTACTTTGTCAGATTATATTGTAGGGTATGCATCGCATACCTTTTCGGGCCTTGAATGCTCCAAGGCTTAAAAAAGGTATGCGATGCATACCCTACACAGCAAACAAGTCCGGCTTTCTCTGTCGAAAATCGACCTTAAAAACATTGTTTATGTAATCTGACAAAGTAGAATTAACGCCCAGGAATTACAAACCTGACTAGAAAAATTGCTATGCTGCAATAAAAACATCTGGCCGTGCTCAACTTCTCATGGTCTTCACGACAGCGCGAGCGTCCGATCCGTATCGTTCCCACGCTCCAGCGTGGGAATGCATCCCTGGACGCTCTGCGTCTTCTTGATGTTCAATGGGCAGGACAAATTAATCGTCTCATAAGTCCTTGCACTGGAGGTTTTTGGATGCGGCGGATTTTGACGCCGTTGTCCCGGTCCCAGGACGCCGTGAATACATCCCTGTAGGCTTTAGTCGGCATCCTGCCTCCTAAACCTGGGACCGGGACAACGGCGCCAAAATCCGGATCATCCGGGTATTTAAGTCTGCTTAGCGCAAGAACTTATGAAACGATTGATACGCTATGCGGCAATTGCGGGTAATTTTCGCTGAATAGTGACTGAAAACCTTGCTTGACGCTTTCATTAGTATTGTTTCGAAAAAAACGATATCACCAACCTTTACTGAGAAGGAAAACTAGACTACGCTTAATTTATCAGTCAAATTTTTCAGGGAGATCGGGTCAGGCAATGAAGCACATCGACAAAATTTTCAAGCTCCATAACTTACTTCTCAGCCACAAAACGCCTCTATCCGGTAAAGCCATCGAAGTAGAACTGGAATGTTCCCGCGCGACCCGCGACCGGATTATCAAAACCATGCGCGAATTTCTAGCCGCCCCGATAGTCTACAATTTTGAACATAACGGTTACTACTACGATAAAGAACACGCCATACATCCCTATGAATTACCGGGCCTATGGTTCAACGCCCAGGAACTGCAAGCCCTGTTGGCCTGCCAGCATTTGCTGGGCAATGTCAGCCACGGCATTTTGCAGGCGGAAATCGCCCAATTGCAAACCCGGCTGGAAAAACTTTTAAGCCGCAACCCAGGCATCGCCAAGCCGGATATCCAAAAAATCAAAATCCTCAATCAGGCCAGCCGCAAGCAAAACGACACGCTGTTTCTACATATCGCCGATGCCCTGTTTAACGGCAAGCGCCTGCAAATCGACTACCACGCCCGCACCGATAACAATCACAGCTGCCGGGATATCTCCCCGCAAACCCTGGTGCGTTATCGCGACAACTGGTATCTGGATGCCTGGTGCCACCAGAGTAACGAATTACGCTGCTTTGCCGTAGACAGGATAAGCACAGCAAAACCGTTAGAGGAAAAGGCCCAGGTAATCGTTCAGGACGAACTGCAAGCCCACTTTGCCGAATCGTACGGCATATTCAGCGGCAGCCCCAAACACCTAGCCGTGCTCAACTTCAGCGCCGAACGCGCCCGCTGGGTAGCCGACGAACAATGGCACCCGCGCCAGCAAAGCCAATGGCTCAACGATGGCCGCTATCAGCTCAGCATACCGTTTAACGATCACCGGGAACTGGTGATGGATATTTTAAAGCATGGGCCGGAAGTGGAGGTGGTGGGGCCGGCGTTTTTGGTGGAGATTATCAAGGGGCTGATTGCGGAGATGGGGAGGGTTTATGGGGGATGATAAAGATGCTCGTAGGGCGGATGCCTATAGGCGATCCGCCAAGCCCGATACACGACATATCCGGCAGTTTATCCAACAAACCATAACAGCCAAGAACCGGGAAGCTTACCGGCTTCGAAATTGGTGGAACCCTTGTCAGGTTCTACCCTACAGGCCGGCGTCTTCTTGATGAGCGGCGTTTAGTAGACAGGTGATTTTTAGGCTTCTGAGATTACTTTGAATAGGTACCAATTTTTTATTTAAAAGCACACTCACTTTTTGAGTGAGCTTGCATGTATAAATTATTTAACACCAAAAATTATGGAACAGGCGATGGATTACGGGCATTTTTTTAATACTGCAACTATACTCCTAGCATTTCAAAATTTGGTTTAATAAGGTGACGTAGCCATCTGATTTGTTTAAAATTAAGTCATGTCAAATCGATATCGCCTAAGCCCAGAAGAACTTGATAATCTCCAGCATGAACATCGCCACGCCGGAGACAAACGCTATGCAGATCGACTAAAAGCAGTTTACTTACTAGGCAAAGATTGGCAAGTGAGTGATGTTGCCGAGGCCTTATTGATGGATAGGGAAAGCGTGAGAAATCATTATAAACGCTATCGCAAAGGTGGTTTGAAAGCATTACTCAGTCACGAAGCAGGCGGTAGCGAACCCGCGTTGAATCTTGAACAACGCCATCAGCTCACCGAGTATCTCCAGACTCATTTGTGTTTGACGGCCAAACAAGTGGCGTACTATGTCGAAGCAACTTGGCAGGTAACGTATAGCGAAAGAGGCATGGCCCAACTGCTGTATCGCTTGGGTTTTGTCTACAAAAAACCCAAACTGATCCCCGGTAAAGCCGATGCCGAGCGACAACGGGCGTTTATTGAAGAGTACCGCAAACTCAAGGAAAACCTAAATCCGGAAGACCGGATTTACTTCATGGATGCCACCCACCCACACCATAATCCGATTGCAGGTTATGGGTGGATCAAACGTGGAAAAGATCACGAAATTCGGAGCAACACAGTTTGATGTGATTGATAATATCATTGGCATTCCCCGGCATTCTGCCGGGGCCTCATTGAAGCGCTGCTGGCCGACATATACGCCCATCAATTCGATGAAATTGAAAGTGTTTTGGTACGCCCCTGGTGGGTTACGATGCGCCCAACGAATTTAACTTTATCTAAACTCAACGACTTGCGCATCTAACCCTCCCTACGCTGAATAATTACAAAAATTTTATGAGGCCAGTTTCTTCGAATGCGATGAAACTTATTTAGGGCAACGACCCCCATTGACCACATTGCACATCAAGAAGAAGCAGAGCGTCCAGGGATGCATTCCCACGCCGGAGCGCGGGAATGATGGCGTCCTTCGCCGCCACCTTGAATACGCTGAATAGTGACTTTTTGCTTTGCATTATTTAACTGGTTTTATTGTTAACAGTAAAAGGCGTGTGGCGGTGCACGGAAAACGGATGTGCGCCTAAGCGGCTCGGCACTGGCCTTAATCAAAAAAGCTGCAGAGGCGTACAAAAATTGCCTGTCAGCTGTGTGCCTGAGGGACAACTCACCGTAGTTTTGGATGGGGTTGTGTTAGCGTGGGGTTTTGTATACTGGCCCAGGGAATCTAACATAAAATAAGGCTCTAATGGCGAGGGTTGGGAGAAGTTATAATCTACGCCAAGGTTGGAGAATGGGGCGTTGCCGCCTATGCCGGCAAAGAAACCGCCTTTGCCAAAGTCATAACCGCCACCGACTTCGCCTTGCATGTAATCGGAACCGTCAAAGTACTTGATCCGTAATTTGCCAGGCTGCAAGCCGTCAAAAACTTTGAATGCAAACGAAATATCCGCCCCTTGCGCATAACCGTTCGAAGTGACTTCGGCGTGACGATACCCGACAATAATTTCCGGAGCAATGCCGCCATCAAAGGTCCATTTTAAACCGCCATAGCCGTTATCAACTCCCGAGGTAGTCGAGTAACTGTTGCCTGGTGTTGTTGTTTCGACAGGAGGCAGGCCTTCTGTTGCAAAAGCTGATACCACTGGAAGCAAAATGCCACTTAATACATAAATAACCTTTTTAATTTGCATTACTTGACCTCCTTTATTTTATAAGTGAAATCAAATTTATCAGTAAATTAAAAAAGATTTGAAAAAATAAAGTAAAACGAGAGCTGAATCACATTTTTATTGTAAACGTCCAACCCGCCCACCCAGATTGAAACATCCAAATCGGACATCCTTATGCTTTTTGACGAGGATGAGATATGGCGCTCACTATCAAAATTAAGGTGCACAAATGGTGCCTTAAACACCTGATTTTCAATACTAAGAAATAATTAACGTAACTATTCAGTGAATTCTTGATACGCCCATCGATTCGATGAAATTGAAAGTGTTTTGGTACGCCCCTGGTGGGTTACGATGCACCCAACGAATTTAACTTTATCTAAACTCAACGAGTTGCGTATCTAACCCACCCTACGCTGAATAATTGCTAATTAACTTTATATTAAATCGCTTGTATACACCGCTCATTATTATGTTGCGGATTATTCACCCAGTCGCTGACAGGCGTTACCTGCATGTTTTGGTACGCTTCATTGTCGAGTAAACGAAACGCCCGGTTTTCATCGGCAGATTTATCGAGCCACTCTAGGTATTGTACTTTGGGTATTATCACCGGCATGCGCTCGTGTATCGGTTTTATCAGTTCACCGGCTGCATTGGTAACGATGGTGCAGGAATATAAGGTTTGCTGTTCGTGCTGCCAGTGCTCCCAGAGTCCGGCAAAGGCAAATATATCGTTATCCTGCCGGTGGATATGAAAAGCCTGTTTGCCGTGTGCGAGTGCTTGCCATTCATAGAAACCGTTGGCGGCAATCAAACATCGGCGTTTCTGAAAAGCCGACCGAAATGAGGGTTTTTCCCTGACGGTTTCGGCCCGTGCATTGATCAGGTGATGGCTGTTTTTATCATCTTTGGCCCAGGACGGCACCAGCCCCCAAAACAGATTGACGGCTTTTAAGGATTTGTCTTCAAGCTGAACAATACACAGGATTTTTTGGGCAGGACAGATGTTGTAGCCGGGTTGCAAGCGTGGCGGGCGCGGTAAGCGGAAATGTTCGGCGATATTTTCCGGCGTTGCCGTGAGATTAAAGCGGCCGCACATGGTGACTGGTTTCGGCCGTGCTGCTAAGCTCCCGCACTGACAGCAGGTTTAAAAGGGCATTGATGTCAACCGGCTTGATCAAGTGATGATTGAATCCCGCTGACTGAGAACGGGCAAGGATTTCGGGTTGCCCATAACCGCTGACAGCCACCAGCAGTAAGCCGCTTCCGCAGGGTAATTTTCTGATGCGCCGGGCAACTTGATAACCGTCTTCTCCGGGCAGTCCAATGTCCAGCAATACCACATCCGGGTGAAATTCTTCGACGAGTTTTATGGCTTTTTCGCCTGTATCGGCCACGCAGACCTCGTGCCCCTCCATTGTCAAGAGGACAGCAGTGGTCTCCCTCACGGCGCTATCGTCATCTACTACCAATACTCGGATCGGAACCTGAGGCATAGCGGATATTATAGACTTGGATGCAGGAAGGCCGGCTGTTTCGGGAAGTACAGGTAAGCGGATGCTGAAGGTGGAGCCCTGTCCGGCACCCTGGCTAGCTGCCGTTATCCGTCCTTCGTGCAATTCCACCAGCCGTTTTGCCAGGGTCAGACCGATACCGAGCCCGCCCTGGGAACGATCCAGAGTGCGTTCAGCCTGTTGGAACAAGTCGAATATTTTAGGCAATAATCCAGACGGTATGCCGCATCCGGAATCCTGAATCCGAATTTCAACCTCAGCGTCGATTCTTAGGACGTCAAGCTTGATTTGTCCGCCTTCCGGTGAGTACTTGACAGCATTGTCGAGAAGATTGACCAGCACTTGAATCAGGCGTACCGGATCGCCCTCCAGCATAATAGGCTTTTCGGGTAGGGACACCTCAAGAGCATGCAGTTTAGCCACGATGAGGTGGTGTACCGATTTGACAGCCTGATTAACGGCTTCGGCAATATCCAGCGGCTCTTTCTTCAATAGGATTTTGCCGCGCGCAATACGGGAGGTATCCAACAGATCGTCCACCATGCGGGTGAGATGCGTCACTTGCCGCTCGATGATTTCCTGAACCCATTGGAGCCTTGGATCTTCCAGTTTCAGCATTCCCAAGATATGGATTGCATTTTTTATTGGGGCCAGCGGATTTCTAAGCTCATGAGCCAGCATGGCCAGAAATTCGTCCTTGCTGCGGTCGGCTTCAAGCAGTTTGGATTCCGTCAATTTCCGTTCAGTCAGATCGGTGACAAATGCGTAGTAATGCAGCGGTCTGCCTTCGTCATCGGTTTTCATATCTACGACCAACTCAATCGGTACCCGTGAACCATCCTTGCGGATGTATTCTTTTTCATAGCGCACCGGCCGGCCGCTATGAATGAGTTCTTGCAGCTTGGCTTGTTCCAGTTTTTCCCATTCGGGAGGCGTGAGTTCCGTAGCCCAGTTCATGACCAGCAGTTCATCCCGGCTGTAACCGGTCAGGCGCTCGAACGCACGGTTAAAGTAGCCAAGTTTTCCGTTGGGATACCCGATACCGAAAGGTTGATCCGCTTGTTTCAAAAGATCGGAGAGATATCGATTTTTCGCTTCGCTCTTCTGTAATTGCCAGTAAGCTTGCGTAAGTTCTTTCTTAGACTGTTTTGCCAGATTTTCGGCTAGTTTCCGGTTATTGATATTCTCGATGATCGCTAGGTTGTATTGAGGCTTTCCAAGATGGTCGCGGATAGTGGTAATGTTGACTTTGCACCATACTGTCGAGCCGTCTTTGTGCAGTAAGCGCTTTTCTATGCTCGACTTTTCGATATCGCCACGGACCAAGCTAGAAAACATCTCACAATCGCGTTGCCGATCATCCGGATGCGAATAGTCAACGTAACACTTGCCGGCCAATTCGGCGGCGGCATAGCCTATCATAGCGCATAAATGTTCATTAACGCGCAGGAAAGTGCCGTTGGCGGAATCGACTTGTACCATGCCAACGGAAGCCAATTCGAACATGGTACGAAACTCCGTTTCGCTTTTCCGTAATAACATTTTCGCTTGTTTACGCGCGGAGATGTCACGGCTTACGGTGGCGAGACCGACCGGCTTGCCGATGCTGTCTTCAATAAAGAAAACATTGTATAGCATCCAGATGGCGGAGCCGGTCTTGAAATGGCGGAATCTGATTTCCACATCGCTGTGGCCTTCGCTCAAAACGCGCGGGAAGAATTCTTTTAAAATGAAGTGTTGGTCTTCGGGAAAGAAAAATTCCCGGACCGGCGTTTGCAGGCATTGCTCCAGGTTGTCGAGACCGACTAGCCGCATACCCGCGGGATTGACGTAGAACGGCATGAAATTCAAGTCGCACATGCCGATGAACTCCATGCTATTGTCTGCCAGCGAGCGGTAAATGCCTAAATCGAGATTAGCATCTTTTCTAAAATCAGAAGACATGTTAGAGGTGATGAATCCTAGACGATTAAAATTGTTTAATCAATTTTGACAGCCGGAGCAAGATTTGGAAAGAAAGAATTTTCGTCACTATTCAGCTCAACTTTCAAATTTTTGCGAATTAGTGTCTATATGTTATTTATACAGTTACGTAAAAATTAAATAGAAAGGTGGAAAAAATTATCAATTTTGTGTATAAAGTTATTATTGATAAATACGCTTGCAACAATCCAAAATCTTTTGCTTCTTCATAAAACAAACAAATCATTCTTGATCTTTATTTCGGACTTGGCAAGCTATCCGCCCAAATTCAAAATTTGATCATCAATCGCCGCCCGCAAACGGGTTGCACAAATACACTTTTCCTCATCTTGTTTATGGATGTTCTTATCGTGGCAACGATCTGATGTCCGTTCCCTTATTTTTCTTTATTGAGACCTTTAATGTCATTTTCCTCCCTAGGTTTGTCAGATGCTTTATTGCATGCAGTTAACGATTCCGGTTACACGACGCCCACTCCTATTCAAATTAAGGCCATTCCGGCAGTGTTAGCCGGACGGGACTTACTGGCCGCCGCGCAAACCGGCACCGGCAAAACGGCGGGGTTTACCTTGCCAATTTTGCAAAGGCTGGCGAAAACGCACTATGATCGAAATCGTCCGGTCCGGGCTTTAATATTAACCCCAACCCGCGAACTTGCCATGCAAGTCGGCGAATCCGTGTTGAAATACGGTGCGCATCAGCATCCGCGCTTAAAAGCCGAGGTGGTATTCGGTGGGGTAAAAATCAATCCGCAAATGCTGCGCTTACGCGGCGGAGTGGATATTTTAACGGCGACGCCGGGCCGTTTATTGGATTTGCTGGAGCAAAATGCCGTTAAGCTGGATCATGTCGAAATTCTGGTTTTGGATGAAGCCGATCGAATGCTGGATATGGGTTTTATACGCGATGTCCGCAAAATCCTGGCACTTTTACCTAAAAAACGCCAAAACTTGCTATTTTCAGCGACTTTTTCTGCCGATATTCGCAAAATGGCCCACGATTTGCTGGTCAATCCGTTACAAATTGAAGTTTCCGTTGAAAACGCTGCTGCCGATACCATCGATCAAATCGTTTATACGGTAAATAAATCCGCAAAAACCGCGTTGTTGACGCATTTGGTTAAAACTAAAAATTGGCAGCAAGTGCTGGTGTTTACCAGTACCAAGCATGGCGCGAACAAGCTGACCGAAAAATTGAATACCGCTGATATCAAGGCTGCCGCCATCCATGGCAATAAAAGCCAGAGCGCCAGAATCAGCGCGCTCACGGGTTTTAAACAAGGCGAAATCCGGGTGTTGGTTGCTACCGATGTCGCTGCGCGCGGTATCGATATTGCGCAATTACCGCATGTGGTTAATTTTGAATTACCCCGTTCTTCCAGCGATTATGTACATAGAATCGGCAGAACCGGACGGGCCGGACAAAACGGTCAGGCGGTTTCACTGGTATCGCAGGACGAGTACGCGGCGTTGAAACAGGTTAAAAAGTTGATCGGCATTAAAATACCGCGTGAACAGATTGCCGGGTTTGAAGTGCCTAATCTTTCTTGAAGGCAGGACCGTAGGGCGAACCTGTTAAGGGTTCCGCCACTTGAAGTTGGTAAGCGTTCCGGATCTTGGCTGTCAAGGTTTGTTGGATAAACTGTCGGTAATTTTGCTGTCCCACGCTTGGCGGATCGCCTATCGGCATCCGCCCTACGACTTGCGCTTTCAACCGAACCCCGCGCATCCAGATCTACCGCTTAAACTACAATTTTTTTATTGAAGAAGCCGGAAAGTTAACCTTGTTAACCAGTGCGAAAAATAGTTTAACGGTTAGTTTAAAACTGTAAAATACTTCCCGTTTTTTAAATTAATTTTGCTGTAGCCTGTTCGTTAATTATGTTCTTTCCCTTTAATGATAATTTTTAGGTAATCAAAATGTTTAAAGCTGAACGCATGTATTGCCAAGCTAATCCCAGAACCGGCATGCAGGATTGGTTTTTTAGTTCAAGAGAAGGTAATATTGGCCCTTTTGCCAGCAAAGAATCCGTCAAGAAAGCACTTGAAGAGTTTGTGAAATTTAACATCGATAATGGCTGCGATGGGGGTCGCAATTCGGCTAAAAAGACAACCCTTACCCTCACTCCGAATGATAGCCTTTCGAACCGGTCCGGATCTGCAAAAACAAATCGCTTTTAATGAGTTTATAGTATGTAGGGTATGCAGTGCATACCCTACGGCTGTTTAGAAACTGCCATTTATTATCCGGGCTTATTATCTCTAGTTCAGATAAAAGGAATAGCTTTATTTCAAATAGGCTTTATAAATTTTTGAATAAAGGTAATTTGTGTTTGTTGTTGTGTAATTGATGAAGCAATATTTTTTTGATACGTCAAATACGAACTATACAAATTAGTTGCATCATGTGAAGCAATATTGGCAATTGCCTCATAGCCCTTTGAATATAAAAAAACATGCGGCAATTGCTCCGATAATTTTATGCGCTCGGTTTTTTGCTCTTTCATAATGCTACCCTCTGGCTTCGATTTTTTCATTTTCAGGTAAATTTTTGAAAAAATCTGCTGATTGCTTGGCAATCTTAAAATTAATGTTAAATTTTTTAGGGGTTTTTCTTGGCCGGTTTCCCGGAAAAAACGTTTAAAAAAATAAGATAGCTTGGTTAACATTAAGTTCCGGAGCGAAGCTTTTTTTAATCGAACAATTCCCAAACCGGCGTTAAATTTTTAGGTAAATCCGCCAGCCTGCCCAGTTCCAGCCATTGATTGTCCGGGGTGTGAAAATCCGAGCCGGCGGAGGCAAATAATTGATGTTTTTCGGCGTATTGGCGGCTTAAGCGCAATTCTTCTTCATTGGCTCTGCCGGTGACCACTTCGATACCTTGCCCGCCCATTTGTTTGAAGGCCGGCAGCATGCGGTTCATCCATTTGCTGCTGAGTTTATAGCGTAGAGGATGCGCCAGAACCGCAATGCCTCCGGCTTGTCTGATCCACTCTATTACTTCATGCAATTCGGTCCAGGGCGTCGGTACGAACGCCGGTTTGCCTTTGCTAAGATAACAGTCGAAGGCTTCTTGATGAGTGTTGACATAGCGGTTAGCCACCAGAAAATCGGCAAAATGCGACCGGGTTATTTCACCGTTGCACGCGGCCTGCACGACTGCGGCATAAACGCCGGGTATGCGTTTTTTTTCAAGTTTTTCGGCTATTTTTTTGGCGCGCTCGGTGCGTAAGGCATGCTGATTAGCGATACCTTCGATTAAAGCAGGCTGGAGGGGGTTGACATTAAGACCGATAATGTGCAGGCATTGATTTAGATAGCTGGCCGAAAGCTCTATGCCGTTTATCAGCCGCATGCCTAGCCGATCGGCGGTTTGCCGGGCTTCTGCCAGTCCGGCTGTGGTGTCGTGATCGGTTAGCGCCAGTACCGTAACCCCTTGTCGGCTGGCGCGTTCCACAACGTTCTGCGGCGTCAGGCTGCCGTCGGAGGCTATGGAGTGGCAGTGCAGATCGTATTTTTCAGGCACTATTGATAATCCCCGTAAAGTTTTGCATAGAGACCTTGCTGCTGGATAAGAGTTTCATGTTTACCCTGTTCGCAGATCTTGCCTTCCTCGAAAACATAGACATGATCGGCCTGCCTGACTGCGCTTAAGCGGTGCGCTATGATCAAGGTGGTTCTGCCGTTCAGAAACCGGTTTAAGGCCTGGTGCAGTTTGTATTCGGTTTCGCTATCCAGCGCCGAGGTGGCTTCGTCGAGTATGACCACCGACGGTTTGCTGGCTATCATACGCGCAATCGCCAAGCGTTGCCGTTGTCCGCCGGAAAGGCGCATGCCCTGCCGGCCGACGATGGTATCCAGTTGCCTGGGCAGTTCCAGCACGGTGTCTTTTAATTGTGCCAGTTCCAGGGCGTACCATAACTCATCGTCATGAATGTCGCGGCCAAGGGTCAAGTTGGCGCGTATGCTGTCGTTCAGCAGGGCCGGTTGTTGCAATACGGTGGCAACGTGTTCGCGCACCACATTCAGTCCGATACGATTCAGCGGTACGCCGTCGTAGTAGATCATGCCTTGCCTGGGCGTGTACAAACCGATCAGGGTTTGTGCCAGCGTCGATTTGCCGCCGCCGCTGGCGCCAACCAGTGCAATTTTTTCACCGGCGGCGATGTTGAGATTGATGCCGTTTAATACCGGTTCTTCCCGATAGCTGAAGTGCAGATTTTCGACGCGGACAGAAACGGTTTTTTTGTCTGCGAACGGGTTTTCCAAATGCGGATAGCTGGGTTCGAGTTGCAGGCGTTTTAACTCATTGATTCTTGCCAATGCGCCTTTTGCGGCATAAAAAGCCTGCTGTATGTTCAAGATTTCCTGTACCGGCGCCATCATGAACCAGAGATAGCCGAACACCGCCAGCATTTCGCCGATGGTCAGGCCGGAATTTAACACCATCAGCATGGCTGTGGCGCGGAAAATGTCGAAACCGAACAGAAAGGTTAAGAAACTCAGCCGCGAGGCCGCATCGCTTTTCCAGATGAAAACCGTGGAATGATTTTTTACCGTCAGGGCGCTGGCGATAAGCTGTTGGCAATAATGTTGTTCGCGATTGCTGGCGCGGATCTGATTGATGGCTTCCAGGGTTTCGCTCAAGGCTTGCTGAAACACGCTGTAGGCTTTATTTTCATTGGCCTTGAGAGTTTTTATTTTCGACCCTATCGCTTTGGCGAAATAAATCACTACCGGGTTCAAAACAATAATGAATAAACCCAGTTGCCAATTCATCCATAACAAAATAATGGCGGTTCCCATCACCGTCAAACAGGCCACCAGCAATTTGCTGATGGTGGAACCGATGAAATTGTCCAAAGTATCCAGGTCGGTGACCATATAGGCGTTTACCGTGCCGCTGCCCAGGCTTTCATATTCGGACATGGAGATATATTGCAAATGCTTAACCAGGCTTTCCCGTATGTGAAAAATGACGTCTTTGGCAATATTGGAAAATTGCCGGGTCTGGATGACATTCATTGCCACGCCGATAAGCCGTAAAATCAGGCTGACGATTAATACGCCGGTGATATAAACCACCGGCTGCTGCCATTCCATCGGCAAAAACGGATTGACCGTTTTTAATACCAGTCCGGGGTGATTAAGTAAAACCTCGTTAACCAGCAAGGGCATCAACAACGGCACGGGTACATTGGCGATTGTTGCTAGCACGGCAATGATATGACCGATCACCAGTTGCTTTTTATGCTTTAGCGCAATGCGAAAAATATACCGCCAGGAGTATTCCGATTGGTCAAGCGAGGGCTGCTTTTTCAATGTATATTGAGATATAAAGTCAAATTTCGGTAGCTATCGTTCGGCCCCGGTCTTGCTTAAATAAGGTTTAGAGGCGCGTTTTTGATAATTCCCCTTCAAAACCCTTTTAATCCGGTAGATGAACGCTTATATTGATCATTATAATGGTTAATGAATGTTTGCAAAAACCCTAGTTGGTTTACGCGTCCGTTTTTGGGGAATGATATGACGTTTACCGTCAGACTGTTTTTGCTGGTTAACTTGATGGCTGTCAGCCTATGCAGCGCCGCTGAACCGGAGCAATCGCCAGCCGAAATGCGCAAGATGTTCCTGCAAGCCGAACAGCTCATTAATCAGGACCGCGATGCCGAGTATTTTGCACTGGCGGACACCTTGAAATCCTATGCGCTTTATCCTTATTTGCAATACCAGTGGCAAAAAAATCATCTTGACGACAATAACGCCGTACAACTATTTTTAGCGCAATTCCCGCAAAGCCGTTATGCCTGGTTATTGCGGCAGAAATGGTTGTTGGAATTGGGCAAAAAGCAGCAATGGCCTGTCTTTGCAGAGTATTACCGGCAAAGCGACGATGCCGAGTTGCGATGTTATTTCGCCGAGGCAAGCTATCATGGCGGCCGGCAAGAAGACGCAATCGAGATCGCACGGCAATTATGGCTGTCCGGTAAGTCGCAACCGGCGGCTTGCGATGCTTTGTTCGCTATCCTTAAAACTTCGGCCTTGTTTAATCGAGATCTGGTTTGGCAGCGCCTGCAAGCGGCATTGAGGCTGGACAATACCGCCTTGGCTCAGGCCATGATAGCCTTGCTGCCCGATCACGAGCAAGCGGATGCGCAGTTATGGTTGAAACTGCATCGCCAGCCGGCCTTGCTAACCGAGTCCGGCGGCTGGAAGCAGTCCCCGTTAGCCGGTTTGTTGTTCTCTCACGCCATTGTTCGCTGGCTGGACAACGACCCCTTGCCGGCTATGCAAACCTGGGATGCCGAGTATAAAAACTTCGCCATACCGGCGGATGTTGTCGCAGAGACTGAAAAGAAGCTGGCGCTGGCCCTGGCTTTCCGCCGCGACAGCCGTGCCTTTCAACGTTTATCGCAACTTGCCGATAAAGACGTAACGGTGCGTGAATGGCGAGTTCGCGCGGCGCTGAGCCAGCAAAACTGGTCTCAGGCGCTTCTGGCAGTGGATGGCCTGAATGACGAAGAAAAACGCCAGGATAAATGGCAATACTGGTTAGCGAGAGCCTTGGCCGAAACCGGCCAGACGGAAATGTCCGCCGGTATTTATCGGCAAATAGCCAAAAACCGTAGCTTTTACGGTTTTTTAGCGGCTGATCGTTTACGGCAAAAACTTAACATGCCGAATCAACCGCTGAATATACCCGATTCGGAAATTAGCCGTTTACAGCAGACGAACGAATTTCAGGTAACTGCGGAATTGTTGGCTATCGATAGGAGGCAGGAAGCAAAAAAGCAGTGGTTCCATGCTATTGCCAAACTGGATCAGCAGGCGTTGCGGGTAGCCGCCAAACTGGCGCAACAATGGCAATGGCCGGCCATGGCCATTTTTACCATCGCCAAAGCGAATGATTGGGACGATATGGATTTACGCTTCCCTTTGCAATACCGGGCGCAAATCCAGGAAATCGCAAAAGACCAACAGTTGGACCCGGCCTTGATTTTCGGTTTGATCCGTCAGGAGAGCGCTTTCGATGAATTGGCGGATTCCCCGGCAGGCGCCAAGGGCCTGATGCAATTGCTGCCGAAAACCGCCCAGCAAATCGCCCCGGCCTTGAAAGATAACTGGAGCGGCGACAACAGTCTGTTTAATCCGGCTCTGAATATCAGATATGGCAGTTACTTTTATAAAAAATTGCTGGCGCAGTTTAACGGTAATCATTTTTTAACAGCAGCGGCTTATAATGCCGGTCCAAATAGGATCAGGCGCTGGTTGCCGGATAGCAAGCCAATGCCCGGCGACATCTGGATCGAGACCATCCCTTATAAAGAAACCAGAACCTATGTCGCTTCGGTTTTGCTTTATGCATTGATTTACCAGCAGCGCCTGCAAGAAAATGGTCTAAAACTGAGCGATTTACTGCATCAAGTAAACCCCGATTAAAAATTAGAGCTGATTTTTTAACCTGACTATTGGATAATGCCCAGTGTTTTCATATCAATTAATCAGGTAAAAATTTAATGGAGAAACAGCACAGTTTCACGCGCGACGAGTTGTTAATGTCCGGACGTGGCGAATTATACGGCCCGGCTAATGCCCAACTGCCGCTCCCCAATATGCTGATGATGGATCGTATCGTCCATATTTCCGATGAAGGCGGCACAGTATGGCAAGGGTGAAATTATTGCTGAGCTCGACATCCATCCGGATTTATGGTTTTTTGCATGCCATTTTCAAGGCGATCCTGTCATGCCGGGCTGTCTGGGCCTGGATGCCATGTGGCAATTGATAGGCTTTTATCTGTGCTGGATGGGCGGGCCGGGGAAGGGCAGGGCGCTCGGCTGCGGCGAGGTCAAATTTACCGGTCAGGTGTTGCCTACCGCTAAAAAAGTCACTTATAAAATCGATCTTAAACGCGTGATTTTACGTAAATTAGTGATGGGCATCGGCGATGCCATCATGGAAGTAGACGGCAAAAAAATCTACGAGGCTACCGATTTACGCGTCGGCTTATTCACTTCCACCCAGGACTTCTAAGGAAGCCACCATGAAACGAGCGGTAGTAACAGGATTAGGTATTGTTTCCAGCATCGGCAACAACAGAGAGGAAGTGGTTGAGTCTTTAAAAACCGGCCGCTCCGGCATCGTGCATGCCGATGTTTATCAGGAACTGGGCTTTAGAAGCCACGTACACGGACCTGTCAATCTGAATCTCGACGATCTGATCGATCGTAAGGTCAGACGCTTCATGGGCGACGGCGCCGGTTACAACTATCTGGCCATGCAACAAGCCATCGGCGATTCCGGCCTGGAAGACGGCCAGGTTTCCAATGTTCGTACCGGTCTGGTGATGGGTTCCGGCGGTCCGTCAACATCGAATGTGGTCGAAGCCGCAGATATTCTGCGTTCCAAAGGCGTGAAAAAAGTCGGTCCTTACATGGTGCCGCGCGCCATGTCCAGTACCAACACCGCCTGTCTCGCAACGCCTTTTAAAATCAAAGGTGTCAATTACACGATCAGTTCCGCTTGCGCCACCAGTGCGCACTGCATCGGCCATGCCATGGAACTCATTCAATTGAACAAGCAGGATGTGGTCTTTGCCGGCGGCGGCGAGGAATTGCATTGGACCATGTCGGTGTTATTCGATGCCATGGGGGCTTTATCCTCCAAATATAACGATACCCCTGCCACCGCGTCCAGACCTTACGATGCTACCCGTGACGGTTTTGTAATTTCCGGCGGCGGCGGCGTTCTGGTTATCGAAGAATTGGAGCATGCTAAAGCCAGGGGCGCGAAAATTTACGCCGAGTTGGTCGGTTACGGCGCCACTTCCGACGGTTACGACATGGTGCAACCTTCCGGCGAAGGGGCGGTGCGCTGTATGCAGCAGGCGATGGCAACCGTAAACGGTAAAATCGATTACATCAATGCCCACGGCACCAGTACCCCGGTCGGCGATACCCGAGAACTGGAAGCGCTCAGCACTGTCTTCGGCAACGGTCATATACCGGCGGTCAGTTCCACCAAATCCCTGACCGGCCATGCTTTGGGTGCTGCCGGTGTTAATGAAGCGATTTACTCGTTGTTGATGATGCAGGAAAATTTTCTTAGCGCCTCCGCCAATATTACCGAACTTGACCCGGCAGCGGCAGGCATACCCATCGTTCGCGAATATACTGCCGATGTAACCCTGAACACCATTATGTCTAACAGCTTCGGCTTCGGCGGCACCAATGCCACTCTGATCTTTCAGCGCTATAACGGCTAACAAGTCATTTGTAGGGTGGGCACGGTTGTTGTGCCCACGCTGACGGCTGCAGAAAACGTAGGTTGGGTTGCATGCTGTTCGCAACCCAACATTCGAAGTCAATGATCAAAAAATGACACGAATGATCGAATGACGGCAAAAGCGGATCGGCTTCGTATAACGCCTCGATTGGAAAGTAAACATGACCCTATCCTAAGCCGCTTTAGCTGCACTTGAACCACTCTAATGCCAGAACAAGACTATAAATCCAGAACCCAGTTCAACAAGCTGCAAAAACGTCTTAGACGCTGTGTCGGCGAAGCCATTGCCGACTTCAATATGATAGAGCAGGGCGATAAGGTGATGGTATGCCTGTCCGGCGGTAAAGATTCGTTCACCATGCTGGATATTCTGCTGAATTTGCAGAAAACCGCTCCCATCGATTTTGAAATCGTTGCCGTCAATCTCGATCAAAAACAGCCCGGTTTTCCGGAGGATGTGTTACCGGCTTATCTAAGTTCGCTACAAGTGCCTTTTCACATTATCGAGCACGATACCTACAGCATCGTCAAACGCATCATCCCGGAAGGCAAAACTACCTGTAGCCTGTGTTCCAGGCTGCGGCGGGGTACGCTTTACGGATTTGCCAAAGAACACAATATCAGCAAAATCGCCTTGGGCCATCACCGCGACGATATTATCGAAACCTTTTTTTTAAATATGTTTTACGCCGGCAAACTGAAAGCCATGCCGCCGAAACTGTTGAGCGACGATAAACGCAATATCATTATCCGGCCTCTGGCTTATTGTCGGGAAAAAGACATTAACCGCTTTGCCGCCTTTAAAAAATTTCCGATCATTCCTTGCAATTTATGCGGTTCCCAGGAAAATCTGCAACGCAAGGCAATGAAACAGATGCTAACCGGCTGGGATAAACAATTCCCCGGCCGCGTGGAAAGTATTTTCGCCAGCCTGCAAAATATCGCCCCTTCGCAACTGGCCGATAAAGGCTTATTCGACTTTGCAGGCCTGCAACGCGACCCGGATTCCGATTTGGAACGCATCAGCTCCGATGAGTTCGGACTGGATATTCTTGAACGCTAACTTAAGGGAACATGACATGAAAAATACTATTCTGGTGACTGGCGGCGCCGGTTATATCGGCAGCCATACCTGTGTCGAGCTGTTAAGCAATGGCTTTGAAGTGATTGTTATCGACAATCTAAGCAATAGTAAAATCGAATCCATCCGTAGAATCGAAAAAATTGCCGATCAACCCGTCAATTTTTTTCAGGCCGATATTAGCGATCAAACCACGCTGAGCCGTATTTTTCAGCAGCATAAGGTTGACGCAGTCATTCATTTTGCCGGACTGAAAGCCGTCGGCGAATCCTGTCAACAGCCGATTAGTTATTATCAAAACAATATCACCGGTACGCTGACCTTGCTGGAAAGCATGGCCGAAAATCAGGTTAAAAACCTGGTATTCAGTTCGTCCGCCACCGTCTACGGCGACCCGCACACCGTACCGATTCTGGAAAACTTCCCCTTGCAGGCCACCAACCCCTATGGGCGCACCAAGCAGTTTATAGAAGAAATTCTCCGCGATTGCAGCGCCGCAGATAGCCTTAATTGCAATCCACAGCCCTGGAAAATTGCGATTTTACGCTACTTCAACCCGATAGGCGCGCATAGCAGCGGTTTGATAGGCGAAGATCCGAACGGCATACCCAATAATCTGATGCCTTTTCTTGCCCAGGTAGCCATCGGCAAATTGCCGGAACTGTCGGTATTCGGTAACGATTACCCGACCAAGGACGGCACCGGGGTCCGCGATTACATCCATGTGGTCGATCTGGCGCAAGGACACATCAAGGCCTTGCAGTACCTGCTGAAACAAGCGCCGGAAACGTCGCTGTGCGATTCCATCAATCTCGGCACCGGCACCGGCTATAGCGTTCTGGACATGGTGAATACCTTCAGCGCCATTACCGGCCGGCGACTGCCCTACAAAATAGCAGCACGGCGCGCCGGCGATATCGCCGAATGTTACGCCGACCCCTGTCTGGCGCTGCAAAAACTCGGCTGGAAAGCCGAAAAAAATCTGAACGAAATGCTGGCAGACACCTGGCGTTGGCAATCGAGCAATCCGAACGGGTATGAATGATTTTGATTGTGGAACGACCATAATGGTTTAGCGACCGAAAACGCGGTACAAAGCTTGGGTGAGGGTTCTGCAACTGTCGCTCGGTCTTTGCCGTGTAACGCTTCTATAACCGCCGCAAGGGGTGTGATTAAGTGCGGTTTTAGTTCAGGATGCCGGAAGTTCCGCGTCAGTCGGGTACGCTAACTATTCTGACGCGGGGGGGTATATGAATTCCTTATTGTATTGGCTTTTGAGACTTTTCAAGGACGGCAAGCCGATTGTCGATATTTTTTAGGCATCCGCCAACCACACCGCCGAGTATTCCTATCAATGAGAATAAAAGAGTCAAAGAGGTAAGGAAGATCAACAGCATTGTTTGTTTTGTTCCCGTCGTCCAAAGAAAATAAATATTCAAAATTAAGCAGAACACTGCCATCAAGATAAACGACAAACTCAACTGTCTTACCAAACGGTAGTCATACTTTCCTGCCTTTTTCATCCTAGCCCCGCGCTTCAAGCTCTATTCGCCAATACAGTTATAAAATCAAGTTTAGCTTTAAGATTGAGCTATTCCTGTTTCGATTATTATGGGTTGCATGCGTTTGATTTAAGATCTCGCCTTACGCCTCCAACAACCACCATAACAAAAATGCCATAGAGTAGTATTGATAAAGAGTTTGGTTCCGGTACACTGGAAACCGGTTCCGATACACCGGAAAATTGCTCTGCGGCCGTAATGAGATTGTTTGCATTATTGCCTATCACGTCCGGATAGGCACTACCAATCATTTGATCTAGACTGTTAAAGTCATCGCCTATTTTTATAAGATCTTGGCTAAGCAAATGCTCATAGGAAGAAAAAGCATTTAGCTGCTGCTGTTCAAAATCCGGGGCATCACTTATGTACGCACCCTCTGCACGATTAAATGCCGTTATCATCGCAGCAGTCAAGGTATTTGCAGTTGCTTCCAACGTGATTATGTCATTAAAGGTTGCTGGAGCAGTCGAACTTAATGCTGGAATGACCGGAGCCGCTGGTGGTGCCACTGTCATATAGTTCAAATCTATCGGGTCAGCAGATAAAGTACTCATGGTGATACCCAGCGAGCCTGTTAAAAACGTGATGATGCCGACATCCGCCGTTGTTGCACCTGCCGATAGAAGAAAAGCAAGGCAAGGTGTGGCGATTGCGCAGGCTGCTACTCCAAGAGAGAGGGCGCTAATTGCAGCTCCTGCATATAAAAAATTTTGAGCATCCGGTTTTTGAGGCGCACTGCCGGTTGGTATGCTCAGTTTTGCAGTTAAATTGTCAGTGAAGCTAGCACCAACGCCTCCTGCCGGGAAAGCCAAAAGATCAGGTATTAGATAAGTTCCGGAGGTCTGAAAGAAAATCGGCGACCCTCCTAAGGTTAATGTGTCTTGGTTCTGGGCAGTTGGATTAGTTACGAACACTGTTCCCGACAGTGTGAGCGGGTTGGTTTCACCATTTACAGTGACGTTTTCTACAACATTGCTAACAGGCAAAAGTTGGCAAAAGGGGATTTCAGAAAAACCCTGCAAGATTATATCCAACACGAAAAGCAAATCTCTTTTGATATCTTAGTCGCAAATGAGGGTTATACAAAGACGCTTATTTAACAAAACCTTTTAGCAAGTCTGCTACCATTTCCGGGTGGGAGAAAAGCAGTTTATAGCTGTTATCATGCGACATAATCAAGAAAGGGGGAGTGTTTCGTCATATATTGAAATAGGCCGATCTGAGCCTCGGCAACCCCGGCATTTGCTTTAATCTGCGCGGACTGCTAGCTGGCCGTCGATCAGCAAGCCGCCGTTTTCAACGCGATTCCGGCCATTGCGTTTGGCCTCATATAAAGCGGCATCGGCGGTTTTGATTAAACTTACGGCAACTTCAGCCAGTTTTATCTCAATGCCCTGATGCGGCTGGAACGTTGAAGTACCGATAGAAATAGTCACCGGTATAATCGTTTCAAGGTATTCGATCTTTAAAGCAGCGATAGTTGCACGGATGCGTTCGGCGATATCGTCGCTGCTTTTAGCATCGCTTTGGTACAACAGGGCGACAAATTCCTCGCCGCCAAAACGCGCAAGCACGTCGTTAGCACGCAACTGATTTTTGATCGCAGCGGCGACCTGCGCTAATACATAATCACCGGCTTGATGGCCGTAATTGTCATTAATCCGTTTGAAAAAATCAATATCCAAAAACAGACAGGACAAGGGTTGGCGGCTACGATGACTGCGAACCAATTCTTCTTCAAGCCTTCGTTCCAGAAAGCGCCGATTGTTGACGCCGGTTAGGGGGTCTATCAGGATATTCAGGCGTAGATTTCGAAATTGATGGTATTTTCAAAACAAATGCCGACCACAGAGGCAATATGCTGAATAAAATCGGTCGCCATCGTCTGCGTAAAACGATGTGCCTGAAAACTGCCGAGATTTAACGAACCCAAATATTTGCCGCGACGCAGAAGCGGAGCAATAATCACAGAGGCGGGTTTTTGACTGGACTCCGGAAAAAACCGGAACAACTTTTGGCCTGGTAAATGCCTAGAAACGGTCGAATCGGCAGATCGATACTGTTTTTCAATAATTGATCGTCGGCGATTAAAAACAGAAATTCTTTGCTTCGATAATCGTAATTATCACTTTCCAGATATCCGGCAATTTCCTGATGCGGGTCTATCAAACATAAACTGACTATATCAAGGTCCAGTAGAGATTTGGTTTCGCCCAGAATAAACTTAACCATTTCTGCCAGAGAATTGAGACTTAGCAATCGCATCTCAAAATACTGCAAACGTTTTAAGGTCTCGCTGTTATGTTGAACGCGTTCCAACATGCCATCCAAATGGCTTTGTAATACGCACAAGTCTGTTGTTAAATCTTGTTCCAAGGGCTGTCTCTATGGGGGAATTTTCAGCAATAAGCCTAGCAGTTTTCCGGAAAAATGTTGGCTGATATTATACGATGTTGCCGGCTGTTTGAACCCATGCGCCCCTTTGTTTAGTGGCACTAACTTGACCAACACTCCGGAAGATAAAAGACTAGCCGGTTGGTGTGCCATCGATGTGTGCAAAAAATGCCAAAACTTTAGATTGACAAATTTCTGTAATTTTATAAAATTGATAGATTACTCGTTAACGAGAATGCCTCGGTGGCGAAATAGGTAGACGCACGGGACTTAAAATCCCGCGGTTGTGAGACCGTACCGGTTCGATTCCGGTCTGAGGCACCAATATAATCAATGGCTTAAGTTTTTAATCTAAGTCATTTATTATCATCTAAGGCCTTATTAGCCACTTGCGGTAGATTTCAAAATAACTAACCGCAACAAACAAACCGAACGGGAATCATCAGTTTCTCCCTTCTCGGATTGATATCAAAATACGACTGGAAAAATTTATGGTAATAATCATAAAACAAATACCAGAAAATACCTAGTTTGAGTAATATAGCAAGATCGCGTTAGGGAAAACGTTCAGACTCCGGGAATTCGCTGTCCGATTCCCAGAGGCCGGGTGCGGAGCGCACGCGTACCTGCCAACCGTCGCGGGTGGGATGATAGCGGCGATAGAAGGTCATGAAATTGCCGTCCTGCGGTTGGCTGTTAACCGAGAGAAGGTCGTCAACCTCCTTAATAGTAATCTTCTTCCAGGCGGCCTTTCCCGTCAAGGCCAGATGGATAGGTTCAGGACGACCGTCAGGCATGGTGGCTACAGCAGGCTGTAGATAGCGATTAATTACCTGAACCGGGATAGTCAAGGGACCGCTGTAGGAGCCTAAGGCTGCAGTCAGGTCCACCGACACCAGGTAGGTTGGCGCAGGGGCTCCGCGAAGCGGGGTGGGATCCAGTCGAGCCAAAGGCGCAGCGAGGATGAGATGATCGAGCAATTGGCCTGCAGCTACGCAGTTCCAGAACCGCCGGACCTTCGGACCGGGACTCTCCACTCGCCCAATATTGATCCACCATACTCTGGCTTAACCCTGGGGCCATCACCAGTTCCAAACGATTGCAACCGCCAATCCGAACGGCATCGGCTGCCAGCGCCAGCGAGCTGATGCCCAATAAACAGGCCAATAACCAGCGCTTCATGAGACTCAAGAGACCTCAATGCCTGCGATCAAACCTTCGTTGGCTTCGATCCCTTGCATCAGTACATTGATTTGTGAGCTCACTGTCTTGTCTAACTCGACTCCAGCCTTTTTCAATTCGGCCAAATAGTGGGCAGTGTCGTTTTCGCTGGGCGGCGTCAGTTTATTGATAGCATCGCGCACCTTCATGGCGCCGTACTTGTCGATGTATAGATTCCGTTGCGCGCCCCGTCCGTCATTCAGGCAGGCAAACACGGCAAAGTGGCCGACCGCTCCCGGCACCGAACCGATCTTGGTTGAGTCATCCCGAAGGTTGCCAGGGTTATTGGCGCGCCATGCCAGCGAGCCACCCACTTTGACTTTTTCCTTGTAAGCAATATAACGACGCCATTGCTCAGGCGTTTCCGCCGCAGCCGCATTGACTGCGTTGATGGTGGCACTTGAAAGCGGTCCACCTTCGACTATGATACCTTTGATTTTGAGTTGCACAGACATACCATCTTAGGAATTAGTGCCGACCGACAACGAAACCCCTTTCGTTGTGCGGACCAGAGCGCCGGCACTGAATCCGGACAATGATTGCACCACAGGCAGATTGGGGTCCGCATAATCATTATTACCCAACGGTCCCGGCGTATTTCCAAGCAATGTGGTGACGTTGGTATCTGCCTGATCGTTGAAGCCAAGCGGTCCCGGCGTCCGTGCAGGTATCCGGTGCGCGCCCTCCGGGGGATTCAGAGGGCCGGGTTTTCTTGATGAACTCATGTCAACTCCAACTCAATAATTGCTGCTCGCCGAGATTTCGGCAGCGATGGTAAAGTGCGCCGGAAGTGGCGATCGATGCGAACGCATTCGCATGTATCCGGCAATGGTTTTGCCGGCAAACGGAAGCCGCGTTTTGCTAATCCTTGCTGATCTGCTCCTCCGATTCCGTACTACAAGCCGGCAATTTCCATGGTTAAACCAAATCACAACATAGCAGCCATGCTATTGTGTGCGTAAACAGTCTGAAGAAGTTTTCCGCAAAATAAGACTGATTAGGCTAGGCGCTGATTGCTGTTTCCGTTTCCCTATTAAATTTTTGTAAACTGCCGCAAAGCTTAATTTAGGGTGGGTCCAAGCCGTGAATTTATACCCGTTGTTTTTTGTTTTTGAGCCAAATAAAACCGACGATCAGCAAGCTCACCACCGGTAGCGCCGCCAGCATGAATCTGGGTTCGATTACATGCAGTGAACGGTTCTCATCTTTGTATTTGAATTTAGCGATTACCCCTAACTCCGGCGATTTGACGCCGATGCTGATGGTTTTTGCGGCGATGTTTAAAAATTGCACTTCGCTGCCGTCGAAGGGTTTGATGTTTCGGGTATCTTTACTTGCCAGACTTGGGAACAGGGGCGTATCGCTAAAGTGCGAGGTACTTAATTGTTGCGCTATTTCCTGCTCTAACTCGCGGGTGGTTTTGCCGTCGGTATTAACGTGGATAGGCTTTTGCTGATCTATGTCGATTTCGATTTCACCTGCAGAGACAGTTTGGGACTTTATGCCGGCATATTCATCCAGATATTCGACATCGGCAGCCAGTACCAGATCGACTGCTATATCCACCCCGGCTTCTGCAAAGCTTTTTCCGGCCAGATCATAGCTTAGGGTTTGATTGGTATAGTCCCTGACGGTAACATTCGTGATGGAGAAGCCGGTTTTATTGGCTAGAGCCACCTCCGGTTTGTCCGGTATCTGGTTGATGGTGATTCCGCGCCAGTTAGGGTCCAGTTGAACCATGCCGTCTTTCATGGCGGTGACGAATTTCTTGGCAATAACAGCACTGGAAATCGTGCTATCCAATTTTGCCGCATTTAAAAAACTCAGGCCGCTTGCCCGGTACAATTCACCGTCATCGATACGCCATTCGACGGTATAAGAAAATAAGGCGTCGGATTTTTTGGTGGGAATGCCGGTATGAATATGCAATTTATCCTGTTCGGCCGGTGTAGTGACAATGGCAGAGGCCGGCTGGAATAGCGTGCCGGCGGAAAAAGTCAAAACGGCCAATGCAAAATGGCGAGGGTAATTTAGTTCCATTTCAGTTCCGAGCCCAAAAAAACCAACGTTAGCATAATCGGTATTATTTTGCGAAGATCATTTGCTCAATAATACAAAAAGGTAACTATTCTGCCTATTTTGAAAAGGTGGGCTGAGAGGGCGCGAGCGTCCCTGCCATTAAGTTAAGCCAATCGGTTGGGCTGATGTTAGGAAGCCCAACAATCGAAGCTAAGCATACCCGAAACGGCTGTTTTGTTGGGCTGCGCTATCGAGACTGTGAAAGAATTAGATTTTTGAAATATTGAAAGTGTTTTGGTACGCCCCTGGTGGGTTACGATGCGCCCAACGAATTTAACTTTATCTAAACTCAACGAGTTGCGCATCTAACCCACCCTACGCTGAATAATTACGAAATTTTAAACACAATATGTAGAACCCGTAGGGTGGAACCTGATAAGGGTTCCGCCATTTCGAAGCCAATGAATTTTCCGGGTGTGCAGTTGTGAAGGTCTGTTGGATTACCGCATGGGTATCTTACGCGCGCTAGGCGGATCGCCTGTCGGCATCCGCCCTACGTGTTGATTGCCGAATCGTTACTTTTACGGATGTTTGGCAATATGGTTGACCGCTTCCGCGACAATATCCAATAGCTTATGATCGCCTGTTTTGGAATATTCGATAATCTGCTTACGCATACGCGGTTCCCAGAAATTTCTGATGTGCTGTTCTACACCTTTAATGGCGAGTTCTCTGTCGGGTTCGGATTTGAAAAATGCGCCAATGTTATTGGCCATTTTCACTAAATTGCTGTTATCCATATAGTTAGGCGGCTGTTTCTTGAAAATGTTGTAATCGATCGGGGTGAGTATATATAACGTGATTATCGTTGCGGGTAAAGCCGATCAGGGTTAATCCGCATTCTTCGGCAAGCTGTATGGCGAGTCCGGTGGGCGCGGAGATGGCTGCCAGCAGGGTGATGCCGACGCTGGCGGCTTTTTGTACCATTTCATAACTGGCGCGGCTGGTGACCAACAGCCAGCCGCCTTGAAAATTGCAACCGGCTTTGGCTAGGGAACCTATCAGTTTATCCAGGGCATTGTGGCGGCCGACATCTTCCCGCACGGAAACCACGCCGCGGTCCGGCTCTAACCAGCCTGCGGCGTGTACCGCGCCGGTGAGCTGATTGAGAGATTGTTTGTCATGCATTTCCTGCATGGCAGTGCTTAATAGGGCGGCGTTTAGAGGCAGACCCTGGCCGACCGCGGGCGGACGTCTGATTGCCTGTTCAAGGGTGCTGGCGCCGCATAAACCGCAACCCGTGCGTCCGGTCATGTTGCGGCCCTTGCCCTGCATCTGTTCAAAGCGAATATCAGGGATGGTCATCCTAACTTCGATGCCTTTGGAACGCTGCACGACGCGAACCGCTTGCAATTCTGCCGGAGTGCTGATAATCGCTTCGGTGAGGCTGAATCCCAGCGCAAAATCTTCAAGATTTAAGGGGGTGGTCAGCATGACTACATGCGGAATGGTGTTATATACCAAAACCACCGGCACTTCTTCCGCTACGCTGTCCTCCTTTCGGGTATGAACCGGGCCGCGCCAGTAATCGAAAGTGGCCTTCCGGTAACTGGTCCAGCCCAATTCACTGAATGCATCCATACCCTATTTCGTGCTTATTCGCTAGCGGCGATACGGTTATCGAGCAGGGACAATTGCTTATCGCTAAAACTTTGGTACTCCTTTTGCCATTCCGACGGCTGGGCAACCCTGGCAACATGCACGGCTGTGACCTTGTATTCGGGGCAATTGGTTGCCCAGTCGGAATTATCGGTGGTAATCACGTTTGCACCCGAGTGCGGGAAATGGAAAGTGGTGTACACCACGCCAGGTTGCATGCGGTCGGTGATTTTGGCATGCATGACGGTTTCACCGACGCGACTCTTGACGCCTACCCAGTCGTCGTCTGCAATTCCCAATACTTCTGCGTCATGCGGATGAATTTCCAGTCTGTCTTCGCCATGCCAGGCAACGTTTTCGGTACGACGGGTTTGCGCACCGACGTTATATTGCGACAAAATCCTGCCTGTGGTCAAAATCAAAGGATATTGGCTGTTGATGCGTTCCTGAGTCGGGATGTACTCGGTCAGCATGAAACGGCCTTTACCGCGTACAAATTCATCTTCATGCATAGTCGGTGTCCCGTCCGGATGCGCCGCGTTGCAAGGCCATTGTATGCTGCCCATTGCATCGATTTTTTCATAGCTGACCCCGGAGAATTGCGGGGTGAGGCTGGCGATTTCCGCCATGATTTCCGAAGGATGCCGATAATTCATAGGATAGCCCAAGGCATTGGACAAATCCTGAGTCACTTCCCAGTCTTCTTTACCGGCTAACGGAGTCATGACTTTACGGACCGGCGATATCCGCCGTTCCGCATTGGTAAAAGTCCCGTTTTTTTCCAGGAATGAAGAGCCCGGTAAAAACACATGGGCAAACTTGGCGGTTTCGTTCAGGAATAAATCCTGAACAACCAGGCATTCCAACTCGCGTAGGGCATGATGAACATGTTGAATGTCCGGGTCGGATTGTGCAATGTCTTCGCCTTGCACGTACATACCTTTAAAACTGCCGTCGATGGCGGCGGCAAACATATTCGGGATGCGCAAGCCCGGTTCGGATTCCAGGCTAACACCCCAGGCCGTTTCGAATTGTGCGCGGACTTGTTGATCGGAAACATGCCGATAGCCGACCAATTCATGCGGGAACGATCCCATATCGCACGAGCCTTGCACATTGTTTTGGCCGCGTAAAGGATTAACGCCGACACCTTCTCTGCCGATATTGCCGGTTGCCATCGCCAGATTGGCAATACCGATGACGGTGGTTGAACCTTGACTGTGTTCGGTGACGCCCAAGCCGTAATAAATGGCCCCATTACCGGCTGTTGCGTAGAGGCGTGCTGCTGCGCGTATGTCTTGTGCGTCAACACCTGATAATTCGGCGATAGCTTCCGGCGAGTTTTGCGGAAGAGAGACGAATGTTTTCCATTTGCCGTAGGATTCGACATCGCAACGCTCTAAGACGAATTTTTCATCGCTTAAACCTTCGGTGACAATGACGTGCGCCAACGCTGTGACGATGGCGACGTTGGTGCCGGGACGCAATTTCAGATGATAGTCGGCATGCACATGCGGACTGTTCTTCACCAGATCGATACTGCGGGGGTCGACGACGATCAGTTTTGCGCCTTCGCGCAGGCGGCGTTTCATCAAGGAACCGAACACAGGATGTCCATCGGTAGGGTTGGCGCCGATGACCATAATGACATCGGATTTTAGGACCGAATCGAACGTCTGAGTGCCGGACGATTCGCCAAAGGTGCTTTTTAAACCGTAACCGGTAGGCGAGTGGCAAACGCGGGCGCAGGTATCGACGTTGTTATTGCCGAAACCGGCGCGTATCAGTTTTTGCACCAGATAGGCTTCTTCATTGGTGCAACGCGATGAGGTGATACCGCCGATGGAATGGCGGCCGTATTTAGCCTGAATCTGTTTCAAACGGCTGGCGGCATACTGGATCGCTTCATCCCAACTCACTGCCCGCCAGGGATCGCTGATCTTGTCGCGTATCATTGGCGTGGTAATCCGGTCTTTATGGGTGGCGTAACCGAACGCGAAGCGGCCTTTCACGCAAGAGTGGCCGTGATTGGCCAGGCCGTTTTTATCGGGAACCATGCGCACCAGTTGTTCGCCTTTCATATCGGCGCGGAATGAGCAGCCGACGCCGCAATACGCGCAAGTGGTAATCGTGCTGTGTTCCGGCTGCCCGTTATCGATAACGGATTTTTCCATCAGTGTCGCAGTCGGGCAGGCTTGTACGCATGCTCCGCAAGATACGCATTCCGATTCCATGAACGGTTGGTTTTGTCCGGGCGACACCTTGGAACCGAAACCGCGGCCATCTATAGTCAGCGCAAAAGTGCCTTGCACTTCTTCGCAGGCGCGGACGCAACGCGAACAAACGATGCATTTTGCCGGGTCGAAGCTGAAATAAGGATTGCTGGCGTCTTTTTCAGAATCCAGGTGGTTGTCGCCTTCATAGCCGTAGCGCACTTCGCGCAGGCCGACTGCGCCGACAGCGTCCTGCAATTCGCAGTCGCCGTTGGCGGCGCAAGTCAGGCAGTCCAAAGGATGATCGGAGATATACAATTCGGCAATGCCGCGGCGGATTTCGGCCAGCTTGCCGTTTTGGGTGCAGACCTTCATGCCTTCCGCAACCGGGGTGGTGCAGGAGGCGGGATAGCCGCGCGCGCCCTCGATTTGCACCAGGCACATGCGGCAGGAGCCGAAAGGTTCAAGGCTATCGGTGGCGCATAATTTCGGGATGCTGATGCCGGCTTCCGCCGCGGCGCGCATCACGGAATCACCGGCATTGACGGTGATCTTGCGGCCGTCGATTTCCAGCGTGACTTTATCTTGGGACGCGCTTGCGGGAGTCCCAAAATCAATTTCTTTATTGGCTGACATAAGCTATCTCCAGGTAACGATCAGGCTTTGCGGTCTTGCAGGCCAAAGTCTTCGGGGAAAAGATTCAGCGCGCTCAACACCGGAATCGGTGTCATGCCGCCCATCGCACACAAGGAACCGAAAGTCATGGTATTGCATAAATCGCGTAACAATTCCGTGTTTTTGTCTTTTTCAACGCCATCGACAATCCGGTCGATGACTTCAACGCCGCGTGTGGAACCGATTCGGCAAGGTGTGCATTTGCCGCAGGATTCTTCCACGCAAAATTCCATCGCGTAACGCGCCATATCCGCCATATCGACTGTGTCGTCATGCACCACGATACCGCCGTGGCCCAGCACCGCGGCAATTGCCGCAAAAGCTTCATAGTCCAGCGGGGTATCGAATTGCGATTCGGCAGATATGCGCCCAGCGGGCCGCCGACCTGAACGGCGCGAATCGGCCGTCCGCTGGCCGAGCCGCCGCCGTAATCATAAAGCAGTTCCCGTAAGGTCATGCCGAAAGCCGCCTCGAACAAGCCGGGATGTTTAATGTTGCCGGCCAGTTGCAAGGGCAAGGTGCCGCGCGAGCGGCCCATGCCGAAATTCCGGTAAAATTCGCCGCCTTTGTCCAGAATCACGGGCACCGAGGCTAGGGAGATGACGTTGTTGACGACGGTCGGTTTGCCGAATAAGCCGACAATGGCCGGTAGCGGCGGTTTGAAGCGCACCAGGCCGCGTTTGCCTTCCAGACTTTCCAGCAAAGAGGTTTCTTCGCCGCAGATATAAGCCCCGGCGCCGCGCCGGACTTCCAGATGAAAGGTTTTGCCGCTGTTCAGAATATTTTCGCCCAGATAGCCGTTTTTATTGGCCGATTCTATAGCCTGATTCAGTGCGATATAGGCATGCGGATATTCGACCCGCAAATAAATATAGCCTTGAGTGGCGCCGACCGCCAAACCGGCGATAGTCATGCCTTCAATCAGCACAAACGGATCGCCTTCCATGATCATCCGGTCGGAGAAACGTACCGGAATCGCCTTCGTCGGCATTGCAGACGACGTATTTTTGCTCGGCAGGAGCGTTAAGCACGGTGTTCCATTTAATGCCGGTCGGAAACGCCGCACCGCCGCGGCCGCGCAAGCCGGAATCACTGACTTGTTTGACGATTTCCGCCGGTTGCAGCGCAAATGCATTTTTTAAGCCGCGATAGCCGTCATTTGCCAGATAATCGGACAGACTAACCGGATCTGTCAGGCCGACCCGGGCAAAGGTCAGACGTTGTTGATTTTTGAAATAGGTCAATTCTTCGATGTTGCCCAGATAAAGCGGATGTCGTGCGCCTTCCAACAGGCCGGCATCCAGCAGGGATTCGACATCCGAAGCTTGAACCGGACCATAAGCCACCCGGCCTTGAGCGGTTTGCACTTCAACCAGGGGTTCCAGCCAGAAAAGGCCGCGCGAGCCGTTACGGACGATGTCTATCGTCAGCCCTTTGCCTGTAGCCAGTTCCGTAAAAGTACTAGCGACCTTCTCTGCGCCTAATGATAGGGCGGTTGAATCGCGGGAAATAAATAGGCGGGTCATTATTCGGCACCTTTACATGAAGCTAGCAATTGATCGAATTTTTCAGGCGTGACGCGTCCGTAGACTTCCTTATCGATGGTGATCGACGGCGAGCAGGCACAGTTGCCAAGGCAATACACGGGTTCCAACGAAAATTGGCCGTCGGCAGTGGTTTCGTGAAAATCAATGCCGAGTTTTTGCTTGGCGTGGTTTTCCAGCGATTTGCTACCCATGGACTGACAGGATTCGGCGCGGCAAACGTGAATGGTGTGTTGGCCGGGTGGGGTTTCGCGAAAATAATGATAGAAACTGATTACGCCGTGCACTTCGGCTTTTGAAAGGTGTAAATTCCTGGCGATGTCTTCTACAGCAGCCGGCGGTATATAGCCCAAAGTGTCCTGAATGCCGTGCAGAATCGGTAAAAGATTTCCCGGCATGGTTTTATGGGCATCCAGTATTTCCATCACTGTGGATTTTTGATTTTGATAGTCTTGCATCATCGGCTCTGAATTAAATGACGAAAATTTTGCAACAGGTATTTAATCACGAACAAACACCACTTTGCAATTTGACCGGCGGCTGTATGCCGCGATATTCCTCACATAAACATTAAATAAAATTTAAGACTGATTTTATGCCGGTAAGTTCGAGATGGAAGTATATTTTAAATGATAATCGTTTTTATTAACAACTATTTTTACATCAGCTTGTGTAACGCTACGGCTTGGTTTATCAAACTATAGTTCAATGCCGGTTTTCAGGAGAGTAGAGTAGGGTGGAACCTAAAAGGCTTCCGCCAAATTTGAAGCCAATGAGCCGTAGGGTATGCATTGCATACCTTTTAGAGCCTTGACCGTGCATCGCGCCTTAAAGGTATGCGCAGCCGCACCCTGTTAACAACGCCCGGCAAAGCCTATCTCACCTTACCGGGCTTCCTTTCGTCAAGCTTAAGCTTGTTTTCTTCTGCCTGTTGCGGCAACCAAGCCCATAAAGCCGATGGATAGCGCGGCAAGACTGGAGGGTTCAGGAACAGTTGCCGGCTGATCAAAATAGGTTGTCTGCCATAACGAGTCAAAAGTTGCTGCATAAATACCGCTAGTTACTGGAACTGCCTCCGGGATAGCGGTAGCGCTGAGAGCTATTTCAATAATACCATCATTGGTTAGGTTTATGAATCCGTATCCATTAACACCGGGCGTAATCTGCTGCTCAAGAAACAGGATGTCAACGCCGGCGTAGGAGCCGCTGGCGTCGGTAAAGCTGCCGGCGGTTGCGCCTATTACGACGTCCGCTACGTTGTCGTATTGATAGGTGATGCTGAACGAGTCGCCCATGCCGTCGCTACCCGTTTCGGTGTAAGTCTGGGTGCTGGCCTGAGTATTGGCGCTGAATAGGGCGGCTAGCGCGACGGTTGCGGCTAATGTAGTGCGTTTCATGAATTATCCTGTGTTTGTAAGTTGATAAAATACCTATTGAATTAGACCTGAACCGGGGTCGTTTCAATATGCGTGGCAAGCGCTACAGTGTCGAGTGTTGCCGTTCATATCAAAGCAGAATATATGCCAGCTTAATTTAGACAATGATTAAAAGTATCTAACATGTTAATTAAGTTATAATTTTTTATAACCGGCTTTAAGTTTTATATTTGACGGCCGATTTAATAAGTAAAAAAAACTGACATATTAGGCTTGGTCTTTAGGCCTGCAACCCTTGAATGACGCCATGGCATTCCGGGTTTTATCGATAGAAATCTTGTTAAATCAGATAGTAACGCACTTAATAATCCCCGCTCTGCCTGTTTTTATATTATGTAAAAAATCCTGACGCTTTGTTCCGGATTTATGGCCGCTTTTCATCGGTGCTTATGCTTAAAAAGGCTATCCGGGCAGGTATAAACTCTTGAAATACGTAGATTTTAATGAAAAAACTTAATTAAACCAATATCTTGAGCGGTAAGAGATTGAGGAGGGATTTCGTTCGAAGATTTTTAAAACAGGTTTTGCCGGTCTATGAGAAAAACTTATTGGCTGTAAAGATTTTCGACGCCTTGTTTCCGTGCTGAGCGGCGTTTTGGTTGCTGTTTAAAGCAATCCGCCAGCTGTAGGGTATGTGCATTGCATGCCTTTTAAAGCCTTGACCGTGCATCGCGCCTTAAAGGTATGCAGTGCATACCCTACTTTTTGCTACGATATTGCGGTTATCGGGGGACAATTGTAGGGTGGAACCTGAAAGGGTTCCACCCAATTCGAAGCCAATGAGCGTTCGGATTTTTCGTTTTAAATGACCTGTTAGAAATGCAGCCGGATTGTCGATGCCCCGCGTGCAAGGTGGATCGCCTTTCGGCATCCACCCTACGGTTTTTGCAGACCCAACAGGATCTTTAACTTAAACAGGGCGGAAATTCGCCCTGTTTATACAGCAGTTTTATTTTGCCGCTGCCGGCGTTGCCGGTGCGCTTTGCGTAGCTGGTGCGGCAGGAACCGCTGATGCCGGGGCCGGTGCTTCGGTTAAAGCAGCCTTGTCAGCCGGTTGCGTAGCCTCAGCAGCCGGTTTGGCTGCCTCGGCGGGTTTTTCTGCAACCGGAGCCGGTTCTGGCGGCAACAGTATTTCGACTTGTGCGGTTTTACGCATATTTTCAAGCATGGTTTGCGCTTTTTGACGTTGCAGCATAGAACGGATTTGATCTTTAACTGCATCTAAAGGCGGCGGTGTCAGCGGTCTGGATTCTTCTCTCAAGATCACATGCCAGCCGAACTGGGTTTGTACCGGTTGTTTGGTGTATTTGCCGTTTTCCAGAGCGACAACCGCTTCCGAGAAGGGGGCAACCATTCTGTCTGTGGTAAACCAGCCTAAGTCGCCACCCTCGGCGCCCATTGGATCGATGGAGTGTTTTTTAGCCAAAGCGGTAAAGTCGCCGCCTTTATCCAGGTCGGTTATCAGCTTTTTAGCTTCGTCTTCGGTTTTAACCAGTATATGGCGGGCTTTGTATTCGTTGCCCATGTTTGCCATTTTTGAATCGTATTCTGCTTTTATTTCTTCGTCGGTCACAGGGTTCGTTTTCAGATAATCCTGAAGAGCTGCTTGCGATAGCAGGGAGTTTCTGACGGTAGCCAGACGTTCGAGAACTTCAGGCGATTTATCCAAATGTTTTTGCAAGGCTAGCTGAATCAACAGTTCGCGCTGAATCAATTCATCCAGTAATTGCTGTTTAGGAAAAGTTTGCCCTTGACTACGCTCTGAAATTTCTTTTTCAAGGGTATCCAGCGTTTTTTTGGCGATGTAAGTTCCGTTAACGGAAGCCACCGCATCTGCTTTTGTAACGGCAGGCGCAGCCGCTTCGGTTTCCTTGGGTTTTTCCTCGAAGCAGCCCGGCAGCAGGGTGGCGCTCGCTAAAATTAACGGGATGAGTTTTAGTTTCATGATTGATTTCCTATGGTGTTTTCAGAGGGGGTTAAAGCATTAATACTGAGAGCATGGATTTCTTCTTTCATCATGTCGTTCAGTGCTTGATAAATCATCTGATGCCGTTGCAGCGGTGATTTGCCGTCGAAGCAGCTGGCAACAAGCGTGACATAATAATGGCCGCCGCCTTTTTGATTACCGGCGTGTCCGGAATGGGCGGCGCTTTGGTCAATAATTTCGATTATGTCCGGCGAAAGCGCTTCATTTAACTTTTGTCTGATATGTTCGGTTGTCATTGCGGAAATACTTGTTTAAAAGGTTTTACAACAACGCGGGCGTATACGCCGGCAGTTATATAGGGGTCGGCATCCGCCCAGTTTTGAGCCTCTGCCAGACCGGCAAACTCGGCGACAATCAAGCTGCCTGTGAAACCGGCATCGCCGGGATTGGCGGCGTCGATTGCCGGATGCGGTCCGGCCAGAATCATGCGTCCCTGATCCTGCAAAATCTTAAGTCTTTCCAGGTGTGCGGGGCGGACGGATAGTCTTTTTGCCAGGCTATCGGGAACGTCTTCACAGATAATGGCGTAAAGCATTATTTTTTAATCTCTGTAGAAACGACATCTTTAAATAAATAATAAATAAAAGCTGTCTGCACTATCAGGAAAACAGTCATCATTGCCGGTACGGCAAAAGTTTTAAAAGTGACCCAATCGTCGGTACTGTAATTGGACATCACGTAAATATTAAGAAAGCCGACACCGATAAAAAATAAGGACCAACTGAGATTCAGGCGTTTCCAGGTCAAGCTGGATAAATTGAAGTTGTCGCCCATCATTTGTTCGAACATCGCCCCCATAGTACGCTGGGCAAAGGTTTTTTTGCCTACAAACTGACTGGCCAGGAATGCTCCCCCAAAAAGCCACTCGATTACAGTCAGTTTCCATTTAATGAATTGTTCATCGCGAAGATACAACGTCGCTCCGCCAAAAACCAATATCAGCCCGAGCGTTATCCATTGCATGGTTTCCACTTTCCGATACAGGAGCCGGTAAGTCAAAACTTGAAAAACGGTAGCGGCAATCAATGCGGCGGTGGCTGTATAAATGTCGTAAATTTTATAGACAACGAAAAAAAGAACGATAGGAAAAAATTCTAGAATCGGCTTCATGATTTAAAGTTAAGGATTTGAAGGTCAGGCGTAAACATCGATTCCCGAAATGGATTCAGCAACCTGAAGTTGTCCGGCCTGATTGTGATTTTGTCTATAAGCATTCAGCGCTTTCTGCGTCACTGTATTGCCGGGTTGATTAGAAACATCCTCAAAGTTCAAACCGGCGTTGTTCAGCGCAGTTTTAATCTGCTCGGTACTGGAAGGCTGGACGGAAAGCTGTCTGCCTGGTTTAACGGAATCGATGTTATCCGTATCGAGCGACGATGAGCCGCTAACCTCTGCACGCCCCGACCGAAGCTTGCTGGAAGCAACAGAAGAATAAGCTAGGGACGAACTATGTATGATGCTCACGAAACGATCAGGCGGCTATGGTTATTAGATCATTGTATGATTTTGATTGCAAATTGTATACAAAAACACCTGGACATGTGGAAACTATCATATTCGGGTTAAAAAAAACGTGAAAAAATAAGGAAAAACACCAAAAAAATTTGAAATTTCGACAGCCGCGAATTCCTGCAAAATTGAAGAGAGTATGCAAAACCGTCTACGGCCTGCATAAACCTATTGATGTCCTCGTTTCACAGCCGCCATTGATTTTCGATAAGTATACTCGCTAAAAAGCTTTCGATTATTTTTACTGCTAAAATAAAGCTTTTAGGAGAGGTTTGATGAGTAACGATATTAAGACCGAGTTCGAAGCAGCCGCTTTCAGACGGTTGGTTCAACATCTGCAAACGCATACGGAAGTACAAAATATCGAACTGATGATCCACGGTGATTTTTGCAGAAACTGTCTGGCGAAATGGTATGCCGCTGCGGCAGGGGAGCTCGGAGTGGAGCTCAATTACGAGCAGGCCAGAGAAGCGATTTACGGAATGCCTTATAACGACTGGAAAAACCTTTATCAGGTGGAAGCCACAGCCGAACAATTGGCTATTTACGATGCAAAACAGAAATTAAAACTTCAGTCATGATGGCCGCTATAGCTTATGACGCGATTTTTTCCGGTGTGATTGGCAGCGATTACCACCTGTTAAAGCTGATTAGTCCGCTGTCGGCAGAAATGAGCCGTCTGGTAGGTGAAGCGACCGGCGAATTTTGCCGGCAATATCCGGAGGCTGTCAGGGTTGTGGAGTTAGGCGGCGGGACCGGCATTACGACGCTATCCATCCTGTCAGCCGATGATAGGCTAACGGTTCTCAGTGTCGATAACGAACCGGCCATGCTCAATCAGGCCAGACAAAATCTCAAGCAATGGTCTGACGCCGGTAGATTGGAATTTTGCGGTGACGACGCTTTAACCGCGTTGCGAACGCTGGTAAGCGACAGCATCGATCTACTGGCATCGGCCTACACACTGCACAATTTTCAAAACGACTATCGCCAACAGGTGATCCAGGAAATATTTAGGGTGCTAAAACCCGGCGGACGGTTTATCAACGGCGACCGCTACGCATTGGATGATGTGTCCGCGCATACCAGGTGCGTTCAGCAGGAAGTGGAGGGCTATTTTAGAGTGTTAACCCCGATAAATCGTCTTGATCTGCTCGAACACTGGATTGTGCATTTATTTAACGACGAATCGGAAAATCATATCATGCGCGAAGCGAAAGCCTTGCAGCAGATGGCGGCAGCGGGTTTTAAGCAAATCGAATTGACACACCGCCAGGAAGTGAATGCGCTGCTAACGGCAGTAAAATAACAGCGGACCATACACTGATTGCTACGCTTAACTATTGAGATATAGAAATGGCAGACTCTACCAAGGGTAAAAATAAAAAAAAGCTGGATGTTTTCGCTGACGATCTGGAAGCGATGCTGAATAATAGCGAAGCACCGCAGAAACAAACGGACACAATCGAAGACGACGATGCCATAGATCGATTGTTAATGACCGATCATTTTCAGCCTGTCGAGGAGAAATCCGCAGAAGATAGCTTTAATATCGATAGCCTGATAGCCGAGGAGTTCGCGGACAAGAACAAGACCGGCGATTTCGATGAAGTACTTGCCGATTTTCAAATTACGCCCACTCGCCAAGCCGAACCTCTATTCGATGAATTTGAGGAATTGATAGGCGTCGATGATGAAAATCGACAGGTGAAAAGCATAGACGAGGTGACCACCCCTGAATTAAGCGCTTTGGAAAGAGTGGAGGACATAGACGAATTCGCCGATCGAACCGATCAAAACCTGGATTTTCCTGCCTTGGTTTCGGATATTCAACCTGATGACAACGGCGTTATGGCCGAGATTGACGAATTTTCCGACGATACGCCTGTTTCAACCGGCAGATAATCGCCCCGATTTGCTGATGGAAGATTTCGATATTTCCTCGGATGACGATATTCCGGTTTCGGCGCTTAGCGAACCGGTCATCGACAAGTTCTACAGCGATGACGATGTTCAGGCTACCGCGCCGCCATTATCCAATCCCGAGACATTATCTGTAGCCGCTGCCGTCGAAGAAGTTACCGAACCGCTATCCGCAGCGGTAACCGTCAGGGAGGAAGAGGCGATTCATGTATCCGAACCGCCAGCTATCGCCCCGGAAATTGAAGTTGCAAAAGCCGCCTCTGTTGCGGCTGTGATCGATCATAGTGCCGAGCTTGCTGAGCTTAACAAACAGATCATGGTTTTAAAAAAACACATCCAGGTTGTCAGGCAGGAAATGACAGAAAAAGCCGGTAAAGAAGAACTGGCGAGCACCCTTAGCGAAATCGAAACCTTACACACCGAGCAGAAAAAAACCAAACGTGCCGTCGATGCTTTAGGCAATAAAAAACCTATTGCTGCTTATATTGCGGCAGGGCTTGCCGTTACTGCGCTATTGATAGGCAGCGGCTTGGGCTTTCAGGGCTTTATAGCCAAATCGCAGGTGGGTGAATTGACGCAGGTTATCGGTAAATTGCAGGAGCAGGTTAACGCAGCACCTGCCGGGGATGCAGCCGATAAAGAAATGACTCGAAAACAATTGGATGAACTGTCTGTGGCCAGCAGTGTTGCGGCCACTCAAATCGCCGAGATCAAAAAAACCTTACAGGGCGATTCCGGCACGGGAAAGGCAGACGGCGATGTCGGCAAGCAGATGGCAGAGTTAAGTAGTCAGAACATGCAAATGGGTGCCGCCATTGAGGCGCTGGAGAATAATCTGAAAGCGCTGCAAAAGAACAGAGCCTTGGTAGCCGTTGCGCCGGTAGCGTCTAAACCGGAAAAGAAAGCGCCTAAGGTGGTAACGGAAAACTGGGCGGTCAATTTGATTGCCTTTAAACAGGACTGGTATGCAAAGCGCAAAGCGGAAGAATTTGCTGCCAAAGGCGTGCCTGCTCAAGTCAGTAAATCCGAATCGAAAGGCGAGAACTGGTACCGGCTCAGTGTCGATGGCTTTAAAAGCCAGTACGAAGCGGCCGGTTATGCGGCAAGGGTTAAAAAAACACTGAATCTGGATTCGGTCTGGGTGGCACGGATTCCAGTGGGTAAGGACTAAGCCGGGAAAAATCCGGTTGTTCTTCTAACTTCGGATCGATGCACTGCATATTATTCGGTCGCTCCTATTCATTTGCTATGCCAAACGGGATATGAACCATAGGAATATCGCCCGCTTCGGATGCTAAATGGCTTTTCTGGTCATCGAAATATATATGCGGTCTTAAAATGGAAAGTATCCGGTCTTTTTTCATGCCGCCGAGAAAAAAAGTCTCGTTGGCGCTGACGCCCCAGTGTTCAAGCGTTGTGATGACCCTTTCGTGAGTAGGTGCGCCTCTGGCGGTGACGATGGCCGTTCGGATAATGCGTTGATAATCCCGGTTTTTTTCTTGCTCCTGATTTTCAAGCGCTTGCAGGTAGGAAAGCTTTTTGAATAAATCAGCCAAGGGTCCAGGGTTATGCGGGATGTGAGAATTCGCCACCTCATACTGTTTAAACAACGGTAAATCGCTATTTTTGTAAATGGTTTCCGACTCGTCATCGGCAATCACGCCGTCAAAATCGAAGGCAATCACGAGTTCTTCACTGTCCGCTTGATCGACGACTTTACTAGGCAATACAGTGCCGCTGGGGTAGCCTTTTGAAATGGCTTCCCGCACATCCTCTTCATTGGCGGAAAGAAATAACGAGGCATTGAACGCCTGAATATAGGTATATGGCGATTTTCCTTCCCTGAATGCCGCCCGGGAAATAGCCAGTCCGTAATGAGCGATGGAACGGAATACACGCTTGCCCGTGGCGGCTGAATTCCTGGACAGCAGCACCACTTCAACCGGGGCTTGCTCCGGAAAGTGTTTGTTAATGTTTAAAAATCGGCGGATAAACGGGAAGGCAACGCCTTTGTCAAGCACCTTGTCCAAATTGTCGATTTGAAAGTCTTTGTAGGCGTTTGGGCCTTTTTTCATAAAAACCGCATGCGACTCGGAGAGATCGAACAGCGCGCTTGATGAAACGGCGATAACCAGTTTCTTTTCGATTGGGTAGGCCATAGCGATCCGGTTACGCAAATAGGGAGATAACAACACTTTTTAAACTTACACCTATTCTAGACTTCTCAGAGCATAGCTCATCATGTTTATTTTTTTATACTGCGGGATTTGTATCAACTATAATCATCGCACATCAAATTTTGGAACCGGGAAGTAACACCCCGCTTCACCCCAAAAAGCCTGGAAGAGGCCTTTACGCACTATGTCGGGACGACTCCAGGCCTTACAGAGCTGGCGTAAAAAACGGCCGGAATTGTTTAATAAGTGCGTTTATAATCAGGCAGGATATGACATTTTTACTACACTCGAAACCTTGTGAAATGCACCTAGGAGCAGCCGCACGATGACTGTCGAACTCTTTATAAACTTTGCAGTGCAGTTTCTTGGAACCGGCGCCGCATTTTTCCTCGCTTATCGGTCCTTCCAAAAACGCCGGATTCAGTTAGGCGATGAGCCGACGCTACCCCAATACTTTATCCGCAGGAGCACCTACTGGACAGGCATAGCCTCGTACTGCGCGTTTATGGCAATACTTTATTGGTTGCTGACTTGGCGGTGGCTGCCCTTGGAACCGCTGGTGACACTCATCGTGAAGAACCTCCGCTCCCGGGAATTGGTGAATCTTATGAATGGCCTGGACGGCGACACGATCATCCCTTTGATTGCCGCCGGGCTGTTTCTTTTTTTTATCGCCTGGGAAAGCCGGTTTAATCCCTTACTGATTTTGAGGGACAGCATCCATGACGCTTTCGCAATTCCGACCAAAGCGGTAGAGGTTTATAACGCTTTAATTACATCGAGATTGTCGGCGGTCAACGATAACTTAAAAGCGCAAATCGCCAATCGCCTGTTGGTGGCGAGCATCGACCCCGGCGATTTCGAAAAATCCAGCGCCACGGTCGAGTATAAATGGGCTCATAACAGCCTGCTTTTTGATCAGATTCAGAACTACGCCAACCAAACCTCTTTTAGCCGTTTTTTCAATGAACCGTCTCTGAAATGGGGAACGATCTGTATCTCCTACAATGCGATGTCGGAAAAAGTGGCGGTCTGGAAGAAAGCGGAGCCACACTATACCAAGACGGTAAACCTGATAAAGGAGTTGGACCACCTTACCGGTCTGCTCTGCCGCTTACTCGCCTCTCTGGTTGTGTTCGGGAGCGCAAGCGAGAATGATATCTGGGCAACCGTGAAGCAGCTCGGCGGCAACATCCACGAGGCCCGCCTGAAACACACCTATAAATATATCCTGCTGTTCACGGCCGCCACCGCCATCGGCGTCATGTTGGGCCGAGAGATTTCGGTCTCGCTACACAATGAGTTCCTGTTTCCCGATAAACCGCTGGCGCATTTTGATTACAATACGCTGCGCTGGGTCGCTTATGCCATTGCGATCTATGTCCTGCCGATCGCGCTGGTCTTTATTTCACGGACGCTTATTTTCAGGCATCAACGCAAGCAATCCGATCGCTACTATGGGTTCTATATGGCCATGATGATCATGGGCTTCATTGTCAGCACCACGGCATCGGCGCTTATTCTCGAGTTAACTTTCTACCGCCGGGAATATTTCAATTTTCTGGAAAGCTTCATGCAACATATGCGCTGGGGGATTCTGCCGGCGCTGGTGTGCGGTTTTGTGGCTTATCGAATGGACACGCCGGCGAGCGAAACGGAAGATCTGGGAAAACTCATTTTGTCTGCTGTGTTGCGTTTTCTTGGCTGGGGATCGGTCGCCGTCATTATCATGCTTTATGCGACCGACGACTTGCCCATCAAGGAGATGAATGTGCGTTTCACCCTGGTCGGCACGGCTTTCTTCGGGGTCGGCCTATTGGGAGCGTCTGCCCGTTTCAAAACGGCAAGGCCGGATGATTAGCTATGTCATCCCGGCCAATTATGTTCAGAAAACGACAACTTTAGCCGGTCTTGCCCTGGTTTTTAAGTTTCCATTTCATCGTTACCTGCATTTGGGCTTCACCGCTCAACTTGACCAGTACCGCGCCGGCGTCCGAACCCAGTTTAATGGCTAATTGCACTTCCAGTTCTTCGGGTTTAAGGTGCTCATCCAGATTTTGTATCCCTTCAACAACCTGCATGGCGCAATGCCTAACCAGATTAACCCCGCTGCTGAAAACACCTTGCGCATTTATTAGCGCATCGGTGACTGCATTGCCACGCGTTGCACGGTTGGTATCCTGAGTTTGCAGGTTGCTTTCTATAAAGATGGCGATTTCTTCACCGTTAATGGTTTCCGTGCTTTTTATAATTGACATGATTTTTCTCCCTAAACAGATCGCCTCTAAGAGACTGGATTAACGGCTGGTTTAGCATAATGCTTCGTTCGGCTGTTTTATTTCTTCAATAACTCCGGGGCAAACTGAATAGCCGCTTTTTTAACAAGTTCACTATCAGGATAATCGTGTAATGCTTTTTTGAAGAGTTCCGTGGCCTGGTTCTGATTGCCTATAGCCCAGAATACTTCGCCCAAATGAGTAGTGTTTTCCGCAGCATCATTTTTAGACATTTCTGACGCTTTTGTATAGGCTTTTTGTAAATTGTCCAGGGCTTCCTGATTATTGCCCATTTTGTACGCGGCCCAACCCAAACTGTCCATAATATTGGCATCTTCCGGTTTTAAAGCTAATGCCTGTTTAAGTAACTGATAGGCTTGCGGGTAATGATGAGTCAGGTTTGCAAGATCGTAACCGACATTATTGAGTTGCTCAGCATTTTGTTTATCTACCTTTTCAGAAGCCTGTATTAAATCATGTTCCAATGCATCGTTATTACCCGACTGATTGGCAAATTCAGCGCGGCTAACCAGCAAATTAACATCAGTCAAAGGCAAGGCAAACAAACGTTGCAGAATCTCGGTGGCTCTTTCGGATTGTTTATTTGCTTTTAGATAATCTGTATATTCCATAAACAATGAAAGTGAATCTGTCTGTAGTTTTTGACTGTTCGGAGTTTGTTTTAAAGACTTTTCGCTCGCTTCAATCGTTTTTAGATAGGCAGTTAGCGCTTCAGGCACCTGGTTTAAGCTTTTTTGCAGTTGCGCGTTTTGGTAGAAACTGTGTATCGCGGGTTCTTGAATTGCTGGGTCGTCAGGATAGGCCTCTATCAAAGGATTGCCGATGACATCGGCTTCCCGGTGGGCTTGTAATGCGGATGGCAGGGCGTTTTGCCGCTGTAAGGTATCTACCATAGCCAGGTAATCTTGCCACAAGGCCTGCGACGTGCGCTTCTGTTCGGCTTTATCGTTAGCAAATTGCAGTTTGTCTTCGTAAGCGAATTGATACAGCAACAGTTTACCTGCTGTTAGCGGCACAGCAAGGAGGCAGGTTTTTTGGCAACGGAAGTCAAAGTCCCACATCGGAACAACTGGTGGGTAGGGATTTGCAGGGAGACGAAAAGTTAATAATTCCTTGCCATTATCTAAGTTCCATAGTTTGATATTAGCATCCGCACCAGCGGTAGCTAACAACGAACTGTCAGGGGTAAAAATTGATCTATATATGGTGCTTTCATGTCCGGGTAAATCGTATTTATGTTGATTACTTTGAGTGTTATAAATATGTACAACTCCTCCGCGCCCGACAGTGCTTATTAGTTGATTATCGGAGCTAAAGCTGGACCACGTTAGCTCATCGTCGGCTTTCGGGAAATCCTTGAATAGGCTAGGGTGAACAGTTTGTAAATTCCAAAGCTTCACACTGCGGTCTACAGTACCATTGCTCAATAATTGTGTGCCCTCTTTATTAAAACTGACTGCTGCTACAGTGCACTCTGTACTTTGACACTCAGTATGAGCAGTAATGAATTCCTGTTTTTCTGTACCTAATTCAAATAAACCAATCGTGCCCTCATAGCCTGCAGTGGCCACGGTTTGGCTGTTAGGAGAAAAGGCAAGCGCGTTAACAGCGCCTGTGTGTCCTGTTAAAGTTTGCTGTAGTTGTAAGCTCATTCCTTGAGCAAGAGGAGCGCTTGGCAGTGCGGAGACCACACGCCAGACTTTAGCGGAGTGATCGAAACTTCCCGAAGCTAATAAATCACCCTGGGTATTAAAAGCAAGCCGTTTTATTTTATTTTCATGGGCGTTTTGTTGTTGCCATAGCGTGCGCCCTGTAGCCAGGTCATAGTAACGCAAAGCGCCATCGGCAAATCCAACGACAATATTGCTAAGATCAGGCGCGATAGCATTAGCTTCTGCTTCACCTGGTAATGCAATGGCTAGTTGATAAGGCAAGGCTAAAGACCAACGCCGCACCGTACCATCATTGCCGGCAGAAAAAAGCTGATTTGCGTAAATTGCAAGACTACTTATTCCTGCATCATGACCTTGCCACTGACGCAAAGCAACGCCTGTTTGACTGTCCCATAGCCTGATGGTACGGTCAAAACTCCCTGAAAGTATATAAGTGCTATTTGCCAAAAAACGCGTAGCAAATACACTATTTTTATGTCCGGTTAATACCCGAAGCGTTCTGCCTGTGTCTACATCCCATAACCGTAGGGTTTTATCATCACTAGCGGTTACCAACGTTTTACCGTCCGAACTTAAAGCTGCGGGTTCAACCCTATCCGTATGTCCTGTTAAAACCTGCAAAGCTGTACCGGTAGCCACTTGCCAAATAATCGCGGTACCATCATAAGACGAACTGACCAAAGTGTTGCCATTGGCGCTAAAGCTAAGTCCACCAACTGCAATAGTTTGCGTATGTCGGCTCAAGGTTGTCATGGCTTTACCGCTGACCAATTCCCATAAGGTAATGTTCCTATCAGTTCCGCCGCTAGCCAGGGTATTACCATCGGGACTGATGGCTACAGCCCAAACTTTATCCGGAGCAAGCCAGGTATTTTGTAAGCTGAAATTGTTTTGTTGGCGTTGCCAGACAATAATTTTTTTATCATCGCCCCCGCTGATTAATTGTTCCCCGCTTGGGGTGAAGACAATACTATTGATTACAGCCGTGGCATGCCCCTCTAAACGCTGTACCAGCTTACCTGTTTGCACGTCAAAAATCACTAAAGTACCGTGTTCGCCTGCCGCCGCTAATAGTTGTCCATCGGGACTGACTGCCACTGTAAATAAGGGATATCCTGCACCTTTATAAACCTGCTCCGCCTGTCCGCCCTTAAGTTCAGTAAAACCGGCCAATAGATTACGCGCATGTTGAGAACTGGCGGCAATATCCTTATCCAGAGGATAGGTTAGGTCTAAAATCTTTTTTGCCTCCGCGTAATCTTCACCTTTCGCCAACAAAGACGCATGCGTCAGGTGAGCTTGAAATAACTCTGTGGTGCGTTGTTTTTCTATTGCCGTGGCATGGTTTCTTTCGCTCCAAACCTCGGCAGCCAAAGCCGAAACTATTAATAAACCCGCCACCGATACGGTGGTTATCACCCGCGCCTGTTTTAATTTCCGTTGCTGTTCCGTTTGTTCCTGTTCTATTTGTTGTTGTTTAGCGGCCTGGCTTCGTTTTATATAGTCTGTCACTAAAGCAAATGTAGGCGGTGTTGTTGCGGATTCTTTCTCAGGAGAGGCGTTTTCACTGCTGAAGCCGCCGCCATCCGCTTTTTCCGCCGCGGCGGCGAGATATCTTTCCGCCCAATGTGCGCTGGGTTTAAAATCCATTTGCCACGCCAAGGCGAATTCCAAATCGGGCGATTGCAATAATGCCGCGTTGCCTTGGTGCCAACGTGCCGCACTATCGGCTAAACGTTTATACACTGCGGCGGCTTCGGCTTCCTTTTTTGTCCAGTCCTTTAAGCGCTGCCATTGCCGGATTAAACTTTCATGGGAAATGTCAATAATGTGGTTTGGAGTTAAGTTTACGTCCAGCGGCGGCATTAAAAAACAGCGCCCGGGCTGGCGAAATACGTCAATCACGGCAACCGCTTCTGCGCAGGATTTTTCCGTTAACGACATGATTTTGGATAATTCAACCGGGCGGCGAGTATCGCGTTTGCCTAGGTCATGTTCGGTTAACAGGCAAAACATTCTTTGGGCGATGCTTTTTTGCTCGTCCGATAAAGCGTTATAGGCTTCGTCCGCATGCATTGACAAGGCGTTCTTCAAGCCTCCTACGTTATTATAATCCTCTAAATCCAGGGTCTTGGTGTTATCAGCGGCCAAATCCCACAAACGCATCAACACATGCTGCAATAACGGTAATTGATCGGAGTTGTTTTCAGCATCTTCCAATAATTGGGTAATTAAGCCAAGGTCCACAATGCCATCGAAAACCAGTGCGGGTTCTTCAATCGCCTCGCGTAATTGCTGCGCATCCAGGCGCGGCGTTAAATACAAACCCTGATTAATCGCTTCGGACAAGCCTGCAAACTGCGTGCAATCGCCTAAAAAATCAGAACGCATCGTCATGACTACATAGATGGAATGCGAAAGTTGTTTTGGTGAAATAGGGTAAGGTTTGCTGCTGGCTAATAACAGGCTGACAAAGTTGGCGGCCTCATAATTTGCGCCTTGCTGTGAATAACGGAATATTTCTTCAAATTGATCGCAAACAATCAGCAATTGCGCCTTATCAGGCAAAGGATGTTGGGCCAGGAGTTCATGCAGGCTTAATGACCCTTGCCGTAAAGTCTGTTGCAAGGTTTCAGCCGTTTCCTGCGAGCTTAAAACATCGGCCAGGACTTTTTCAAGTTTCTCCGCTAACTCTTTAAAAGGGCGATTACCCGGGCGCATTTCCACGATACGCCAGTGAGTACCGGTTGTGGCTAAATAGCCCGCTTCCAACCCGGCAATTAAGCCGGTCTTGACTAAAGACGATTTGCCGCAGCCTGAGCTGCCGATAACCGCTAAAAAATGGTTGGCGCCCAAGCGGTTGACCAGTTCGTCCGAGTGTTGCTCGCGGCCGAAAAATATATCGGTTTCATCGCGTTCGAAAGGGCGTAAGCCGATGTAGGGTTGCTTGCTCATGCTAAAGCTTCCATGAATAGAGAGAGATAGCCGGAGATTTGATCGGGTGAGCAAGGATAAATATGTAAATTTTTCAGCTCTAAATCGAGATCAGGGTTTTGCGGGTGTTTATAAACGGCAATAATCTTTAACGGATTATCGCGTTTACGCTGTAAACGACGACAGGTTCCAATTTGCTCCCGTACCCAAATGGGAGTGGTCTGCTCGTATAAAATAATGACGGCATCACAATTTAAGATATTGTTTTCTATATCTTGACGTATATCGCTGGCTGAAACTTCAATAGTACGTTTCAATGGCAGTATATAGTCTATGCCGTTTTCATCTAAAATGGGCAAAATCTGGGCGGTTAAATCCAGGTCTTCGGGAGCGCTGTGTAAAAAAACGAAAGCGTCTATAGGTTGGATGATGTCAGGTTTGGTTTTTCTGTTTTCTTGTTGTTCTAGCCTTACTTGCTGTATGTTTAGTTGAATTTGTTGCTGGTCTTTTATTTCTTTTAAGCGCTTTGCGATAGCAGTGACTAATTCATTCTCTTTGGCAATAAAAGCTTCGCCTGTTAACGGCATCACGCCTTCCATTTCATCATCTCGCCAAAATTTATACGGGGATAAACCCCTTAGGCTTTCATGGCGTTTAGAAACGTCATGTTCCACTAAAAAAACCGGTTTTTGTTTAGCGAATTGGCCGATGCGATCAGTCTGCGCTTGATATTGCTGATAATAAGGAGGGGAGGCAATTACTAACAAAGTGGCGGAATTATCTAGTTCGTTAAAATCAGCTTCTGTATAAAGCTGAAAACCGTCAGCAATGTTTAGTTTTTGTTTTAAATTATTATGTAGATAATCGGTTAAGGCCTTTGCCCACAGCTCATCATCACTGGCAAAACTGATAAATACATCGTGCTTATAACCGGGAACATAGCTTATGCGGCGTTTTTGTAGGGTAGGTTTTAGACGTTCTTCGCTGCTGATGTGGTCGATCTCCATTTGATTAAGTCCGGCAGCAAAGGCAAGATCAAAATTAAGGGGAGTATTCGCAAAAATAGCCGTATAAAAACCTTTAGCAAAACTGATCGCGGCTGAATCGTCTATGTCGGCATTCATGCCTAACACATAGTCAACGTGTTCAGCAATCGCCTCGGCCTGCGCTGAACTATGGCAAGCATTGAGGAACACTGCTTTTAAATGCGGTGAACACAGTTTGAATAAATTACCCAGGGTTTCTTTTTCCAGCCAAGCGCTTTTTTTTCCGCTGTCATCCGTAAACGCTAAACCATCAACGTCGCCATGCCCGCTAAAATGAATAATAGCCGGCTTAAACTCTAAAATTTCTTGCTGGATTACGGCAGCGCGCACAGCCGGACAATGGCGTAATTCAAATTGCCCGCGTAACTCTGATTTTTTCCATAAATCCTGGATACGTTGATATTCTTCGCCTAGAGCAAGTCGCCCAGTATCCCCGGGATTAGCGGCAAGGATTAAAATTTTTATTTTGTCCATAGAGTACACGCCATTTTTTTGTTGATTGTACTTAAGGGTTAGAGCATATACCAAGATTGGCAATGGTGCATAGGTAGATATCTATGCTCAATAGAGGCACAGATGAAAATTCTTT